>MESE01000011.1:0-3326 GCA_001770855.1 Burkholderiales bacterium RIFCSPLOWO2_02_FULL_57_36
AACCAGTACAGGCAGTAATGACAGGAATTTATTCATTTTGGGAGGACAATCAACCAATGTTTGAGATGGATCAAACATTCATTATATCGATCCACGACCTTTCGCCTAACCTGAACGCTGCCTCTCTCAAATAAGCCCAAACCATGAAATTCCACGGAACAAAAAACTACGTCGCAACCCAGGATTTGATGCTATCGGTCAACGCGGCCATCACCTTGCAGCGCCCGCTGCTGGTCAAGGGTGAACCGGGCACCGGCAAAACGATGCTGGCCGAGGAAGTGGCCGAGGCGCTGGACATGCCGCTCTTGCAGTGGCACATCAAATCCACCACCAAGGCGCAGCAGGGCTTGTACGAATACGACGCCGTGAGCCGCCTGCGCGACTCGCAACTGTCCGACGTCGATGGCGGCGAGCGTGTCAAGGACATCCACAACTACATCATCAAAGGCGTGCTGTGGCAAGCCTTCACCGCCGACAAGCCGGTGGCCCTGCTGATCGACGAGATCGACAAGGCGGACATCGAGTTCCCCAACGACTTGCTGCGCGAAATCGACCGCATGGAGTTTTACTGCTACGAGACCCGCCAGCTGATCAAAGCTAAGCACCGTCCGCTGGTGTTTATCACCTCCAACAACGAAAAAGAGCTGCCCGACGCGTTTTTGCGGCGCTGCTTTTTCCACTACATCAAGTTCCCCGATGCTGCGACCATGCAAAGCATCGTGGATGTGCACTTTCCGGGCCTGAAAAAGGAACTGCTGGCGGCGGCCATGAAAACCTTTTTCGACGTGCGCAACCTGCCGGGTCTCAAAAAGAAACCGTCCACCAGCGAACTGCTGGACTGGCTCAAGCTGCTGCTAGCCGAAGACATTCCGCTGGAAGCCCTGCAAACCAAGGACGACAAAATGGCCGTGCCGCCCCTGGTCGGCGCACTGCTGAAAAACGAGCAGGATGTCACGCTGTTTGAAAAGCTGATGTTCATGCAGCGCCACAACCGTTAATTTGCCTTACCCGCCGCAATGACCATGAAAAACAATCTCTGGCTGGAAGGCCTGTCGGACGCCATCGGTTTTATCGGTGGCGCATTGCTGGGTTTTTGGGCCGGGCGCCTGCTGGGCCTGGACATTTTTGCCCCCGGTTACGGCAACGCCAGCATCGGCGCAATTCTTCTCGTCGGCTTGGGCGGCGGCGGTGGTTTGCAGTTGGCCCGGCGCTGGCGGGCACGCCAAAACCAGGAAACCAAGGACTGAAGATGGCATTTGTAGAACCGGTCACCCTGAGCGCACGTGGCATTGGTCTGGTGCCGCTGAGTCTGGACCATGAAGCTGGGCTGCGCGCAGCCGCCGCCGACGGCGCCTTGTGGAACATCCGGGTGACCTCGGTACCCGAGCCCGACAACACCCGCCAATACATCGCCGACGCCTTGGCCATGCGGGAAGCCGGCAACCGTTTCGCCTTTGCCGTGGTCGAAACCGCCACGGGCCAGGTGCTGGGCTGCACCAGCTACCACGACATCGTGCCCGCGTTGAAGCGGGTGGAAATCGGCTGGACCTGGTATGGCAAAAGCAGCCAGCGCACCCACGTCAACACCACCTGCAAACTGCTGATGCTGACCCACGCGTTTGAAACCCTGGGCTGCCATGTGGTGGGCTGGCGCACCGACAACTACAACTTTGCCTCCCAGGCCGCCATCGAGCGCCTGGGCGCCAAAAAAGACGGCATCATCCGCGGCCACGCCCTGCGCCGCGACGGCACCATCCGCGACACGGTGATGTACAGCATGCGCAGCGGCGAGTGGCCCGAGGCCAAGGCCCAATTGCTGTACCTGCTGGACAAGCCACGCGCTTGAGGAGAATCTATGACCCCCAAGGCTCACATTTGTTCGCTGTACAGGCCGATGCCAGAGGCAACGACTCTTCGCGATGTCCAAGCCTGCACAGGCAGGCTTGGAGCCGCATCACTCAGCCCCAAGGGGGCGCATGCCACCCTAGAGGCGGCTCGTCGGGAGGCATGACATGCTGCTCGATTTTTTCTACACCCTGCGCTCCGCCAAGCTGCCGGTCTCCGTCAAGGAATACCTCACCTTGCTCGAAGCCCTGCAAAAAGGCGTGGTCGGCCCCAATACGCCCCAGCCCGACGATGACGCCGAGCCCAGTGGCTACAAGATTGACGACTTTTACTACCTGAGCCGCACCACCCTGGTGAAGGATGAGAAGCACTACGACAAGTTCGACCGCGCCTTCGCCGCCTACTTCAAGGGCGTGGAAATGGTGGCCGATTTCACCAAGGAAATTCCGCAGGAGTGGCTGCGCAAAAACCTGGAAGGCATGTTGAGCCCCGAAGAGCTGGCCAAGCTGCAGAAAATGGGCTGGGACGAGCTGATGGAGACGCTCAAAAAACGCCTGGAAGAGCAAAAAGAGCGCCACGAAGGCGGCTCCAAGTGGATTGGCACCGGCGGCACCTCTCCTTTTGGGGCTTATGGCAACAACCCCCAGGGCATCCGCATTGGCCAAGACAAGAGCCGCAACAAGAGTGCGGTGAAGGTGTGGGACCAGCGCGCCTACAAGGACTACGACGATACGCAAGAGCTGGGCACCCGCAACATCAAGGTGGCGCTGCGCCGCCTGCGCAAGTTCGCCCGCGAAGGCCATGAAGACGAGCTGGACCTGGACGAGACCATCAGCAAGACGGCGGCCAATGCGGGCTACCTCGACATCAAGATGCGGCCCGAGCGCCACAACAACGTCAAGGTGCTGCTGCTCATGGACGTGGGCGGCACCATGGACGAGCACATTGCACGGGTGGAAGAGTTGTTCAGTGCCACCAAGACCGAGTTCAAGCACCTGGAGTTTTATTACTTCCACAACTGCGTGTACGACTTCATGTGGAAGAACAACCGCCGCCGTTTTGCGGAGAAGTTTGAGACCTTTGACATCATCCGCAAGTACAACAAGGACTACAAACTGATCTTTGTGGGCGACGCCACCATGAGCCCCTACGAGATTTTGCAACCCGGCGGCAGCGTGGAATACAACAACCCGGAAGCCGGTGCCGAGTGGCTGCAGCGCCTGACCCACGCCTTCCCCAAGTTTGCCTGGATCAACCCCGAACCGCAGGGCGTGTGGCAGTACCGCCAGAGCATCAGCATCGTGCAGCAGCTGATGCACCAGCGCATGTACCCCCTCACGCTCAAGGGCCTGGAAGAGGCAATGCGCCAGCTGACCAAATAAGCCCTCTGCCGGCCTTACAATGCCCGGCTGTCTCGCCATAGTTCAATGGATAGAACGAGTGCCTCCTAAGTGCTAGATGTAGGTTCGATTCCTACTGGC
>MESE01000011.1:3342-13478 GCA_001770855.1 Burkholderiales bacterium RIFCSPLOWO2_02_FULL_57_36
GTTCGATTCCTACTGGCGGGACCAAATTTAAATCCGCATCGTTCCAAAGACGTGCGGTTTTTTTTCGCCTTCACTCTCAATAGCCCACAAAACCCGCTTGCGTTGTCCGTTGCAGTGCGTTAAAGGTTGCCACAATCCGGCGTATTTTGGGGGCACATTTGGGGGCACATTTTTTGAAATTGGGGGCACATTTATAAATCAAGGTTTTGCCGCCTCAACGATACGGGCATAAATAGGCCGGTCTATCACTCCACGCAAGCGCATTCCCGTAAATGTCCGATGAGAACGATGGGGCTAGGACCAAAAACCGGACTTTCCCCAAAGTAGTGCCACTGGCGCGGCGTCGGGGGTCGAATTACCCGCACGGCAAACCCGCCCGGGAGTACCTATAGGGGGGGGGCATGGCATCCCACGATGCACGAATTTAGGTAATACCGTTACATCGCGCCGAATTCTTCAAGCATCAAAGTTCGGCAAACCGTTTTTTCTGTAGGGGACACAGGGGACACAGGGGACAAGCCCTATCCATGCGGGTTTGCGCGGTCCCCGGTACTTGGACCCTGTAGGGGACACAGGGGACAAACTGCCATTGTGTTTCACAATGCGGCAAATTTTACCTAAAAGGCACGTTTTCTCGACCATAACCCAACGAACCCACACAAACGCCGCGCACACCTCGTAGGCACATAAAACGGGAAAAGCAAGTGGACTTTATGTAACCTTATTACATTTTTCGCAGTGGCGGCAAGGCTCCGGCCCAGGTAAACAGCGAAACAATGCCCCGTACTCCCGTTTGTTCACTTTTCCCAAAGGGGTGCCACTGGCGTGGCGTCGGGGGTCGAATTACCCGCACGGCAAACCCGCCCGGGAGTACCTGCATGGGTGCGGGCCCACTCCACGATGCACCAAGGCAAAGCACCAGCCCCATCGAGAAACAAACCGCCTTGTTCTGGTATCTGGTGCATGCCCCTATGCCCACCCATTCGCAGCGCGAAAAGACTTCGCACACACCGCCCCCCAGCGCGGCCCGTGCTGCCCTCTATCCTTCACACATCAAGGTTAAAGATCGCAGGCGGGATGCAGTAGCACCGTGCAGGGCCTATGCCGGGTAGCTTGGTCTTGATGCTGTAGCGGCCCGGTTCCTTCACGGTCAAGCTGCCATGCTCCACCAGCACGGCACATACAGATTGCAAGTCAAAGCCCTTGCACACCTCGGTTTTGAATGTCTCAGCCAGAACAAAATATTCAAAGCTCACGTTTTCACCAAGGGCGGCAGGCATCCGGTCGCCGTATTCCGCCCCGTGTTGGCTGTTGCTCTTGATGGGTTCGCCATCCTCATTCAACATACGCCGCACACCCGCACGGTGCAGTGTCTTGGCTGCATGATCGTCTGCGGCCCGGTGCCACATGGCAAAGCGGCCATCCCCGTGTGTCTCAAGGAAGGCCCGCACTTGCCGCAGCATGCTGGTTTTCTCGCTACTACCAGCCCCGCCACGCAGTTTTAACCACGCATCAAAACAGGTGTGTGCGGCCCGGATCGCCTCACCCTCGGGCCAGCCGGTTAGCCCCGCCGCCGTGGCCATCTCTCCAGCGGCTGCAATCAGGGCAAAGCGCCGCCCGCCCCGCTTGACTTGACCCGATGCACCTGCGGGCACAATCAGCGCCTCTATCGCGTCCATACGCTCACGCAGCACAGCGCTTAAACCTTGGGTATGGTCAACCAGATATTCAAGCCAGGCGCGGCCTACGGTGCCGTAGCATTTGGCCGCGTTGTGTTGCACCCAGCCGGATAGCTCGTGCCCGGTGGCGAATTCGTGGAACGTCTCCAGGGCAGAACCTTCCTTTACCTCGGTCGGTATCGGTATCAGGCGCACCTCTTGCCCGCCCTTCATTTTCTTGCCCACAGTCTCCATGTGCTGGGCTAGCGTCAGCTCGCCACTGCTCAAGAACAACAGCCGCCAGGTGGGCTTAGGGCGCAAGCCACCAGCCCCTTTGCCGCGTGTCTTGCCCATGCCATCGGCAAGCATGTAGGCCGCGTTACCGGCGTCCCCCGCGTCCATCTGGCCCAGCTCGTCAAGGATCAGCGTGCAATCGTTGTGCTGCTCGCCCTGGTACTCCAGGCCGTTGCTTGTCGCCCGCCATTTCTGCATGTAGCTGTCGGGGTCTTTCTCGGTGCCCTTGCCCCACACGCTGGCGGCCAACAGAAAGCAGGTGGTTTTACCAATGGACGTTTGGCCCGTGTAGTGGATGCCGCCGCCGGTGACGCCTTGCGCCCACACCAACAAAGGCCCGGCAAAGGCCGTGGCCACGGCAAACGCGGCCCGTGAGTTGCCCACGCACAGGCGGGCCAGGTCATTGCGCCACTGGCCAGCCGTACCGCGTTGGCTAAAGTTGGCTTCAATGCCCGCCTCACTGTGGAAAATCACCTTTTCACCGCTGGCACTGGTGCCCAGGGTTTCATTGGGCAGCACGTAGCAGCGGCCCGCCCAGCCCACGCGGGGCACATGGCGCACCAGCTCCAGGGCGTCAGGATTGCGGCTTTGCAGGTACTCGGTCAACCAGCCCCGCCGCCTACTGTCCGTGGGGGTCATAAAGCCTTGACTGAGTAGCGCCGTGCGGTAGGCGTTGCCATCACCCGCCAACATGGACAGGGGCATTAACCAGCCCCGCACCTTGCCGAACTGGGTGACAAACTCCAGCAGTAGCGCCGCCTGGTTGTCGTGGGCATCACGGGCCAGCCCCACCACGCGAAGCACGCCGCACACCTTGCGCGGTGCCCCGCCATCGTCACCGGGCGGGGAGTAGTACAGGCCATCACCATCCACCACATGGAAGCGGTCAAAGCCCCCGGCGTTTTGCGGCTCTGTACGCTCTCGGGCGGGGCTGGTGCCGCCCTTGCTTGCCTTGGACGATTGCGCCGCCTGTGCGGCGTTTTGGCGTGGTTCGTGGCTATCAATCGCGGTATCCACAATCAAGCGCACCGCCTCCAGCCCTTGCGCCTGGTGCAGGTCGTTGAAGTCGCTACCACCTTCGGGCAGGCCTTCGGGAAACACAGCCAGGCCGCCCACTGCGCGGGCCGCCGCCGTGGCCTTGTCGCGTCCGGGGTTGTGGCCTTGGGTTGCAAACGTCTGCACATCATCGTCACCACACAGCACCAGCAAGGCGGCCGGATATTGGCTGTGCAGGGCCTTGGCCACATGACCCAGGTTGCCCGCGTCAAAGGCCACCGCCACCGGGCGGCCCGTGGCCTGGTGCACGCTGGCCGCCGTGGCGTAGCCTTCTGCCACCAGCAGCACCGCAATGCCCGCAGGGTCGCCGCACCAGTGCCAAAGCCCACGCTTGGGGCCGCCCTTCAAAAACAGTTTGTCGGGGCCGCCGCCCGTGGGCTTGTCGGGAGCAATGCGTTGCAGGTTCAACAGCGCCCCGGATGCATCACGCACGGGCACCAGCAACCAGCCGTCAGCGGCAAAGCGCACGCCGAAGGGCTGCACGCCCTTGCGCGTCAAATATGGGCTGTTGCCGGTGTCGCTGGCCTGTGCCCACCGCGTGGCCGCATCCGTGGCGGCATGGGCGTAGGCGGCCTGTTGGCGGGCTTGTTCTGCCTGTTGGCTTGCTGCCCTATCGCGTGCTAGGCGGGCGGCAATGGCGGGGTCGGGCTTGCTGGGGGCCTGGTCCGCTTTGGGCAGCGTGAAGCCGTTTTCTTTGGCCAGGTGCAACAGCGTGCCAATGCCCACACCGCCGCCTGCCTTGATGCTTTGCCAGGTGGACTTCACTGCCTTGGTGTCGAAGCCGTCCGCCGATGCGCTCCAGTCGGTGAACAGGTCGCGGCCCGTGTCGTCGGGAAACTCGGACTTGATCGCCATGCCGATGCGTGCCCATTCATCACGGGGCAGATTCGCGGGGATGTGTTGCAGGGCGGCGCGGATCAGCTCGGGGGTGATGTGGGTTGTCATATGTCCGCTGGAAACTCCGGGTACAGATCACTATTCAAAACGTCCAACTGCCCCGCCACGGATTCGGCCAAAATCTGGCCGCTTTTTGGGTCACGCACACGCAGCACCAAGGAGGGGAGCAACTCGACAACAATGGTCCGGTCAAAGCGTGTCATCCAGGCAGGAAGGCGTTTTCTCCACAGTGGTTTAGGGCCACGGGTTACGCTGGAAAAAATCTTGTTAGCTTCCTCCAGGTAGGCAGCGGGCGCATTGATGCGCCGTGTAGCCTCCTTTTGCTGGCGCATGAAAGCAGCCATGGCAAAGGATGTGCCCGGCTTATTGCTGTTGTCGGAGCTCATGGCGTCACCCCCGTGGTGGATGCCGTGGCCTGGTTGCAAGTGCGCATACGCGGTTTCAGTGCTTGCAAGCCTTGGACAATGCCCGATCCCACATCGGTGCCAGCCTCAGAGATAGCGCCCGCAATCTCGGGGGCCAGCTCACGCAATACCGCCGCCAGCTTGTTCACCATGTAAACATGGGTAGCGGCTTGCGCGTGTGCCGTGGCAAGTGCCAACACGTCACGCCGCAATGCCTCGCTGTTGCCTATGACGTGCTGCGCCATGTCTATCGACTGCTGGAAAATATTGTCTGCAATGTCGGTGGCGTCATTCAGGTCGCTTGCGTCCTCTTCGAGAAGCCCGACCGCGCATATTTTGTTAGCGTCCATCACTGCACCCCCGCCGCTTGGTTGATACGGTCTTGCACCCATTGCAAAACGGCTGTTTCAGGCCAAGTAACCATGCGGGCAGACAAGCGCACAGGCTTGGGAAATCGCCCTTCTTGCAACATGGAATAGATGGTGGATTTTTTGCACCCCGTAAGGCTTAACACCTCCGGTAGGCGCAAAAGGCGGTCACGGGGAACGACTGGGCGGGATTGGTGGACGATTTGCATTGCTTGCTTCCATAGTGGTTTGTTGAACACAAATGGACTATCTGCCCCTTCAATCAATGCAACACCATTGCATTTACGTTGCTTTTGCGTTGCGCCCTGCAGGGCTTTTAAACGCGGGGTCTTGTGCTATCGAATCGCTAGCGTATTGCGTCGTCCGTTGCTGGTTTTTGCGCTTCTTTTCCGGTGCCCGCTTTACCGCCCCCTCCATTGCCTGTCTCGTAATTCCAAACCGTTGCGCCACAGAATCCACGGCTTCCCCTTTTTCCTTTGCAGCAGTTATCGACTGCGTCATAAGTTCTATCGCCTCGGGCAACCACTCCCCACGTTTGTTTTTCCCCTTACCTTCCTTGATTGCATCCACAGTCAACGGTTCGAGCTCCACGGTTAACGGCACTACCGCCACCACCGCAACGGTCGCAACACCGCCCCAAATCGCCGCCGCCTGGTCGCAAGGCATGGCCAGGCAGGAAGCGGGGTTACTCGCATCATCAAGAATGGATACAGGGCAACGCCCGCCGCCCCATACCTTGTCTACGTAGTACAGCGCAGCAGATGCCCCAGGCGTAACGCCATCGGGCAGCAGTGCGGGTTGCCGGGCGGGTGGTGGTGCGTCTATGCCCCGGCTGTAAACCCGTCTTTGTGATGGCGAAAGCCCAAACGTGTCAGAGTCTTTGACAGCACGCGCGGGGCCGGGTTCGTGCGTTGTGATGTACAACCGCAGTTTGTCACCAAGCCCCAAAAGCCCCTTATGCAGCACGATGGAAGCGGCCATAAAACCCAGCGTCTTTGCCCCCATAAGCCAGCGCACCAACTCACGCAACCCCACCAAATGCAGCGGGCTGCGATCATCTACAGATGTATAGGCCGGAACTGCAACCCACGGCAAAGGCATGGCATCAGGCTGGGTGGTGGGCTGTTGCGTCATATTGCGAACCTTCAAAATTCAGCCTTCATAAAGAACCATCGCCAGGCCGGTGAAGGTGTCCGACTTTTCGCCCTTGGTGATCAGCCGCAGGCTAGGCGTGGAAAAACTTTGGCCCATGCTCACGCCCTCCCACCAATAGCCATGATTCGTAAAGTGCCGATGCAATCCAGCGCCTTATCGGCAAAGTCATAGGCGTATTCAAAATCAGGCGCGGCCTTGAGCATTTCCATTTGGCAAACGCGTATGCAGTCAAGCGCCCGCGTGCACAGCTCTGTGACGCGGGTTTCTTGGTCCGTGGTGGGGGTGGTGGCCATGGCTCAGGCCCTCCCCGGAATAGTGGTTTCCGCCAAGGCTTCAAGCATGGCCAAGAGTGGCGCTACCTGACTTTCCAACAGCATGGCAACGCGCCATAACTCCTGGTCCGTGTGAACTGCCAAAAAATGGGTAATGTCATCCACGCGTGAGGCCAGCCCCCAGCAGTAAGCCAAGCGGTCATGCAAACTGCTGTCCGCGTTTAAGACTGCCACGGGCGCTGCGCTCAAGTGCCAATTGGTGTTGGTACCCGCATCCAGGCGGATTGGTTCAGCGGTAGTGCTCACCATGACTCAAACCCTCCCACCGATAGCAGAATCAGTGCACGCCTGTTTCAGCATGGATGCGGCCCGTATGGCCTTGGCAGTGGCGGCGCGAATGGTGTGGGTGGTGTCGCCGTTGCGGACGTGGTACAGCGCCATGGACAGGGCGTTTTCAATGGCCTGTTGCCGGGCTATGGGGCTGGGTTTACCCGTGGGGGTTTGTGCAGACGCATGCACGCGGGTTGCGGCGCTGGGGCTGGACTGGTGGATGGTGTTGACCATGGTTTCGGCTCCTAATCGAGACTTCAAAACCACTCGTACCGTTTTCAAGCAATACGGGTGGGCAGGATGTTGAAAACACGTGATTAGACGTGCGCCAGGCGTTGCCGTTCTGGCCATCCCGCCCAAAACTGTGAATGCCCCAAGGTGTGGGCCATTCGTCATGTTCAGACGTGACAAAACCTCACTATCGGGGAGGTTGCGCCGCTAATCAATTTGGTGTTTTCAAGCACCGGGCCTTTAGGGCTTGCGCAGACTATACCAGCGCCTTTGCCCGTTCGTCAAAATGTTTTTGCTGCGCGTGCGTCCACCGCCCCAGGTTCTCAGGCATTCATGCGTCACCACTGGACGGCACCAGATAGGCGGCGTGCAGGCGGTGCAACTCCAGCAATAGCCCCAAGTGCTTGGGCACCCATCCGGGAATCTCTATGCCCTCACGTTTCCAGCGTTGCGGGGTATTGCGGTGCAAGTCAGTCGCCCGGCAAAAGTCGGCGATCTTCCAGCCCAGTGCAGCCAGGGCCGCGTCGAATTCGTCAAAGGTCATAGAACACCTGCATTCATAGTGGGCAAGCATTGTAGGTCGAAAGCTATTTAATGTGCAAATTTACGTACATATTGCACATTACTTAACATAACGCCCGTCGTATCTAGTGTGCAATGTTGACAACTTTTCGCACATTTTATGAATTATTCAATGGAATCAATGGCTTGCAAACCTTATGCACCGCGCCCATTTTTTAAGCATCCGGCAGATTGGATACGACAGAAAAGTTATCCACATGCCTGTTTCTGCGCTGTGATGTGTGCCAAGGGAAGGCCCTTTGGCGCTCATTTCCAGCAATGTGCGTGTGCATCCAAACCCACAGCAAGGCACCCATGGGCATCGGGATTGCCAGCGTCAGCGGGTGGGGCTGGATGGGGGCGGTAGGGTGATGGCAAAAAGGGAGAAAACAGGGGAAATAGTAGATATAGAGAGTTTGTCCCCTATCAGTCCCCTACTTGTCCCCTACACTGTCCCCTACAGTTTTTGCCTGTTTCCCCTCTGAAACGCAATTTGTCCCCTGTGTCCCCTACAAAAACACACGTCCGGCCAAAATCCACGATTTACGGGCGCAAAAAAACCGCCCGGCTTGTGCTGCGGGGCGGCTTGGGGTTGGGGCTGGTGGGGTCTATGCCGCCCGTTTTGGCATCTTGACCACGTTGCCCGCCTTGCGTCCGTCTAGGTAGTCCGCCCACCACTGCATCAGGCGCTCACGGTCTGCCAGATAGGTGCTTCGGTGGTACGCGGCCCGCACTTGGTTTCCTTCCACATGGGCGAGTTGCCGTTCAATCACATCGGGATTCCAACCGCACTCATTGGCTACGGTAGAAAACAGTGCCCTAAAGCCGTGGGCTGTTGCCGTGGCTTTGTAGCCCATGCGGGCCAAGGCAGAGTTAAAGGTATTTTCGGAAAGCGGTTTACTGGGATAGAACGGGCTGGGGAACACCAGCACACCGCCGCCGCTCAGTCGGTGCATGGTGCGCAGCACCTCTACCGCTTGGGTTGACAGCGGCACCCGGTGCTCTATTTTCATTTTCATGCGCTCTGCGGGGATGATCCACAACGCCGCGTCAAGGTCGAATTCTGCCCAGTGTGCCCCGCGTGTTTCACCCGGCCTGGTTGCGGTCAGGATCAGCAAGCGCAGCCCGTGCAGGGTGGTGGGGTCGCCCTCATACGCATCCAGCTTTGTCAAGAACTCGGGAAGCTCCTTGTCTGTCATGGCGGGCCGGTGTTGCACGGTGCGGGGCTTCAGCACTTCTGAGGGCACCAGATCAAGCATGGGATTGGTCTCGATTCGCTCATGAACCACCGCCCACCGATACACCGACTTGACCCGCTGCAACACCCGCCCGGCTTGTTCACTGGCGCCCCGTGCCTCGATTTTCTTCACCACTGCCTGTATTTCGCCCGGCTTCACCGACACCAAAGGGCGCGAACCTAAAGGCTTGAATATGTCCGCTTCCAACGATGCCAAGATGCGCTTGGTGGTAACGGGGCTCCACCGTGCCCCCTGGTGTTTCAGCCAGTCGCGGGCCACGGACTCAAGGGTGTTCACAGCCTCGTGTGCCACCTGAGCCTTTTCAGATCGTCGCAGTTCGCCGGGGTCGCTGCCATCGGCCAGCAGCTTGCGGGCCTTGTTTGCCTGGTCGCGGGCCTGTTTGAGGGTGACGCCGGGGTACACGCCAAAGGCCAGCCGCTTTTCCTTGCCGCCATAGCGGTATTTCATCCGCCAGTATTTGCCGCCCGCAGGGGTCAGCTCCAGATAGAGCCCGCCGCCGTCAGCGTGTTTGCCGGGCTTGGTGAGGTTGCGCAAAGTTGCATCGGTGAGTTTCACGGGGGTATCCTTCGCAGTCTGGGGGCACATTTGGGGGCACAAATCACCATATCACAGACAACACCAAGTATCCATGCGGGTTTTCGAGCCAAATGCGGTTCCTACTGGCGGACCAAATTAGATGCCGGAAGGGTTTAAAGCCTTCCGGCTTTTTTATTTCCCCTCTGATAACCTGCTTTGTGTCGTGCGATATGGTCCGTTAGAGTGTGGCACATTCCGGGGGCACATTTACCAGCGGCTTGCGTACAAGAGCCAACGAGAAACCCCGGATGATCGCAACATTCGACGGGCAGGCAAGCTGCGCGACCGCCTGGGCTGGACGGCTGGCATTTTTAACGGCACAGGCGGCAAACCCAAGGGGATGCACTGGCAAACATTCTGGCGACTGCAGGCCAGCCATGAAGCCCACGTCAGTCAAGCAATGGATGGGATGTGGGTGAAGTTGGGCAAGTCATTTGACACATTGCACCGAATCAATGAGGTGACGGTTGATCTCTAGGTACGCGAAATAATACCGGTGCAAGTTGGCCTGCCTTTCGTTTTTAGACATCGGATTTGCAAAAATCACTCTCAAACTCACCCGAACGGGGGATATACAAGCCTTGCTTCGGCCATCAGAATCGGCCCGGGTCTCGTGTAACCCCGTTAGTGTTGAGTTCGTAGAATTCACTGCAATAGCTGTGAATTGCGACTAAAAATATTGGGAGGAAGTTAGTGGATCGAATTATTAGGCGAATGTTCGTTACTGTGGTGGCTGTCACCATACTAGTCGGATGTGGTGGGGGTGGGGGCGCCTTGCAGAATCAGGTGGGTAGCACGATGTTGAACGTGCATTTGATGGATGTCGTACTCCCGGCGCAATGAGTATGCATCCCCTATTTTGAGGATATTTTTATTGACTTAGCGGGGGTATAGTCCTCAACGATTTATAAGTCGAATTGTTCAAAAGCCTAATTCTTCCGACTCCACCCATTTCAGAAAGTACCCATGCGTTCAAACCTTATTCGTGCATTTCTTTTACCGAGTCTGCTTTTGCCGGGGCTTGCCAGTGCAGCCACAACAATCAACCTGACAGCGGGTTGGAATCTGGTGGGTA
>MESE01000012.1 GCA_001770855.1 Burkholderiales bacterium RIFCSPLOWO2_02_FULL_57_36
GGTTGAACACCGATGGCGGGCGAGTCGCTTGCCTTGTTGCCTTCGCCCGCCGTCGATGCTGTCCGGTACTATTGATCACTTGCGAATATGTCTATTCTATATTTAGAAGCGGGGTTGACGAATCAATATCAATACTGAACGGCAACAAGAAGCCTTTATATCGGTTCCGAAGTTTATTTTATTGAGATTTGTCAGCAATACAATGATTCGGGAATGACCCCGGCGCCACGAACGACATTGCGGCCCATATCGAGCATCGAAGTGGCTGGCGCGTGTAAAATGCCGGTTGCTTTTCGCACATTTCACCTGAGATCCATTAAATGAAACTCGACGCACCACCTGCTACCCTCCCAAAGAAAAAAATCCATCCGCTCGCAAGTTTCATTTTCATGACCCGCTGGCTGCAGTTGCCGCTCTATTTGGGTCTGATTCTCGCGCAATGCGTATATGTTTACCATTTCTGGGTCGAGCTGTCGGTCCTCATCGGCGCCGTGTTCGGCGAGCCGCACGCATTGGCGCATATTATCGAAGCGGTCAGTATCCCGGGGGCGAACAATCCGACCAAGCTGACCGAAGCGACCATCATGCTGGTGGTGTTGGGACTGATCGACGTGGTGATGATTTCCAACCTGCTGATCATGGTCATCGTCGGCGGCTATGAAACTTTCGTGTCGCGCATGAACCTGGAAAGTCATCCGGATCAGCCCGAGTGGCTGTCGCATGTGAATGCATCGGTGCTGAAGGTCAAACTGGCGACGGCGATCATCGGCATTTCATCGATCCATCTGCTCAAGACCTTCATCAATGCCAACGCGTACGATCCGAAAACCCTGCTGGCACAGACCGGCATCCATATCGTGTTCCTGTTTTCGGCGTTGGCGATCGCTTATAGCGACCGGATCATGGCCGGCACCCATGACAAGACCAGGCAAGCTCATTAATCCTCTAAATAGAGTTCATCATGACCATCATCAAGCAAGAAGACCTGATTGAATCCGTCGCCGCTGCGCTACAGTACATCAGCTATTACCATCCGGCAGATTACATCCAGCATCTGGCGCGCGCCTATGAAGCGGAACAGAGCCCGGCCGCAAAAGATGCGATTGCGCAGATCCTGACCAACTCGCGCATGTGCGCGGAAGGCCACCGGCCGATTTGCCAGGATACCGGCATCGTCAACGTGTTCCTGAAGATCGGCATGGATGTGCGCTTTGAAGGTTTCAAGGGATCGATCGCGGACGCGATCAATGAAGGCGTGCGTCGCGGCTATGACAACCCGGAAAACAAGTTGCGCGCATCGATCGTTGCGGATCCGCTGTTCGAGCGCAAGAACACCCAGGACAATACGCCTGCAGTGATCCACATGGAAGTGGTGCCCGGCAATACGGTCGACGTGCAGGTCGCGGCCAAGGGCGGCGGCTCGGAAAACAAATCCAAGTTCGTGATGCTGAACCCGTCCGACTCGGTGGTGGACTGGGTCATGAAAACCGTGCCGACCATGGGCGCCGGCTGGTGCCCGCCCGGCATGCTGGGAATCGGCATCGGCGGCACTGCCGAAAAGGCGATGCTGATGGCGAAACAGGTGTTGATGGAAGACATTAACATGTATGAATTGCTCGCGCGCGGACCACAAAACAAGACTGAAGAATTGCGTATCGACCTGTACCAGAAAGTCAATGCGCTCGGCATCGGGGCACAGGGCTTGGGCGGACTGACCACGGTGCTGGATGTCAAGATCATGATGCATCCTACGCATGCGGCATCCAAGCCGGTCGCGATGATCCCGAACTGCGCCGCGACGCGCCATGCGCATTTTGTGCTTGACGGTTCCGGCCCGGCTTACATCGATCCGCCGTCACTGTCGGATTGGCCGGATGTGCAATGGATGCCGGATACGGAGAAGTCCAAACGCATCGATCTCGACCAGCTGACCAGGGAAGAAGTGGCGTCTTGGAAACCGGGACAAACCCTGCTGTTGAACGGCAAGATGCTGACCGGCCGCGATGCCGCGCACAAGCGGATCCAGGACATGCTGGCCAAAGGCGAAAAACTGCCGGTCGATTTTACCAACCGAGTAATTTATTACGTCGGCCCGGTCGATCCGGTACGCGATGAAGCAGTCGGCCCGGCCGGCCCCACCACGGCAACCCGGATGGACAAGTTCACCGACATGATGCTGGAGAAAACCGGCCTGATCTCGATGGTCGGCAAGGCCGAACGCGGCCCGGCGGCGATCGAATCGATCAAGAACCACAAGTCGGCATACCTGATGGCTGTCGGCGGCGCCGCATATCTGGTGTCGAAGGCGATCAAGAGCGCGAAGGTGGTCGGTTTTGCCGACCTTGGCATGGAAGCGATTTACGAATTCGACGTCAGGGACATGCCGGTCACCGTCGCGGTCGATTCCAACGGTATCTCGGTGCATAACACCGGGCCGAAGGAATGGCAGGAACGAATTGCTACCAGCGTCGGCAAAATTCCTGTCAGCGTTGCGTAACCTGTTGTCCGACAGCCATCCCGCACAGGATGGCATGGCGACCCAACAGCCGACCGGTACCGACATGCCGATCGGCGTTTTTGATTCCGGCATCGGCGGTCTGTCGGTGCTGCGTCATATTCAAGCGGTGTTACCGCAGGAAAATTTGATATACGTTGCCGATTCGGGCTTTGCGCCGTATGGCGGAAAGCCCGAAGCGGTGATCGTCGCGCGCACACTTGCGATTGCGGAATTTTTATTGATACGCGGCGTCAAGGCGCTGGTGGTTGCCTGCAATACCGCGACGGGCGCGGCCATCCTCGGTTTGCGCGAACGCTATCCCGGGCTGCCGATTGTCGGTGTTGAACCGGGACTGAAACCTGCCGCGGCAATCACGCAAACGCGGACGGTCGGCGTGCTGGCAACCGAACGCACGCTGGATAGCATCAAATTTAATCTTTTGCATGAACAGATTACCGAAGCCACGGGCGTGCGCTTCCTGTTGCAGCCATGCAGCGGCCTGGCGGACCAGGTTGAAAAAGGGGAATTGCGCTCCGCCGCGACCGCCGCTTTGGTGCAGCGCTACGTTGCGCCTTTGATCGAAGGCGGCGCCGATACGCTGGTGCTTGGTTGCACGCACTACCCTTTCCTGCAACCGCTGATTGAAGAAATTGCGCGGCGTGCCGGGGGGCAACCGGTTCACATCATCGATACCGGTGCAGCGGTCGCAAGACAGTTGACGCGCATGTTGTCGCAACATGGGTTGCAGCGGCAGGTGGATGGGAACCGCGCGTTAACGTGCTTTACGACTGGCAGCCGGACCACGATGACAACCGCGCTGTTGCATCTGTTGAAATTGCAGGCCGATGTGACTGAGATTGCGGATATATCGAGCTCGGAGCTTTAATGACGCGGGTGGCAGGATGAGGCATTCATGGAAATCAACCAGGTCTGTCGTTCCGGGTGATCACTCAAAGTTATTCCGATAGATTACTCAAATCTGTCATCCTGAAGGATCACTCAAATCTGCCCTTCCGAAGGATTGCTTAAAATCTGTCATTCCGAGCGTAGAGAGGAACCTCAACCCTCAACATTTCTGCAAGTGAATGACAAGGTAGTGGTTCTGACGGTTTCTGAATGTAGATGACGGTTTTGCATGTAATTGAGTACGTCCCACCGAAATCCCTTCCCGGACGATGCTTTTGAACGCCCGGCGATGCGTCAGGCGCGCTCTTTTAACCCGCATACGTATTCAATTTGCCAGCCCGGACCGAAGTTTGTATAATAGCGACCTGCTCCGGTGTGCAACATCGGAACAGGTCTGTAGTTCAAGCAATGGTGGCCGTAGCTCAGTTGGTAGAGTCCAGGATTGTGATTCCTGTTGTCGTGGGTTCGAGCCCCATCGGCCACCCCACCCCCTCGATAAAGCAATTTCCTGCGATCGCGTTGATCAGCTTCGCAGCGTTAAGCACAGTTTCCATTATCGTCGGCAATGCCGCCATGGCGTTTATGGACAGCACCGCGCCTTTATCGGCCACAAGACTTGCGACAGATATCCTTGCTCCGGGTACTTGATGTTGCTGATGCCGATCTCCTCGGGCGCAGCCGCCTCGGCAGGATAATGAAACGTCCCGAAAACGAGATTCCGGACCAATAGGGCTCGCGCAGAAATAAGTTAGGTAATTTGGTGGCCGTAGCGGGATGCAATGCAAGGCGTACGGCGCGACGCAGTGCGAGCACTGCTAGCGACGGACAACGCTGCAGTGCGCCCGGTACGACCAGCAAAATTGGTTAACTTATTCCTGCGTGAGCCCTTAGCACGCTCCCGTAATTACGATTGCCTTCGGTAAGCTTGAATGATATGAACAAGAATCCTGGCGACGAACTTCGGCGTCGGGCCGACATCGCCGAGATTCTTGCCGAAATCAGGAAAGCGGTCTGTAGTTTTGACTGGCGGCTCTTTCCGCCGTGATGAAGTCCTGTTCCAGCGCGGCGACCTTTTCCGCCTGGGCGATCCTGACCAGTTCGCGTAGCGCTCTTTCGAAGATTTGCCGGTCGTATTCGCTACTGTTGGCGCCGACAGCTCCGACCAAAAACTCTATCATCTCCGCTGAAGTTTCCATTTCAAGATGCCTCGCAATAAATCTGACACGAAGAAGAAATTATGCAAGCAGCATGCCATGCAGCGGCATTGAGAAGCGGTTTCATGAGTGCGGCGAAACCCTGTTTGCTTTCGGTGCGGCAGTAATAGCTTGAATCGGCAGCGATCGGACCGGTCTCACAAAACCGGCAGTATTCCTTCCAGCGCAAACTTATCTTGACTATCGTAGTTGCGGCGCTGCGACGGGTGCAGCAAGACACGTAAAGCCACGTCGATATCGACCATGTATTTTCTCAGGAACGCGGCGGCCCGCCTGGTCCCGATCAGTTCGGCAATACTGATCGCTATTTCGATGGCATAGGCCCTGACGATATCGCGGCGCATCGGGTCCGTCAAAACAAGACTTTGTTTTTTTGTTGTGCCGGCCTGTTTCCGATCGTTCATTCAACATGCCTCCAATGATTTTCGTCGGAGTCGCCAGCCGGTCCGGTAGTTCCCTGAGATACGCTGACAGAGTGGCCTATTCAAGGCAAAGAAGCGATCGCGTTATTTGACTTCAAACCTGAAACTGCTATGCCAGCGGTGACGGCAGCAAATGCAAAGTGAATTGACGGGCTTGTTACCGACATGAACGATGCGTCCGACGCTGCTGCCGAGAACATTTTTGTTCAATACCAGCCTCTCGTTCGGCAGAGGCAAACCGCTGACCAGCGGAACCGAAGCGGCAGCATTGCATTTCGGGCATCTTTCGACTCTCATGGCGGCTCCTTTGAACACCCTTGAAAGTCTAGCTTACTTGCCGAGCGGAAACTACAAGAAACTGCTGATGCAATAGCTGTTGTTGCAAATCCATCTTCAAGCGACGACGGCAACACCGCCGTCAAACCATTTCTTTTACTTATCTCCTTGTTTTTGCGCCTTGCAGGCGGTTTCAAACACGAAAATGTCGCATAAAAACCGCATAGGTTCAGATTAATGCAGTCATCCGACATCGGGATATCCCAAGGCATGGGTGAATGCTACACTTTCAAAATATTGATTTAAATCAAGATCTGATTACGTAAAAAGATTACATAAAAACGAAAACAGCAGTTCACAGGTGGGGAGTTACGATGCGATTTTTTTCCAATTCGTCGGGGAATGGCGGTTCCCTCAAACGCATAGATAACATTTGTTCATCCCGCAGATCGATTGTTGCGGCTGTCATGTGGAATCTGTTTCTTGCCGCGTTTTTACTGGCAGCGGCAATTGGGTTCGCGCGCCCCGCTTATGCGGCAGGTGATGCGGCAGTTGGACAGACATACTGGAGCGGAGCGGTGGCACCTGCGGGGTTCAGCGCTTGTGCGGGTTGCCACGGAGCCACGCCGGGTACCGCCCCATGGATACATCAGCTAAACGCCGCGAATAACCCAGGGCGAATCAGCTTGGCAATCAACCCCGGGATTACCAACCCGAATGGCGAAAGCTCCGGCAGCATGGGGGGCTTTACTCTGACGCTTCAGGAGCGCGAAGACATCACCGCGTACATCGCCACTTTCGTCATTTCGAGCGGAAATGCCACGGGTACGGAAACCATTGCATTTTCATACCAGATTGGCACCAGCCTGCCCTCCGCAAACAGTTTCGGCGCGACCGGACTTCCCGCGGGTTTGAGCGTCAACGCTTCAACCGGTGAGATTACCGGCACGCCGACCGCGGCGGGCTCGTATCCAGTAACGATTTCTGCGTCCAATGCCGTCGGCGGCAACGGCAGCAAGGTGGTTACCTTTACCATCAATAATCCACCTGCTCCGGTGGCCGGTTCACCTTTTCCCAATGTAGCGTTCGCTTCTTTGTCCAATGCGATCGATCTGACTGCGTCCATTTCCGGCGTGACAAACGGCGCCGGAGTCACCATTACCGTAAATCCCGCCAACGGCACCATCGATTCGGTGGTCGGCAATGTCGTCACGTACACACCCAACGTCACCTATTTCGGAAACGATCCGTTCAGCTATACCGTCGCCGGTCCGGGGGGGACCTCCAATACCGGTGTAGTCACAGTCTCGGTCGGGGTGCCGCCGGCGCCGGTCGCCAACGCAGCGGCCCGAAGCGTGACGTATAACTCAATCTCGAACGCGCTGGATCTTACTGCCGCAGTCACGAATCCGGCGACATCGGTCGCGGTCACGGTTGCGCCGGCGAACGGCACCATCAATTCGGTAGCGGGCATGGTGGTCACGTACACGCCGAACAACGGCTATTTCGGACCGGACACGTTCAGCTATACGGCAACCGGTCCGGGAGGTGGTCCGTCCGCCGCGGCGGTCGTTACGGTCACTGTCGGCAATCCGCCCGCGCCGGTCGCCGCAGCCGCAAGCGCCAACGTGCCGTTCAACACCGCGACGCCGATTAACCTGACCTCATCGGTAACCGGCGTATCTTCCAGTATTGCAATCGCATCGGCCCCGGCCAACGGCGGCACTTCGATCGCGGGCAATGTGGTGACGTACACGCCGACCACCGGCTACAGCGGCGGCGACAGTTTCACTTATACCGCGACCGGTCCGGGTGGAACATCCGCTGCGGCAACGGTGAGTATCACGGTGGGCACGCTTGCGCCGACCGCGGGCGCCGCAACAATGGCCGTTCCGCTTAACACGGCGACGACGTTGAACCTGGCTCCGTTCATTACCGGCTCGTCCATTTCGGGCGTCTCCATTTCGGCAAACCCGGCGCACGGCACGGTGACGGTCAGCGGGACCAACGTGATTTACACGCCGGTCAATAATTATTTCGGCACCGATATTTTTTCGTATCAGGCGTACGGCAATGCGGGGACTTCGGCAGCGGCTGCGGTCAGCGTTACCGTCACCGGCCGGCCCGACCCGGCCCGGGATGCCGCAGTCACCGGATTGATCGGCGCTCAGGTCGATACAGCCAAACGTTTTTCGCGAGCGCAGATTTCAAACTTCCAGTCCCGCATGGAATCGCTGCATCGACGCGACGTCGCGGACGAGCCCGGCAATCGCGCCGGCACAAGGTTTAACGTCGGTGCAAACGAAGCCCGTGCCGCGGGTGACGCGCAACAAAACCCCGGCAAGCCGAGCGGCGCCGCCTATCAACCGGCCGCATCGCTAGCCTCCGATCCGATGGCCGGATTGTCTGCGCGCGCGCCGGCATCGCAGGCAAATCCGTTGCCGGCGGTGACATCCGCCATTTCGGCCACCCTCGCCGGCCTGCCGCAGTCCGACCCGGCAGCGGTTCTCGGCAATGCCCTCTTGTTTGCGGCGAATGCAATGCAAACGTCGTCCTTGAATCTGTCGTCAAGCACCGGCCGCGGCGACGGATCTTCCATGCTGGCGGACGGCGTCGATGTCTGGATCGCGGGCGGTGTCCGTTTCGGCACGAAGGACCAGACCAGTGCAACCAGCGCGATGAAGTTCACGACCGATGGCGTCAGCATCGGCGCCGACAAGCGCATGAGCGACGAGCTGGCCGTGGGCGCTGGATTGGGCTACGCGCAGGACAAGACCAATATCGGCATCGACGGCACCGGCAGCAGCGCGAAAAGCATCACGATTGCCGGCTACGGCAGCTATCAGCCGACGCCGAATATCTATCTCGACGGCCTGATCGGCTATGGCCGGCTGGACTATCACACCGACCGCTATGTCACCCCGATCGGTCAATTTGCAAGGAGCGACCGCAGCGGCGATTTCCTGTTCGGGTCGCTGACCGGAGGCTACGAATTCCGCACCACGGGATTGACCTTGTCGCCGTACGGCCGGTTCGATGTTGCACAGCACCGGCTGAAACAAGCCACGGAAACCGGCGCCGGCGCGTTTGCACTGACGTATGCGGACCAGAAAAGCCCATCGGTGCAGTTTTCACTGGGCCTGCGTGCCGATTCCGCCCATGCAACAAGTTTCGGATGGGTGGCGCCGCGCATGCGCATCGAGTTCCAGCATGACTTCAAGGGTGCGCAGGATGCCACCGTTGCCTATGCCGATTTACCGGGCGTTCGCTATGTATTGCCCGGAGCGGCGACGAATCGCAATTCAGTGGTGCTCGGCGTCGGCAGCGATTTTGTGTTCAGACGCGGATTGACGCTCAGCCTGGATTACCAGACCCAGCGTTCGTCGGGCCAGGAGAACAGCCAGGCAGTAATGTTCAGGATGACCAAGGATCTCGATGGCTACAGCGCGAAAATGCCTGCCAACTTCTCCAAATGGGGACTCGGCATCCGTCTGGATGCCGGATATATGTACGACGACAATGTCAGCCGCTCGAACAAGGAATCCGAGGTGCTGTCCGATAGCGCCTACAGCGTCAACCTGGGCAAGCGTGTGCTCAACGTGTCGCTGAGCGAACATTCGCGCATGCTGGCGAACGTGTTTGCGGGCGGCGAAAAATTCCGCCGGTACAACGGGCTGGATCGCGTGTTTGCAGGAGCCGATGCCGAGCTGCAGTACCGGACATCCGGCGACTTCAGTGCGCCTACCTTTGCGTTGTTCGGCAATCTCACCGCAGAGCAATATGAATCCGATTTGCGTGACGGTCATCGGATTTCGGGCGGCGTTTCGGTCGCCAAGCCATTGACCGATCGTATCAGCCTGTTTGGCGCGGTCGCTCGAAACTGGCGTTACGGCAGGAGCGCCGTATTCGACACCAAGGATTATTCGGCGCGGCTGAACCTGGACTACGCGCTCACGGGGCAAAGCACGTTTTACCTGACCCGGGAACATCGCTACGGCGACATTGTCTCGTCAGGACTCCCCTCTCTTGAAAATATCAATATCGCCGACGTACTGGTGCGCGATGACGTATTTACAAGGCCGCAGTACTCCAATTACCGCTTCGACGGGGTGTCCGTATTGTCAACAGTCGGATTCAACTTCCCTGTGGGCTCCGATGACTCGATCGACTTTTCGTGGCGCCACATAAGTTCGAGACCGAACCGATGGGTAAGCTTTGCGACGACAACGCCTCGCCGTTACATTGTCAACCAGTTCTCCATCGTCTACCTGACCAAGTTTTAAAGGACCTCATCGTGAATGACAGATTCTCTTTTTCCTGTGCCGGTTCGGTTGCGTTGACGCTGTTGCTGGCGTCTTGCGGTGGCGGCGGTGGCGGCGGTTCGGGCGACGTGGTCCCGGGAACCCCGGCAGTCCAGTCGAGTGCCGCGGGTCCGGACAGCTTCCTGCTGTTTCCGAATCCCCAACTGCTGTCCGATGGTTCGGCTGAAACCAATTCCATCGCGTATGCGCAAGCGTATTACGCAGCCATCGATCCGCTCAATGCGAAGGACACGCTGGCCAAATGGAAAGCGGCGAATAATTTCGATTCCGGAACCGGCACGCAGGTTGGCGCAGTGTTCGGCGATGTGCTCGATCTGGGATACGGCCGGCGCATGACCGCAAGGCAAAACGCGGATGGCAGCGTCGCCATCACCGTGGAAAACTACCAGGTGAATGCCGGCGGCGCATACGGGTACAACAGCCTGAACCTGGATGCGGCAATCTTGAGGGATACGCGCTGGCACGTCGGCACCAATGCGATCGAATTCAATCCGGGGCCAAACGGAGGCGCGAGCTTCACCAAGTTCTATACCTTCAATCCGACTACCGGCGAACGGCTTCTGGTTGCGAACTTGGACGGACGCGGCGACAAGGCGATGCCGGGAATCTGCATCAACTGTCACGGCGGCCGCGCCGATCCGCTCACGCCGGCCGATCCGCTCACCGGCAAGTCGCTTTTCCCGCTGGTGCAGAATTCGGTTTCGCAGCACCGGGGCGACGTGCAGGCTCGGCTGCATATGCTCAATGCCGACCATCTCGAATTTTCGTCGATGTCCGGATTTACACGAGCGGAACTGGAGGCGACGGTCAAGACGATAAACAAGATGATCCTCTGCACGTATCCGCTGGCCGGCGCTGCCGCCGGGCCGGAGGATGCGTGCCGTCCCGCGGCAGGGATAAACGAATGGCAAGGCGCGGCAGCCGCAGTGCTCAAGGCGGCCTATGGCGGCAACGGGCTGCCCAATGCAGGCTTCTCGGACACCTACGTTCCATCCGACTGGATCAGCGCCGGCCGCACCTCGCTTTACAATGACGTGGCCAAACAGGCATGCATGACCTGCCACATTCTGCGCGGCACCAACAATCAATCGGATCTCGATTTCACGAGCTACGCGAAATTTTCGGGATACTCCGATCGCATCAAGGCGCATGTATACGATCGCGGCAACATGCCGCTGGCAAAGATCGTGTCCGACCGGTTCTGGGCGACCAGCATGGCAGAGACGCTGGGTTCCTGGCTCCAGACCCTGGGTTATACCGTGCGCGACGGCGCATCCGCACTGTTGAGGCCGGGCCGTCCGATTGCCGATCCCGGCCCGAATCGCACCGTCAGATTCGGGCCGACCACGCTTTCCGCGTCCGGCAGCCTGTATGCCAGTTCGTATAGCTGGTCGATTACCTCCAATCCGGGCAATGCCGGCTCGCTCACCAATCCGGCTTCGGCAACGCCGGCATTCACCGCATCGGCAAACGGGACCTATGTATTGCAGCTGATCGCGAGCAACGGCACCACGCAAAGCACTCCGGCATCGCTGACGCTGGTGGTCAACAATGCGTTGACGCCCGATCCTTCGGCGATCCGCTTTGCCGACATCAAGACGGTATTGCAAAACCCCGTGACATGCGTCACTTGCCATACGCCGCCCGGGACGGCGGCGATCAAACCGCCGATCTTCTACAGCGACATCGACCGCAACGGGGACGGGATCGTCAATGCGACGGATACATCGTGGATGTACAAGGAAGTACGCGGCCGCGTCAATTTCACCGACATTGTCGCCAGCCCGTTGCTGCGCAAGCCTTCCAACAACCATCACAATGGGCTGTTGCAAACCGGATTCGACGCCAGCCTCGCGCCGGGAGACGCGGGACGTGCGAACTACGATTTGTTCCTGAACTGGATTTTGAATGGTGCTCCGGAATAAGGAGCTTTGACAATCGGCTTAAAACGGTTGCTAGAAACTCCGAGGAGTTTCCAGCAATATCGCAAAACCTGGACGATGTTTTACGGGATGGGTTGAATCAATACGTGCGGCGTGGCGCGCTGTAGCTGTTGCCGGGGAAGACAAACGGCGTGGTGCGCCCCACTATGGTCTCTACCAGCATCAATTCCTGATCGGTGTGATCCTTGAAGCCTGCCAACCGTATGTTTTTTCCGGCCTGCCCGCCCGACGTAATGTAGAGCGGCTTGTCGTGATGCGTTGCCACCACGGTATCCTTGCTTTCCGGGTCGTCGTTGGCGACCACGTCCGTGATCCCGTAACAGGTACAGAAATAAGTCAGCTCCGGATCCGCCTCTACATAGATTCCGGTGCCGCGAATACCCAGCGTGGCGGTCTTGGTCTTGACGCTCATGCCCTGGCTGCGCGACACCGAGAGCAGTTTCCCGGACAGCATTCGCAGTCCGGAAATCACCGTCGATGCGACGTTGTTCCTGTCACCCTGCAATTCGACCTCGCTTTCGCCGCGCAGAATCATCGCGTTGGCGCCGACCACGAATACGATTTCACTGTTTTTTCCGGTTTGCACCGTGTCGTTCGGCCCGATCCTGGTGCCCAGGGTCGCTTCCTTGCCGTTGACCGTGGTGTTGCCGGAAATCCGGTAGATCGACTGGCCCGGGGGTAGTTTCGACGGCGGTGTGCCGAATATGCTGTTTGCCATTGCCCCTCTTGCCGGCAGCAGCGTCGTAAGCAGTCCGGCTGCAAGTGCGTTGATCAGCACTCTGCGGCGTGGATCTTCTGCATCTCCAAAGCGTTCCATAGGGACTCCCTGTCCTTTTACGATCGTGGTTTTGGTCGATTCTTTGAGTGATTACTTCAGGCAAGAGCCTAGCATAACTATTGGAAGGTATTGCAACCCTGTCGCCTGAATGCCGAAATTTTGAATTCATCCCGGCCTCTGTGGGCAGTAGATGACATTCGATTTAATCAGCAATACGATCATGAGGCCAAAAAATTAATTTCCATGTGACGCGCATCACTCAGGCGAGCGAAAATTGTTTGTGGGGAAACGTATACGAATTCACACGAATATCAGTCTCTTTCCCGGCCGCGACGCACTCCATCCGCGTTGTTTGTTTAGCCATATCGCTTCGCGCGTCCGGTGCTGGAGTCGCCCGATACGCGGAACAGCTGAAAAATTTACGCGTAAGTTCTGCAAAAAAAATTCATGAAATCATTTCTTCCCCCCTGTCATCCTCTTGTTTCTCTTTCAAGTACAAGGCTTTAGCGATTGATTGTCACCCTGGCACACCCTTTGCAGTATCTGGCTTGCACATTTTGTTTCGCTGCGAGAAAACCGATGCTTCGTCCTGACGTATGGATTGCCACGCTGGAATGACGGTCGTTTTTTTACTCATTTGATCGAACGCACCCAAGGAGACTTACATGGAACCAAATTATTCATCCGGACTGAACGAAAAGGACTCGACAGTAAGCAATACGGTTACCGGAAGCGCCTACGATCCCATGTCGAGTTCAACGCAAGCCAGCGCCTCGAAGATGCGCAGCGAGCTGTCAAACCTGAAGCGCGATCTCGATGATCTGATGTCGCGCGCAACATCGATGTCCGATATGGACTTGAACGCCGCACGTAATCTCCTGATGGAAAAATATTCTTCCATGCAGCAATCGGTAAAGGGAATCGCTTCCGAAGCGGGCAAACAGTTTTCACATGGCGCCGATCTCACCAGCGATTATGTGAAGGAGCGTCCGCTGCAGTCGGTCGCCATCGCTACCGGCATCGGCCTGCTGCTGGGCGCCATCCTAAGGCGCCGTTGATCCTCTGGAACATGGACCGTAATTTAACTTTCAATGGAGAAAGCCGCGATGTTTGAAACCATTCGAAAATCGAAGGAAATATCCGTGATTGCAAAGGATCGTCTCGGCGACTATTTCGAGTTGCTTCGCATCGAGATGAAACTGCAGGGCCGAGAACTCGGGATACTGGCACTCGGCGGAGTCATTACCGCAATGTTCGCGCTGATCGCCGTGATCTTTCTCGGATTCGCAATCATTGTGAGCTTTTGGGATACCGAGTACCGGACCTTGGCAGCCTGGCTGGTAGTGGCGTTGTACGCGGCGGTTGCCGGCATCAGCGCTGCCGTCAGCCTGAAACACAAGCCCTCCGGTTCCGCGCTCACGACCTTGCGCAACGAACTCAGACGCGATGTCGACCTGGTGAGAGAAAGCATATGAAACAACATACGTCCCTGGAAGATGAAAGACGCGCACTGCTGGATCAGATACATTCGAGCCGCGAAGTTTATCGGCGCATGCTGACGCAATCCGACAAGCCGGAACACAAGACCGTCGAAGGCAATATCGTCGACGTCAGCCGGGCCGAACGGTTTCCCCGCAGTATGACCATGCGCTGGATTGTTCAGCATCCTTATATGAGCGCTGCCGCGGTAGTTGCGGTTGCCCTGATGGGAAGCAGCAGCGCAAGAACCGCAATCATCCAGCGCACCTCTTGGGCCACGCACCGTTTGCAAGGAAAATCGGCAACCATGGCGACCATGCGCCCTGCACTTTCCAATGAATCTGCAGGAACCCGCCGCACCGCCAGAACCAGAAGCACCGACTTCCCGCTACACACCAATGCATCGAAACCGATGGCCATCGCGCGCAGCGTCTTCACCGGCTTGGCGACGGCGGCAGCAATGATTCTGCGGGACCCGCGCAAGATGCGGGCAGCATCCAACGCATTCTCGGCTGCGGCGGGATTTGTCCGGTCACGACGGCTGCGCCGGCCGGAAAAGCGCCGTGCGCAAGTTGTCAGTGTCAAGAAGGATAGTAGGCCGTCCAGCTAATTTTAATGGGTATAAATTGCGTCTTTTTCCGCCTGACTGTGTTGCTCGTCATTGCATAGCTCGCTATGCGGCTTCCTCGCGCCTTGCCAGACGAAAAAATCCATCAATTTCTATCCCATCAAATTAACTGGACGGCCTACTAGTAAAGCAGTGCACTTTTACACATTAACCTGAAAGGAAAAATCATGAAAAAGCTGATCGCTGTTTTAGGAATCTTGGTATTTACCGCCGGATTGACCGCTTGCAATACATTTAGGGGCATGGGCCAGGACGTTGAGCGCGGCGGGGAAAAAGTGCAGGATGCCGCCACCGGCACTCAAAAGAAAATGTAATCGCACAGGCGGCGCGCTTGCGTTCCTTCGGCTCTGTGAATGTTCCGGGCGATGAGCGCAACAGGCGGCCGCCGTTTCGCTTGGGAATACCGGAAATTTTTCTTTCCAACATCAAATCATCTGGCCGGCACCGGCCGCGTATCCCCGTTGCGTTTGCTTTAACCTTGCATCTTCATTGACGGTATCCGCTGCAACACCAGCCGGCTTTCATTCAGGCATGCAAATGCCGAAAAAATACGTTTGGATTTATTGTCCGCGGTTCGGAATTTTTCGCGGATCATCCAGTCTATCGGCGCAAGACCGATGATTTTTATTTCTGCTGCAAGCATCTGAACGCCTGGCCTGAAAATCGCATTGCTGATTAAATCGAAACCGCCGGAGGCGCACGCTCCCGTGATTCCCGCCACGTTACGCTTACCTGTCCGGATTCTGCCGCAACCGGATGAAACGACTTGCGGCCCCACCTGCCTTCATTCGGTTTATCGCTACTGGAACGACGAGGAAGCACTTGACGCGGTCGTCGCCCGTACCGGCCGGCTGGAGTTGGGCGGAACCTTTGCCGTCTTCCTCGCATGCGATGCGCTGCGCAAAGGCTATCGCGCAACGATATACACCTATAACCTGAATGTGTTTGATCCAACCTGGTTTTCCGGATCGGGATTCGATATTGCCGGCCGGCTGCGCCAGCAGCGCGAACTGAAGCAGGATTACCGGCTGCAGCAAGCCACCACAGGCTATCTCGAATTTCTTGAACTAGGCGGACGGCTTCGCCTGAAGGATTTGTCGCACGGCTTGATCCACGGCATGCTGCGGCGCGAGCTGCCGATCATTACCGGCTTGAGTTCAACCTACCTTTACCGAACGCCCCGCGAGCATGGGCCGGACGATCTGCCCGACGATGTACGCGGCGTGCCGGCCGGACACTTCGTCGTGATTGCGGGCTACGACATCGAACGCCGCAAAGTGCTGGTGGTGGACCCGTACCAGCAAAATCCCTATGGCAGCCCCCACGAATACTGGATCGGCATCGACCGCGTGATCGGCGCGGTTTTGCTGGGCATCGTGACCCACGATGCCAATCTCCTGGTGATTCATCCGCGGCGACAGGCAACCCAATGAACATCTTGTTTGTGGTCAGTCACACACGCGACTGGCCGTTTCACATACCCGGCGTGAAAGTCGTGCCGGCGCGGCTCTATTTGAACGATCCTGCTTATCGCGATTGCATCGCGGCCAAAGTATTCAACCTGTGCAAATCATACCGCTACCAGAGCCGCGGCTATTATGTATCCTTGCTGGGCGACGCACGGGGGCACCAGCCGGTGCCTGATGCGAAGGCGCTTGAAGACTTGCATTCCGGCGAACTGATTCATTTGCTTGACGATGAGCTGGGAGAGTCATTCCAGACGGCGCTGGCCGGAATCGGTTCGGACTGTTTTGAATTCCGCTGTTATTTTGGGCGCACCGCCGATCGGCGCCATGCGCAACTCGGCGAACAGTTGTTCAATCGGCTCAGGGTGCCGCTGTTGCGGATCCGGTTCGAACGCCGCGATGCATGCTGGCATCTGCGCGGCGTGCACGCGATGACGCTGGACGGAATCCGGCCCGAAGAGCAGCGTTCGGTGGCCGATGCCGCAAGCGAATGCCTGAAAGGACACAGGACGAGAGCGCGCGAGCCGGCAGCGCAAAAACCCAGTATGGCGATCCTGCGCAGTCCGGATTGTCCGTCGCAGCCCTCCAATCCGGCCGCGATCCGGAAATTTCAGGAAGCCGCGGAATTGCTGGGCATGCGGCCCGAACTGATTACGCGCGAAGATATCGGCCGGGTAACGCAGTTCGACGGCCTGTTCATCCGCGACACGACCAATGTCAATCACTACACCTACCAGTTGGCACGCCAGGCCGCCATGGCCGGCATGGTCGTGATGGATGATCCGGACTCGATCCTGAAGTGCAGCAACAAGGTCTACATGACCGAACTGCTGGAGCGGCATCAGGTGCCGATTCCCAAAACCATGACGGTGCATCGGGGCAACCTCGACCAGGTGATTCCCGCACTAGGTTTGCCGTGCATCCTGAAACAGCCGGACGGCTGCTTTTCAGTCGGTGTCGAAAAAATCGAATCCCGGGAACAAATGACCGCCACCGCGGAGGCGCTGTTCACCACGTCGGAGCTGATCCTGGCGCAGGAATATCTGCCAACCCAATTCGATTGGCGGGTCGGCATTCTCGACCGCCAGCCCTTGTTCGTATGCCGCTACTTCATGGCCCCGGGACACTGGCAGATCATCAAGCATGATGAGTCCAGGCCGCGTGAAGGCGTGGCGGAAGCAATCGCAATCGACGACGCGCCGGCCGAGGTCATCGAGATTGCGATGCGGACGGCCAACCTGATCGGCGACGGGTTCTATGGCGTCGACATCAAGCAGCGCGGGCATCATTTCTACGTCATCGAGATCAACGACAATCCGAACGTCGACGCTGGCAACGAAGACGGCGTATTGAAAGACAAGCTGTACCGCGACGTGATGAACGTATTCAGAAAGCGCATCGAAGCCCGCAAGGGAAGCATTCCATGATTGCCCAAGCCGCGCCGCTCGGCGCCTTCGGCGGCGTCGGGATCGAACTCGAATACATGATCGTGGACAAACAAGGTTTATCGCCCTTGCCCATCGCCGACCGCTTGCTGCAGGCGGCAAGCGACAAGTTGAACGGTGAGGTGGACCGCGGCACGCTGGGCTGGTCCAATGAAATGGTGCTGCATGTAATCGAGATAAAAAACCAGCGTCCGAGCGCGTCTCTGGAGACCTTGCCGGCGCCGTTTCAGAGGGAAGTGCGCTATATCGACAGTATTCTCGATGCCTACGGAGCGCGGCTGATGCCAACCGCGATGCACCCATGGATGAATCCGCGGCGCGAAACACGGCTATGGCCGCATTCTAATAGGGAGCTCTATCAAACCTACGCGCGTATCTTCGACTGCAACAGCCATGGCTGGGCCAACCTGCAAAGCATGCATATCAACCTGCCGTTTTCCGGCGATCATGAATTCGTACGCCTGCATGCCGCAATCCGGCTGGTGTTGCCGATCCTGCCTGCACTGGCCGCGAGTTCTCCGCTGGCAGATGGGCATAACACTGGCTACGCCGATTTCCGCATGGAGAATTACCGCATCAATGCACAATCGATTGCATCGATTGCCGGGCAATTGATTCCGGAGCCGGTATCGACTTGCGATGAATACGAAAAAACGATACTTGAACCGATGTACCGCGACATTGCCGAATTCGATCGGCACGGCATCCTGCAGCAGGAGTGGCTCAATTCGCGCGGCGCAATTCCCCGCTTCGACCGAAGCGCAATCGAGATCCGCGTCATCGACACGCAGGAATGCCCGCAGGCGGATCTGTCCATCGCCGCTGCGGCCGTTACGGTGATCAAGCGGCTTTACGATCAGGGCTCCGGCGCCCTGCTATTTCAGCAGCAAGTCGACACCGGCACGCTGGCGTCCATTTTTCTCGCCTGCATACGTGATGCCGACCAGGCATCGATCGACCATGCGCGATATCTGGAGCTGATGGAATTTCCCGGCCGCCGCTGTACCGCCAATGAGCTATGGCATCACCTGATCGCGGAAATGCAGCCGTCCGGCCGGGGCGCGGCGGTATTCTGGAGGGAGCCGCTGCAGACCATTCTCAAACACGGCCCGCTGGCACGGCGCATTCTGCAAGCCGTGAATCGCGATGAATCGATTGCACATCTGCAGGCGATCTATCGCCAGCTATGCGATTGCCTGCACAGCGGACGGATGTATCTTCCGCAGTGACGCCCGATTTTTTCCTGATCACATGCGAGCACGGTGGAAATCGCATCCCGCGCGAATACCGGGCGCTATTCGATGGTTATGAATCCTTGCTGATCACCCACCGTGCGTATGACGCGGGTGCGTTACGCATCGCACGCGACTTGTCTTCGGCGCTGCATGCTCCGCTGTGCGCATCGACTATCAGTCGGCTGCTGATCGATCTGAACCGCTCGATCACACATCCCCGGCTGTTCTCCGAGATAAGCCGCGCGGCGCCGGTCGCGATTCGCCAGGAAATCCGGCAGCGTTATTACGCCCCCTACCGCAACACCGTCGAACAGTGGGTCGAACAATCGATCGCGGACGGCCGTCGTGCCGTTCATCTTTCCTGTCATAGTTTCGCGCCTGAATTCGACGGCGTGCGCCGCGATGCCGATATCGGCCTGCTTTACGATCCGGCGCGATCCGGCGAAGCCGCACTCTGCCGCCATTGGCGCGCTGCGATCAATGCGCGGATACCGGCCTTAAAGATCCGGATGAATTATCCTTACGCCGGAAAAAGCGACGGCCTTACCAGTTCTCTGCGACGCCGCTTCGCGCCAGAACGCTATCTCGGCATTGAGCTGGAAATCAATCAACGGCATGTATTCGAGAATGCCGTCCATTGGCGCGGCATACGCAATGCAGTCATCAATGCGTTGCGCAGGTTGTAGACAGGTGATGGCCGGAGAGTCGGATCGACCATGCCAGCACTACAAGCCATTCGTGCAAGTCAAGTATGAATTACATGGTGTTTTATTCTTGCACCTTGTCCATTTTGAAAATAAATGGATGGTTTTGATGAATAGGAAAATACCGCCTTTTGCACATCGGAAGAAAATGCCTTCGCCATGACTTGCGGCTTGGGCGGAGCCTGTGGCGGCACGGGCCGCTCCGGGGACTTGCCGCAGCTTGATAGTGCCAGCGCAAGAAGCAATGCCGGCAACGCACTTCCATAAAGTGACGGAAAAATGGATGCCCGCTGGTTGTAGTTTTTCATTGCAGCACCTTCGGATAGAAAATTATCGCTTCGCTGAAACGATGCCGTTGTGCTCATCAAGCGCACATACCGGAATTCATGAAGTCGACGCCGGTGAGTATGCAAACTGCATGCCACGCGCGGCGTGCATATTTTTTCTCGAAAGCGCCGGCGCCGGCAGCGCGATGTTCGCCGAAAACGAGGTCAATCGAGCGTGCGAGGCGGATTGGTACCTGCGGCAAACCGCTTGTTGCGCATGTAGATGCACTGCCCCGCAACCGCGGTCAAAAGGATGCAGGAATTGGCGACCACGAATACCCAGTTTTCCACCATCACGCTATAGATTACGAATCCCGTCGATGCGGCGACCTGTCCGATAAAAAGCCAGTGTGAAACACCTGCGATGCTTTTGGTGCGCCATTGCGTATATACCTGGCGCGAAATCGTGAGTATCAGTATCAGCGCGCTAAGCCATCCCACCATATCGGTCCACATACTTGCTTCCTTTTGCAAAATGGCGGTCGGGCGGCGACCCGTCATCGGCTTCGACGTTGCAGTGCTGTCCACGTAGCGATCGCGCAAACGAAGCGGATGCAAGCGCATTTGTCATCGGAATTGCGAGGCAATACCGCGCGCTCCGTCAGCGAGCGGGTATCAATTTCGCAACCTCGTATCCTGGTTCGGCTGAATGGGGCAAGCAATCGATATCCCCGGCAGTCGTGCGCGTGGCGATGACGTTCTAATGCGGCGGCTGAATATCGATTCGGCGTCCGCGCCGCTCCGTGGATGCAGGCATCGGCATCGTGATTTCCAGCACGCCGTCGCACATCGACGCCTGCGCGGAATCCGCATCCGCTCCGGCCGGCAGCGGAATCATCCGGTGGAAGCGTCCGTAACAGCGTTCCGATCTGCGATATCCGGGTACCTGGGCCTGGTGCCTGGGTTCAGGCCGATCCCCTTCTATCGTCAGCCGATCCTGATCGATTTCAATCTGCACGTCTTCGATCTTGACCCCGGGAAGGTCAGTGCAAATGATCAATTGATTGTCGCGCTGCACGACTTCAACCGGCGGCATCCATTTTCCGGATGCTCCGGTCTGCCCGAATCTGGAGGCCATCGGCCGTCCTATGAAGCGTTCAAATAGCTGATCCATTTCTTCCGACATTTTTTTAACCATTACCCTCGGCTCTTCCCAACCCTGAAGCAAATTTGGCAGCCATTGCGGCCCGGCCGATTTCGACGCCGTGCCGAAGTCGCGGCTGGCATTCGCGCCGGATTGTCCGGCATCCTGACGCTCCGCCTCGGTTTGCCCCACGGTCTTTTGCATCGGACTGTCCGTTGCATCCGATGCTTGCGGCATTTGCGGCCTGACGGGAGGGCTATCGCGGATCTCGTCGCGCCACGCGCCGGACTCGCGTCCCCGGCTTTCAAGCAATTTCTTGAAGCGCGCCAGATCCTGTTCAACCCGCTGCGAGACTGCCTGCGCGGCCTGCCCGCCTTCGGACCATGCGCCCGCCGGATCGCACTCGATCGTCATCTGAACCCAGGTCTTATCGGATTGCATCGGCTCAAATTCAATGCTGCCGGAATTATTCGGGCCGCTCGTATCGCGCCAGGCAATATAGCGGTCGGGGACCTGATCCGTTATTTCAGAGTCCCACTCTACCGCCACGCCGTTCCTGGAGGCGCGCCAATGCAAATGCGCGGGATCAAGTTGGCGCACTTCCTGAATGCCCTCCATGAAACGAGGAAATTCCTCGAACTGGGTCCATTGGTTGTAAGCGATCCGTACCGGAACATTGACTTCGATTGATTGAGCGACCCTGGTCATGATTGAGCTCCTTTAACTTCGCAACCCACCGATTTCGAGTATTGCCCTGTATTGCGACAAGCCTGAAATTTTCGGCGTTCCGATGTCATGGCATCTGCAAATTTTGTACCACTGGAATTCGCCGCGCGCTTTTCTATCTACGCAGATCTTGGAACAGGATTTGCATCGCAATAGGGCATCATGGCAAAAGTTATTTCATTTACCCAACGGCATCCGCGGCATTCCACGCACGGCGAAACTCGTGCCGGCAACCGGTCCGACTCGTCGTCGGTGATCAATATTGCGGATCGCGGCACGCGTACCGAGGCGCCGGCCCGATCGGATATCCTGTTGTCCGTCGTGGTGGCCACATGCGACCGGCCGCATCTGTTAAGCCACTGCCTGGCCAGCCTGCTTTGGCAGCGTTTCGACGCTTCGCGCTATGAAATCATTGTGGTGGACGATCGGCCCGGGTCTTGCTCACGGGATATCGTCAACGACTGGATGCTGCAGGCAAGGCGCAGCGGGACACAGGTTACGTACATTCCGTCCGACGGACCGCATGGACTGGCGGCGGCACGCAATCGCGGCTGGCGTGCGGCACGCGGCACGGTGATCGCCTTTACCAATGACGATACGGTTGCCAGAGCCGATTGGCTGCAAAATGGGTGGAATGCCTTTGAGCGGGACGTTCAGGCGGTTTGGGGACGCGTAGTGGTCCCATACGCGAACTCTCTCGGTGAATACGAACGTCATTTGAGTAACCAGGGATGCACCGAGTTTGCCGGCGCCAACTGTTTCTGCCGCAAACAGATTCTTGAAGACATGGGCGGTTTCGATGAACGCTTCTCGCTGGCCTGCCGCGAGGATGCCGACCTGTATTTTCGCCTGCTCGACCGTTCCGAGCGAGTAGTACATGCTCCCGCGGCGGTGATGACGCACCCGATACGTGCAACGTCATGGATGGAAAACTTGCGCTGCCAAAAAAAGGCGCAAGCCGATGCCTTGCTGTACAAAAAGCATCCCCGGCTCTACAAGCAAAAAATCCAGCGTGGTACGCACTGGGACAGCTATCTGATCGTCGCGGCGCTGCTGGGGTTTTTCGTCACGCTTGGGCTCGGAGAATTCATTGCGGCGATTGCGGCCGCCGCCACATGGCTGTTCATGACAGGCTGGTTCGGTGTCAAGCGGTTTGCGGCCACGCCCAACAGCGCCGCCAATATCGCGGAAACGATCGTGGCCTCGGTACTGATTCCGCCGCTGACGGTATTCTGGCGATTAACCGGCGCGGTAAAATTCCGGGTACCCTTTTTCTGACGATAAAGTCACCAGAAAAGCGCGTCAGCTATACGTATAAAATACCAGGCGCACCAATGCCGAATCGAAATACAAGGCGTGCCACGGTACGGCGACCGAGGTTTTGCTCACGGAAGACGACAAGATCACATATCGAATCTGACGCGTCTTTGCATCGATCAGAATCGATTTGACCTTGCCTATCATATCCCCGGCCCCGGTCACCACCGGGCAGCCGTGCAGCAGTTCGGTTGCCACCGAATCGCGTGCAAAGATGCACGAGAAACGCCGGCCTGCCTTTTTTCCCGGACTGGTATGCGATTCCGGATCAAATGTATATGACATATTTCCTTCGATTTTCACCCTACATCGGGTGTCTGGCCATATCGTCGACGTCGCTCCAGGTAGTACGGCGCGCGCCCACGGCGCCCATTGCGCCGCCGGCAATTCCCATCGCGAGGGAAAGCGCGACCGTAAGGAACGCGGTCCAGGCGGCGGTGCTGGCAACACCGATCGCGCGATCTGCCGCCGCACGGCTTTGCGGCGATGCCTGTTCCGCGGAGCCGGATAAAATCAGCGCCTGGTCCACGATCGTCTCCGCACGCTCCTTGTCCACCCCCATTGAACCCATCATGTGCCGGATCGCGTCATCGCGGCGCCCGGCTTGAATGTGATCCTGCAGCGTCTTCATGGCGGCCGGGCTGACATTGCCGCCGATCTGGCTCCTGAGCATGCCCAGCACGCCGCCCAGTGTGCCGCCGGACGCACCGGCAGTAGCTGAATTATTTGGCGTGATATTGCCGAAGATTCCGCTCACCATTGAACCGCTCGCCGAGGTTGCCAGGCTGGCAAACAACAAGGTCGTGACAGCCCACGCCACGACGCCGTGCAATACGCCGTCGACTTTTCTTTTCAATCCTGTCATGCGCGCCGCCACATAGCCGCCGACGAATGCGGAGATCAGCATGCTTGCGCCGGCCCATAGCAGGGTGCCGGCGCCGATCGATTCGCCTTGCGCCACGTCGATTGCCGACAAACCGCTGGCAATACCCAGCAAGGTCAATACCAGTTGAACCGACACACCCACCGCGACACCGGCGAATACCGCGCCCCACCGGATCGTCGGAAAAAGCGGGCGCCGGATGATGCCGGCATTACTGGCGAAGCTCTGGTCGGTATAACCACCGCCTGAATCGAGATGAGTGGTCGCCATTTGGGTTGTTCCTTCAAAAATCAATGGAGTGCGTTAATCAATTGAAACCGGTTGTAATTTTTGTTGGGGATCGCGCATCTGCCCGTTCACGGTATGTCATGTCAACTCACATCGCTAGCGAAAAACATACCACTGTTGCGCAGGTTCCGATCAAGGGTGGTATCGGAGTATCGTCGCACCCGGGATCCGCGCCGCGCGAGTACAAAAGACCGCCGGTAATGATGGATTTACCCAGCAAGAAATGGAACGCCGGCTCAACCGCGGGCGATATCGATCGCAACTCACCTTGCAAGCGGAATGGCAGTACTATTCCTGTGAGCGCATATGGGTCCGGACGCGATCGCGCGAACCTTGTAAGACTTACCACTGCGTTTGAAAAAATAGGGTCACTGCGGCCGGAACAGTGACTTGAGCGGGCATCCCTGAAGAAATCGGAGAGGGAGAGCGACACGGCGATAAATCCGCCGTGAGACGGCTCCGGCCGATATAGCCTGTTGTCCGCGGTCGGAAGCTCTGATTTTCTGGCATGGAGTTTGCGATGTTTGTTCCTTATGTCCAGGCTAGGAGAGGATCATGGCTGCACAGTCGTCTTCAAATTCATCCGCGCCCGATGTTTTGGACGCCCTGACCGAAGATCACAGAAAAATCGTCCAGTTATTCGATGAATTTCGCGACATCAAGGATCGGGCCGACGATGAGACCAGGCAAACGCTGGTCGAAGTCGCTTGTACGGAACTGGTTATTCATGCGCAGATAGAAGAAGAATTCCTCTATCCCGCGCTACGCGAAGCATTCGACGATTCGTCCTTGATCGACGAAGCCGCAGTCGAGCACGTTATGGCCAGGCAACTCATCGGCGAACTTGAATCAATGCATCCTGACGATGCTCTCTATGACGCGAAATTCATCGTGCTTGGAGAATATGTCAAACACCATATTGCTGAAGAGCAGAACAAGATATTTCCGAAGATTAGAGAATCCGGGATGAACCTGGAAGTTTTGGGAAAAGAAATCCTGCAGCGGCGAATCGAATTGCGCAATGAATTCGGCATTCCGGACGAAGGGTATGAAGAAGACGGCGACGACGCTGAATTTCATCCGCACAAGAAATGGCGGTATCCGCACCACCACTGATGCTGTCCCCGCCGCTCCCAAAGATTTTTCAGCATGCAGCAGCGACTCAATTCCCTGTCTTGACCACACTGAAATTGCCGTCCGGCTCCAGATGCATGTTTTTTACCTGGTCGAGCGACTCCACACCCTGTTCACGCAGTTTTTGCCATAACTCATCTTCGGTAATGAATTCCCTGCGCATATTGCGTTTCAGCATCTGCCCATTTTTTATCAGGCACAACGAAGACGGCTCGGCAATCCGCCGAATAAAGGGAAATCGATAAGTGAGCCGGTCAAGAACAATATTCCAGCCAATCAACGTGGATACCAGAACCATTCCGTCGGCAATGGACGAGCCTTCACCGGCCATTGCGTTTTGCGACGCATCGGCCACGATTACCAATATCAGGATATCGGCAATGCCGACCGCTCCGATATCGCGCCGTACGACAAACCGAAAAATAAGAAACAGGAACCAGTAGATTGCGGTGCCGCGGATCAGTATCTCCAGCAGCGGCACGCTCAAGCTGAACAGTTCAACCCAGTCGAGGTCAAAAAAATTATCCATGGCAATCTCCTGTCGTTCATGCGGCATCATCCGCATTCAGTTCACGGCAGGCATCATCGCTATTTCGCCAAAGTACTTTTCCGAGAACCAGGCCGGCGGTGATCAATCGATCGTCATTCCTCATCAGACCGACCTTGATTCAGTCTTCGACACAGCGCTCGATCAGACGCTTGCCGTCCGTCGGCAACGGCTTCCACGGCGAATGAGATATCTCGCATGTCAGGCCGAAGCCGCCGGGCGGACTGCAGGCCGGGCTGGCGGGTGCGCTGCGCGGATTCGAGGAGCGCCTGCATTTTATCCGCGGTCGCGTCCCATGACGTCCGCGAAACGATACCGCGCATCTTCTCCATATTTTCCGCACGGTGCTCGGCTGATTCCAGCAAGGCCGCTTCACACGCGGCCACGAATTGCGGTACGTCGTCCGCTATGTATACGACGTCCCTGTACAGATCCGCCACATCGGTCACCGGCGTACTCACGATCGGCAGTCCCGCGGCCATGTACTCAAGCGTCTTGATCGGACTGATAAAGCGCGTTGATTCGTTGAGCGCAAATGGCAGAAGGCAGACATCCCAACCGGCCAGAAAATACGGCAGCGCCTCATACGGCTGCTGTCCCAGATAATGAATATTCTCGCGTTGAGGCAGCGCTGCCGGATCGATCTTGACGATCGGGCCGACCAGTACGATCTGCCACTGCGGATGCGCATCGGCGAGCTGTCCTATCAACTCCGTGTCGAAGCGCTCATCGATCACGCCATAGAAGCCGAGCCGCGGTCCCGGAATATCCTTGTGCGCCGGATGCGAATTGGTGCGGTCGAGCGCTTGCGTGAAATGCATTACGTCCACGCTGCTCGGAATACAGTGTACGTTGGGATGGCGTTCACGTTTGGCTCGGTAGAGGCTGGGTCCGCCGGTAAAGACGATATCGGCCGCCTTGAGCACCGCATTTTCGCGTTGCATCAGTTGTTTCGGTGCATTCTTGAATAAAGCCAGCTCATCCATGCAGTCATATACGACCAGCCGCGGATGCAGTTCCTGCAGAAGCGGCAAGGCCATGGGTGTGTAAAACCAGACGATATGGTCTTCATACTCAAGCGCAAGCCGACGCATCAGCTTGCGCATCTGCGGCAATTGGTCGTCATGGAAACCCGGCATTGCAATCGAGGTATGCGGCTGGCAGACCAAAACATTGGCAGCCGGATTCGAGACTGCCCAGCGACTCTTCTCCACATCGAGCACCGGCTCTTCAACAAAGACGATTTGATAGTGTTGCGCCAATCGCGACAGCAGATGTTGCGGGCGTTGGTACACAAAATCCCAACGCAGATGGGAGAAAACAATAATTGCGGGCATACGATCTCCTGTCCGTTTGCACGGCCTGTAGGTCGAAAAAATTCAGTCAACCGCCGCGGCGGCCGTAGCGCGGCGGTATAAGCCTGCGGCAGGACGCACCGCGATGGCCGGTAAGACGATACGAGCGAAACGGATTAATGAATGCAAGTGGCGTCATGTCGGATAAGAAACGTTACGGCAGATACTTGAATTCGGCCGCAGTCATTTGAAAAACTGGACAATGCCTTCTTCTTCCCACCTTCTTCCGATTCATCGAACGATAGGGCTTGACGCAATACAACGCCCACATGCCGAAAGCTCTACGCAAGAGATATGCCGACCCGGCACCGCAAAACGCGCAACACAAATCAGCCAGGAACAAAACATGTCGCTCACGTAAGTTTTACAGCACGGGGTAAAAACTACACCGGTGGTCGTGCCGATGGCGTCGCATTATTTTGTCGGCAGCAGAGAATGCCGCATTGCAATTGCACAAAGGCCGGAGACGTGAAAGAAACACGCTTGAAGTCCACGCTGCGCTAATCAAATCCAAGATTCTCTATACGTACCTTCCATGTTCGAATCTCCAAATCGACAGCGCTACCACGATAAAGCGCTTTTCCGTTTGCCGATATTTCACTCCGGTACGATTTCTGCTTAGGGATCAATGAGGTAGATCGATGTTTTTCCCCAAGTCATTCCCGGTTCGTTATCAAGCAACGGTATCGGCCGGGCTGGGGTCAAACGCAGAGCTGAACAATTTTTTAAATTTGCGAGGAGTCGGGACGACTTAAAAGTACGGATGGTTTTCAAATGTATATGTTCGATAGGAAAAAGATGCGTTCAATCAAATATTGCGAACAACGCTGATACAGGCAATATCAACGATTGACAAAATCAACATCAATGGGCCGGAAAAAGCCAAGTGAAGGTTGCCGGTTGTTATGTAAATGCCTCTACGGAAAAGAACCAATTGCAAAGGAACAGATCCCATGTCGTCAGCTTCGCTTGACCATCTCGCCTCGATTCCTGATCGCAAAAATGGTCGAAATGGGGCTGCGAATTCGATGTCCGCGCCCAATGAATCCAACCATCGGGAAAACGGCCTCACATTGGCCGAAAAGCAGATTCGTCATTCGCTTTCGCTTTGCCACGATGCAATTTTCCTGACGTCGCAAGATACGATTGTTTTTGCGAATCACGCCGCAGCGAAACTGCTTGGCGCCACCGATCAAGACCATTTTCCGGGCCGGTCGATGCTCGATTTTCTGCCGCATGGCAACTCTTCCAACTTTACTTTGCATATTACCGAGGTTATCGACAACACCTATGCAATGCGGCGTAAATTGCGACGCATGGATGACAGCCTGATCGACGTCGAAGTCGCGATGACGCCGTATCAGGAAGGTGGTGTAAGCATTTGCATGGTGATCGTGCATGATCTGGCGCTGCGAAGCCGCCGCTCCGGCACGCCTGCCATGCGCGACCAAACATTGCACTTGGTCACCGACGCGGTTCCGGCATTGATTGCCTATATCGACCATGATTTCCGTTACCGCTTCATGAATGTCACCTGCGTCAACTGGTTCGGCAAGCCGGCTGAAAATCTTATCGGCCGCAGCATCTCAGAAGTTCATGGCGCCGCACATACTGAAATGCAGCCCTCGATCCTCAAGGCGTTCGACGGCGCACGCGTGTGCCGGCAACACACCATCGGACAACGCCGTGTGCTGGCGCTCTATGTGCCGGATAAACATGACGGCGGTCAAGTGCGCGGGTTGTTTTTCATCGCGATCGATACGGCGGAACATCAACGCTTGCAGCCAACGAATCATCAACAGGAACAGGAATTCCATCTCATCAAGGAAGCTGCACCGATTTTCGTTGCACAATGCGACGCCAACTACAAAGTTCTTGCCGTCAACAAGATGTTTGCGGATCAGTTCGGCTTTGGCCCGCTAGATGCAATCGGCGCACCGGTTCCCGAAATAATCGGTGAAGCCGCTTTTTCGCAACTGCGCAATTACATGGACGCGGCGCTGTCCGGAAAAGCCCAGGAACATGAACTCAAACTTCCGTTCAAGGATGGCGAGTTTCATTATCTGCACATCATGTATGTGCCGCAATACGATGCTGGCGGCCGTGTGTGCGGCTTGATTGTGGCGGCGAGCGATTTGACTCAGTTGCGGCGCACGGAAGAACAACTCCATCGCCGTGAACACGATTTCAAGACCCTGGTGGAGAACTCTCCGGACGGAATATCGCGCATCGACCGGAACATGCGCCATATCTATGTCAATCCTGCGATTGAAACGGTCACGGGCTTGCCGGCGGCAGACTATCTCGGCAAAACCAAGGCCGAACTCGGCCTGCCGCACAATCTGGTGGCGGCCTGGGATTCCGCCTGCCGCGCCGCGTTTGAAACCGGTACCGAACAACGATTCAATTTCGAGTTTTCCAAAAACACGGATACACATTATTTTTCCACGCGCATCATTCCGGAGGCCGACCGCGAAGGCCATATCGAATCGGTCCTGGGTATCAGCTACGACGTGACCGATCGCACGAAGATGGAGAAAGAACACCAGCATCTTCTGACACGTGAGCGCAATGCGCGGATTCAGGCGGAGACTGCGGCAAGAGCTCGTGACGAATTTCTTGCCATCGTGTCGCATGAACTGCGTGCGCCTTTGAACGGAGTGCAAAGCTGGGCGCACATCCTTGAAAACTATGTGAAGGATGCGACTTCATCGCCGCTGGCGCAACGTGCACTGAACGGCATCCGCGTCGGTGTCGCGCAGCAAGTGCGCCTGATCGAGGACTTGCTCGATGTGACACGCATGATGAGCGGCAAACTGCGTTTGGTAAAACATCCATTTACGCTGTTGCCGGTACTCCAGGCGGCGGTTGAAAGCGTGCGCGAACTTGCCGTCGCCAAGCATATCGGAATTACCTGCACTTACCAGATCTCGGCCGAACAAATCGATGGCGATTCCGACCGCGTACAGCAGGCCATCTGGAATTTGCTGTCCAATGCCATCAAGTTTACGCCGCAGGATGGCAATGTCTGGCTCACCGCGGCGGCGACCAATGCTCAAATCACGATTGCCGTGCGCGACGATGGCGTCGGCGTATCCCCGGAATTCCTGCCGCATTTGTTCGACCGCTTCAGCCAGCAAGACACTTCCAGCACACGCGGCCATAGCGGCCTGGGACTCGGCTTGTTCCTGGTGCGGCATTTGACCGAACTGCATGGCGGGTCGGTGAAGGCGGAAAGTTCGGGAGAAGGAATGGGAACGACGTTTTCCATTCTCTTGCCGGTGCATACCAAACGCCAGAAATATACCGTCGTGGCGAACGATGCGGTGCCGTATGAAAACGCCGCGCCGTTGCCGTCGCTCGAAGGCTTGCGCGTGCTGTTGGTGGATGATCAGGAAGAAGCCCGCGAATCGCTGGCAATCCTTCTGGCTACCGCGGGCGCCAGCATATTTCCCGCATCATCGTCGCGGGAGGCATTCGCATGGCTAGCCGGCATCGGGCCGGACGAATTGCCCGACATATTGGTGTGCGACATTGCCATGCCGGTTGAAGACGGATACTCGGTGCTGCGAAAAATCAGGACATGGGAAACGGGAAAAGGCGTCACACCCCTGCGCCGCTTGCCTGCGCTCGCGCTGACTGCTTTTACGCAGCGGGAAGACCGGATCCGGGCGCTTACCGCCGGCTTCCAGATGCACATGACCAAGCCGGTCGCGCCGGAGGAATTAATCGTCGTCATCGCGATGATGGCATCGCGATGATGATGCCGGAAAATTTATCGGCCTGGCTAGCCCCGCCCGTCATCCATAAAGATTTCCTTTCGGCGCATTTGAGCTTTCATTTTCCTTGTACAAGAGGGCATCGTCGCTTTCCAGTATGTCGTGCGGACCATACTCTTCCAGCCGGTTATAAAGCGTCTTCAGGCTGATGCCGAGTATGTCGGCGGCTCGTTTTTTCACGCCGCCGCATAATTCCAGAGTGGCAAAAATCAATTTTCGATCCACATCGGCCAGAGAAGTGCCCACCGGAATGGACAAAGTGAGGCCGGCGGACGACTGGGGCGTCATCGTCGGCGCCAGCGCAGCGGCGTCAATCGTCTGGTCCGACAGGATGAACGAGCGCTGCATATAGTTTCTGAGCTCCCGTACGTTTCCAGGCCAGTGATAATCGTTCAGGCACGCCAAGCCGTCAGGGGAGATCACTTTTGCGGTACCGTGCGCCGCATTCAACTCATCCAGGAAATGCTGCGCAAGCAATTCGATATCGGCGCCGCGCGCACGCAGCGGTGGAATCTTCAAGGGGAATACATTCAAGCGATGGTAGAGGTCGAGCCGCAGTTTTCCTTCCGCGATCGCATCTTCAGGGTCGCGGTTGGTTGCCGCGATGATGCGCACGTCGGTTTCGAATTCCTGATTGCTGCCGATACGCATGAATGAGCCGGTCTCGAGCACACGCAGCAGCTTCACCTGCAATTCGATCGGCATTTCGGTAATTTCATCGAGGAGCAGCGTACCGCCGTTGGCCCTCTCGAAGTATCCTTTGTGCTGCCGATCCGCACCGGTAAAGCTGCCTTTCTCATGGCCGAATATTTCACTCTCGATTAGTTGCGGTGAAATCGCACCGCAATTGACCGGTAAAAAAGCCTGCTTCTGGCGCAGGCTCAGATCATGGATGGTTTGCGCCGCCAACTCTTTACCGGTCCCGCTTTCTCCAAGCAAAAGCACGGTTGCCTCAGTGGGAGCGACCCGGCCGATATGGTTGTACAGCTTTTGCATCACGGGTGCGGCGCCGAGCATCTGGCCGAAATGGCCGAGCCGTTGCAATTCCGTGCGCAACGCGCCTATTTCTGTTTTCAGGTCCGCAGTGCGCGGCACGCGCGACAGAAGCGCCTTCAGCCGTCGAAAATTGATCGGCTTGGTCAGGTAATCGGCCGCACCCAAGCGTAAAGCATCGACTGCGGTCTCAAGACTGGCATGCCCGGTGATCAGCACGATCTCGGTTGTGGAACGCGATTCAATATCGTTGAATAGATCCAGCCCATTACCATCAGGTAGCTTGAGATCGATCAGTACGACATCCGGTCTATGGCGGCTGATCTGAATCTGCGCATCGCGTATATTGCCGGCGACCGCGGTGGTGAAGCCTTCCGCCGCTGTAATTTCCACCAATGCTTCGCGTGTATTCAGGTCATCGTCAACGATGAGGACATGTGGCATATCGAAAATCTTCCATGCGGTTGCTTACCGCGTTATTTCACTTGGCGAATTCGATGGAGTTGGCGCCATCGCCATTCATTTGCTAGTGTCGTTAATTCATCTATGTCGGAGTTTGAGGCGAGTCAATCCCGATCACATATCGGGGCTGTCATCGGATCAAGCCAATAACGGAAACACCGTTGTCGCGGCACGCTGCGGACAGTGTGCCGAAACGGGAAATATCAAGATGGCCACCTTGTCGACGGAAAGCAATTGTGCAAAACATGTTGATCCGTGTTTCACACCGGATGGAAGCGTATCAACGATACGCGGAAAACCTGAGGGCATTGAAGTTAAGACCTGTGTGTGACGCAAATAAATCCCGTCTCACATGAAAATGGGACTTGTTAGGCAATGCGCGTTCGCGTTACATAACAACCGCCGGCTCCATTGACAATTGAATCGCCAATGGAGCCGTTTTCGATTTCGCTAAAAATCGTATATCGACCTTGTCAGGCCAATTCTGGGGAAAAGCTTTATTTTGTTCCACCGCTGGTAGAACCAGCGCCGCCTGCACCTGCGCCCGATGCGCCGCCTGAGCTGGAGGAAGAGCCTGGCATGCCGCCTGTACCCGTCGATCCGGATGAGCCGCTTGAACCTGCGGTACCGCTGGAGCCGGCAGTACCCGATGTGCCGGTAGAGCCGGAAGACGCTCCACCTGCTTCCTCACCACGTTGGCAACCAGTGGTAACAAACACAGCGCTCAATAATGCAATCGCAAGCATTGACTTGGAAGTTTTGGACATAGCATTCATATTTATTCCTTTCAGAAATATTAAAAATCCAGAGATAATTTCATTTGTCACTGCCACTTCATTTCATAAACACAGCACTACTTGCCGATGTATTTATCTTCAGGACAATTAACGCGTTGTCCCTGAAGTTCCAGAGGCGCCGGAACTGCCTGGGGTGGATGGGCTGGTACTGCTCGAGGCGCCGCTACTTCCCATCGGTTCGGATGTACCGGACGAACCGGATGTTGTTGAGGACCCGGAACTTGTTGTACCCGAAGTGCCGGATGAGCCGGATGTACCGGGATCTTTTGTCTCGGTACCGGTCGTGCCGGAACCCGTTGCACCCGTGCCTGGCGTGCCTGTACCCGTGCTTCCGGATCCAGTTGCACCAGAGCCTGTTGCGCTTGGGCTGGTCGTATCCGCGCCCGTGGTGCCGGACGCGGAACCGGATCCGGTTGTACCTGTAGCTGAAGAGCCGGAACCGGTTGTATCAGCACCAGTCGTGCCTGAACTCGATGTGCTTGGGCTTGGCGTGGTGGAACTTGAGGTACCTGAATCGGCTGTACCTGGACTGGTGGTGCTTGGAGCCGCCGAACTCGAAGGAGTGGTAGGAGTGGTGCCGGTTGTGCCGCTGCTCTGCTCTTCCGATTTGCCGCAACCAGCAAACATCACGCTTAACAACCCTGCAGCCAATATGATCTTTGTAGTGTAGATCGATGATCTCATTATTGTTCCTTTCACAAAAAATAAGTACCCAATGCCTTGACTACGTTGTTTGAGATAAGTTTCGCAATTTGGCAACTTAGTCAGTTTTATATCGAACGCATTTTTTGTGCCATCGCAAAAATAAACCTGAAAAAACTTTCGGATTGGCAGCACAAAGGAACAACCGAGGCCGGTACCAGAATATCTTTTTTGTGAAATCAGGTTGCATCAATAGAGTGTAGTGCGACACCCATGAAGCAAGCCGTTCACTTTTGCAATATTCCCTGAAAAAAACATTCCCGGTATCGTGAATAGATATTGAGCGCCAATCGATTTACTAGTTGCACAAGGTATTCGCGCTTGATGTGATTTCTCTCAATCATTGATGTATCAATTACTTCACACGGCTTCTTGCATGCTAGTCTGATGGCGCTCATTTGAGGGGCACCCCACCTGTTTTACGTTGCAGAAATTTTTTCCCATGAATATATTTTTTCGACATGCGCAATCAAAACCTGAACCGCTTTCCGGCATGGCCCACTCCGAAAAAAATGATCCGCCAACTGAAAGTATCTGGTCTCGCCGTGTAATGATTGAACAGCCAAAAGGTTTTTTACCATTCAGTTGAAGATGCAGATACGGTTCATTTTTTATTTACTGATCATCCTGGAAATCGCCTGCCACGGCACCGACATGAGGAAGAAATGAATTCCAATGTCTGCCGATAAAACACTCAAACGCTTTGGTATGCTGTACGGATCTTCTCCTGCAATGGAAAAGCTCTATCAGCAGCTCGACAAGGTTTCCATAACGGATGCAACTGTTCTGCTTGCAGGCGAAAGCGGTACCGGAAAGGAGCTGATTGCGCAGACGATTCATCAGATCAGCCCCCGGTGCAATGAAAATTTTGTCGCAGTCAATTGCGGAGCGATTCCTCGCCATCTGATCGAGGCGGCATTGTTCGGTCATGAAAAAGGCAGCTTTACCGGTGCGGCACGGCAACATGCCGGTTACTTCGAACATGCTTCGCATGGCACTTTGTTCCTGGATGAAATTACCGAAATGCCGACTGATATGCAGGTGAAACTGCTGCGCGTACTTGAATGCGGCGCCTTCCTGCGTGTTGGCGGCAGCCAGGAAGTCAAAGTCGATGTCCGGCTGATTACCGCAACGAACCGCGATCTGGAAACTGCGGTGAAAGAAGGAAGCCTGCGAGAAGATCTGATGTATCGCCTTGCCGTTTTTCCGATACGCGTTCCGCCGCTGAGGGAACGCAACGGCGATGTCGATTTGCTCGCACAACACTTTTTGCAAACGCTGAATGCCAAGGACAACACACGGAAATCATTTTCCCGCCAATCTCTCGAAACGATTCGCGCCTATGCTTGGCCAGGCAATGTACGAGAATTGAAAAACGTCGTACAACGCGCTTTCATTTTGTCTTCAGACATTTTGATGATTGAAGAACACTTGTCGGATCTATCCTCCAAGAAACCCATCATGCATGACGGGTTCCTGAATTTTTCCGTCGGCACACCTTTGGCAGATGCGCAACGTGAAATCATATTGGCGACGCTCAAACATTTCAGCGGCAACAAGCGATTGACCGCCGAAGCGCTCGGCATCAGCCTCAAGACGCTATATAACAGGCTCAAGGAATACTGATCGGTTTGCGGACGCTAGCCGTTAATCACTTCCCCGCCGTTTGGATGCAGCACCTGGCCTGTCATATATGAAGAATCGGCGCAAGCCAGAAATACATAGCAGGGAGCGATTTCATCCGGCTGTCCGGCGCGTCCGAGCGGTACCTTGGCGCCGAATTTCTCGACCTGTTCCGCCGGAAATGTCGACGGGATCAACGGCGTCCATACCGGGCCCGGCGCAACCGCATTCACATAAATGCCGCGCTCGGCCAACTGCTGCGACAGCGATCTTGTAAACGCAACGATCGCGCCCTTGGTCGCCGAGTAATCCAGCAAATGCGCGCTGCCGCGGTACGCAGTCACCGAGGTGGTATTGATGATGCGCGCGCCGGATTGCAGGTGCGGCAATGCAGCTTTTACCGTATGGAACATTGAAAAAACATTCGTGCGAAATGTTTTTTCCAGTTGTTCTTCACTGATATCTTCAGCACTTTCCTGCGGATGCTGCTCCGCGGCATTATTGACCAGTACATCCAGCCGTCCGAACGATGAAACCGTTTTTTCAACCAACTGCCGGCAGAAATCCGCATCGCCGATGTCACCTGCGATAGCGATGCATTCCCTGCCAAGCTGTTCAATCATCTGTTGCGTTTCTTTCGCATCCTGGTCTTCATTAAGATAGGCGATCGCGACGTTCGCTCCTTCCTTGGCAAATGTGATTGCCAAGGATCGTCCGATACCGCTGTCGCCGCCGGTGATCAATGCGATCTTCCCTTTCATTTTCCCGGCTGCCAAATACGCTTTGGCATGCGAGTCCGGCTGCGGCTTCATGGCCGTTTCGCGGCCCGGTTGCTGATCCTGATGTTGCGGCGGAAAGCCCTGCTTTTGATCTTGGTCGCTCATTTTCAGCTCGCTTCGAATTGAATATTCAATCATCGGCTGGATACCGACGAAATTGAAAAGCGGGTCGTCGAAGAGGTTCTGAAAGCAAACGAAAATCGGGAAAATTCTTCGCCTACCCTCCGATGAACCGGTCAATCTTTCAGCAGCTTTCATGCCACCCGGCCAAGTTGAGTCTTGTAGCGGTGACCGCCGCAGAGAACACCGCAAATGATTCGGAAATCAATAAAAATACACAGATCCGGTCAGTTTTACTTGAGTTTTGTTGCGCAGGAAGCAGCGTGGCGGCATGGCGCAAATAAAAAGGGCAATCCGACGGCGCTTCGAACGAAGCCGCCAAGCCCATAATGCCTCGGGCTGCTAGTAGTCCATTGAGAACTTCAGGAAAAATGCGAGTCGGGTTGCTACGCCGCCAGCGGTTGCATTCGTGCCAGGGCTTCCAGCAGCAGGGCCGGGTTTCCGGCGGCCAGTTTTTTTGAGTCGGACAGCGATTGACGAAATGCGCGCGCACCCGGCATGCCCGTCATCAAACCGAGCATGTGACGGGTAATGCTGTTCAGCTTCAAACCGCCTCCCGCATCGCCTCTGCCATAGCGTTCCAATTGCGCGTGAATATACGGCAACATCGCCTCCAGTATTTCAGCGCGCGATTTTACCGGCGCATCGTCGCCGTAATAACGTGCGTCGATTACTGACATCAGGTAGGGATTATGGTAAGCCTCGCGGCCGATCATTACACCATCCACCTGCGCCAGATGGGTGTCGATTTCGGCCAGCGTCTTGATTCCGCCGTTGATGACGATTTCAAGTTGCGGGAAGTCGCGCTTGAGTTGATAGGCGTAGGCGTATCGCAGCGGCGGAATCTCGCGATTTTCCTTCGGGCTCAATCCTTTCAGGATCGCATTGCGCGCATGAACGATAAAAGTGCTGCATCCGGCATCGGCGACGGTGCCGACGAAATCGCGGACAAAATCATATGACTCCGCATCGTCAATCCCGACGCGGTGCTTGACGGTCACATCGATCGTTACCGCATCACGCATCGCCTTGACGCAATCGGCAACCAGCGCCGGCTCGGCCATCAGGCAGGCGCCGAACGCGCCTTTTTGCACACGCTCCGACGGGCAACCGCAATTCAGGTTGATTTCGTCGTAGCCCCATTGTTCGCCAAGTTTGGCGCATTGCGCGAGATCGCCCGGTTCGCTGCCTCCCAGCTGCAATGCGACCGGATGCTCTTCATCGCTGAAATCGAGATGGCGCGGCACGTCGCCGTGCAGCAGCGCACCGGTCGTCACCATTTCGGTGTAAAGCCAGGTGTGGCGCGTGATTTTCCGATGGAACACGCGGCAATGCCGGTCGGTCCAATCCATCATGGGCGCTACCGAAAGGCGGCGGGAAGATAATCTTGAGTTCATTCAATCAGTTGGCAGGGTGTTTCAGCGGCGAAGCAAAAGTGCCACAATTAAAACCGATATTGTACCGACACAAACTTTTATCCGGAAATCGCAGTAAAGTGCGGTTATCGATCCGCATCAGAATGCAACAGCCTCATTATCCGAAAGGCAAAGCGACAACATGTCTATTCATGTAAATACCGACCATTTCTGGATGCCGTTTACCGCCAACCGGCAATTCAAGGCCAAGCCGCGCATGCTGGTATCGGCATCCGGCATGCACTACACCACCGACGACGGACGAAAGATACTCGACGGTACATCCGGTCTCTGGTGCGTCAATGCCGGCCATGGACATCCGAAAATTGTCGAAGCCATTCAGAAGCAAGCCGCAACGATGGATTATGCGCCCGCATTCCAGATGGGGCATCCCAAGGCCTTCGAGGCGGCCAGCGCACTGGTGTCGATCGCGCCGGAAGGATTGAACCGGATATTCTTTTGCAACGACGGTTCCGAGGCGGTCGATTCCGCATTGAAAATCGCGCTGGCCTATCATCGGGTACGCGGCGACGGTTTGAGAACACGGTTGATCGGCCGGGAACGCGGATATCACGGTGTCGGTTTCGGCGGTATCGCGGTCGGCGGCATTGCCGGCAATCGCAAGCATTTCGGCCCGACGCTGCCGGGCGTCGACCATTTGCGGCATCCGCTGAACATCGCGCAAAACGCATTTTCCAGAGGTTTGCCCGAGCATGGCGCCGAACTCGCCGACGAACTTGAACAACGCATGCTCACGCTGCATGATCCCGCAACGGTGGCTGCAGTCATCGTCGAACCGATCCAGGGTTCCACTGGCGTAATCCTGCCTCCCAAGGGTTACCTGCAAAAATTGCGCTCGATCTGCGACCGGTACGGCATCCTGCTGATTTTCGATGAAGTCATCACCGGCTTCGGCCGTCTTGGCGCGCCGTTCGCCGCCGATTATTTCGGCGTCGTGCCGGACATGATCGTGGCTGCAAAAGGATTGACCAATGCGACCGTGCCGATGGGCGCGGTGATCGTTCGCCAGGATATCCACGACACCTTCATGGATGCGGCGCCGGAAAACACCATCGAGTTTTACCACGGCTACACCTATTCCGGTCATCCGCTCGCATCGGCGGCCGCAGTGGCAACCATCGATGTTTACCGCAGCGAACAGCTGTTCGAACGCGCAGCCGATATGGCGCCCTATTTCGAAGACGCTGCGCACAGCCTGAAAGGATTGCCCCATGTAAAAGATGTACGCAATCTCGGCCTGGTATGCGGCATCGAACTCGAAGGCATTCCCGGAAAAGCCACCGCGCGCGCATCGGACGTGTTCCTGAAATGCTTTTGGGACAAGGGCGTGCTGATTCGCACCACCGGCGATATCATTGCACTGTCGCCGCCGCTGATCATCGAAAAATCGCAGATCGATCAAATGTTCGGTGCGATCGCGGAGGTATTGAAGGCGCAGAAAGCGGTGCCGGAATTCGACTCCGCAACCGCCTGACATTAGCCAGCGGCAAGGCGAGTTCAGGTCGCGACCGGCTCCGTCCGGCGTATCGCGGTGGCTTCATTGAACACCAATGCCGCCAGCACGACGGCGCCGCCGACCAGCGTCGCGTGTGCCGGCACTTCGCCGGCGCCGATCCATGTCCACAAGGGCCCGAGCAACACTTCAAGCAGCGCGAGCAACGAAATTTCCGGTGCGGACAACGACTTGGACGCCGCAACCATCAGCATGCACGGCAAACCAAGCTGGAAAAAGCCGAGGATTGCAAGAATGGCGATATCGTGCAGCGATGCCTGAAACGGCCAGCTTAGCGGCAACATCATCAGCGCGGAAAATACGCCGCCGAGCAATACCGCCGGAATCAGGTCGATCCCGTGTCCGGTCTTTTTCAGGATAACCACATTGATCGATGCGGCGATCGGCACACCCAAGGCCACTGCCATACCGGCCAGGTGCATGCCGCCCATGTCGGACATGCCGCTGGCGAACATCCATACCATGCCGACGAATGCTGCGCCGATTGCCAGCCAGGTGCGCAATGCAATCGTCTGACGCAAGAACAACCATGCAAAAAATGCCGTCAGCAACGGCGAAATGCTCATCACGATCAAGGTGTTGGCCACCGTAGTCAGGGTCAACGCGATCATGAAGCAGCAAAACATCACGGCCCACATCGCACCGGACAATAGTCCCGGTTTTCCGACTGCACGAACGCTGGCAAATGCGCTGCTCTTTTGTTGCCAGACCAGCGCCCCCGCAACGAACAATGCGGCAAACACACTGCGCCAGAAAGTGATTTCAAATCCGCGGGCCGCGTCGAGATGGCGCGTGAAAACGCCGGCTATGCTCCACAGCACGGCGGCGCAGATCATTAGTAGAACGGCGTGGCGATGCGACAATTCCTTGGGCATGAATAAGACCATCAGGGCAAATAAAAACCCGTCAATTCCAAATGACCTGTAAAGGGCCAGCCGAATGTGACGGGTTCGAATTCATGGCCATGGAAAGCCATGAGTCGTTAAAGATTATGCGGCTTCGCGGCCTGCCTTCTTGCGCTCGTGCTCTTTCAAGAAGCGCTTGCGCAGGCGAATGCTCTTCGGCGTGATCTCGACCAGTTCGTCATCATCGATGAATTCGACTGCATATTCCAGCGACATCTGGATCGGCGGTACCAGTCGCACCGCTTCATCGGTGCCAGACGAACGGACGTTGGTCAGTTGCTTGCCCTTGATCGGATTGACCACCAGGTCGTTGTCGCGCGAATGGATGCCGATGATCATGCCTTCATACACCGGATCATTGTGCACCACGAACATGCGGCCGCGGTCCTGCAGTTTCCAGATCGCGTATGCGACCGCAGCGCCGTCATCCTGCGAAATCAGCACGCCGTTGCGGCGGCTCGCCATTTCGCCTTTGGTGTTATCCACCGGCGCGTATTCATCAAAAATGTGGCTCATCAGACCGGTGCCGCGGGTCAGGGTCATGAACTCGCCCTGAAATCCGATCAAGCCGCGTGCCGGGATACGGTATTCCAGCCGTACGCGGCCTTTCCCGTCCGATTCCATGTTTTGCAAGTCGCCACGACGGCGGCCCAACTCTTCCATCACGCCGCCTTGATTGACTTCTTCCACGTCAACCGAAAGCAATTCGAACGGCTCGTGGCGCACACCGTCGACCATTTTGAACACGACGCGCGGACGCGATACAGCGAGTTCGAATCCTTCACGGCGCATGTTTTCGATCAAAATCGTCAGGTGCAGTTCACCGCGGCCGGACACTTCAAAGATGGTGTCGTCAGGAGTCGGCGCGACACGCAGCGCAACGTTGGCCTTCAGTTCACGGTCCAGGCGCTCGCGCAACTGGCGGCTGGTGACGAATTTGCCTTCGCGGCCCGCCAATGGTGAATTATTGACCATGAAGTTCATCGTCAGCGTCGGTTCATCAACGGTCAGCATCGGCAGCGCATCAGGCGCTTCCGGCGAACATACCGTAGTACCGATGCCGATCTCGTCGATGCCGTTGATCAGGACAATGTCACCGGCGACTGCTTCGTCAACCAATACGCGCTCCAGACCTTTGAAATTCAACACCTGGTTGATGCGTGCCTTGATCGGCGTGCCTTCCGGACCATCCTTGATGATCACATCCTGCAGCGCCCTGACCCGGCCGCGAGTGATACGGCCGATGCCGATTTTGCCGACATAGGACGAATAATCCAGCGAAGAAATTTGCAGCTGCAACGGACCGTCCTGGTCATCATCGCGCGCAGGAACGTGTTCCAGAATCGCCTCAAACAGCGGCTTCATGTCGCCTTCGCGCACGCTTGCATCAAGACTGGCATAACCGTTGAGCGCCGATGCAAACACGACCGGGAAATCCAGTTGTTCTTCAGTTGCGCCGAGCTTGTCGAACAATTCAAAAGTGGCGTTGATTGCCCATTCGGCGCGCGCGCCCGGCCGATCGATCTTGTTGATCACAACGATCGGCTTCAAACCGAGCGCCAGCGCCTTGCGCGTAACGAAGCGGGTCTGCGGCATCGGTCCTTCTTGCGCATCGACCAACAGCAATACGCTGTCAACCATCGACAGCACGCGCTCGACTTCGCCGCCGAAATCGGCATGGCCCGGCGTGTCGACGATGTTGATATGGGTGCCTTCATACTCAACTGCGCAATTCTTCGACAAAATCGTGATGCCGCGCTCTTTTTCCAGATCATTGGAATCCATCACGCGCGCCTCAACCTGCTGGTTGTCGCGGAAGGTGCCGGACTGTCGCAGCAATTTGTCGACGAGAGTCGTCTTGCCGTGGTCGACGTGGGCGATGATGGCGATGTTGCGGATGGCGCGTTTTGTATTTGACATGATCTTAATTTGCTGAAGGATGCGTAACTTGGAAAGCCGAATAGTATAGCATGTTGCGTGACATGAAATCAGAAAATACTCTTGATTTTCAAAGAGTTGCTGGCGATTACGCCACAGTTCAAATGGGATGGGCAGTGCGGTTTTATTGGCTACGGAAAGAAAATGACCAAGCCTGCCGGTTTTATTGATTATTCAACGCAACCAGCCGTTCCGGCGCAAGCACGCCGAATTCCTTCAATTGCGCCGTACCGAGCAATTGTCCGTCGCTTTCACGATAAACCCGCACCCGGCCCTCACCTTCCGCAATAGCAACACCTTCCTTGCCGAGCGCCAATCTCTGTCCTTGCAGAAACCGTTTCGCCAATGCTTCCGGCAAGTTCACGGCAGGAAATGATGACAGTAATGCATCGACGGGCGCCAGCGCTTCCGCGCGCTCCAATTCACTCATTTCGGCAAACATATCAAGTGTGACCGCATGGTCGAGCGACAGACTGCCGACGCCGATACGGCACAACTCTCGCAGATGGGCGCCGCAGCCGAGCGCCGCGCCGATGTCTTCACCCAGTACGCGGATATACGTGCCTTTACTGCATTGAACGCGCAATGTCAGATAGGGAGATTGATAGTCCAGCAGTTCCAGCATGTGGATCGTTACCCGCCGCGCGTCGCGTTCCAGCGTCACACCCGCGCGCGCATATTCATACAAGGGCTTGCCGTCACGCTTGAGCGCGGAATACATGGGAGGAATCTGATCAAGCTCGCCGCGAAACCGGGAAAGCACTGCTTCGATCTGATCGCGTTCGGCATTTACCGCGCAAGTCGATATCACCTCGCCCTCGGTATCGCCGGTAACGGTGCGAATGCCAAGATGGACCACGGTCTCGTAGGTCTTGTCGGCGTCAAGCAGATCTTGCGCGAATTTTGTCGCTTCGCCAAAACACAATGGCAAAAGACCGGTTGCAAACGGATCGAGCGTGCCGGTGTGCCCAGCCTTTTCCGCGTTAAGAAGGCGCTTGGCCTTGATCAGCGCATCGTTGCTGGAATGGCCGACGGATTTGTCGAGCAGCAGAACGCCATGCACCGGTACGCGTTTTTTCTTGGCTTGAGGGTTCGCCATGTCGGGTCACATCTTTACTGTACGCAGGAAAAGCGCGGGTGCGAAATCAGCCTTCTTCCGCATCCTTGGCGCGCGACGCAACTGCCTGGTCGATCAGCTTCGATAATTCGATACCGCGCGCAGTCGAGTTATCGTGCACGAAATGCAACTCGGGAAGAGTATGAATGGTGAGGCGGCGGCCAAGTTGGCCGCGAATAAAACCGGCAGCCTTGCTAAGGCCGGTCACCGTATTCTGTATTGCCTCCGGGTCGTCATTGAGCATGGTAAAGAACACCTTGGCATGTGCATAATCCGGAGTGATCTGCACCTCGGTGATCGTGATCATGCCCACGCGCGGATCTTTCAGATCGTATGCAACGATTTCCGCCAGATCGCGCTGGATCTGGTCCGCCACGCGCAAGCCGCGTCCAGGAATGGATTTGCTATGTTTAGCCATGATGATAATCGCCGATGGTGCCGCGGTCGCGGCGGGCGACAAAGTCACCCGCCTGAGCCGGATTAGAGAGTACGGGCGACTTCCTGAACTTCGAAGACTTCCAGTTGATCGCCTTCCTTGACGTCGTTGAAGTTTTTCAGAGTCAAACCGCATTCAAAGCCGGCTTTCACTTCCTTCACGTCATCCTTGAAGCGTTTGAGCGAATCGAGTTCGCCGGTCCACACCACTACGTTGTCGCGCAGAAGACGCACGGACGAGCCGCGCTTGACTACGCCATCCAGCACGTAGCAACCGGCAATCGCGCCGACCTTGCTGACCAGGATCACCTGGCGGATTTCCACCAGGCCGAGTGCCTGTTCGCGCTTCTCCGGCGACAACATGCCGGACATTGCCGCCTTGATCTCGTCGACCGCATCGTAAATGATGTTGTAGTAGCGAATGTCGATGCCGGTGGCTTCCGCCAGCTTGCGTGCGGATGCGTCGGCTCTTGTATTGAAGCCGATGATGATCGCCTTCGACGCAAGCGCCAGGTTGACGTCCGATTCGCTGATGCCGCCCACTGCCGCATGCACCACCTGTACCCGCACTTCACTGGTGGACAACTTCTGCATCGCATGGATAATCGCTTCCTGCGAACCTTGCACGTCGGTCTTGATGATCATCGGCAGGTTCTTGATTTCACCTTCGGCCAACTGGTCGAACATGTTCTCGAGCTTGGCTGCCTGTTGCTTGGCCAGCTTCACATCGCGGAACTTGCCTTGACGGAACAAGCCGATCTCGCGCGCCTTGCGCTCATCGGTCATGACCATCACTTCTTCGCCGGCGACCGGCACTTCGGTCAAGCCCTGGATCTCCACCGGAATCGAAGGGCCGGCTTCGCTGATGCTCTTGCCGTTCTCGTCGATCATCGCGCGCACACGGCCATACGAAGATCCGGCCAGCACCACATCGCCGCGCTTCAGGGTGCCTGACTGAACCAGGATCGTCGCAACCGGACCACGGCCCTTGTCGAGCTTGGCCTCGATCACGAGGCCGCGGGCCGGTGCATTGACCGGCGCTTTCAATTCCAGCACTTCAGCTTGCAGCAACACGTTTTCAAGCAAGGAATCAATACCTTGACCGGTCTTGGCCGACACCTGAATGAAAGGCGATTCGCCGCCGTATGCTTCCGGCACGACCTGTTCCGCAATCAATTCCTGCGTAACGCGGTCGTGATTTGCACCCGGCTTGTCGATCTTGTTGATTGCAACAACCAGGGACACGCCTGCCGCTTTTGCATGGGCAATCGCTTCCTTGGTCTGCGGCATCACGCCGTCGTCGGCCGCCACCACCAGAATCACGATATCGGTCGCCTTGGCGCCGCGTGCACGCATGGCGGTAAATGCTTCATGGCCCGGCGTATCGAGGAACGTGATCATGCCGCGCGGCGTTTCAACGTGGTAGGCACCGATGTGCTGGGTAATGCCGCCCGCTTCACCGGACGCCACTTTGGCGCGCCGGATATAGTCAAGCAAGGATGTCTTGCCGTGATCGACGTGGCCCATTACGGTAACCACCGGAGCACGCGGCAACGACTCGACATCGGGATGTTCCACACCCTCCGTCAGCAATGCCTCAGGATCGTCGAGCTTGGCCGCGTGTGCGGTATGACCCATTTCCTCCACCAGGATCATCGCGGTTTCCTGGTCGAGCACCTGGTTGATGGTGACCATCTGACCGAGTTTCATCAAATGCTTGATGACTTCCGATGCCTTCACCGACATCTTGTGCGCCAATTCGGCAACCGTAATCGTTTCCGGTACATGCACATCCTTGACCACAGCTTCGGTCGGCGCCTGGAAATTGGTTTCACGATCGTCGTGATGGGAGGTGCGACGGCCTTTCGGACCGGCACGCCAGCCATCGCGGCCGCCGCCTGTATTGCCGCGGGTCTTGATGCCGACACCGCCGCGCTTCTTGGCGTCGTCTTGCCAAGTGGACGAAACGTTTGCCGATTTGATCGATTTTTTGTCGGCGGTAACGGCCGGTTTCTTGTCGTCTTTCTTTTCGCCGGGTTTCTTCTCGGCCGGTTTGTGCAGCGTACCTTCGGCCGGTTTCGCCTTGGCGACTACCGGTGCCGGTTCCGGCTCAGGCGCTTTTATCGCCCTGCGCGGTGCGTTCATCATCGCCTTGATCTGCGCGACTTCGTCTGCGACAACCTTACGCGCACGCTCGGTCACCGCGGCTTTTTCAGCGGCATCCTTGGCGCTTTGCGCAGTTTTTTTCTTGGCTTCTTCAGCAACGATGCGCTTTTTCTCGTCGTCGGCGGCATCGCCGACATCAACTGCGGCCGGTTGGGCAGCAGCCTTTGCAGCATCGAGTTCCGCCTTGCGGATTGCCTTTGCCTGTGCTTCCTTCTCCGCTTCCAGCTTGGCCAGATGCTCCTGCTTCGCGCGCAGATCCGCTTCCTGCCGAGCCATCAACTCTGCATGCCGGCGTGCTTCGTCCGCCCGACGGGCCAGCTCCGCCTCATCGATCGCAGGCGCTTCGACAACCGTTGGCGGCGCTTCTTCGATCGCCGGTTCATCACGTTTGACGAACGTACGTTTCTTGCGAACCTCGACTTGAATCGTGCGCGATTTTCCAGTCGCGTCGGCCTGCTTGATCTCGGTGGTCTCTTTACGCGTCAGCGTGATTTTTCTCTTCTCGCCATCCGGCGCAACACCGTGAGAGCGGCGCAGATGCCCGAGCAATTTGTCCTTGTCTTCCTTGGACAATTGGTCGGCAGTCGAGCTTTTTTCGACGCCTGCGGCACGCAGCTGCGTCAGCAGCAGATCGGCCGGCATCTTGAGCTCGGTGGCAAATTGGGCTACGTTGTTACTCGCCATTCAGTCCTCTTTTCTATGTGACGCGATGGATGATTGTGGAACTTCGAGAATCATTTGGCTTCCGCGAGGCTCCATGCCTTGGCATGCAACGCCTTGGCACGATCATCGTATTTGGCATCAATGAGCCTCATCTCGTCATCGGTCACATCTTCAAATTCATTTTCAATCAGTTGACGCGCACGCTCCGAGGGCAGCGCAAGAATCGCACCGAACTCGTCATATGCCAGGCCGGAAAACCCTTCAAGCGTCTTGATACCGGCCAGGCCCAGCTTGCCGGCGGTGATGCGATCCATCCCCTCCAGTTCCACCAGCGCCTCTTCCATGCCTTCGAGGCCTTCTTCGGATGCAATTGCCTCAGTGACCAGCGCATCGCGAGCGCGATTGCGCAGTTCATTGACCGTATCTTCGTCGAACGACTCGATATCCAGCATTTCGGTGATCGGCACATAGGCGATCTCCTCCAGGCTGGCGAACCCTTCGTCAACGAGGATGTCAGCCACTTCCTGATCGACATCCAGTTTTTCCATGAACAATGCGCGAATCGATGCTGTTTCGACCGCGGATTTATCCGCCGATTCTTCGGCTGTCATGATGTTGATCTGCCAGCCGGTCAATTCAGACGCCAAGCGCACGTTCTGCCCGCCGCGTCCGATCGCGATCGCGAGATTTTCCTCATCGACCACCACGTCCATCGCATGCTTTTCCTCGTCGACCACGATCGACGATACGTTCGCCGGCGCCAGCGCGCCGATCACGAACTGCGCCGGATCTTCGGACCACAACACGATATCAACGCGTTCGCCGCCGAGTTCGCCGGTCACGGCCTGCACGCGCGAACCGCGCATGCCGACGCAAGTGCCGATCGGATCGATCCGCTTGTCAGTGGTGAAGACGGCGATCTTGGCGCGTACCCCTGCATCACGAGCGGCCGATTTGATCTCCAACAGACCTTGCTCGATTTCCGGCACTTCGAGCTCAAACAGTTTCATGATGAATTCCGGCGCGGTACGCGACAGAATCACTTGCGGTCCGCGCGCATTGCGTTCAATGCGCAGGATGTATGCACGTACCCGATCGCCGATACGCAGATTTTCCTTTGGAATCATCTGGTCGCGCGGCAGACGCGCTTCAATCTTGCCGGACTCGACAATCGCATCGCCGCGCTCCATGCGCTTGATGGTGCCGGTTACCAGCGAATCGCCTCGCTCAAGGAAATCGGCCAGAATCTGCTCGCGCTCGGCATCGCGGATACGCTGCAACACAACCTGTTTGGTGTCCTGCGCGAAGCGGCGGCCAAAATCCACCGATTCAATCGGCTCTTCGATATGATCGTCGACATCAATGTCTTCGATCTGCTCTTTGGCTTCGAAATGGAGGATCTCCTGATCCGGCAACTGGAGGCCGGCTTCGTCCGGCACCACGTGCCAGCGGCGGAAGGATTCGAACTCGCCGGTCTCGCGATCGATCGAGACGCGAATGTCCACATCGCCCGGATAGCGCTTTTTGGTCGCTTGCGCGAGCGCGTGTTCAAGCGCCCCGAAGACGATATCTTTATCAACGTTTTTTTCACGCGCTAGCGCATCGACCAACAATAAAACTTCGCGACTCATGCTTTGCGACTCCTAAAATCCACTTTCGGCACCAAACGCGCCTTGTCCACATCGGCCAGCGTAAACTCCAGCATTGCCGGCCCGTCATTTCCTTCAAATTCCAGTTTCAACTTGTCGCCATCGGGAGCATGCAGCATGCCTTGAAACGATTTGCGGTTCGCTGCGCCCGGCATCGGCATGCGCAGCTTCACAAGCGCTTCCTGACCGGTGAATCGTGCAAAGTCGGCCAGCTTTTTCAACGGCCGATCCAACCCCGGAGATGACACTTCCAGGCGTTCGTACACGGCATTTTCCACAGTCAATACATGGAGCAGTTGATGTGTTACCTTTTCGCAATCTTCGACTGTGATCTGCCCTGGGTCGGGATCCTGCGACGCGAAGTCAATATAGACACGCAACAAGCCGCGCGCGGCTTGTTCGAAATCGACAAGCTCGTAGCCCAATCCGGTAACCGTTTTTTCTATCAATCCCAACAACTGCAAGGCAAATTCCCCGTAAACGCTACATCCGGCGCCGCGACAATCTTTACGGGGCGCCGAATCCACAAATTGTTTAACAAAAAAAAAATGGGCATCTGCCCATCTTTTTTATGATTCAAGCCGCCTGCAGTTATTTCCCGGTGAAGTTCTCGCGGGAGACGGCCCTTGTAAACTGCAAGATTATAATCGATTACTTAGTACCCTGCAATGCCGCGGTGGATGTTTCACCTCTTTAGCGGCGCCACTCACGCCGCCGGCATGGCCAATTGATGTGCAACACCTTATCCCCGCGACCGGCGACGCAACGGCCCTTGGGCACCAGTCGGGGCACCGCCCTGCCGACCCTGCGCGCCCTGCCCTTGCCGAGTCTGTCCGCCCACTCCCCCGCGTCCCGCACCGCTGTTGCGGCGGGGCTGACCCATTCCCGGAAATCCAAGTGCGGTTTGCAACGGATCCGGCTGGCGCGGGCGCGACTGACCCTGACCGCCGCGTCCAGGGGTGCGCTGCTGGCCCTGATTGTTTTCAAAATTATTGCCGGTACGATTGGCGCCACCCTGGTTGGCGCCACCCTGGCGGGCCGACGGTCCGCCCCGACCCTTGGCCGGCTGGGCTTGCCCGGCAGCCTTTTCCAGTCCGCTTATCTTCATCAAGTCGCGCACCGCATGCTCATCCATTTCTTCCCACCGGCCGCGCTTCAAACCTGGGGGCAACGTCAATGCGCCATAGCGAGTACGAATCAGGCGCGATACGGTCAGGCCGATTGCCTCGAACATGCGACGCACCTCCCGGTTGCGGCCTTCGCCAATCGTAACGCGATACCATTTATTGACGCCCTCGCCGCCGCCATCGGCAACCCTGGAAAACTGGGCAGTGCCATCGTCAAGCTCAATGCCGGCCAGCAATTTCTGGCGCATGCCTTCTTCCAGCTCACCCAGTGTGCGTACCGCATACTCGCGATCGATGCCATAACGTGGATGCATCAACCGGTTAGCCAGATCGCCGGACGTGGTAAACAACAGCAAACCTTCGGTGTTGAAATCGAGACGTCCCACGGCCAGCCATTTCGCGGCTTTCATCGTCGGCAATCGATCGAATACCGATGGCCGCCCCTCGGGATCGCTGTTACTGACAATTTCGCCAGCAGGCTTGTGATATATCAGTACCCGCGGCGGACGGGTGGTGACTTTGCGCTGCAGTAATTTACCGTTGATGCGTACTTGATCGGCCGGCAAAATACGCTGGCCTATATGGGCAGGTTCGCCATTCACGGACACACGTCCGGCAATAATTAATTCTTCCATATCCCGGCGCGAACCGAGGCCGACATCGGCCAGCACCTTGTGCAACTTCGGGGCATCGTCGTCCGCAGTGAGATCGCGCCGGACATTCTTTGCCTGTGCGTCACGATTATTCGGCTTGCCGTTCGGCTTGTCTTCTTCGGCCTGACTATCAAACGCTTCCGATGTGACGAACGAAAAAACCGCATCCGCATCCGCCGGCTTGGCTTGCGGCGCCGTCTTGCCATTTGCGTTACCAGGCTGATTGCGCTGTTTCTGGGAAGTCCTTTTCCCTTTCATCCGCTCATCCACGGAACCGCTATTGCGCTCCCTGCGCGGCCTGGCATTCCCTGGTTCCGCGGGGTCGCCGGCATTGACCGGCGGCATTTCGCCATCCGACGGGCCTGCCGAAACCGCCTCGCCGCTTGCGGTGCTATCCGAACGCGGGGCATTCCTGGCACGCCTCAATGTACGCGGACCGCGCACGCCGCGTTTTGCCGGCCGCTCGCCTTCTTGCGTCCGACCGGACGTCTTGCTCTCGGAGTTTGCGTCGGCCTGGATGCCGCTTTTTTCTTCAGCCTTATTGGAGTCTGAAGAAACGGCATCGATTACCTGTGTGTCATTGGGGGTAGGAAGGGTCATTGTTCGATTCGTCGTTTGACTGACCTGGCTCAGCGTCAACCGTTGATTCTGGCGCGAGGTCGTGAGAAAGAATTTCAGTATTCAATACCAGCCGATCGGCCTCGAAATCTGTTTCGGCTTCACGGTTTTCAGCAACAGCTTCTGCGACACTGTCCATGGCAATCGCTTCATGCTCTTCGAGAGACTCAGCCGCAAAATCGATGGCGGTCTGATCAAGATTGGCTTGAAACTCAGCCTCAAGCGCTTGCATCTCCAACAGCGATCCTTCCTGCATTTCACCCTTCATCGCCTGTTGCAGCGGCGGCAACTGGTCCAGCGAGGTCAAGCCGAGATCATCAAGAAACTGCCTGGTGGTTGCAAACAAACCCGGACGTCCCGGCACATCGCGATGGCCGATCGCTTCGATCCAGCCGCGGTCTTCCAGCATTTTGATGGTCTGCGAATTAACCGTCACGCCGCGGATTTCTTCAATGTCACCCCGGGTGACGGGCTGCCTATAGGCAATAATAGCCAGGGTTTCCAGGGTTGCGCGCGAATATTTCGGCGGTTTTTCCGGATTCAGCCGCTCAAGGTAAATTTTCATCTCGGGGCGGCTTTGAAAACGCCAACCGGTCGACAGACTGACAACTTCGATACCTTTGTCCGACCAATCGATGCGCAACTCTTCGAGCAGCATCTTGATCGTATCGGCGCCGACTTCATCGGTGCTTTCGCCACTACCCACATAGAGCTTCTTGAGATCGTTGATCGACAACGGCTCATGTGCGCAAAGCAATGCGGTTTCGAGGACTTTCTTCGCCTCAGCAGTATTCATGTGCGATTCTTGTACGGCTTGTTAGTTGCAATTTGCAGAGGTTATAGTTTCAACGACAAGCATCCCATGATGCTGTCCGGTTAAAGAACCCGTTGATGCTGCTTTCCGGCGCCCGTTTAGAGGAGGTGTAATGATGGGCGGGAATATCAAGACTAGTAAGACTTGGTTGCGGGGGCAGGATTTGAACCTGCGACCTTCGGGTTATGAGCCCGACGAGCTGCCAGACTGCTCCACCCCGCGTCTGAAGAAACGAACTATACATGGGTTCGAATGACAATGCAAATCCAATCGCGCGATTGGCCTGCAATGCTACACTTCTCGCTGTATTCCACTCTTGACCGAAACATGCCTCGGCGGTTCTTTCGATCAAGTGCTTACCAATCGTTTTCGATTCTTCCTATTGCTTATGAAATATTGTTCCGAATGCGCGCACCCGGTGTTGCTTCAAATCCCACCTGACGACAACCGTCCGCGTTATGTATGCAGTCAATGCGGCGTGATCCATTACCAGAATCCAAAGATGGTGATTGGATCGATCCCGGTGTGGCAGCGGGATGGTGAAACGAAAATCCTGCTTTGCAAACGTGCGATCGAACCGCGTTACGGCTATTGGACGCTGCCTGCCGGATTCATGGAAAACAATGAGACTACTGAAGCTGCGGCGATTCGGGAGACTGAAGAAGAAGCGGGTGCGAATATTGAGCTACATCAATTATTTTCGCTATTGAACGTTCCTCATGTGCATCAGGTACATATGTTCTACCGTGCCACGTTGCTCGATCTGGACTACGTCGCAGGTATCGAGAGCCTCGATGTGAAACTTTTTTCCGAAACCGAGATTCCGTGGGACGAAATTGCCTTTCCGACTGTCGGGCATACTCTGAAATTGTTTTTTGCTGATCTGGCAAACATCACGGATGGCGGCGGCTACGGTTTTCATTCCCTTGACATAACCAAGCCGATACCGCGTCCCGCATCCTAGATCGCGAACTGGGTCTGGATAGATACGCATCGATAAGGAGAAAATATCCTATCCATGAAGCTCTATGTTCGCCCATACGCCACTAATCCGCGTCGCTTCACAATGTTTATGCAGAATAGACAAACAACTGGCTATGACTTCAACTCTTCCACTTTCACCTGGATGGATACGGTTTTCCCCTTGCGCCATATTTCTGCACTGATTGTTTCACCGGGTTTGGTGCCTGCGACCAAGCGCGCCAGATCGGCGGAGTACTCAACTGCTCGACCGTCAAGGGACAAAATCACATCGCCGGGTTGAATGCCGGCCCGGTCCGCCGGTCCGCCTCTCTGAACGGCAGCAACCAATGCACCGCGTGGTTCCTTCATGCCCAACATCGAGGCCAGGTCGAGCGTCAGCTCTTGCAGTTGCACGCCGATACGGCCACGAATCACTTTTCCTGATTCACGCAACTGGTCGGCGATGGTCATCGCGACGTCCATCGGGATCGCAAATGAAATCCCCATGAAGCCCCCGGTCTGACTGTAAATCTGGGCGTTGATGCCGATGACTTCGCCTTTGGTGCTGAACAGCGGACCGCCGGAATTGCCCGGGTTGACCGCGACATCGGTTTGTATGAAAGGCACGTAACTTTCATTCGGCAATGAACGCCCTTTTGCGCTGATGACGCCGACGGTTATGCTGTTCTCGAAGCCAAATGGCGACCCGATCGCAGCAACCCATTCACCAGGCTCGATCTGGTTCGCATCACCGATTTTTACGACAGGCAAATCCTTGGCATCAATCTTCAAAAGCGCCACATCGGTATAAGGATCGGCGCCGATGACCTTGGCATTGTATTCACGTTTATTGGTCAATTTGACCGACACTTGCCGCGCGTCTTCAACAACGTGGGCATTGGTCAGGATATATCCATCCCGGCTGATAATGAATCCCGACCCCAGGCCGGTGGCCGGTATGCCCTGTGGTTCACGCGGCGGACCGAAGCGCCGGAAAAATTCAAACATCGGATCGCCCTCCCGCAACTGAGGCACTCCGCGCGGGTTACTTACAATGCGCACGGTGCTGATATTGACTACTGCCGGCCCCTGCTGCTTTACCAGATTGACGAAGCTGGGCAATTCGATGCCTGGCGCCGGAGAAGGCTGGGCGTTTTGTTGCGCCGCCGGCGGCGGCGCGGGAACGGCCTGCTTCGGCTCCACTGCGGCCTGATCTTGATCTGATCGAGAACATGCCATCAATAGCAATGCCATCGCGACGATCGTTATCTTCTTGCTTATCTGACGGTTTCCGTTCGACATTTTTTCTCCGATGCCTGATTCAGCGTGTTGGGAAGAAGCGCATACGCAAAAAACTTCGCAGCAAGAATAGGCAAAATGAATGCCCGAGCGACTAATTATGTTGTGAAAGAAACGTGCGGGCCGTTATCTTGCATGCCGTTGATTTCAAGCTATATGAATTCGATTCAACGCTCTTGCCGCAGGTAACGCTACAACCGCATGCGCTTTCAAGCAGGCTTGGCAACCATCAAGTAAAACACGATGACCAGCGATGCGAAGGCCGGTATGCCAAGCAACACCCAGATCCTCAGATAGCGCCAGTAAATTGCCGGCAACACTGTATTTGATTGAACCGCTGCACGCGCAAAACCATGCATCTTGATCTGCAGCCATACTACCGGCAGCCAACAGGCTCCGGCAACGAAATACAATACGATCGACCACAAAATCCATGAGCTAGTCAGCGGATAACCCGCGAGGTGTATCAGGTAAAAACCGGTGAGCGGCTGAATGATGATCGTCGGCGTGGTAAACACCCAATCCGCCAGCACCACATAACGCGCCACGACGGCGATCGCGCGAACGTCGCGCGACAGGCTGACAAAGAACATATAGAAAGCCGAACCGATCCCCGTGCCGAACAGTAGCGTGGATGAAAGGATGTGCAACCATTTCACGACCATGTATTCCATCAGCGCTCCTCCAGTTCCAGCAACAGCCAGATGGCTGCGAGCATCGGCAGATTTTTCAGCAACGGGCCATAAGGATGCAGCCAGAATTCCGGCAGTCTCCAGGTGATCAGCGCGGTATAAAACAGGATGACTGCAAGTTGTGTCAGCCACAGCCAGCGCCGCTTGCGCAGAACAAGTATCGCAATACCGATAGCCAGGTCCAGCAGCGCGGCGCCGTAGAGCATGACCGGCGCCAGCATGCCGGCAATACCGACTCTGGCCAGCAATGCGTAACTCTCCTCAACCGGATACAACCCGAACGATACGATACCGGTCACGATCCAGACCAGCGCAATGCTTGTTCTCAGAAGCGGGAGCAGCCAGCCTAACTGGGCCTGCAGACGCACTGCGGGAGCGTCTGATTTTTTGATGAAGTTTTCGGCATGACGCGGTTCGTGCCCGAGCAGATTTTTGATTTGCGCAGCACTTGCCGTGTTGCCGCGCTCCAGCATTTGCAGCATTTCCGAATCGAGCAGGCTGCCGGGCAACATCGAGCCCGCTTGAGCTGCGATGCGTACCAGCGGCATTGGTACCGGGAGAAAATGCGCGCGCCCAAATCCCATTGCATCGCGCAATACCGAAAGGAAGGCCTGCAATGTCATCGGCTGAGGTCCGACGATGGCCATCCGCGTTCCCTTCTCCACGGTGCGGTCCAGCAAAGCAATGACGGCGTCGATCAGATCGTCGATATGCACCGGCTGTATCATCTGGCTGCCATGGCCCGGCAGCGCAATGACCGGCAGGCTGGCCATCGTCGCAAACATACGGGCGCTGGCGCCAGCGTGTCCGTATACCAGTGACGGCTGTACGATGACCGAGCGCAGCGGCAGGCCGGCAAGGAAATCATCCGCTTCTTTTTTGCTCAGGTGGTAGCGGCTCCGCGCATGCTCATCGGCTCCCAGCGCGGAAATCTGCAGCACCAGCCGCACATCGGCTGCAGCACAAGCGGAAAACAATGCGCGCGGCGCGCGGCTGTGAATCGCGTCGAAAGTTTGCGCGCCGTATTCGCGGATAATGCCTACCGTATTGATCACGACATCAATGCCGGCAAGGCGCGGCGCCCAGTCGGACGAATCGAAGTCCCGCGTGAAATCCGCGGCGACATAACGGAATCGCGGATCGTCCGCCGAAGACGGATCACGTACCGCGCACACCACTTGATGCTGCGATTCAGCCAGCGCATCGGCCAGACGGTGTCCGATGAAACCGGTGGCACCGGTAAGCAAAACGACCAATTTCACGTCCTTTCCTCGCAGCAGGGAACTGTATTCCGATTTGGAACTCATTTGTTCAATAGAGCTGTGACACGCTTCGCCATCACGGATGATAACGCTTGTAAGGCCGACCGGCCGAGCGGAGCGTTCGGTTCATATCAAGCCGTTACGAGGAAAACATGAAAACATGGCCGGATGCGGTCCGTCACGGCGCGATATCCGGCAGCGTGGCAAGCATCCTGAGCACGGCAGTGCTAAGCAGACGCGGAATACAGGAGAACGGCACTCCCTATGCCCCTACCAATGCAATAAGCCATTGGATCTGGGGCGACCGTGCGGTGCGCCAGGATCACCCGAGCGCACGCTATACCCTGCCGGGCTATGCGATTCACCATGCTTCCGCAACCTTATGGGCGGTCCTCTACGAAAAATGGTTTGGCGACAAAGCGGACGAAAAATCAATTATCCCGGCCGTGGCCGGTGGCGCCGCCGTTGCCGCACTCGCCTGCTTTGTGGACTACAAGGTGGCGCCCAGACGCTTGCATCCGGGATTTGAAATGCGCCTGTCGAGACCGTCCCTGTTCCTTTTCTATGGGACATTCGGCATTGCACTTGCCTTGCGCGGGCTAATTTCCGGACGGCACCGTGCCCGTCAAGACGACAGGGGCTAAAGCTTATTCACCGCGCCAAACAGCAATTCATTTCACCGTACCGCGCAACCTCAAGGCATTCGTAATCACCGAAACCGAGCTCAAGCTCATCGCAAGCGCCGCAATCAGCGGCGACAACAACTGCCCGGTGAACGGGTACAGCAGGCCCGCGGCGATGGGAATGCCCAGCGTGTTATAGGCGAAGGCAAAGCCCAGGTTCTGACGCATGTTCCGAACCGTGTCGACCGAAATGATCCGCGCCCGGGCAATCGCTCGCAAATCCCCTTTCACCAGTGTCAGATGAGCGCTGTTGATGGCGACATCGGTCCCGGTTCCCATTGCGATGCCGACATTCGACTTGGCCAGCGCCGGCGCATCATTGATGCCGTCGCCCGCCATGGCCACCATCTTGCCCTGTGCCTGAAAACGCTCCACCAGCAACAACTTATCCTGCGGCTTGACCTCTCCGTAGACCTCATCGATGCCGAGCCTGGCCGCGACCGACTTGGCCGTGGTGACGCCATCTCCGGTCGCCATCACCACCGTGAGGCCAGCAGCACGCAACGTCTCAAGCGCTTCCCGCGTGGTGGCCTTGACCGGGTCGGATACCGCAATCAGGCCGACAAGTTTTTCATCCGCCGCCAGGTACATGACCGAAGCGCCTTCGCTGCGCAAGGATTCCGCCTCGCTTGCCAGGATATGCCAATCGACTTTTTCATCTTCCATCAGCTTGGTATTTCCGAGCGCGATGCGATGACCGGAGACATTGCCGCGCACGCCGATACCGCTGGATGATTCAAAGGATTCCGGCTTGTGCAAAGCCATGCCGCGTTGACGGGCTTCGGCAACGATCGCCTGCGCGAGAGGATGCTCGCTTCCCTGATCGATGCTTGCCGCAGCCAGCAGCACGTCTTCTTCTGTGAAGCCCGGCGCCGCGACCACGCGGTCGAATGCCGGCTTGCCTTCAGTCAAAGTGCCGGTCTTGTCCACGATCAACGTGTCGATCTTGCGCATTTGCTCGATCGCCGCGGCGTCGCGAAACAGAATGCCCTGAGTTGCCGCGCGACCGGTGGCTGCCATGATCGACATCGGCGTCGCCAGCCCCAGCGCGCATGGACAGGCAATAATCAGCACCGACACCGCGTTGAGCAAGCCGAATACCCAGCTCGGTTCCGGACCGAAAAAGCCCCAGCCCAGCAGCGTCAGGATCGCAATGCCCACCACGGTCACTACGAAATAGCCCGCCACGACATCCGCCAGCCGCTGCATCGGCGCACGGGAGCGTTGTGCCTGCGCCACCATTTGCACGATTTGCGACAACACGGTTTGCGAACCGACTTTTTCCGTTCTCATGACCAAGCTGCCGCTGGCATTGATGGTCGCGCCGATCACCTTGTCGCCCGGGCGCTTGGTGACGGGAACCGGTTCACCGGTCAGCATCGATTCATCGATCGCACTTTCACCCTCCAGCACCACGCCATCGACCGGTACCTTTTCGCCGGGACGCACACGCAGCGTGTCGCCGATGTGGACATGGGTCAGCGGCACGTCTTCCTCGATGCCCTCGCTGTTGATGCGGCGTGCCGTCTTCGGTGCCAAGCCGAGCAGGGACTTGATTGCCGCCGACGTTTGCGAACGCGCCTTGAGTTCCAGAATCTGCCCGAGCATGGTCAGCGAAACAATCACCGCCGCCGCCTCGAAGTACACACCGACGCGCCCATGTTCCATGAACGTCGCAGGGAACATTCCCGGGGCAATGGTTGCCGCCACGCTGTAAAGATAGGCAGCGCCCACTCCCAGCCCGATCAGGGTCCACATGTTCGGACTGCGATTCCTGATCGACTGCACTCCGCGCTGGAAGAAAGGCCATCCGGCCCAGAGAACGACAGGCGTGCCGAACCCAAGTTCGATCCAGCTTTGATAAGGCAATATGCCGGGAAACATGCGGTACCCGCCCATCGCCAGCACTGTCACGATCACCGTCAATGGCAAGGTCCACCAGAAGCGTCGACGGAAATCAACCAGTTCGGGATTTTCCTCGTCTTCGAGCGACGGCAGCATCGGCTCCAGCGTCATGCCGCAGATCGGGCAGTTTCCGGGTTTCGGCTGGCGGATCTCCGGATGCATCGGGCAAGTATAAATCGTGCCCTCCTCGGCTCCGGCGACCGGCTTCGCTGCATCGTCGGCATGCAGATATGCCTGCGGATCGGCGCGGAACTTGTCCATGCAGCGCGCACTGCAAAAGAAATAATCAGCCCCGTCATGGGCGATTTTCTTTTGCGGATCGCTCGCGACCATCATGCCGCAAACCGGATCCTTGAATGGCTTGGCTTGAACGGTGCCGTGCTCTTCATGATGATGCGTTTCCGCGTTTGCGGTGGAATGATGATGCGTTTGATTGTTCATGATTTGTCCCGAAGTGAGCTTTGGCCGAATCAAGGCGAGGTCAGACAAGAAAAACAGATCGAGCAGCCTTATGCAATCTTTCGCTCCTTGCGAAGGATTGGAATGAATCCCGGAGTCCGTTCCCGGTATTCCAGATACTCGGAACCGAACTCTGCAATGGCATCCTGTTCTTCAGATCTGGCGAGCCGGATATACACATAGACCAGGATCGGGAACATGATCAAGGTAAGGATGGTCGGCCACTGCAGCAGGAAACCGAACATGATCAAAATGAAAGCGACGTACTGCGGATGCCGCATCCTTGCATACAGCCCTGTTGCAGCAAGCTGGCGGTGCCGCTGCGCCAGGTATAAAACGCGCCACGCGGAAGAAAGCATGATGAATCCGCCGAAGATAAAGATATTGCTCAAGATATGGAATGGACCAAAGTGCGGATTGACTTTCCAGCCAAGCATGACCTCCAGCAAATGACCTGCATCGTGGGATAGGAAATCAATGCCGGGAAACTGGCGCGACAACCATGGGTACAGCAAATAAATGGTCAGCGGAAACCCATACATCTCGGTGAACAAGGCAACGATAAAAGCGGCAAAGCTGCCGAATGAGCGCCAGTCGCGCGGACTCTTCGGCTTGGTAAAACTGAATGCAAAGAAAATGAAAATCGCGGAATTGATGATCACCAGCGACCACAGGCCATAGGCATTCTGGGACGTGTGCTCCATGATCACTCCTCCCTGTCGGTTTTCTCGCTTTCGGTGGGGCCACGGTCATGCCCATGTCCGCGGTGCATGAATACATGCATCAACACACATGCCGCAAGGAGCAGGTAGGGCAGATATTCGATCACGTGCGCCTGATGCTCCATCCATAGAAAATAGCCGATGACCAGGAGGAAGCCGACCAGCACAATTTTCGATTTTTTCAGAGTTTTCCGCTCGCCGGCATTGATGTGATGCTCTTCATTCTTGTGATTCATGACCCGCTCCAAATGGATGACATTCCAGTTCCTGCCCTGATTGCTACGGGCGGGGCGATTATTAGCGACAAAGGTCGAAACCAAGCATGGTTCCGTTCAGCAAGTCCTCAACAAGAATTCACGACAGAACACTTAACCCCGTAGCAAGGATGACGAAAAAATCCTCCGACCATGCTAAGTGTCGAAACATAAAAAACAACTGATCTGCATCAAATTTCTAAAAGACGAACATATTCACAAAATCTTCCGTCAGGATTGTTTTCAGTGCGCAACGTTGTCACGCACTGAAAACGCTAGCCAACGGTTCCGAACAAACCTTTACTCGGCTTGCTCAACTCTTGAATCAATGCTTTTGACCGCCCTGATTATGATTCGGTGCAAGCGGGGTAAACCGGGCTTGTTCTGGTTGTTTCCCTGGCAGCGTAATTGACACCACCGCCTTCAGGTTGGGGTTCAATCCAAAATTGCCCGATCCTTTCATGAGGTTCTTTCCCATGGGCTTCAGTACGACGCTTGCTTTCGAAGCCGCGAGAATGGTTGCGGTTCCCGTCGCGCCCTTGGTATTGATTTCCTGGTTTCCGTGATCGGTGACGTACACCAGGACATCATTGGTGTTGCCCTTCCCGGTCGGCTTGATGACCAGTTCATAGTGATACATCCCGGCCATCCTGAGTTGCCCGCCGTTAGGCGCCTTGATGGTATCGAGATATTCGTCGGCATGCGCCGCCGCCGCACCGGAAAATCCGATGGAAAAAGCCAGTACTGCCACTTTGAGTAACTTCATGTGAATCTCCTTCAAGTTGCGTTGAGTTGATGTGCGCTTGCCGTGATCTTGAGTCGATCGGCAAGCAGGTCCGTATTGCATCGAGATAAGCGCCAAGCTAATAACTCTCCTTTGTTTTCTGTTCCAACAGCCGATTCAACGGCTTCTGTCCCCAGAGCCAGAACATCACCGGTGTGATGATCGTGTCGAGAATGGTCGAGCTGATGAGTCCGCCGAAGATCACGACCGCCACCGGATGCAGGATTTCCTTGCCCGGTTCATCGCCCGCCAGGATCAGCGGCACCAGCGCGAATGCCGCTACCAGCGCGGTCATCAACACCGGTGTCAGACGTTCCAGCGAACCGCGCACGATCATCGGTTTGCCGAAGCGCTCGCCTTCATGCATTGCGAGGTTGATGTAATGGCTGATCTTGAGAATGCCGTTGCGGGTGCTGATGCCGGCCAGGGTAATGAAGCCGATCAAGCTGGCCACCGAAAGCGTCAGTCCGGCGAGTTTCAGCGCGATCACGCTGCCGACCAGCGCCAGCGGAATATTCGCCATGATCATCAGTGACAAGGCAGTCGACTTGTAGCGGCTGTACAGCACCAGGAAGATCATGATCAACGAGATCGACGCCAGCATGCTGATCAGGCGCGTGGCCTGTTCCTGCGCCTGGAACTGTCCTTCGAGGCTGGTGAAATAGCCTTCCGGCATCGGCCTGGCCGCCAGCGCTCCACGAATCTTCTGAATGATCTCCGACATGTCGGACCCGTCGGTATTGGCGGAGATCACGATGCGGCGCCGGCCGTTGTCGCGGGCGATCTGGTTCGGACCATCGGCTTCCGTCACATCGGCAACCAGCGAAAGTGGTATGCGTCCGTTCGGCGTTTCGATCAATTGATTCGCCAATCCCTGCTGCAATCTTTCCCGGTCCGCCAGCCGCAGCACGATATCGAAGCGCCTGCTGCCTTCGATCACCTGCGCGACCTTGTCGCCCCCGACCAGACGCTCCAGTGCACCGGTGACATCGGCGGAATTGATACCGTAGCCGGCGATCTTGTCGTAATCGATTTGCACCTGCAGTTGCGGAATCAGAACCTGCTTTTCAATCTGCAGATCGGCCAACCCTTTGATGCCCTGCAACCGGTTCTTCAGGTCGGCGGCCAAGCCGCGAAGGGTGTCGAGATCATCGCCATAGATTTTCAGCGCGATCTGGGCGCGCACGCCGGACAGCAAATGATCGAGACGGTGCGAAATCGGCTGCCCGATACTCACGTTGGCGGGAAGCGGTGCAAGCCGATCGCGGATCTCATGCATGATTGTTTCGCGGTCGCGCTTCGAACGTTTCAGATCGACGTCGATCTCGCTGTAATGCACCCCCTCCGCATGCTCGTCGAGTTCCGCGCGTCCGGTGCGGCGTCCGACCTTGGCAACTTCGGGCACCTGCATGATCAATTGCTCGGCCAGCGTACCAATCCGGTTTGATTCGGACAGGCTCGATCCGGGATTGAGCAAGACATTGATGGTCAGCGTGCCTTCATTGAACGCAGGCAGAAACGAGCGGGCAAAGAACGGAACGGTTGCCGCCGCGATGAGAATGGCAACAGCCGCACCCGCCAGCAGCGGCTTGGCATGATTGAACGACCAGCCGAGCAGTCGTGCGTCCCAGGCTTTCAACTTGGCGACGAGCTTGCTGTCGCCGTGCCTGAGCTGTTTCATTTTCGGCAGCAGGAAGTAGCACAGCACCGGCGTTACGGTCATCGAGATCAGCAAGCTGGCGAGGATCGAAACGATATAGGCAATCCCGAGCGGAACAAACAAGCGTCCTTCGATACCGGGCAATGCAAACAGCGGCACGAACACCAGCACCACGATCAAGGTCGCATAGACGATTCCCGATCGAACCTCGATCGATGCCTTCGCGATCACGCCCAGAACCGGCGCAGGTGTGGCAAGTTGCGCGTTCATCCGCAATCGCCGCAACACGTTTTCCACGTCGACCACCGCATCGTCCACCAGTTCTCCGATCGCAATCGCGATGCCGCCCAGGGTCATGGTATTGATCGACAGGCCGAACGCCTTGAACACCAGCACGCTGACGAGAATGGAAAGCGGAATCGCGGTGAGCGATATGAAGGTGGTGCGCAAGTTCGCCAGGAACAGGAACAGGATGACCGCAACCATGATCGCACCGTCACGCAATGCTTCCTCGACGTTGCTGACCGAGTTCTCGATGAAGTCGGCTTGCTTGAACAGGATTTCCGGCGTCTTCATTCCTGCAGGAAGTCCTTTTGCAAGCGAATCGAGCGCCGCTTCGATCTCACGCGTAAGCACAACGGTGTCGGCAGTCGGCTGCTTCTGCACCGACAGAATCACCGCCGGCTTGCCGTTCACGCTGCCGTCACCACGCTTGAGGCCGGCGCCGAATCCGACTTCGGCCACTTGCTTAAGGTAAATCGGCTGGCCATTCCGGTTTCCGACCACCAGGTTTTGCAGATGTTCGATCTTCGTGGTGCGCGCGATATTGCGAATCAGGAATTCTTTCGCGGCGATTTCCGAAAAGCCGCCGCCGGTATTGCCGCCGAAATTCTTGAGCGCATTCTCGACATCGTCCAGTGCAATACCCAAATCGCGCATTTTGGCGCTGTCCGGCATCACACGGTACTGCCGCACCTCGCCGCCGATCGGTATGACCTGGGCCACGCCGGGAATCGTCAGCAGGCGCGGACGCAGCACCCAGTCGGCAAATTCGCGTACCTGCATCGGTGTGGTTTGACTGCTGTCGATCGGCAAGCCGATCAGCATGATCTCGCCCATGATGGAACTGACCGGTCCCATCTGCGGCGCGATTCCTGCAGGCATCTGATCCCTGACCAGCGCCAATCGCTCCGCGACTTGCTGGCGGTTTCGATAAATATCGGTGCCCCAGTCGAACTCGACGTACACCACCGACAAACCCACGCCGGACACCGAACGCACTCGCGTGACGCCCGGCATGCCGTTCATCGCCGTCTCCACCGGGAAAGTGACGAGCTGCTCCACTTCTTCCGGCGCAAGACCATCCGCCTCGGTCATCAAGGTAACCGTCGGTTTGTTCAGGTCCGGGAACACATCGACCGGCATTTGCTTGAGGGTCAGCACGCCGTAGACCATCAGCAGCAGCGCCACGCCCAGCACGATCAATCGCTGGCGCAGGCTGAAGTTAATAATGAAATTGAACATGGCGTCTTCCTAGCGAACCTGAGCCAGGGAAGACACGCCTTGCACCACAACGCGTTCGGCGCCGGCAAGCCCTTGCGTCACCACCGCGTTGCTGGCGTCCAGATTCCGCGTCTGTACCTTTTTGGGAACAAATCGCTCCGCCGTCGTGTGTATCCATACGACCTGGTCGCCGGATGCATCCTTCGAAACGGCGGTGCCTGGAACAACGACGCCGCGCTTTGCCTCCTTGAGCTGTACGAATACATTGACCGGTTGCCCAACCGCCAGCGCAGGAGAAGGCGGCGCAATCCGCAGCTGTATCTGCAATGCCTGTTCACGCAATTCCAGGCCGGTGCCAAGCAATGTCAAGTTAAGCTGGCCGCCGGTTTCGGTGCTGCCCGATACCTTCGCAATGTTGCCGATCAGGCGAGCGTCGTATCCCAGCGCTTCCACAATCAGCCGTTGCGGATCGACGATATCGAAAATCGCCTGCCTGGCTTCGACCACTTGCCCGGATACCACGCTGACTTTGCTGATGACGCCCGACACCGGCGCCGTCAGCGGCAAGCGATTGCCCAGTCCGCCGCTCAAAGCCGCCTTCTGCTGCTTCAACGCCTGCAACTCGGATTTGGCCGCGTCGATTTCCTTTTGCGGCACGGACCCTTCAAGCTGCTCGTAGCGCGAAACCCTGCGCTCGGCGAGCGACAACTGGCTGCCGATCTGTGCCAGTTGCACTTGCTGATTGCTTCTTTCGACGCTGCCGACCACCGGCTCCAGCCAGGCCAGTACCTGGCCCTTTTTGACGGATTGCCCGAGCGGCGGCAGGCCCGCCGCGCCGCTCACGATCCGGCCCACCTGGGTGGCCTGTACTTGTCCGCCCGAAGATGGATCGGCTTTGATGTGTCCTTTCAACCCGATAGTCTCGTTGACGTCGCCCAGGCTGGCCTTGGTGGTGCGAATGCCCAGCAGGTTCTGGCTGGCCTTGGGCATGAAGACGCCGCCATCCGACAGCCGGACTGGCGCTTCACTGCCGACTTGCGGTGGTGCGGCATTCTTTTCAACTGCAGCAGGCTTTTTGTCGTTGCTGTGATCTTCATCTCCATGAGCCATGCCGATTGCCGGAGTCAATGCGGCCATTGCGAAAGCCAGGGTGCAAATATATTTTGCTGTTTTCATGATCTATCTCTCGTAATTTTTTTGCGACGACTTAATCCGAAGGCAACCAACCCAAGCAAGGCAACACCGCCGAGTGAGCCGATCAATCCCGCCGGTGCAAACTCGCCGATACCGAAACTTTTCGCTTCCTTGGCAAGCTCCTGAATTTCCAGGGTGGCTTCCAGCAGGTCGGCAACGTCCTGACCTTCGATCGTCACTACCAGCCCATGCTTTCCGGGCTTGGCAAGCCAGGGGGCCGGCACCTTGTATGTACCGTCTCCCGCTGCCGCAGCCACCGCCTTGTCCGGGCCGCTTTCGACCTCGACCTTTGCATTGGTAATCGGCTGATTGGTTTTGAAATCCGACAGGTAGAGCGTGAGCTCCCCGTTGCCATAGACGGCGAGCAGCTCGATGTCATCCGAGTGAGCTTCCGCGCGGGGTGCAAGCGGCTGGGCCGTTTGAACCGGCGAAGCACCTTCGCCATGATCTTCTCCCCCATGCGCGAATACCGCCGGCGCATGCAACAGCGCGGCCGATAGCGCAAATGGCATCACAACGATTTGAACAATTGACTTGCAAGTTTTCATGGCAAAACTCCCATCGCCTGATTCAAGCGGGCATAAGTAAGATTCATCTCGATTTTGGCCTCGCTGGCTGCAAGAGCAGCATCATTAAGGAGTGCCTGCGTGCGCTGAAACTCGAACAGGCTTCTTTCGCCAAGCGAGAAAGCCTTTTTGATCAGTTGCAGATTTTCCTCGGCGAGCGAGCGGCGCGATCCGGCCAACTCCGATCGCTGTTTCGCAATCTCGACATCCGCCCTGGCTTTTTGAATATCCTGCTCGATGTCGAAACGCTGACGCTGATATTCAATTTCGGCTTCTGTCGATTCCGCTTGCGCGGCGGCGATACGCGGTGCATTGCGGGACTCGGTGCCAAACGGAATCTTGACCGATACCGCAAGCGTACTGCCGAAGCGTTCATTGAACTCGCCTCGTTCACGGCGTGCACCCAAAGAGAGTTCAGGGTTATCCCGGCGGGTTTCGGAAACAAGACGCGCTTTGGCTTGCACAACCTCGACGCGATTGCGCTTTGAAACCAGCAGCGGATGCACGGCGATGTCGCGATCGAGTGCAACGGCTTCGGGCTGCGCGGGCGGCATGGCGTCGTCGCCGACGATCCGTTTATACGCTTGCCGTGCAGCGATCAGAGTTCTATCGGCATCGGCCAAGGCAACCTGGGCGGCCATCGTTTCGCTCTGTACCAGCAGCAAATCGGTTCTCGCCGATTCGCCTGCCTTGACCCGGCGCGCGACATCCGCTTCGATTTGGCGGGCACTGACCAGACGATTCTGAACCAGTTCTTGTGCGGTTTCGGCAAGCTTGACTTGCCAAATCGCTTCCCTGAGTTGGCCCGCCAGTTGCAGGCGAAGCGCCAGCTGTTCAGCGGTAAACCGGCCGGATTCGGAAGTCGCAAGGCGTTGCCTGGCAGTTTTTTCGCCAGGTAGCCAAAGCGGAACCGAGAGTTCGACTTCGTACTCTCGCGACCCCGAATTGCGATTGAACCGGTCTGAACGGTGACCCAGCCCGAGCGCCGGCGGCGAAGGAAACATGCTGGAAGCAGCGGCCTGATTAGCCTTCAGCTCAACTTCGCGCGATGCCTGTGATTGCGCTTGCGGCAAGCGCAGCCAGGCTTTATCTAAAACGTCGGCCAGGGTCGCTGCTTGTGCGGTGATGCCCGCAAGCAGTCCCAATGCCAGAATGAATTGGCGCATGAAAACCTTTCTGTATGCGATAGACGAATGTCAGGTGCAACAGAAGGCGATGCGAAGATTGAACGGATTAAATCGTGGAACGGTTTATGCCGGAGAATCGCATGCCTTCGCGATCAAGCGAAGGCGAAAGCAGGAGGACGGAAGGGTTCTTCGAGGAAGGTTCGCGGCAGCAGATCCGTGAACGAGGTTTTTACAATGACAGACTTATCGATCCGCAAGGTCTGGCTGACCAGCGGCGGAACAATCGCCGACGCGCACGACTGGCAATAAGAACAATGGTTGCAACTGGCGTTGGTTGGACTGGAAGAGTCTTGCTGTTGATGATCAACGGCGCCTTGATCCTGCACGGCATGGTGCTGGGCGTGCAGGCTGGAATGTTCGCTGTGTTCTGAAGCGACTGGTTGGGAAGCAGTTTCCATTTGTCCGCAATGCACCATTGCCGCTGCCGCTACGTTAGCGAACGGCAGCGAGACGCTTAACAACAATATAAGGAATAGGCGAATTAGGCGCATGGCGTTTTCATTGTATGACTAATTGACTTCATTATCAATCGGAACGAATCCGCTGCTAACTTCGACAGGGCCGGAAGGTTGAAGGCGGATTGAAAAGCACATCGATCTCTTAAAACACAAATATCTTGTCCGCCCACTCGGACCAATCCGCCAACTCTTCCAATGTCCCTCGATGCGTTCCCTCGATCAGCTCATTGACTTCGATGCCGCGCGCGTCCATGCAGGTGCCGCACACACCGACATTGCCGGCCGAGTTGCGTACAACGGCCTGCAGCATCAATTGCACCTTGTAGTAGCCCGGCGGCACTTTCTGGCCGCTCTTGGCGGCGCCGGCGGCATCGCCCATCAAATAGATGCGCACTATATTGTGTTCACGCTTGGCCAAGGCGCCTGCCAGGCGCAAGCCGTTATAGGTGGATTCACTGCCGTACGGCGCGGCGTTCAAGACGAACAGTACGTTCATGGAAACCTCCGGATATTTTGCATTAAATACCAACAATCTAACGATTGTTAGAATATAATTCAGGATAATTTCTATCGTCAAGGCCGATTTGACCAAGTTTGACAGCACTCAACGATTTGCCAATATTTTTGCCTTATGACTACGAACCGGACTATCAAGGATGCGCTGTACGAGCAAGTCGCGCGCATCGCCAAGGCGGCGGCAAGCCCGAAACGCCTGGAGTTGATCGAGCTGTTATGCCAGGCGCCCAAAACCGTCGAAGCACTCGCGCGGGAAGCGAGCATCAGCGTAAAGCTGGCCAGCGCGCACCTGAAGGAATTGAAATCGTCGCACCTGGTGGAAACAGAGCGGCAAGGAAAGTACGTCATCTACCGCCTTGCAAGCGACGACGTGGCGCGTTTTTGGGTAACCATCCGCCTGCTGGCCGAAGATCGTTTGTTCGAATTGCAAGATGCATTGCGACAACTCAGTTCCGCCACGCACGAGTGGGTAGGCAACAGCCATGATGAATTGCTTGCCAAGGCGAAGAAAGGCGAAGTCGTGGTCATCGATGTTCGGCCGGGAGACGAATACGAGGCAGGCCATTTGCCGTTTGCCCGCTCGATGCCGCTGGCCGAACTGAAATCGCGGCTTGCGGAGCTCCCGAAAAACAAGCCGGTGATTGCCTATTGCCGCGGACCGTTTTGCCTGATGTCGGCTGACGCAGTACAGCTCTTGCGCAGCAAGGGATTCAAGGCGCTGCAACTTCGTGACGGCGTCGCGGAGTGGACCGCCTGACTGAACCGCCACCCATGCCGCGAACGAGCCCAGGAATGACTTCATCAACCGAAAAAAGAAACGTCCTGCGCCTTGCGGGAGCGCAGGCGCTGTTCCAAACCTTCTCCGTGATGGTGATGACAGTGTCGGGCCTGGTTGGGCTGAGCCTGGCGCCCGACAAGAACCTGGCTACCCTGCCAATCGCGATGTCGATGCTGGCTGCGGCGGCAACCATGATTCCCGCCTCCTTGTTCATGCAGCGGTATGGCCGCAAGCCCGGATTCCAGATCGGCATCATGCTCGGCTGCTGCGCCGGATTGCTTGCCGCATGGGCTATCTGGATCGGCAGCTTCTGGTTATTTGTCGTTGCAAATGCGCTGGTAGGCAGCTACCAGGCATTTGCCCAGTACTACCGATTTGCGGCCGCCGACATGGCAAGCGCCGACTTCAAGAGCCGGGCGGTCTCATGGGTTATCGCGGGCGGCGTAGCGGCTGCGCTGGCCGGGCCGAATATTGCTCGAATAACACAAGACATTGGGCCTGCCCCATTCAGCGCTTCTTTCGTCGTCATGACCTTTCTAGGTCTTGTTGCGTTCTGGATGATAGCGGCGCTGGAAATTCCATCCGCCGAAGTTGCGGACAATACCGGACCTGCAAGGCCAATGCTGGAAATCATAAGGCAGCCGGTGTTCCTGACGGCACTGATGGGTTCGATCGTTGGCTATGCGATGATGATTATGGTGATGACTGCCACGCCGCTAGCCATGCAAATCTGCGGCCACCCGCTCGGCGCCGCCACCACGGTGATTCAGTGGCATGCGCTGAGCATGTTTGTGCCGTCGTTCTTCACCGGAAACCTGATCAAGCGCTTCGGCGTGCTGACGATCATGGGCGCCGGCGTGCTAATGATCGCTGGCCATGTCGCTGCCGCATTGTCGGGAATCCAGGTCTTCAATTTCGTGTCCGGGCTGATGCTGCTTGGCATCGGATGGAACTTCCTCTTCATCGGCGGCACCACCCTCCTGACCCAAGCCTACCGGCCGAGCGAACGTGCCAAGACACAGGCCGCCCATGACTTTCTGATGTTTGGCGCGGTTACCGCCGCATCCTTTTCTTCTGGCGGATTGCTCAACGCCTTTGGTTGGAAATTCCTGAACTTGAGCGTGATTCCGTTCTTGATCGTGGCATTCCTGATGATTATCGGCTTCGGGGCATTGCGAAACCGCGTGGTACTGAAAAGCGCTTGAAATCGGCGCGGAATTTCGCGGATTTTCATGCTGTGCCCAGGCTCGGCGGTCCGGGTGAATGCAATACCCGCTTTCCTTCCCTGCCGCTAGCAACTCGCCCTAGCGAAGCCAAAGCAGTGCCGCTATTGAGTGTATTTTTCCGAAATAGGGTCAGAGATTGACCCTATTTCATGCAGTCAATAACACCTATGTCACCCGCGCCTTGCGTTCCAGCGGCAGCCACAGCATGAATTGCGTCCCCGTCGGCCCGCACTTCCATGCGACCGTGCCGTCAACCGCCTGCGCGCGGCGCTGCTGGTTGTGCAGGCCGCGTCCTGCGGTAGCGCCCAGGACTTTTTCAACATCGAAGCCCTGGCCGTTGTCTTCGATGGTCACCTGTACGCCTGCGGCCACCAATGCAGTGCTCACCCGGATCTCGCTGGCATCGGTGTGGCGCAGGATGTTGGCGATGCTTTCCTGGACGATGCGCAGAATATGCAGCGCACTGGAAGGTTCAAGCCAGGCCAAGGTGGGCAACTCCTGCACTTGCCACAACAATGTAATTCCCGTGTCCTCTAGGCGGGGCTCCAGCCGGAAGCGCAGTGTCGCCAGCAACAGCAGCAGGTCGGCTTCGACCGGCTCCATCGAGTCGATGGTCAACTTCAGATCGTCCAGGCAGTCCTTGAGGATTTGCGAGACCTTGAGCTCGCTCATGCCGCCGTGATCTACCGAGCGGATGGCGCTGATCAGCGATGAACCCAGGCCATCGTGCATGTCCTGCATCAGGCGCTGGCGCTCGTCGCTGATCGTTTGCCGCTGTTCCGCCTCGCGCAAGTGCTGGTGGCTGCGCTCAAGCTCGGCTTCGCGCGCTTGCAGGCGTTGCGCCAGGCTGGCGTTGACCTGCTCCACCTCGCCGATGGCATTGACGTAGCGCCGGTACATCAGGACGCCGAAAACACTGAAAGTGATGGCATTGGTGTAAGCCCCAAAATACCAGCCTTCCGGGCTGACGAAGTTGTTTTGCAGCAGCCAGTCAGACACCCCCAGCAAGGTGCATACGCCGATGCCGGCCGCCACCAGCATGCCGTCGTTGGAACGGCGCCAGGCGCTGATGCCCCCCACCAACCCGACGGCCGCGCCCATCAGCGCTGCAATCACATAAATGAGCGGCGTGACTTTGGGTGTGTTCGGCAATACCGCCAGCACCGGCAGCGTCAGCACGCCGATCAGAACAGTCGTCCCGACCAGCGCACGGGTGAACCAAGTGAGCGCACGGCCATGCAGTTGGCGAAGGAAAAAGTGCACCACGGTGACCAACCAGAGCAGGGAGTTGACTGTCAGCCAGGCGAACCAGTCATTGGCGATCGGCAAGCCCACGTAGAAGTGCAGGCAGCGTATGAATGACGTGGCGGCGAGCATGAAAAAAAGCAGATAGGCCGTTTCGCGGCGGCGCTTGAGCCATACAAACAGTGCAAAAAACCCTACCGCCAGAAACGCCGCGCTGAACATCACCGGCAGGTCCCGCTGCAGCCATTGGCGCACGTGGTAGCGTCCCGTCAGCGCCTCGGCAGGCCCTAGCCATAGCGAGGACACGGCCACCTGGCTTCTTTGAGAGTGCTCCAGGCGGAGCAGGATCTCGTTCAATGGCGCGTCGTCGGCACTCTTGTCCAGCACCACCCACAACGGGGTACGGGTGCTGTTCCACAGTGGGCCGTGTTGCTGCGCTCGGTGCACCAGCCGGCCGTTGACATACACCGCGATGGTGCCATCCGTTTTGATGCGTATGCCATACAGCGCCAGGGGCCCGGAATGGATGGGCAAATCGCGTACGGAGAGTTTGAGCCAGGTGGTGCGGCTGGCACCGGTGCTTGCGTTCGGATTGGCCTGGCGCAGCAAAGCGATGGGCAAAGCCAGGGGCAGCGCAACACGCTGCCATGCATCCGGCAAGGCCTTGCTGTCCAGCGTGGGCGGCGGCGCATTGAAACCCGGCGCCTCCGTCACCTGCCAGTCGGCCTGGGTCAGGTGCAGGTTTGCTGTCGGTGGATGCCCACCGTAGGCTTCCAGATAAAAGGCCCCCGCCACCATCAGCAACACCGCGGAAAAGACGAACCCCGCATTGGTAAAAAAGAGCGCAAGACGACGTCTCATGCGGGAATGACCTGGCAGCGTCCGAGGCCGACGCGGGATGCGCGACGCATATCTACGCCCCCCCTAATCGGATAACAGTCCCCGAGTCCTGGCTTCATAAATGGCCTCCGCCTTGGATGTGACCTTGAGCTTGCCGTAGATGCGCCGCACGAAGGAACGCACCGTGAAATGGGACAACTGCATCAGCTCGGCGATTTCATGCATCGTGAAACCCTTGGTAATGAAATCCAGCACTTCTTTCTCCCGGGCCGACAACATGGAGGTTGAGGCTTCGGCCGGTTCCTGGGCGGCAGCGCTGCTGGAACTACTGTTTTGCCGAAAGCGTGCCAGTACCTGCCGCGCGATGATCGGGCTGATCGGACTTCCGCCGCTTGCGAGACTGCGGATTTCATCGATCATTTTGGCCGGGGAACTGTCCTTGAGCAGATAGCCGGCTGCCCCGGCTTCGATCGAGCGCATGACATGCGTTTCATCGCCGAAATTGGTACAGACCATGATGCTGCAGCTTGGCCACTGCAGCACCGTCGCCCGGATGACGTCGATACCCGAACCATCCGGCAAACCCAGGTCGACCAGCAGCACATCGGCCGGCGGCGCTTGCAACAAGACCAGTCCTTCCGCCCGGGTGCCGGCTACACCGGTCAGCCGCATATCCGGCGCAGCCTGCACCACCCGGCTCAAGGCATTGCGAAAGCCGAGATCGTCCTCGACGATCACGACATGGATGGGGAGCGGTTCCGGGGAAGTGCGTGGGGATGGCATATCGGCGCATTGTACGACGGATCAGGGACCGCGCTTGTAGCACATTTGTTCTACAGACAAGGTCTGCCTGCATGAATATACTCGCGCCGATACCTAATAAACAATGCAGTGCGGAAATTCAACAAGGCGCCGCATGGATCGCCGGATGACAGCATGTTGTCCATCCGAAAAAATGTGCGCTGACAATCGCGCGTCCAACATCCGTTCAAGAACCGTACGCCGCCAAGTTCAATCCGGAAAGTACCGGCAACGTACAACACATCAGGGAAGCCAGCCAACGTCGCGTCATTGGCCGTGAACGAAACCAGCAGGAATGAGAAAAGAGGGGAGATGGCGTGGAATATGACGGGCGCTTGAATCACTATGTGCGGGAGCTTCATGCCGCCGGCACCAGCTATACCGGCCTGATACTGAAGCTGGCGGTGGAGGAAGGCTACGCAATGCCGATGGCCCTGAGAATCGTTGATGCCGTATTGCGCAATGACGGTCAGGGGGGAATGCTGACTTACGACCCACCACGCGCTACGCGCCGCCTGCCTGCCGTCGATACCTCGTCAAAGCAATCGGTCCTTCATTTGTCCGACGCGGATGCGGCTATCACCTTCGAGCAACTCGCGCCGCGAATTGTGGTGTTGGATAATTTCCTCTCCTCCCAGGAATGCGACGATCTGTGCGAGGAGGCCCTGCCGGTTTTTGCGCCTGCAAGGGTTGTGAACGACCGGGAGCACGCGGTTCATGCCGCTCATTTCCGCAGCAACGACACTGCGCATTTGCCGGCCGCGCAGTCGGCGCTCGTTCGGCGCATAGAAGCCCGCATAGAACAGTTGACCAACTGGCCCAGCGCTTGCTGCGAAACGCTTCAAGTGCAGCGTTATGTCAAAGGCCAGGAGTACCGACCGCACAGCGATTTTTTCGACCAGGGCTCTGCGGCCCATGAAGCGGCCATGGCCCATGGCGGCCAACGCCTTGCGACGCTGATTCTTTACCTGAAGGAACCCGATGCGGGCGGCGCCACTTACTTTGCGAACCTCGGAGTGAGAATCGCACCGCGAAAAGGAAGCGCGCTCTTTTTCACCTATCCCGACCCGGGGAGCAACAGCGGAACCATGCATGGCGGCGAAGCCATTCTGGCGGGTGAAAAGTGGATCGCCACCCAATGGTTTCGGGAGCGGGCGTGGAGAAACCCCCAGGCCGCCGATGCCATGCAAAGCCCCGTCCCGCACAGCTAGTAGTCAGTCAGGTTGAATTGGCGGAGAAGAAATTGATGGATTTTTTCGTCTGGCAAGGCGTGAGGAGGCCGCATGGCGAGCCATGCAACGACGAGCAACGACGCCAGGCGGAAAAAGACGCGATTTATTCCTGCCGATTCAGCCTGACTGACTACTAGAGCCATTGAGAAAAACAACGAGGATCAAACATGAATTGCACTTACCGCATTGTCTGGAGCCAGGTTAGCAACACATGGATTGCCGTTGCTGAAAACGCGCGTGGACGCGGCAAGTCGACAACCGGCCCCCGGCTGGTAGCCGCCGCCCTGGCGCTGGCCGGCGTTTCGTGGGGGATGCCATCGGCCTATGCCGCCAGCGCTGCAGATGCGGCGGTGTCGGCCGGCAGCGGCCATATTTCCACGGTGGGGAACACCACCACCATCAACCAGGCCAGTCAGCGCCTGGCGATCGACTGGACCAGCTTGTCCACACGGGCCAATGAGGCGCTGGTGTTCAGCCAGCCCAACGCGCAGGCCATCGCGTTGAACCGCATCATCGGCAGCAGTCCGAGCGAGTTGCTGGGCAGCCTGACGGCCAACGGCCAGGTGTTTATTCTGAACCCGAATGGTGTGCTGTTTGGCGCCGGCTCTCAGGTCAATGTGGGCGGCCTTGTAGCCTCGACCTTGAGCATGAGCAACGCCGACTTCATGGCCGGCAACCATGTGTTCAGCAACAACGGCGCGGCCGGCTCGGTCGTCAACCAGGGCACCTTGAACGCAGTATCCGGCGGTTACCTGGCCTTGCTTGCACCCGAAGTGCGCAACGAAGGCGTGATGAGCGCCAGCCTGGGCACGGCGCTTCTCGCTGCCGGCGACAAGGTCACCCTGAACCTCGACAACGGCAGCCTGATCGGCTACAGCATCGATCAGGGCGCGATCAATGCGCTGGTGGAAAACAAGCAGTTGATCCGGGCCGACGGCGGCCAGGTGCTGATGTCGGCCAAGGCGCTCGACCAGCTGAGCACGGCCGTCGTCAACAACACCGGCGTCATCGAAGCGCGCACGGTGCAGAACAAAAACGGCCGCATCATGCTGATGGGCGACATGGATGTCGGCACGGTCACCGTCGGGGGCACTCTGGACGCCTCGGCACCCAATGGCGGTGACGGCGGCTTCATCGAGACCTCGGCGGCGCATGTCAACGTCGCCGATACTGCCCGTATCACGACCCGGGCCGAAGCCGGCAAGACCGGGCAATGGCTGATTGATCCCTTCGATTTTGTGGTTGCATCCGCCGGCGGCAACATGACCGGCGCAGCACTCGGCAGCCAGCTGGAAAATAACAACGTCACCCTGACCACCACCGCAGGCAACACGGGCACCGACGGTGACCTGAGCATCAATGATGCCGTGGCATGGTCCGCCGCCAACACGCTCACGCTGATCGGCGAACGTGATGTCAATGTGAACGCCAACCTCACTTATTCGGGCAGCGGCACGACTGGAGTGACCGTGCAGGCAGTGCGCGACATCAATGTCGGCGCCGACGTCGCCATCACCTCAACCGGCACGGGCGCATTGCCCGTGGTATTCGGCGGCCCGGTGGTAGGCGAAGCTGCGGGAGGCAACATCAACATGGGCAGCGGTTCGTCGATTGCCACAAGCGGCGGCGATGTGAGCTTCAAGGCCAATGCCATCAAGCTGGCGGGCGCCAGCGTTGCGGCAGCGGGCGGCAATATTGCCATGGCGGCAGCCGGCACCAGCGCTTCTCACTCGCTTGAAATCACCAACGACGGTGCCACCCGTTCGAACGTCGCCACCACCGGTGCCGGCACCATCAGCCTCAGCGGCCACCTGACCGGCGGCGGCGCCAGCGCCACCGGCGGGTCGGCGGGCGGCCTGGTCGTGACGAATTCCAGCATCACCAGCGATACCGGGGCCATCAGCATCACGGGTACCGTTAGCGGGGCTTCGACCGGCAGCCTGCTGGAGCGCGGCTTCCGCCTCGATTCCGGGGCCCTCGTCACGAGCGCCGGCAACATCAGCCTGACGGGCGTGGTCAGCGGCACCCAGGCCCTGAATCCACCCATGGGCATCCTCAGTAGCGCGGCCGGCGAGTTGGCCGGCGGCGGCATCGTGTCCAGCACCGGCGGGAACGTGATGCTCTCGGGCACGTTCAACAACGGCTGGCATTACTACGATCCCACCGGCTTGGTGGTCGGGGGGAAAGTGCAGTCCGGTGCGGCCGGCAAGGTCACGCTCAGCGCATTGGCCACCGTGGGCGTCGTTCAGGGCGGTGGGAACTTCAGCGGCGGCGGCACAGGCCTCTTTACCGGGGCTTCGTCCGAAATCGTTGCCGGGACGGGCGGACTGGATATCACGGGCGAGGTGCGCTCTTCAAGCACGTCTACCAACCTGAGCGGCGTCTCACTCGCCGGCACTGCCAGTTCTACAGGCAATATTGTGGTCACTGGCATTTCCAGTGCTCCGTCTGCCAGCGGGGTCAGGGCACTGGCGCTGCAGGGCACCTTGACTGGCTTGGGTACGGCCACCATCACCCTCAAGGGTTCGGGCGTTCCCGCCCCTGCACCCGCGTCGTCTTCTGACATCATCGTGCAAGGCACCACGGTCAGCACGGCCGGCGGGCAGATCAACCTGATTGGCGACCGGATAAAGATTGAGAGCGCCATCAATTCAGGTAGCGGCCGGACGGTGATTACGCCTGTAACGACGGGGCGGGAGATCACCCTTAACGCGCTTAACACCGGCGGGGGCAATGAAATGTGGGGGCTCAACCTGTCGCATAGCGAACTCAACCTGATTACGGCCTCGGTGCTGCAGCTGGGCGGCGGTGCTTACAGGGGCGACATTTCCATCGGCAATGGTTTCACCACCACCACAATGACATCCACGCCGGCGCTGAGCCTGGTCACTACCGGCCGCATTACCCAGACAGCAGGCTTGACTGTCAATAGTCTCAAAGCCGTTGGTTCTTCTGTCACGCTAACCAATACCAATAACCAGATCAGTAACATCAGCGGCATCGCAACCAGCGGTTCATTTCAAGCTGCAAGCGCCAGCGGGCTTACGGTCGGCACGGTTGACGGCGTCTCCGGCATTAACTCCGCCGGCAAAGTACTGGTGCGGACCACCGGTGCGAGCGCAGACCTGACGCTTGACAGCGCGGTCACTGCGGCCAGCACGGCGAATGACGCGCTAGTGCTGGTCGCAGGGCGTAACTTCATCAACAACGTCGGCGCCGCTGCCCTGCAAATCCCGGGTACAGCGCGCTGGCAGGTCTGGTCTGCAAACCCGGCGAATGACAGCCGCAACAACCTGGACTATGACTTCAAGCAATACAACGCCAGTTACGGGACTACCACTGTGGCACAGTCCACCGGCAATGGTGTTTTCTACACGCTGGCGCCCACGATTACATCGGCCTTGACGGGGACAGTCAGCAAAACGTATGACACCGCCACAGCGGCTACATTGACCACCGCCAATTTTTCGGCGGCTGCAGGGGCCGTGGATGGCGACACCGTCATCCTCAATACATCTACCACCGGCACTTACGACAACAAAAATGCAGGCACGGGCAAGACGGTTACCGCTACCGGTGTGAGCATTGCCAGCACGACCAACGGTGCAAAGAACGTCTATGGATATACCTTAGGCAGCGCCAGCGGGAACGTAGGCACGATCACTCAAGCGAGCCTGGCCGTGAGCGGTATCGGTGCAGCAGACAAAGTCTACGACGCCAGCACCTCGGCAGCACTCACAGGCACAGCCGCGATCAGTGCTTTAGGCAGCGATGTGGTGACCGTTGGCGGAACAGGCGTTGGGGCCTTCGCAGACAAGAATGTCGGCACTGCGAAAGCCGTAGCCGTGAGCGGCTATACATTGAGCGGGGCTGATGCAGGCAACTATGCCTTGATCCAGCCTGCAGGCCTGACAGCCAATATCACGCCCAAGGCGCTTGGCTACAGCACCACGGCCTCAGACAAGACTTATGACGGCAACACGACGGCCGTTGCAACCCTCAGTGGTCTCACCGGCTTGATTGGTAGCGAAACAGTCACGGTAAGCAATACGGGGGCTACTTTCAACAGCAAAGACGTGGCGAGCGCCAACCTGGTCACCGTGAATTCAGTCACATTGGCTGACGGTGCCAATGGCGGCCTGGCAAGCAACTACAGCATTGCCAGTGGCGGCACGGCTACTGCCGGCATCACGGCCAAGGCGCTTGGCTACAGCACTACCGCCGCCAACAAGATCTACGACGGCACGACCAGCGCCACGCTCGGCGGAGTCTTGAACGGCGTGGTCAGCGGCGACACCGTCGCGTTGAGCCAGAGCGGCACGTTCAGCGACAAGAACGCCGCCACCGGCAAGACGGTCAGCTATACCAGCAGCCTCTCGGGCAGCGATGCCGGCAACTATGTGCTCACATCGAGCAGCGGCACGACCACGGCCGACATCACGCCAGCCCTCCTGACGGTCGCCGCCAATTCGGCCCACAAGTTCTATGACGGGGTGGCCTATGTCGGCAACAACGGCGTGGCGATCAGCGGCCTGGTCAATGGCGAAACCGTGGCGGACCTATCCGGTTCCCTCGGCTACGGCGGGTCGTCGCAGGGCGCCATCGGCATCGGGGACTACGCGATCACGCCAGGCGGATTGAGCAGCACCAATTACCAAATGGACTTCGTCGATGGCGCGCTCACCATCAAGCCGCTCAGCCAGACGAGCGCCGCATTGGGCGGCTCCGCCCTGGAGCCCGCCTATGACTCGGCGCGGCAAACCGTTGCCGTCAATCGGTCTGGGCTGGATACCAAGGTCCCTGAAACATCTACCCTCGGCGCCGCCGGCAACAGCTCCGGCAACGGGCGCATTGAAGACATCACGCCGCGCTTGAACCTTGCCGGTTGCGGTATGGCTATGCCTGCCCCAAGCGATTGCCAATGATGAAACTTGTTTGCTCTTTCTCGAACTCCCGGCCAGACTCCACCATGACTTTTTCCGTTCATCCTGCCAAGGCGCCAGTTTGCCGCGCCCGGGCCATTGCGTTGACGGTGGCGCTCCTGTATAGCGCCGGCAGCGCGGCCCAGAGCGCGCCGAACGCCGGCCAGATCCTGCGCGAGCTGCAAGCGCCCGTCGATCTGGCGCCGCCGAAGTCCGCGCGGCCGCTGCAAAGCGGGGAGCAGCCAGCGGGCACGCCGCCAGGCGGCGATGTCAGCTTTACGGTCAAGACGATTCGCATCAGCGGCAACGCGGTCATTCCCGACGAAACACTGCATGCGCTGGTGGCCGGTCTGGAAGGATCGACGCACACGCTAAATGACCTGCATGCGGCCGCCGCGCGCATCACCGCCTATTACCGCCAGCAAGGCTATCCGGTCACGCGCGCTTATCTGCCTGCGCAAGAAATCACGGATGGTGACATAACGATTGCCGTGATCGAAGGGCGGATCGGCGCGTACAGGTTGAAGAACCAGTCGCGTCTGTCGGATGCGCGGGCCGGCGCATATCTGGAAACGGCCAAAGATGGCGAGGTGATTCGCACGGCACAGATCGATCGCGGCCTGCTGCTCTTGAACGATACCCCCGGTGTCGGCACTGCCCGCGCGACCTTGCAGCCGGGCGCGAGCGTCGGCACCTCCGATCTGGTGGTGGAGCTGACACCGGGCGCCGCCTACAGCGGCAGTGTCAACCTCGACAATTACGGCAACCGCTATGTCGGCGAATACCGCCTTGGCGGTACGCTTAACATCAACAGCCCGCTGCGGATCGGAGACGTGTTGTCGCTCAATGTGCTCAGCAGCGGCAAGGGCCTGAACTACGGACGGGTGGCGTACCAGTTGCCGATCGGCAGCGACGGCTTGCGGCTGGGCGCTGCCTATTCCGACGCGGTCTACAAGCTGGGCAAGGAATTCGAGACGCTCGATGCACACGGCAAGGCGCGCAGCGCCAGCGTATTTGCCGCCTATCCTTTCATCCGTAGCCAGCAGAGCAACCTGAACGGCATCATCAGCCTGGAGCAGAAGGATTTGAGCGATAGCGTGGATGCGACGCTCACGACAACCGGCAAGCGCGCGAAGCTCGCGGCAATCGGTTTACAGGGCACGCACTATGATGGTCTGGGCGGTGGCGGTTTCACCAGTGCGAGCCTGACGGCAACCTTCGGCAAGCTCGATATCCTGTCACCGTCGGCATTGGCCATCGATGCGGTGTCGGCGCAAACCAACGGCGGCTACGAGCGCATTGCGTATAGCCTGAGCCGCTTGCAAAAGCTGACCGACGCGACTTCCCTGGCTCTTTCGATCTCCGGCCAGGAAGCCGGCAAGAACCTGGATTCGTCGGAAAAGTTTTCCTTGGGCGGCGCCCTCGGCGTGCGCGCCTATCCGCAAGGCGAAGGCAGCGGCGACGAAGGCTATCTGGCGACCGCCGAGCTGCGCTATGCGCTTCCGGCATCGAGTCTGGGGCCGATGCAGCTGACCGGCTTTATCGATCACGGCAGCACGCGGATCAACCACACGCCGTTTGCCGCGGGTGACAACACGCGGCGCCTGTCGGGAGCGGGGATAGGTTTTACCTGGAATGCACCGGGCAACGTGATCGTGCGCGCCACCGTGGCGTGGAAGCTGGGGTCGGCCTTGCCGATGTCGGATGTCGACCGCTCGCCGCGGGCATGGGTGCAGGGCACCAAATATTTCTGAGGCCGATGTCGCCTTTCATTTGTTGTCCGGTTGACAGGCGAATCGACTTGCTTGTTTCCGCTCTTTCTGGAAGCACGAAACAGCCCGTGTTCCGTATTAATAAAAACGTAAAGTCATTTGTCGTCTAAGCTTCTTACACTTTATGGCTGTCCTTTTGACTCTATGAAATAGAAACGTAAATACCGCGTGATTTCTTCCAGTTTCTGACTACCAAAATAATAAAAACGTAAAGCCGCATTTCAAGTTAAACAAGCCTAGGAATCTGTCGGAATTTTCAAGGCTACTTTTGGATTCCCGCCGAATGCTGCTGGAACGACACAGCATGGTGCAGGCTCCGCTTGCAAGCGTGCCGCCACCCGCACAAAATCCGGAAGAACCAAACATTTTTTCATTTTTGCCGGGTGCTTGCATCGCGTTCAGTCCGGCTTTACCCTCTGACCTTGCCAGTGAAGACGCGCCGCGGTCTCCATTGGCAAGGTCGGCGGGCAGAGGAAACCACCTCTCGGCTCTTCGCAACTACGTTGGGGTTTTCCTTCCGAAGAACCGCCCGGTGGATTTTCATTGGCTAGGCGCCGCGGCGCCCCCTTGCGCGGCAGCTCTTGCAACGGCGGCAGCAGCCCCTAGTTCGGCAGCCTCCCTCTGCGCAGGCGTCATCGAGGCAGTTGGAGGAGCAGTGTTGCCATTGGCGCCCGTTGCCGCCGCAGCTCTTGCAGCAGCTGCTGCTGCCCCCAGTTCGGCAGCTTCTCGCTGTGCAGGCGTCCTCGTGTCAACTGGAGCAGCAGCTTGAGTCCCGGTACCCGTAGCAGCCGGAGTAGAACCCGTGGAATTCGTGGAGCCCGTGGAATTCGTGGAATTCGTGGAATTCGTGGAATTCGTGGAGCCCGTGGAATTCGCGGAGCCCGTGGAGCCCGTGGAATTCGCGGAGCCCGTGGAGCCCGTGGAGCCCGTGGAACTCGTGGAACTCGTGGAGCCCGTGGAACTCGTGGAATCCCTACGGCCGTCGGTAGCCGTGGAACCCGTGTTCGGCGTCGCCTCGCGAGGAGCCGTGGCGGAACCCGTGCCGGGACCCGTGGGTTGATCCTGAGTCTGGTTAGTACTGGAGCCAGAAGATGGGGGGCGCGCCTGAGTCTGGCTAGCACCCGCGCCAGCAGCAGCCCCAGTCGCCGGAGTAGCCTTGGGAGGTATGGCCCCATGTGTATTCCCGGTGAACTTCGTCCCGAACGAAAAGCCAATATCGTCGACTGTTTTTTCGGCAAATCCGCCCGCCTGCTCGATATTTTCCGTTCTCACATCCTTGGTGACATTGGTCAAGACGGTACTGCCATTGGCGCCGCCCGAATCGATCGTCAACGTTCCATTCTTGGACGTAAAGGAAGCGCCGTCAAACGTTTCTCTATACTCGAGCGAGCCGCCAACAGCATAGTTGCCGCCCTCACCTCTCGTGTCCTCATATCCTGCCGTTTCTTCCTTCGAGTGGTCCCAATCCGTTCTGTCCGGGCTGGGTGGTGCGCCCATGACGAAATCTTTTACTTGTTTCACTAAGCCTTCGGACTTCGCGGAGTCGGTACCTTTCCCCTTGCTGGTCGCGCCGGTGGTGGCGTCGAAATTGACCCGGCTGGCATCGATGCTCATGCTGAACGTTGTGCTGTCCGCAGTCCCCACCGTGACGTTGCCCTCGGTGCTTCGCACGGTAATGTCGCCGTCGGTGGACCCCACCTGGGTTCCCGTGAGTGTCAGATCGCCTTTGGAAACGATCGTGATGCCGCCTTGCGCATTCACGCTGCTCCCGGTCTGAACCGCGGTATGGGTAACGGAGGCTGTAGCGCTTAACCCATCACCGCTTCTCACCACACGGGTGGCTGGGTCGCTGGCCGGGTCGCTGGGTGGGGAGGTGGCTGGGTCGACGCCTGCCTTCGTGTGAGTGGTGGCATCGGTGGTGTTGGTTGACGCGCCGCCTCCTACACCGATGCTACCCGCGGTTCGGGTACTCTCGGCGGCGGCGAAATTCACGCTCCCGTCGGTGGAGGTGACCGCAATGCTCCCCGCGGCCGCATCCAGTGTGGTGCCTTCGAATCGCAGGTCATTCTTGCTGGTAATGCTGATGGCGCCGCCGGTCGCATTGATGCTGCCGATCACGGCTTCATTTCGGGTGTCCTGGCTGGCGGCGATTCCAGCGTTACCCCATTTCTTGCTGTTTTCTTTTTCAATGGTAGACACCCCCCCATCTGCACCTACTTTGTCCACGCCCCAGTTTTGCCCGTTCACGGACTTGAGTTGCAGGTCAAAAGATCCCGTGGTCGTCGATCTCACGTCCACGGCATTGGTAAATTGCACGTCGTCCTTGCCATCGATGGTGATGCCGTTGGCCGCCTCCAGATTCGTGCTCTGCAGGTTCGCCGCGCCGCCTGCCTTGATCGTCAACGCGCCGCCGGAGGTAACGCTGCCGCCCGTGTATCTTGTGGTGGTCATTTCTTCTTTTGAGAGTCCAATGGTCAGGCCCGAGCATGATCTGTCCTGCACCTGCGACCCCTGACAGACCGCCTGGTTCGAGGTGATGTTGGCGTCGACCTTGATGGTGCCGCTATCCTTGGTCCGCTCGTCCGACGCCGCCAGCATGTCTAGTTTCCCACCGACGTCCAACGTGGTATCTCCGGCGCCGGCGATGTTGGTGCCGACAAACTTGGCGTCACCGGTGGTGGTGATCTTGATGGCGCCGCCCGCCGCGGTGATCTGGCCGGCCACGTCTGTCGTCCGGCTATCCTCGTTCTTGACTCGGTCAACCTTGGCGGTCACGCCGAAATCCACTGCCCCGGAGCTACCCATTGCCGCGCCGCCCCATATTTTTGCGTCAACCGCAAGGGTCGTCTTGGTGCCGGTTTCCGTGTTGGTGGCGGCCGTCATGTCCAGGCTGCCGGCCGATAGGGTGATGCCGTCGCCGGTGGCCGCGGTGGATTCGAGCTTGGTGCCTTCCATCAGCGTGTTGTTAGTGGACGCGGAGCTGATTCTTCCCGCCTTGATGGTCGACACGACCGCGGTCGTGTAGCTGTAGTCGCTATTTTCCTTGCTGACTTCCACACCCATCTCAATACCCGTCGCCGCCTGCGCCTTGACGTTGGCAGTCGCGACTTCGCGCAACGGATCTACCGGGTTCTTCCGGGATGGGTCAAGCCGGGGCAGCTTGGACTGCTTATCCTTGTCGCTATCCGTCCGGTTATAGCTTGCCGATCCGGTGTCGCCGCTAAGGGGATCGGTCTTGGTGTTGCCATCGGATCGCCATTCTTGATTTCTATCCACGGAAGCGTCCCCGTCAATCCGTGTCTTGGCAACCCCGCTCGCATAGGCGCCCACCTTTACGGTGGCCTTGGTCTCGTCCAGACTGCTTGCCTGATAGTTGGAGGCCGCTTTTGACGCAATGGCGCCGGCGCTTTGCGTGAAGTCTTCGGCCGCCTCGAGCGTCGTCCCGACATCGGAAATGATGCTGTCGGCGCCCACGCCGGTGCGGGTGACGCTCCCCGATTTGGACGTGATCGACGAGACGATGGCCGTGTGATCGGTGGTTGTCTTGGTGATGCCGGAGCCGCTTGCATACCCACCTACTGACGCTCTGGCGTTGCCTTCCAATGTAGCCGCAACGCCGCCGGTGGCCTCTGCCACGCCTGTTTTCTGCTCGGCATCTGCGCTAGCAGCTACCCCTTCCACGCTCGCCCGCCCGTAAGCGGATCCGGATGCGTTGATGTCGACCTCGAGCCCTACATAGGTACCCACGCTGTATTTCTGGACCGTGGACGTGGTGTCGTGGATTTCCTGGGCGGCCGCAAAGCTCATTTCCCTGGCCGTAAGGTCGACATTGTTGTCCCCCGATAAGTCGGAGCCGACGACTTTCAGCGTATCGGCCTCGATCTTGAGCTGGTTACCCGCACGGATCGTACTTCCCGCCACGGTGGTATCGGTCTTTGTGTCGGTGGACACCCTGCCGCGCACCGTTTCGACCTTGGCTTCCAGATTGAGATTGGCGTTGGCAACACCTTCCGCCTCGAAGCCCGCGGTGCCCCCGGCGCCCACCGAGGCATGGGCAGAGATATCCGCGCTGGCGCTGCCGCTGGCGGACGCGGATGCGTCGCCGGTGAGGCTGATATGCGCACCATAGCGATGGCGCTCGTGATCGGTTGTGGTGACGGTGCTTGATTCAGCCCCAAGGATATCAATGGCGTCGGCCTTCAGCGTAACATCGTTCTCCGCGCTGATGTTCGCGCCCTCCAGCGTCAGGGACGCTGCATTCTTCCCGCCCACGCCGGTGATGGTCACATTGGCGCCATTCAAGGTCGAGCCGGTCCTGGTGATGGTCTCGGTGGTGACGCGGTCCACATTCACGCGGAGGTAATCGAGGCCGACATTGGCCTCGCCTTTGGCGCCCGTATCCGCGGCGCCGCTTGCCGCGGCCGATGCATTGCCGCTGGCCTCTGACCCCGTATTCGATCCCCCCACCTGGTCTTGCGTCACGTGTTCGGAGAGGGTGGCCGTCTTGCCGGCGGCATCCGCGCCGGTATACAGGCCGAACTGCTGCGTGGTGGTCTCCGTCGTCGTAACATCGGTGCTGGTGCCGGCCAGGATGTTGACCGCGTTCGATTCCAGGACGATGTCCTGTTTCACGTCGACGGTGGCGCCCACGATGTTGATGCTGTCGCTGCCTTTGACCGTGAGACTGTTGCCGAAGCTCAGCTTGGGCGCCACGCTGGTGCTCTTGATCTGGCTGTCGACCTGGACCGTTTTCTGGTACAGCGTCAAGCCGGTGCCTTCCACGTGGTCCGTTTGGCCGGTGGTTTCGTCGTACGACTTGTTGCCGGCCCGGTGTCCGGTGGTGCTTGCGCCGACATCTTCGAACTGGCCGTATTGCGATCCGTCATAGGCCGGATTGTTCTTCAGATCCCCTTCGTTGCCGTACGCGATCACGTTTCCATCTGCGTCGTACTTTGTCTCTTCGTTCAAGTCGCCCAGGAACAGCCGCTTTTCGTCTTCTTCGAGGATCGGCTTGTACTCGCGGCTCACATCCACCCGGTCTTCCGCCGCCACGTCCGCGCCCGGAGTTTTCCCCATGAACGTTTTGGTGGTCACGGTCTCGGTCTTCGAATATTCGTCATGCGCTTCGAGGATGTTGACGTTCTTCGCCTCCATCGTGCCGCTGCCGCTGGCGGTAATGTCCGAACCCCGGATCGTGATGTCCTTGTTGGTTGCCGACATCGTCAGGTTGCCCGACCCCTCCTTCGTGCCGCTGACCGTAATCGACGAGCCCACGTTGGTGCCGGTGAACTCATCGATGACGGTTTCGATATTGCCCCATACGGCGCCGTCGACGCCCAACCCCCTCTCCTCCGTTGCGGTACGCGTCTGGACCGAGTCTTGCCGGGCGAGCACTTTCAACTCGCCTTCGGTCGCGGTCAGCGCCGCGTTGCCGTCCTCGACAAGGACATCGGTGCCTGCCAGCGTAATATCGTTGCCGGCCGTGACGCTGAGGTCGCCGCCGGCGACCGTCAGGCCGGACTTGATCTGCTCCTTCGTGATGGTCGTGGTCTCGCCTCTTTTTTCCGCGTTCTGACTCGTGCCGGCGGTGTTCTTCTTGGACTGCTGCGTCTCCGCGGTCTTGTTTTCAACCGTGTCGAACGTGATGTCGCCACCGGCAGTCAGACTGGCGCCGGTGCCGGCGCTGATCTGTGCGCCGGTGACGGTGATGTCCTTGTTCGCATCGAGGTCGAGTTTTCCGGTGGAGGAAATGCCCGCGGTTTTGCCGATCACCGTGTGGTACAGCGCGTACACCGGCTGCTCCACGAGCTTGTAGACAACCTGGCCATTCTCATCCAGTTTCGGCTGGCCGTTTTC
>MESE01000013.1 GCA_001770855.1 Burkholderiales bacterium RIFCSPLOWO2_02_FULL_57_36
TGAAGCAGGCGGCATTGGCGCTTGGATATGTCACCGAAGAAGACTTCGACCGCTGGGTCCAGCCAGAACAGATGACACGTCCGAGCGCGCCCTAAAAATGCGGCGCTGCCGTCGCCGGCCGACGGCATCCAGTTGCTTGCCTCGTTGCGGTGCGTCCTGCACCCCGCCTTGTAAATCGCTTCGAATACAATACTGAATTCAGATCGGCACACGATATCGGTTAATTTCTCGACCGATGAGGTTGCAACAATTCAAAGTGCGGCGGCACCGGAGTGCTTTCATCGAGCATCAATATCGCCGAACCTTCTTTTGTCGCGCACAGCTTGTTGGCGTAATCACTGGCATCCTGCCTGTCGACAAAACTTGCAAGCGGTTTTTCAAAGTCATTCTCGAATACATCCCAGCGGCCGCTTTCGTTGCGCAATACGCGCAATACGCGCAATACGACCGCACCCTGTTGATCAAAACCCATGGTCATCTCCTTTGCAGAACATCGTGGTTCGGCTCGCGAACCTTGTTAATCGGACGCCACTGACATTTATTAGGCATGTGCCAGAGCTGCCTGCTATGCAAAACAGCAGACCACGTTTTCCGGCGCGATCGCATCGGTGCGCCGATGGTGTTGGAGCACCGAATATTTTTCCTCGTTGCTCAACGAGGCCAAAGTGATAAAAATCCCGCGTCCGTTGGTCGATCGCTTGATCGCCCCGCTTTGTTATGCGAGTTGAATGGATAAAGTCGAGCTAAGTGTTATCCGCAAAATGCCTGGTTTGCACCATATGTGTGACGGATGGCACATGGAATTTTTGCGAAGGCCCCTATCATTCTGCTGGGAGCATTGATATTAAGGGCGTAAGTGATGAGCCGAAATAGAACGTTTGGATTCACGTTGATTGAGCTAATGGTCACGGTGGCGATCATCGGAATTTTGGCTGCTGTTGCGGTTCCGAGCTACCAGGACTATGTCAGGCGCGGCGCGTTATCCGAAGCCTTTTCCAACCTATCCGATTTGCGGATACGGCTTGAGCAGTTCTATCAGAGTAATCGGCGCTACGGTATAGGTGGGCAAACAACGCCTTGCGGCCACGATGGTACTGCCAACAGAATTGACTTTGCTGGAATATCAGCCAAATTCACCTTCACATGCGCTCTCGGCACCGGCGGAGACGATCAGGCTTACGTGATTACGGCCGCAGCTGTCTCGGGTCCGGCAAGGGACCACACCTACACACTTGACAATGCCAACGCTAAGGCCACGACCAAGTTCAAGGGAAGCACGGTTGCCAAGTCGTGCTGGTTGGTAAAGGGCAATGAATGTTAAGGGCCGGAGCGAAATGATGAAGCGTGCAACTGGTTTTACCTTGATAGAACTCATGATCGCTATTGTTATCGTCGCGGTACTGCTTGCGATTGCCATGCCGTCTTTTCGAACGTTCCTTTTAAACGCACAGATACGCAGCGCATCGGAAAGCATGCATGCCGGCTTGAATCTGGCGCGAACAGAATCGCTTAAAAGAAATGCGCGCGTTTCGATGTGGCTGGTGAATGGCATTTCAGCCGCTTGCGCGCGCACCGCAACCGGTACGTCATGGGTCGTCAGCGTGGACAATCCGGCAAGCGCCTGCAACGCGATCAGTTCATTCACGGCATCTCCGAGGCTGGTGCAATCACGTGCGGGAAGCGATGGCAGCGGAAGCGTTTCGGTGACAGCGGTGAATGCCGGCGGAACAGCTGCAAGCTGTATCACCTTCAACGGATTTGGCGGAGTAGAGCCGACATGTACCGGAGGCGATGCTCCGATAGCCAGTATCAGATTTGCATCAAGCGATGCATCGACCCGGACCCTGCAGGTAAGTATTGTCGGCGGATCGGTACGTACCTGCAACCCCGCGATTACGGATCCCAACGATCCGGCAATCTGCTGAACCTGGAGAGGCGTTTCGTATGTTTAAAAGCACTCACTTCAAAAGCACTCACAACTCGACTGCAAAAAGCCAAAGTGGCATTGTGCTCATTGAGGCGCTGATCGCGATTTTTCTTTTCTCGCTCGGAGTTTTGGCACTGGTTGGGTTGCAGGCATTAATGAGCAAAAACGTCACGCAAGCAAAGCTGCGTGGAGAAGCGTCGTTTCTTGCAACGCAGCTAATTGGCCAAATGTGGACCGATCAAGGTGCAGCACAGGTCAATCTTCCCAAATATGCGATTTCAGGGGACACGTGTATCGATGCGAGTTACGTCAATTGCGCCAGGTGGCTGAGTTCAGTTAGGCAAGCGCTGCCAGGTGGAACAGCTGCAATAGCGATTTCCGGAACTGCCGTCGCAATAACGTTGAATTGGCAAATGCAAAAAGATGTGCCCGGCCGGTTTGAAATCAACGCCAACATTACCAACTGAACGGTCGAGGCGAATCATGAACATTAAAAACCAGGCTCTTGGTGGATTTTCGCTCGTTGAACTGATGGTTGGCATGACTATTGGACTCATCACCGTTTTAGTCGTTACCCAGGTGATGTCTGTAGCGGAAACAAGAAGACAAGCATCAATTTCGGGCGCAGATTCCGTCGTCAATGTCGGCCTCGGCCTGTACACCATCGAACGTGAGGGCAAGAGTGCCGGTTACGGTTTGACGGCATTGCAAACCGCAATTGGTTGCCCTATTAAAGCAATGCATGACACTACGCCGATAAACCTTAATCTCGTTCCGGTCACCATAATAGATGGCGCCAGTGGAGCGCCTGACCAAGTGCGTTTTCTCGCCAGCAGCAAAAGCGGCGTGGCTTTACCCATGCGAATTTCACAAGACCACCGAGTCGAGACGGCACACTTTTTTGTCGATAGCGACATGGGCGCCACGGATCAGGACTTGATGTTGGCAGTACCTACAACATCGAGCGGTGCTACCTGGTGCACCGTGTTTGAGCACCACAGTGGGGGCGGAGGCGGCAATAACGGCAATAACGGCAATGGCGGCGGTCAAGGCCTGAACCAAATTTCGCATCCGTCCGGACAGAGCTCACTGAACCCGAATGCAGCTTGGCCAAGCGCAGGATACACAGCAGGAGACGCAATAGTCAATCTTGGAAGTCTGTCCGATCGAACGTATTTTATTGATAACAAAAAGCTGCGAGTGAGTATTTATACATTACGGACTGCCAGTTCGGTCTCAGCGGATTTATACCCGAACATCGTGCAGCTTCAGGCGGCGTACGGCAAAGATACCAATGCGGACGCGGTTGTCGATACCTGGGATAACGCGACGCCTGCGACTTCAGCGGCATGGCAACAAATTCGCGCCATACGGGTCGCTCTCGTGGCACGTGGGCAAAAGAGGGAGTCTGGCACGGTAACCCTGGATGGAGCAGCGGCCGCATCGACCTGTGCAAGCACCAATCCGCATCCGGCGGCGGTTTGCTGGAAGCCGAATCCGGCCGGGGACGGTGTAAAAATCGATGTCAGTGCCGGCAACGCCGAATGGCAGCGCTATCGCTATCGCGTGGCCGAGACGACGATCCCGTTACGTAACGTCATTTGGCGCGAGTAATCAACATGAACGGATACATGAAAATACCAAGTTCGGCGATCGCGGATCGCTTTCGTGCGCAGCTGCCGGCCGGGGTGCGGCGCTCGGCGGAGCGAGGAATCTCGCTGCTGATCGTTTTGATAGCGCTGCTCCTGATGTCGCTCGCCGCAGTCGGTTTGATTCGTATGGTCGATACGGGAAATCTGATTGTAGGAAATCTCGCATTCAAACAGAGCACTACCGCTGCCGCAGACCGAGCATCGGAGGAAGCAATCACCTGGCTTTTTGCAAACGTTACTGGCGCCACTCTCAATACCACGAACGCCGGATTCGGCTACTACGCAACCAGTCTGGTCGGGCTAGATGTCACTGGAAAATCGACATTATCGACCCGCGTTCTGGCGGATTGGAATGACGACAATTGCGCTTATGCTACATCCGGCACATTCGCTTCCTGTATTGCACCGAGTGCGGAAAATTCCGCTGGAGGTTACACCACGCGGTATGTCATTACACGCTTGTGCAAGACCGCAGGGGATCCAAATGACACCAGCAATAGTTGTGTAAAGCCGGTCTCCGGCGGTGCAGGTGCGTCACTGGTGAGAAACGCCACTGACTATCCATCCGGCCGTTTCGGAACAACAACCTCTAGCCCATACTTTCGCATCGTTGCACGATCGGAGGGGCCGCAGAGCACTTTGAGTTATACAGAGACATATGTCCATTTCTGACTTGGGGAACGCCATGAAGTCGAATCCACTATGCGCCGGCCGAATTGCCGGCTTTTCCGTTCTTCTTATATTGGGCAGCCTTTTGTCTATTGATGAAGCGTCGTCGGCCGTTACCGATCTAGCCGACGCGCCATTGGCGGGCGGGTTGAATACGGCCAAGCCCAATATTGCCTTCGTGGTTGATGATTCCGGATCGATGGACGATCAGAATATGCCCGACGATCAAGGCACAAACAGATCGAAGCGATGCTGGGGCTGGTACAAATACAACACGCTTTTCTATAACCCTGCTTACATCTATAAACCACCGTTCAAACTCGGTGGCGCAACATACTCCGATGGCGTAACGCGCTTCCCGGATGCAGTATTTACCGCAGCCTTGAAGGACGGTTACTTTCCCCTTGGCGGATTTACCTACGGCGGAGACAGCACGTCAAACTCCGCTACCGATTTGTCCGATGTTGAAAATACTACGTCGACGGCCTCATCCAAATACTATTACGCCGTTCATAGAACGTCCGGATCAACATCGGAAGCATGTGAGGACGGTTCCAACTATGACGTCGTGACACGCGCAAACAGTATCGCTGCGCCCAATACGACCGCCGGCAGCGCCGCCGCGAAGACCAATTATGCAAATTGGTATAGCTACTATCGCAGGCGCGCCCTATTAATGAAGGTCGCAACAGGGGAGGCATTCAAGGATCTTGACGAAAGCAAGTATCGTTTGGGCCTGTTCTTTTTGAATAGTGTTGAATCCGGTTCGAACGGCACGACCAGGCACAAGAACAATGATCTAAAAGTCGCTGATTTTAGCGGCTCCGAGACAGGTACACATCGTGCGGAGTGGTACGGCAAACTGTATGGTGCACGGTCCGATGAGTTTACACCGCTGCGCGCAGCGTTGTCCCGGATGGGGCGAATGTATGCAGGCCAAATTTCCGGCTGGGATCCGGTGCAGTATTCATGTCAGCAGAACTTCACGATCCTGTCTACGGACGGGTTCTGGAACACCAATTATGAAGACGGTTCCTATGGGCCTAAGGAGATCGATGGAACTACGAATGTCGGTAATACGGATTCTCCGGCGGCTGTTGCCACAGCCGCCAGAGCGACGATCACTTACGGGAATTTTGAAAGCAAGTGCTATCGTGCTACCAGCATCACCGTAGACACCGGTTCCACTGCGGTTGAACTTCTTAATTCGCATTCTCCTTCCGCAACGGGATGCGACAGTAGGGCGGATGACTTTGGATCGAATGTCGCTGCCAGCATCAATGCGAAAACGGCCACGACGGGCTTCAGTGCCTCTTATAGCGCCGCCAATAACAGAATTACGATCAATGCGCCTCTTTCACTCGGCAGCTTTACAGCGACGCCGGTTCCGGTGTTTGAAAAAGCCAATAATGCGAACGGCAGCGTAACCTTTGCGACAACGGCCTTCGATAACGGAGGAGCGGGCGCAGCCGGTGCGGCGGCACCGTACAAAGATACGCTGAACATCAGCAATACGCTCGCGGACGTGGCGTATTACTACTACACGACAGATCTCCGTACTTCGGATCTGGGTAATTGTTCCAACACGATTGGTGAAACCAGCTATAACGAGCTGTGTTATAACAACGTGCTGGGGAGTGGAAAGGACGTAAACAACGCGCAACACATGACTACCTTTACGATTGGTCTCGGCGTGAGCGGCACAATTGAATACGAAAACAATTATGAAACTGCGCAGGACCGGCCCGACGTCACCCAGTATTACGACATCGTCAATGATTCGGCCAACTGGCCGAATCCAGACTCCGATGCCAGGAAAATTGACGATCTGTGGCATGCGGCGGTAAACGGGCGTGGAACCTACTATAGCGTAAGTGACGCCACTTCCTTGAAGGAAGGTATTCAGTCGGCTTTGTCCGGAATCCAGACCAGAAAAGGTTCGGCCGCTGCAGCCGCTACATCGAGCCTGCAGCCGGTTGCCGGAGATAACTCCATTTTTATCGCATTGTATGAGACCGGCACATGGGATGGGAATCTGGCGGCATATACGATCAACCCAACTACTGCCGAAAGATCAAGTTCACCCGTGTGGGAAGCCCAGCCACAGCTCGATGCTAAAGTGGCGGCAGCAAAAGCCGCGGGTAATGGAGACGGTAGATCGATCAAGTTCTTTAGCGAAGGCGCTACAAACAACTTAAAAGATTTTTCTCTCGCGAATCTGACCACCGACAGCCTGGTTACTCATTTTGAAAGTATTTGCAGCAAGTCGCCGGGAATTGGCCAATGTGGAAACAATAGCGGAGATCTGACTGTTGCTCAAAAGTTGGTCGCCAACAGTGCTGGAAACCTTATCAGCTACCTTCGAGGACAAGATATCCATGAAGATAAAGCGAGTAACACCACGGTAGCAAATCGGGTTTACCGGGGGCGCAATCATATCCTGGGAGATGTCGGCAATGCGGTTCCGGTTTATGTAAAAAAGCCTCCTTTCTCTTATGGAAAGTATGATGAAACCTATGCATTATTCAAGGCCGCAAACGTCAATCGTAGTGCTAATGTGTATGTAGCGGCAAACGACGGCATGCTGCATGCGTTCGATGCGCTTACAGGAAATGAGCGCTGGGCCTTTGTGCCCACAGCGGTGATGTCGAAGATGTACAACCTGGCTGATCGCGGCTATGCCAGCAACCATCGCTATTTCGTGGATGGATCGCCTACGGTGGCCGATATATGCGTGGACCTCTCAAACAGGGATTCCCAAATTTGCAGAAGAGAATCGGATTGGAAGACGATCCTCGTCGGCGGCTTGAACAAAGGCGGCTGCAGCTTTTATGCGCTTGATGTAACCAGTCCTGTAACACCAAAAGGCTTGTGGGAGTTTTCGGATCCGAATCTCGGCTACAGCTTCGGCAAACCTTTGGTTGTGAAAAAAAGCAGCGGACGATGGGTCGTGATTGTCTCGTCCGGATACAATAACTACCCGGGCAATGGGTGTGGCGCCACAGGCGATGGTAAGGGACATGTTTTTGTAATCGATGCTGCAACAGGGACCTTGCTTGACGATATCGTCACCACCGCAGGCTCCACCAGTGCACCAAGCGGGTTGGCGAGACTGAATGCATGGGTAGAGGATATCGAAGCCCCTGTTGCCGCCCGGGTTTACGGTGGCGATATGCTCGGAAATCTGTGGCGCATCGATTTCGACGATGTTCTCCCAGAGGCGCCAAACAACAATGGCAAGGAGGCAGTCCTGCTTGCGCAACTCAAGGATGAAGACAATACGCCGCAGCCGATTACTGTAAAACCGGTTCTTGCAAAACTGCCGACAGGGCAGGCATTGGTGATGGTTGGTACCGGAAAATATCTCGGGACCAATGACAGAAGCGACAAGAGCCGGCAGTCGATGTATGCCATTAAAGACTCTCTTGGGACAACAGGCATATCGGATGTCCGCGGATCGTCAATGGTCAACAGGACCCTTTCTTTTTCAACGGTCAATGGTCGAAGGGTTGCTAAAGCAAGCGGCGACAACGTAACGTGGGATTCGCACGACGGATGGTATTTCGATCTTGGGCCGGCTAATCCTGCCAACGGAGAACGAGTGAACGTCGATATGGCAATGCAATTCAATCTGTTGGCCTTTGCTACCAACATACCTGAGGATAATGTTTGTTCAGCCGGCGGCAAGGGGTGGCTGTACGAAGTCGATTTCACCACTGGCAAGGCACTGCCGGGCGCCGTCGACGGGCAGGTCGGAAGGGAAATTCCAGGAAACGCACTGGTTGTGGGTATTGACATAATTCAGATGGACAATGGGAAAATAAAAATTCACTGCACTGACAGCACTGGTAACCTTTGCACCGATGATGCGACCAGCGGGGGAGGCAGCGTATCGTCCGGTACCAGAAGAACAAGTTGGCGCGAAATACCTGATTAGATACCGCATAGTCTCAAGTCCCTTTGTTTAGTTGCAAAGGGACTTGGTTCGTGACTTTGACGTCGAAGGAGATTGCAATTCCCAATAGGCTCGCTCTGCTAGGATCCTTTGTGATTCACGCTCTATTCGCTATCACATTGTTTTTTCATTCGACGCACTTTTCAATGCCATCCACTGGTTCAGGCAGCGGACCGGCAATTTCTGTAGAGCTGTACCGAAGTCAGGCAGCCTCAGATGCTGTCTTGGACAAGATTGACACGCCATCCGAGGACTTGCCTATAACAGGCAACGAAGGCGTCGCGAACCAGACACTGTCCCCGCCCGGACCAGGAATGAATCCGGATCGCGGAATTGTTCTGCCGCCACAAGAAGCACCTTATTTCCCTTCTGGATCAGTCGATTCAAAACCTTATCCAAAGGTTCCTGTTGTCATTCCTTTTCCCGAAGGCGCACTGCCAAAGCAAAAGATTGCGGCTATTCTTGTCCTGTATATTGGCATGGATGGACAGATCGATCGTGTCGAGGTTGAGCAGTCCGAACTACCGCCAGTGTTCGAAAAAGCCGCGCTCGACGCCTTCCGGCAGGCTTCAATGCAGCCGGCGATCAAAGACGGGAGCCCAGTGCGCGCAAGAATGAAGATTCAAGTTGAGTTCGAGGCGCCATAGTTCGCTGCTGTCAGTGTTTTCGAGCCGGTTTCTCACATACCGTGCGCCGCTTTGACTGTGCTACTTCGTTTCCTTAGAATTTGTCTCGATATCAATGGTCAAATAAATATTGCAAATCTAAATATCGGCAGATGAACCAGCGCTACTTGTACCGTGAAAAGCTAAACGAGTGAAGGAAAGATCCATGCAGGTAACTAGAATAGAGCGTGATACCTTTGGCCCGATTGAAGTCGTAAACAGCAACTTATGGGGAGCACAAACCGAACGTTCCACTCAATACTTTTGCATTTCCACCGAGAAAATGCCGAATGAATTACTTTCTGCATTCGCGCTTGTTAAGCGGACTTGTGCGTCAGTTAATCGGGAACTTGGTAAATTAGATGATCGCAAAGCGAAAGCCATCATTCAAGCGGCAGACGAGGTGTTAAACATCCAGCATTCCAAAGAATTCCCGCTCTCCGTCTGGCAAACCGGCTCCGGCACCCAGACCAACATGAACATGAACGAAGTGCTTGCCAACCGTGCTTCGGAATTGATGGGCGGGCCACGTGGCGAAGGACGGTTGGTGCATCCGAACGACGATGTCAATCTCGGCCAATCGTCGAACGACATCTTTCCGACCGCGATGCATGTCGCGGCAAGTCTTGCGGTGACAAACGATTTGCTGCCTTGCCTGCGCACGTTGCGTGCGACATTGGAAGAAAAATCCAAGGCCTTTGCTGATATCGTCAAGATCGGACGCACCCATTTGCAGGACGCGACACCGTTGACCTTGGGCCAGGAATTTTCCGGTTATGCGGCACAGCTCGATCGTGCGGAGTCGGCTATTTCAGCGTTGCTTCCGCCGCTGTATGAACTTGCGGTGGGCGGCACCGCGGTGGGCACCGGGCTCAATACCCATCCAGAATTCGGCGATCGGGTTGCGGCGGAATTGGCCAAGAGCACCGGCTTGCCGTTCAAAAGCGCCGCCAATAAATTCGCCGCATTGGCCGCGCATGACGAACTGGTGGCCGCGCATGGCGCGTTGAAAGCGTTGGCTGCGGCGTTAATGAAAATCGCCAATGATGTGCGCTGGCTGGCTTCCGGGCCGCGTTCCGGATTGGGCGAGATCACGATTCCGGAGAACGAACCCGGCAGTTCGATCATGCCGGGCAAGGTCAATCCGACGCAGGCGGAAGCGCTGACCATGCTGTGCTGCCAGGTATTCGGC
>MESE01000014.1 GCA_001770855.1 Burkholderiales bacterium RIFCSPLOWO2_02_FULL_57_36
CTACACCCGCGACATGGGACGCATCTACCGCGTGGGCGAGGCGCTGGAGTACGGCATGGTGGGGGTGAACGTGGGGATTTTGGCCACCGAGCATGTGCCGTTTGGCGGAGTCAAACAGTCGGGCCTGGGGCGCGAGGGTTCGCACTTTGGCATGGATGACTATGTGGAGGTGAAGTACCTGTGTATTGGGGACATCCTGAAGTAATTCCATTTCTAAATCATCCCTGTCGTTGTTGTCTCGCCTGGTCGTGCTAAAGCACTGCCTGCGGCTCGACGCCTCGACAGAAATGATTTGGAAACGGAATAGAGACTTCAGTAGGCTCAAGGGTTGCGCAAGGAGTGCGAAATATGAATCTCTTGACGAGAATGAAACTGAGCACCCGGCTGGCGTGCGCCTTTGGCCTGCTGCTGGTTCTGCTCATGGGCATCGCCGGCATGGCGGCCCAGCAAATTGGCGTGATCCACAGCGCGCTCAACTACTACACGGCCAATACCACGCCGTCCTTGCAGGCGGTGCGCTCATGGCAAGAAAAGATGGCGGCGATTCGCATGCTGCAAGCCCAGCACCTGATGACGGTCTCCGCGGACGAAATGGCGGCACTGGAGGGCGCGATCCAGCAAGCAAACACCCAGCTGAATACCGCCCTGGCAGAGCACGAAAAGCTGCTATCGGGGGACGAAGACAAGGAACTTTGGGACAACGTCATCTCTACCACCGGCCTGGCCATGGCCCACTGGGACAAACTCAAGGACATCTCACGCCAGACCCTGGCCGATCCGGAAAAAATCGAAGAAGCCCGACGACTTTTCACCGGAAAATCGGAGCGCCTGTTCAAGGCGGCCGCGCTCGCCATCGATAAGGAATGGGAATTCAAATCCGCAATGGCCAGCCAGCTCGCTCAAAAAGGAGCTGCGACTTACCGGATGTCCCTCTCCATGCTGGTGATCGCCTGCGGCGTGGCCCTGGCGCTGGGTGTGGGTGCCGCCATCGTGGTGGTGCGCTCCATCGGGCGCCAAATGGGCGGCGAACCCACCGAAGTGGCGCGCATCGCACTGGCCATCGCAGACGGTGATCTAAGCATGGCGGTTCCCCTCAAAGCGGCGGACACCAGCAGCGTCATGGCCGCCATGGCAACCATGCGCGAACGCCTGGCCCAGTTGGTTGGCGAGGTACGCCAAAGCAGCGAGAGCATCGCCACCGGCTCCGCACAGATCGCCACCGGCAATTCGGACTTAAGCCAGCGCACCGAAGAACAGGCCAGCAACCTGCAACAGACGGTTGTGTCGATGGAGCAGCTGACCAGCACCGTCAAACACAACGCAGACACCGCCAACGAAGCGAACCGCTTGGCGTCCAGCGCCTCGGCCTCTGCCGCCCAGGGCGGCAACGCCGTAGCCCAGGTGGTTGCCACCATGCAAGGCATCGCCGCGTCCTCCCAAACCATCAGCGATATCACGGGCGTCATCGATGGCATTGCGTTTCAGACCAACATCCTGGCACTCAACGCCGCCGTGGAAGCAGCACGCGCTGGCGAACAGGGCCGCGGCTTTGCCGTGGTGGCCAGCGAAGTGCGTTCGCTCGCCCACCGCTCGGCTGATGCGGCCAAGGAAATTAAAAAGCTGATTGGCGACAACGTGCAAAAGGTCGAAGCGGGTGCACGCCAGGTCAACGATGCCGGTGCGTCCATGCGTGAAATCGTCACCCAGGTGCAGCACGTCAGTGAACTCATTGGCGAAATTCACAGCGCAACGTCAGAGCAATACCACGACATCAGCCAGGTCAGCAATGCCATTGGCCGCATTGACCAGGTCACGCTGCAAAATGCAGCCCTGGTCGAGGAAAGCAGTGCTGCTGCCGACAGTCTGAGAGCACAGGCGGCGAAGTTGGCAGAGGTGGTCCGCGTGTTCCAGCTCAGCGGCGATTCCGGCGCCCATGCCATACCATTCGCAAATGGTGCGAAGTTATTGAATGCGGGCTGAAAAGGGCTTGGTCCTGCAGTAAACTCGTGCAGTCCTGCGGGTGTAGTTCAATGGCAGAACGGCAGCTTCCCAAGCTTCATACGAGGGTTCGATTCCCTTCACCCGCTCCATCCGTGCCTACAATGTACCGATGGCATCCTCCCAAACTCCCGCCACCCCGCTTGCCCGGCGCAAGCTGCCCATCGGCATCCAAACCTTTAGCGAAATTCGCGAAGAGGGTTACTACTATGTGGACAAATCCGGGATGGCCGTGGACCTGGCGCACACCGGCAAGTACTATTTTTTAAGCCGCCCCCGGCGCTTTGGCAAAAGCCTGCTGCTGGACACCTTCAAAGACCTGTTTGAAGGCCGCCAGGAATTGTTCACCGGACTGGCCGCTGAAACCCGCTGGGACTGGACCCAAAAGCACCCCGTGATCCGGGTGAGCTTTTCCGATGGGGTGCTGCGTGACCGCGCCGAGTTGGACCAGCGCATTCGCGAGATCCTGCGCCAAAACCGCGTTGCACTGGCGGCGCCACTGCCAGTGGGCTTGCCCGACACCGATCTGGCAGGCAACTTCAGCGACCTGATCGCCCAAGCCCACCAAAGAACCGGCCAGCGCGCCGTGGTTTTGATTGACGAATACGACAAGCCCATTCTGGACAACATCACCAACAGCCCGGCAGCACTGGAGATGCGCGAGGGCTTGAAAAATCTGTATTCGGTGCTCAAAGGCTCGGATGAACATTTGAAATTTGTATTTCTGACCGGTGTCAGCAAATTCAGCAAGGTCAGCCTGTTCTCTGGCTTGAACAACCTCAAGGACATCACACTGGATGCCCGCTACAGCGCCCTGTGCGGCTACACCGATGCCGATGTGGATGGCGTCTTTGCCCCCGAGCTTGCAGACCTGAACCGTGAAGAAATCCGCCAGTGGTACAACGGCTACAACTGGCTGGGCACCAGCGTCTACAACCCCTTCGATTTACTTTTGCTGTTCGACAGCCGCGAATTTCGGCCCTACTGGTTTGAAACCGGCACACCGACTTTTTTGATCAAACTCCTGAGTGATCGCCAGTTTTTCACGCCCGACTTGGCCCGTTTGCACAGCAGCATGGCACTTTTATCCACCTTTGATGTGGACCAGAT
>MESE01000015.1 GCA_001770855.1 Burkholderiales bacterium RIFCSPLOWO2_02_FULL_57_36
ATACGGCCTTGAGCAGGCCTCTCGCTCTAACAGGCAAAGCCAGTTAGGCGATGACCACGTCCTTAGGACGTGGATTTCAAGGTGTTATTAAAGATGATGTACTTTGATGCCCTTGTGTGACATTGAGAATTCTTGATGCTTGTCCAAGAGAACCATTTTGAGAAGTCGTTTCAAGTGTGCGGCATCGGACCGTTGACAGTCGTCCCGCCAATAAACGCCATGCTCAGCAATCATTACAGCAATAGTCATCTCAAAGTCGATGCTCCTTTTCCCATCTATTTCCGGTCCCGACAGCACAACCATATCCCCCTCTCGCTTCAATCCATGACGCTGCGGTTTACAGCAGCTTTACTGCAAATCTCGCGTGACAATCCAATATGAAGCCAGCCCTTATTTTTCCGAACATAAACAAGATATGCCAAAGATGGGAAAGAAATTTCCCACACAACCTGCGCCGTCATACAAGCGGCACGCACCATGAATTAATGGTAGATTTTTGTGTCCCATTTCTGCTCTTTTCATTGCACCTTTTTATGGCACTGCCTTTTAAAATGGAGTAGCGTAGACATGTTATGAACGCAACTGATACGACAGCAAATGGACGCCCCTGCAGCGATGCAGAAATGCGGCAGACTCTGCTTGAATATCAAGCGATACTGGACAATGCTTCACTGGGTATCGTATTTACGCGCGATCAAAAATTTCTTCATTGCAATGAACATTTCAGTGAAATGTTCGGCTGGCCAAAGCAGGAACTCATCGGCCAGCCCACCCATGTCGTGTATCCGTCAGCCGAGGCGTTTGCCGAAATGGGCCGGATCGCCGTCCCGGTTCTCTCCACCGGCGCACGACTCGATACCGAAACGTTGATGAAAAGACGCGATGGCACGACCTTCATGTGCCGCTTTCTGGCCAAGGCAATCGACGCATCCGATAAAAGCAAGGGCACCATTTTTATCGCCGAGGACATCACGGAACGCAGGGCGGCCGACGAAGCGCTCAAGCAGTTGCTGCTGGAGTATCAGTCCATCCTGGAGAATGCGTCGCTCGGAATTGCCTTTACCCGCGACAACAAATTCTTGCGATGTAACGAACGTTTCGGCGAGCTGTTTGGCTGGCACAAGGATGAACTGGTCGGCGTATCAACCAATATCCTTTTCCCGTCAGCCCAAGCTTTTGCCGATATGAGTCATATGGCGACCCCGATTCTCTCCGGCGGCGAACGGCTCGATATAGAAATCTTGATGAAAAGGCGCGATGCTTCCGTGTTCTGGTGCCGTGTTCTGGCCAAGGCCATTGACCGGACCGACAGTAGCAAGGGGACCGTCTTTATCGTCGAAGATATCACCCAGCGCAAGAAAGCGGAGGAACGGATTATCTACATGGCGCATTACGATGCGCTTACCGGATTGCCGAACCGCCTGCTTCTGCAAGACCGGATCAAGCAGGCTGTGGCGCAGGCGCACCGCAGTCAGACGCAGATGGCGGTGCTCTTCATCGATCTGGATCATTTCAAGCACATCAACGATTCGCTCGGACACCAGATCGGTGATCGCATGCTGCAACTGGTGGCAAATCGCTTGCAGCAGTGTTTGCGTGAAGGCGATAGTGTAGCCCGTCTCGGCGGCGATGAATTCGTGTTGAGCCTGCCGCTGCTGGCCGGCAGCAACGATGCCGCACTGGTCGCGCAAAAGGTGCTGAATGCGCTGGCTACGCCGTTCATCGTGGATGACCATGAACTGCATGTCGATGCCAGCATCGGCATCAGCCTCTACCCGGACGATGGCACCGATGCCGAAAGTCTGATGCGCGCTTCGGATACGGCCATGTACCACGCGAAGGAAAAAGGCCGAAGCAATTACCAGTTCTTCACGCCTGCTCTCAACAAGACGGCACAGCGGCATCTTGCGATCGCGAACCATCTGCGGCATGCTTTGGCAAACGATGAACTTACGCTGTTTTACCAGCCGCAGGTAGACATCGAAAGCGGTACGATCTTTTCTGCCGAAGCGCTGCTGCGCTGTCGGCAACCCGGTAAAAAACAGCTGACTTCGTGTGGCCCGTACATCGCAATCGCGGAAGAAACCGGCCTGATTCTGCCAATCGGGGAATGGGTATTGCGCCAGGCTTGCCGGCAATTGCAGGAATGGCGCAATGCAGGATTTCCGAATCTGAGGGTCGCAATCAATCTGTCCGCACGTCAGATATATCAGCGCAATTTTCTGACGACGATTGAACAAACCCTCGATGAATGCGAATTGCCCGCCGCCGCACTCGATCTGGAAATAACCGAGACACTGCTACTGCAGCGAAACGAAGACAACGTCGAAACGCTCAGGAAAATCAGCGACATGGGGATACAACTTTCGGTCGATGACTTCGGCACCGGCTATTCCAGTCTCGCCTACCTGCAGCGCTTTCCGGTCCATGCGCTGAAAATCGACCAGTCGTTTGTGCGCGGCATTGGCCGGGATTCAAATGACACGGCGCTGGTCACCGCGATCATCGCATTGGCGCAGAGCCTGCATCTGAAGGTGTTGGGCGAAGGAGTGGAAACCGCGGCTCAGGTCAATTTCCTGGTGTCGCATGGCTGCCTTGCCGCCCAAGGGTTCTATTACAGCGCAGCGGTGCCTGCGGAAACCCTTGCCGGCCTGCTGCGCAAACAGCCTATGCATGCCACGCACGTTTGACCTGTTGAACCGCAGCTTGTCCTGCAACCTTGGCCTGCGGAACTCAACTGCTTGTAAATGACATTCTGAACATAGCCGGTAAGCTGCCACACACGTTTGGGACTTCGGACGATCCTTTCATGCGGACACTTCGGCGCTCGATAACAATTGTTTCGTGCAGCCTCGAACTCATCAATCGGCCGCCTGCGCCAAAGAAGAGGGCCATGCGGCCATCGCACACTTGGCAATGTCGCGCAGGCGTGTCCTGGATGCGCCGTCAACAGCCTGTATCGACATGCCTTGAATGACCGATGCATAAAAAGATGCTAGCGCCGTTGTATCGGCGCCTGGCGGAAGCTCCTCTTCCCCCTTGGCGCGATCGAGGCGCCGCTTGATTGCGTCGGGCGCGAGCCGGCGTAGCATGGCGGTATGCTCGGCGACCGGATGGTGCTCCGCGGCACAACGCAAGACACCGTTCGCAACCAGGCAGCCGCGAGGGCCGTCGCCGGATGCAAACAGGTCCGCAGCTTCCTTCAGCATTGCTTCGACCGCCGCGCGTGCCGATCCCTTTTTCTCGATCGCCTTGATCATCCTGTCGCTGCGGATCGACAAATACAAAGCCAACGCCTCGCGATAAAGCGCGTCCTTGGATCCAAACGCGGCGTACAGGCTCGGCGGCGTGATCCCCAATGCCGACGTCAGATCCATGATCGACGTTCCTTCGTAGCCATTTTGCCAAAAGAGCACCATTGCCATTTCAAGTGCCCGATCCTTGTCAAAGGCGCGGGGGCGGCCGCGCGGCTGCTTTTCCTCTATATTCATAGCGATCGATACAAAATTGTTGTTGACGGTTGCGGCTTTGCACTCATATTATATAGCGACCACTACTTATATAGGAAGGAATATGAAAATGCAAAACGATTCTCAAGTCTACCGGCTGGTTAAAGGCGACGATGGCCTGCAACTTAAAAAGTCTTCGCAAGCGAAGGCAGCGCTAAGGCCTCACGATATCCGCATCCAAGTCCATGCGGCCAGCCTCAATTACCGCGATCTATTGCCGATGCGGGGACCGATTGACGATACGCGCGACGGCCTGATTCCTTTGTCCGATGCCGCCGGTGCAGTGCTGGAAGTCGGGTCGGCGGTGACTCGATGGAAGGTCGGGGACCGCGTTGCTCCAACGTTTTTTTCCGGGTGGCAGTCGGGGCCGTTCAAAAAAGATCATCTGGCTACGGCATTGGGAGGCGGCAGCATCGATGGCGTGTTGAGCGAACAGATCGTCGTGCCGGAACACGTCGTTGTGGAAATACCGGCGCATCTTTCTTATGCAGAGGCCGCCACATTGCCGTGCGCGGGAGTAACGGCATGGCATGCGCTGGTTGAGCGCGGCGGACTGAAAATCGGCGAGACGGTCTTGATCCAGGGCACCGGCGGAGTCGCGCTCTTTGCATTGCAGCTGGCGGCGGCGATCGGCGCAAAACCGATCGTGCTTTCCTCATCCGACCAAAAGCTCAAGCGCGCGATCGGGCTCGGCGCATGGAAAACCGTCAATTACCGGACCCAGCCTGACTGGGACCAGGCGGTACTGGACATGACGCGCGGAGCCGGCGCGGACCATGTGCTCGAACTCGGCGGGCCGGACACCTTCGAACGGTCGATCGCGTCTGTCGCAACGGGCGGAAAAATCGCGCAGATCGGTGTGCTCACCGGCTTCGGTCCGACCCCGAATCTGTTGCCGGTGCAGTTTTTGAATGCGAACATCCATGGAATTTGCGTCGGCTCCGGCGCACATTTCTCTGCGCTGAACCGGTTCCTGGAAACGCACCGGATCAAGCCGGTGATCGATACGGAATTCACTTTCGACCAGATCCCGCAGGCATACGACCATCTCGCCAGCGGGCAGCATTTCGGAAAAGTCGTCATCCGTTTGTAAAGCGTATGAAAGAAGGGAGCGGCGACGCCACTCCCTTTCGAATTAGAGGAGCTTGATTGACCGCTGTCGAGCCCGGACCTGGCTGCCCACAGCGCCCTGGACAAAATCGAGGCGAGACCGGCTGCGCCCGGTTATATCGGAGATTGCTTTGAGACGGGCGGTACGCACCGGACCCGGCGGGTCAGATTTTCAATCTCGACCACCATGACTCCGGGCTAAGCATATTGCAAAATTGGCAATTGTATATATGTTTTAATGCGGAATAGCTCGTTTTTATACGTTTTCATGCGCGCATATCTGTTTTTTGTGCCAAACCGCCTTGAACTTACATGATAGTTGATGGTGGAAAGAGCATGAGCACTCCCGTTGGATACACTTGGCTTGCCCAACATTTCGAATTGGAAACGGCAGCGCTAAGCCATCGTTCCTATATCGGCACCCGCTCGCGGGCTGAACTCCCAAATGAGCGCATTGCGTACAGCGTTGTCGAATACTTCCTGCAGACCTATTATCCAGACGATCACCCACTGGCGCACATTGAATTCGCGCTCAAGTATGACGACCTCAATCTGGACCTGCTGCAGCAAGTGTTTCACAAGCTATCGGCTGGCGACGTCGCCAGCCATATCGATAAACAGCCATCGGGCAAATACTCGCGCCAAATCGGATATCTCTACGAGTTCCTGACTGGCCGGGAACTCATGCTTGCGCGTCCGATCGGCGGCAACTACGTCGACCTGCTTAACCCGACAAAATATCTGACGGCGCCGGCCACAAAGAATGCCCGCTGGCGTATCAATGACAACTTGCTTGGCACGAACGCATTTTGTCCCATGGTCCGACTGACAGAGGATCTGCGCCAGGCGATGGATCAGGATTATTCCGGACGGCTGGAGGCATTCAAAAACAAAGTGCCCCCGGAACTGTTTCGCAGGGCAATCGACTATCTGTACTTCAAGGAAAGCAAATCCTCTTACGATATCGAGCGGGAAACTCCCACGCCTGAACGCGGAGAGCGCTTCGTCGAAGCATTGAAAAATGCAGGCCGCTCGCCGCTGGATGAAGTGTTGTCCGAGGCCAGCCTGACATTACTGCAAAACATCATCGTCGAACCCCGGTACGCGCAGGAAGGCTATCGCACATGGCAAAACCATGTAGGGGAATCGCCCCCCGGCAGGCGCCCGATCATTCATTACATCTGCCCACCCGGTGAAGACGTTGCCTCGCTCATGAAAGGATTGATCGACTGCGCGCACAAGGCGACCTATGTACATCCGATCGCGCGTGCGGCAGTGATTTCATTCGGGTTCGTGTTTATTCATCCGTTCGAAGACGGTAACGGGCGGATCCACCGTTACCTGATCCACGACTTCCTGAGCCGGGATGGGCTTGTCCCCGACGGGATGATTCTGCCTGTATCGGCCTATATGCTCCACAACGGCAGAGAATATGATCGCACGCTTGAGGCATACTCAAAATCGATCAAGCAGGTTGTGCGCTATACGATCAATGACGATGAGGTGCTCGCGGTGACGAACCGGGATGCTGTCATCGGCAGTTACCGTTATCCCGACCTGACGCCGCAGGTGGGCTATCTTTTCAACGCAGTTGAAAAGACCATCAGCATAGAGCTGATCGGAGAACTGCTATTCATCAGAAACTACGATGAGGCCAGAAAGGCAATTCGTGCTGTCGTGGATTTGCCGGACCGCAAGCTGGATCAGATAATCAAGTTCCTGCACCAGGACAATGGGCGGCTCTCAAAAGCAAAGCGCGGCTATTTTGTCGAGATCACCGATGATGAGATCCGACGGATTGAAGAGCAGTATCAGGAAGCCTTTCGTGCGAATGAAAGTCTGGACGCTTTCGGGAATGGACATCAGCAAAATTCTACTGATGGAAGCGCGCAGTAAAGCAGACGATGCGCAGACCGGTTACCGCGGAGTCATCCATCCACACGGTCTGCCTAGGCTCGACGGAAGGCAAGGACAAAGCCGGGTCCTGTCCGTCTCCATGAACAAAAACAATTGAAATAGAGAGAAGCCCGGCTTCTTTAATTTTTCCGTCCATTTCCTTTTCAAACCGTGGCGCCACGGTTTGAAAAGGCTCAGCTGCAAATTTTGCATTGCAATCCAATGCGACGCTGCCCCTTATCTCGATCTTCAATTCGCTCGAAATACTGCTTTCCGTGGTCAACTGCATAGATGACTAGGCGTCCGGGATCGGTAATCGGTTATGAACTGATCAAAATCACCACTCTGTATCCGTTCCATTTCCTGTTGTTTTTCCAGCGAGGATTGCATTAGAGAAGTAAATTCTGCGTATTCGTCGGGGCTTAGCGGACGAGCACGGAAATCGGCCGCGAACGTCTTGCTTTGCTGCAAAGCAAATTCCATGAACGAACCTTCGCTCCTGTTCACTGCGGCAAGCACTTTCGCCGACGGCGTCAGTTCCGGCGATTGCAACCGAAGCTTCTGCGCCGCAATCGCCGAAGCATGCGCATCGCTGTTATTTACGGAGTCGAGTACGACGGCGACAGCGCTGATTCGCTCAAGCAATTCGTGTCCCCACGCCTGCAGCGTGATGCCGGCTCCGCCACGTTGCAAGGTCAGGCCGGGACGCCGCCCCTCTTTCACCGTCCGAGAAAAATTCTCGTTATTTTCGCGATTTTCGGCTTCATCTATCGGCGGGCTTTCTTCCAATGCGCAGTACATCAAAAAGGCATCCAGGAAATGACACGTCTCCAGGCTGATCCCGAGCGGGTGAAACGGATCGATGTCGAGGCATCGGACTTCAATGTATTCCACGCCGCGCGCGCACAATGCTTCGAGGGGCCGCTCCCCCATTCCAATGACGCGCTTGGGCCGTATTGTTGCGTAATACTCGTTTTCGATCTGCAGGATGTTGGTGTTGATCTGAATCCATTCGCCGTCCCTGCGGGTGCCGATTTTTTCGTATGGCGGATACGGAGTGCGGACTGCGCGCGCCAGACTCTTCATGTAATCTTCCAGCGAGTTAAACGGCGGCACGATCCCCGCCTGCGCATTGTTTTGATAGCCAAGATCGCTCATGCGCAGGCTGGTTGCATAAGGAAGATAAAGCGTATCCGGCGACAGGGTTTCCAATTGGTTAGGCCGGCCTTCGAGAAAAGACTTCAGCAACGCGGGCGAGCCGCCGAAGAGATACATCAAAAGCCAGCTGTACCGATGGAAGTTGCGAATCAGCGCCACATAACTCCGGGACTGAAAATCGCGTGCCGATCCGGGAGTGTTTTCAGCCGCCTGGAGTATGCGCCACACCTCTCCGGAAAGTGAAAAGTTGTAATGAATGCCTGCGATACATTGCATCGCCTTGCCGTACCGCGCCGCCAATCCCCGGCGATAAACGTGTTTTAGCATGCCTATATGCGATGTGCCATACCAGGCGATCGGAATCTGCTCTTCCTTGGGAAGTCGGCAAGGCATCGACTGACTCCACAACAATTCATCCTTCAGCTCGGCATAGGTGAATCGGTGAATAGCATCGAGCCGCGCCAGGATTACTTCCGGATCGTGCTCTGCCGGCGTAATGAACTCGAGAAGCGATTCCGAATAATCAGTGGTAATTTGCGGATGCGTTAATGCAGATCCAAGTGCGGGAGGATGGGCGCTCATCGCCAAACTTCCATCCATCGTCACGCGCAATGTCTCACGCTCGATACCGCGCAATCCGTGGCCGATATGCGCACGGTTTTCTTTTGAAGACAACAAGGCTAGTCGCACGCTCAATAAGTCACTCAATTTGTATTCCTTATTCTTTATGTTCAACGTCTACGGCTTGAGCGAGTCTACGCTTAACGGTGTTTTCGTGCATTTTACGTCTGACTCTGCATTCTTCCGATGCACGGGTTCTTGGTTGCAAGTCCGGAAAATTTCTTGGCTTGTTGGCGATCGCTGGAAAATGAGGCATTTTCCTGAAACATATTGCTATCAGCGGCCCCTACGCCAAGATGAAGAAATTCAGCACTGATTCCGCATCTACGCTGCTTTCCCGGGACGGTCGCATGCGCAAATGCAGGATCAATTTGACGTGGTCGTCAACACTCATAAACCCGGCATATGCCGATTTCAGCCAAGCGCCGCGCTCCGCAACATCCCCCGCACCGCTTCCGCCGAATTCAGCAACTGCGCCACTTCATCATCCGAAAGCGGCACCGGCATCACCCGCCGTATGCCGGAACGATCGATGATCGCAGGCAGGCTGAGGCATACGCCGTGGACGCCGTAATACCCCTCTACCAGTGTGGACACGGTAAGCACCGACGCCTGGTCGCGGACCACCGCTTCGACGATGCGCGTGAGCGCCGCCGCGATCGCGAAATTGGTCGCGCCTTTGCGGCGAATGACTTCGTAGGCGGCATCACGCACGCGCATTCCGATCGCTGCCATGTCTTCGGTAGTGCAGGACATGCCGGACAACCGGCAGTATTCGCCGATATGCACATTCGCCACGGTTGCAGCCGACCACGCGACAAGTTCACTGTCGCCGTGTTCACCCAGGACATAGGCGTGCACATTGCGCGCATCTATGCGGTAATGCGCGGCGAGTTCGGCGCGCAGCCGCGCGGTGTCAAGCACCGTGCCGGAGCCGAATACCCTTGAGGGCGGCAGGCCCGACAGGCGCAATGCCGCGAAGGTGAGCGCGTCCACCGGATTGGTCGCGATAAGCAGAATGCCTTCGGGATTGGCGCGCACCACTTCGGCAACGATGCCGCGCATCGCTTCGAGATTCCGCTGCAGCAGCGCCGGCCGGGTCTCTCCCTCGCGTTGCGCGGCGCCCGCAGCGATCACCGTTACCGCCGCACCGGCGGCGTTTGCCAAGCCGCCGGCGGTCACCGTCACCGGCGCATGGAAGCTTACGGAGTGCGCGATGTCCATCGCCTCGCCTTCCGCACGATTGCGGTCGGCGTCGATCAACACGATCTCCCGTGCCACGCCCGAAGTGGCGAGTGTGTAAGCCGTGGTGCTGCCGACCCGGCCGGTGCCGACGATGGCAATTTTCGTTCCTTCAGCCATCGATGTCCTTTCCGACCTTGAGCCGTGTCGTCGATCTCTCGGCCTTGCGGACAAGAAGCAACGCACACCCGGATTCTTCCAGCAGCCGCTTCAGCACCAGCGCTCGCCCCGCGCCGAGCACGCCGTGCCAGCCGAGCGCAAGCACGCTGTCGCCGCGCTGTGCGACCTGTTCGAGCAGCACCGCCGCCGGGTCGCCGCGCCGCAACAGGACTTGATCGATGAAGCAGCACTCCTCGGGCGAACAGCCGGCCAATCCGCGTTCGACCATTTCCTCGATCCGGCCCGGATACTCGTGATATGCCTCATCGGCATAGCCGCCGAGCGGCATCGCGCCCGGCTTGCCGGGCCCGTCTTCGGCAAGCACCACCGTTACCTTGAGCCGCAGCGCCGCCGCGAGTTGCGTGGCTGCTTCGAGCGCTTGGTCGGCGGCCATCTCGCCGCTGGCTGCCGCCAGCATCGACGTCCATGGCAGTGCTTCGCGGTATCGCGCAGGAAGCAGCAGCACCGGCACCGGGCCGTGCTCGATCACGGCTTGCGCCACCGTTCCCAGGCGCTGGGTCAGCTTGAGTCCGGCGGACGCCGATTCGCCGCGGGCACTCATTACGACCAAATCCACGCGATACATCGTGATCGCTTCAAGCACGGCGGCCTCTGCGTTCTCGGGGAGCTGATGCAGCACGACCCGTGCCCGTTGCGCACCGGGGACGTGCAGCCGCGCGAGCGCCTCGCGCCCGGGCAGCGGCTGCGCCGCGGCATGCAGCACATGCAGCGTGGCGCCCAGCGTTTCGGCCAGCCACAGTGCGCAGCCGGCGCCTTTCGCGGCTTCCGCCGAGCCGTCGAGCGGCAGCAGGAGCGAAGCGAAGCGGTTCATTGATTCACCTTCCTTTCCGGCGCACGTACCACCGTCACGGCATGCAGGCCGCCGCGATACACCAGCGCCATCTCGACGCAATCCCATCCGGCCGGAAGCCGCTCTGCCGCGCGTGCATCCGGCTGCGGGCCGGCTTCGTTGAAACGCATACCAAGCAGGCCGAACACCAGCGCCTGCCAGGTACCGCCCATGGCAGCCGGGTGCACGCCCAGCATGCTATTGTCCATCCCATCGGACAGGTCGAGCCACAGGCTCTGCTTCCAATAGCGCTCGGCATCTTCGCGCAACCCGATGCGGGCGGCGATCGCGGCGTGGACCGAGGGTGAGAGGCTGCTGCCGTGGTCGGTGAGCGGTTCGTAATAGCGGTAATTTGCCGCCACCACTTCGTCGGTGAATGCGTCGGGAAACAACAGCGGCAGCATCAGCACGTCAGCTTGCTTGAGCAGCTTGATGCGGTTGATCTCTTGCCAGTCGAACAGCCGGCTGACCGGCGCCTTGAAACGCCCTCCCTTTGGCAGCGGATAGTCGTCGAGCGCGAAAAAACCCTCGAACTGTTCGATGACGCCGCGCTCATCCGGCTCCGGGATGTATAGCGATTGCGCCAGCCCGGCCCATTCGTCCGCTTCGGCCTTGTTTACGCCGGAACGTCGCGCCAGCCATGCCGCCCGATCCAGGTTAAAGCGCACCATCCAGTTGGTGTAGGCGTTGTCGTTGACCGCATGATGATATTCATCGGGCCCGATCACGCCGCGGATGTGATGGTGCCGTTCGCCTCGCGTCACGCGGCTGGTCCAGAAACGCGCCGTCTCGAACAGGATTTCCGCGCCGGGGCCGGTGAGGAAATCCTCGTCGCCCGTGACTTCCCAGTAGCGCCATACCGCGTAAGCGATGTCCGCGCTCACATGCACTTGCTGGGTCCCGGTGAAGATCGGGATTTCCTTGCCGGTGCTTTTGAGCAGGATTTTGCTGGGTGTGACGTCGTCGCCTGTGACAGTGGACTCCCAGGCATAACAGGCGCCGCGAAAGCCTAGTTCGCGTGCGCGCCGGCGCGCGCCATCGAGCGTATGGTGGCGGTAAAGGAGCAGGCTGCGCGCCCGCGCCGGCTCGGTGTGGAGGTAGAACGGCAGCATGAAAATTTCGGTATCCCAGAATACGTGGCCCTCGTAGGCGCGGCCGGACAGCGTGCGCGCTCCGATGGATACACGCGCATCATCGCCCGCCGGCAGCCTGAGGTGGTAGCTGCCGAAACGCAATGCCTGCTCGATGGCCGGATGGCCCGGCACGCGGATGTCGGCCCTGCTCCAGAACTCGCCCCATTTTGCCGTATGCGCGGCGAACAACCCTTCGAAATCGTCGGCTTTCAACCGCTGCGAATGCGCAAGCGTTGCCGCCGAGGGATCGACTCCATCGCGGCTGGTGAACACCGAAATCAGACGGCGCAGCATGTTGGGCTCGCGCCGGATGCGCGAGGCAATACAGATCTCGAATCCCGACGCACGCGTCGCATACCGCATGAACTCCAGTTCGGCCGTCGCTGTGTGTTCAACAAGTTCCAAGTGAGGATGCCGCGTGGCCAGGTCCGGATCGTCGAGCGAGGCATCGAGCGTCACTGCAGCCCAGTGGTTCTCCGGCGTGACGATCGCCTCCTGCAGCAGTAAATGCGGGTCATCAAGCGAGGCGCAGCGGCGCGTGCGGATCGTGGTGCGGCGCCCGCCGGATGTCTCGTAGACGGCTTCGCTGTGCAGCACGCCACAGCGCATATCAAGCGCACGGCGCAGTTCACGCCCGTATGGACCAGCGAAGTCGAGCGACGCGTCCTCGACAGCGATCTTCAGCCGGAATGGAAACGGCAACGGCACCAGTTCGGAGTAGAGGTCAGCGCCGCGTTCCGGCGCGAGGAACTCGATTTCCGAATACGGAAAGTCGGCGCGCTTGCGATCGTACACCCCGGCAATGAACAGGTCGCACTGTGAACCGTGCACCGGGCTGTCGAGCGCGCCACGCACACCGAGATAGCCGTTGCCGACCGTGAACAGGCTTTCCATCTGGCGCTCGCGCGTGCGGTCGAAACCTTCCTGCTCGATGCGCCATGCGATCTGTTCCCGGCGTGTGCGGAAGGCCGCGTCCAGGTCTTCGACGTCGAGTGCGGCGAGATCCTGCACCACGATATCAGCGCCGCCGAACTGAAGCGCGGCAGCGTTATCGCCACGATCGACACCGACGACAAGGCCGAATCCGCCGCGCCGGCCGGCCTGCACGCCGGACACGGCGTCTTCTACGATCATCGCGCGCCCCGGCGCGATACCAAGCGCTTCAACCGCATGCAGGAACATGTCCGGATTCGGCTTGCCCTTGAGGCCAAGCTCGTCGAGATCGATGCCGTCCAGACGCGTATCGAACAACGCCGTGATGCCGGCGGACTGCAGTATCTCGCGGCCATGTCGGCTGGAAGTCACCACGCCCAACTTCACACCGCGTGCGCGCAAGGCTTCGATCAGGGCCAGCGTGGAGGCGAAGGTCTCGACGCCCCGCTCGCGCAGCAGGCGCTCGAACAGCTTGTCCTTGCTTCTGGCGAGGCCCTCCTCCTCTTCCTCGGAAAGCGCGATTTCGCGTGCGCGGAGGAAGCTGCGCACGCCTTCGCGGCGCGGCTTGCCATCGACGTAGGCAAGGTATTCGGCGCGCTCGTCGAATGGCCGATAGGGAACGCCCTCCCGCGCGCGACGCAGCAAAAGACCGTCGAAGGTCTCTTTCCATGCTGCGGCATGCACGGTTGCAGTCCGGGTGATAACGCCGTCCATGTCGAAGATCGCGGCCTGGAGGCCGCCGCTCATCAGCGCCATATCCCAACTCCCGGGCCTGTCTGGCACATTGCATCGGCATGCCCGGCAGCCGCACCGGACAATCGCATGCCGCCCTGTTTTGGCACGGCGCCGGCTACGCGCTTACCGATCATCCGACATCCGTCGGCCGCAACGCGCACATCCTTTCCAGGATTCATGACTTTCCTTTTGGGGATTCGCCCGTATTAAAAGGCTACGGGCGGGCTATCGTGGTCAGAATAAATAAGACAGGAAAGCGATGGCGATGTTCAACGCCTTCGGCAAATGCACATGCGCCGGTTTGATCGTGACGCTCCGTGCCGCTTTTTCCAACGCCGGTAACGGGGCATGCAAAAGCAGCGCAAATCGTTTCTGCGGGTAACTATCTGGCGATATACTGGCAGCTATCGCTTCCCTCTCTTCCTTCAACCAAACACAGGAGTTTCCATGAAAATTCAATCGATCGCGTTCGCCGGGCTTGTTGGTATTCTTGGGCTTGCATCATTCAGTGCATCGGCTGCGGAAGCCAAGCTGCAAACCGTCGCTGCCATATACAAGAACAAGGCGGCTCTCGTGGGCAAGACGGTAAGGGCTGAAGGCAAGGTGGTAAAGGTCAACAACGGCATCATGGACCGCAGCTTCGTTCATGTGCAGGATGGTACGGGCGCCGCAGGCAGCAATAACCTGGTCGTCACGAGCAAGCAAACCGCCAAAGTCGGCGACCAGGTCACCATTTCCGGCGTGGCGGTAGTAAATCGGGATTTTGGCAGCGGCTACAGTTATCCTTTGCTGATTGAAAATGCCACCATCGCCGGCAAAAAATAAGAGAGCCAGCTCAGCGCGCCATTATCGGAAGAGCTTCGGCTCACCGCGCATAGCGCCGGACCAGGCTGCAAATCGGGCTTGCTCTGTCCATCATGTGGACTGTCCAGCACAGACCGTCCAAAATGGCATGTTCCCGGCTCGCGCGAACGCGCTACATACGCATCTTCGCGCATCCGCTTAAGGTACCGGTGTGAGGCCGGTTCCATCTCCTTGAGATCGCTTTCTTCAGCCAACGCCGGCTCCTGCCATGTCGCGGTCATATGTTCAGGATGAGCTTTGGCGGCAAGTATGCATATTTTCGGACCTCTGGACGCACGGCAGGATTTCTTTGCGGAATCGCGCTTCCGCAGTTACCATAGGCGCGCAATTCGAACAATTACAAAATTGAACCAAGTTAATCACGCCACATGCACCCTTTGCCGGAGCAGTGGCGCACACTTCGGCCGGTCCCGGTCCGACGCAATACGAAGCTGAATCAGGATGGGTATTATGACGTCTTCCGCCGGCCACAACTCACCTGAGGGCAATCTCGAAATCCGCCTCGACAGTCTTATGGAAGCGGCAGGCGACGCGGTATTTCACTTGAACGACAAAGGCGATATTCTTCGTGCCAGCAAACGCGCCACGGAAATACTCCGGCCGAACGGCACCTTATGCGGCACCCCCTTGTCGGGGCTGGTTCGATCAAAAGATCGTCTTGCGGTTGCGATGGCAGTAATGAAGGCGATCGAGACAGGCCGGCAGGTTCGGGTCCAGGTACGCATCGACACCGATCGAGCAGCGGCAGCCAGCTTCGAATTCCAGATAATCGCCCATGCAACCGTGGAAGGCAGCTCGGAACTGCTGGCGGTCGGCAGAAACATTTCGGAGCAGCAGGAAACCGAAAGCCGGCTACGCCATCTGGCCACGCACGACGCGCTGACCGGCCTGCCGAACCGCGCCCTGCTATCGGACCGCCTCGGCATGGCGATTGCGCAGGCAAGGCGCACCAGCAAGCGATTCTCCGTGCTGGCGCTCGATTTCGACGGCTTCAAGAAAGTCAACGATACACTTGGCCATCCGGTGGGCGATATGTTGCTGCGCGTCGCGGCCGAGCGGCTGCGGGAAACTCTGCGCGACGTCGACACGCTGGCGCGTGTGGGTGGTGACGAATTCATCGCAGTGCTGCCCAGCGCGCTGACCGAAACAGAAATACAGACCGTTGCGCACCGCATGATTTCCGCAATGCAATCGCCGTTCGAAATCCAGGGACATACCCTGTACGTCAGCACATCGATCGGCGCCGCCACCTATCCGGATCATGGCGACAATGAGGTGAACTTGTTGGCGCATGCCGATAGCGCAATGTACCGGGCAAAGGAAACCGGCAAGGCGCGCTGCGTGATCTTCGATCATGCGCATTTCACTCCGCCGGAACACGATGTATCGATGGAAGCGGCCATGTTCGAAGCCGTCAGGAATGGCGAGTTCCTGCTGCACTACCAACCCATCGTCGATGCCGGCACGCGCACAATCATCGGCTTTGAAGCGCTGATGCGCTGGACTCACCCCGACCTGGGCCTGGTTCCGCCAATGCAATTCATTCCGATGGCGGAAAACAACGGCCTGATCAACCTGCTCGGCGCCTGGGCGCTCAAGGCGGCCTGCGCGCAAATCAGGCACTTTGAAGAGGCGGCCGGACGGCCGCTCTATGTGGCCGTCAACGTCAGCCCGCGCCAGTTCAGGAACGACAGCTTCCTTGCCATCATGGACGACGCGATTGAGTTGTCCGGTCTCGACGGCAGCCGCCTGCTGCTGGAGATCACCGAAGGCATCCTGATGTCGGACCCGGAGCACGCGGAAGTATTGCTGACCGCCATCGCCGCGCGGAACGTGCGCATCGCGATCGACGACTTCGGCACCGGATATTCTTCACTGGCTTACCTGAAGCGCTTTCCGATTCACATGCTCAAGATCGACCGTGCCTTCGTCAAGGAGTTGCCGGAATCCGTGAAGGATGCCGCCATCTGCAACGTCGTGTTGAGCCTGGCAAACCATTTGAACCTGAGTACGGTGGCCGAAGGCGTCGAAAGCGAACAACAGTTGCTGTACCTTGCCGCGCAAGGCTGCACCTCGATCCAGGGATTCCATACCGGCCGCCCCCTGCTGCCCGAGACCGTTATCGAAATGCTGAAATCGCGCGTCTTGTTGCAATTTCCGTCGGCCCTTGCCTGCTGACCGTCACCGCCCGTAGTTCGGGAAGCAGGAAAATCTGCAGCGATCCTTCCTAGTAGTTCGTCACGCTTCGATTTGCGGGTAGCGAAGCGGTCTGCCGCATTGATCGAAGGTGAGTGCAAGGCGGCGAGCACAGACAGGGCGTTCCCCTGTCGCGCATCGGCCCCTTGCAGGGCGCGTTCGGGCTTGCATGCCCGAACCGTTCGATGGGCGGACGACATGCCGTCCGAATCCCCCATCTCACCGCCGCAATCGCCTTCGAGCAATGTGGCAGAACCCGTAAATTGGAGTGCGACGGACTACTAGGCATTGCTGGTCTTCCTGGATTGGGTTATCTTGAGCCGGGCCGGTTTTTATCGTGTCGGAATTTTCAAGTATCTTGTTTGGCCCGTCTCCCTGTCCAATGACTTTTTTTACCGCGACTGATATCCCGGAGTTATCACATGAATATAAAGCAGTTGCAGCACTTTGTGACGCTGGCGGAATCTGGTAACGTTCATCGCGGAAGCTCGAAGCTGAATATCTCCCAGCCCGCGTTGTCGAAGAGCATACGCGCGCTGGAAGACGATCTGGATGTGGTGCTGTTCGACCGGTTGTCGCACGGCGTCAGCCTGACTCCGGTAGGTCAATGGCTGCTGTCCCGTTCGTCGTCGCTGCTGTCCGATTTCCAGAAAATGCGCAATGAAATCGATTTGATCAAGCGGCAGACGAGCAGCTCGGTTCGCATCGCCGCCGGCACGGTCCTTTGCTATTCATTGATACCGATGTGCCTGGCGCGGTTGCATGAAGTCGCCGGCAACGTTCAGGTGGTGGTTGAATCAGGATATTGGGAAGCGCAGAAGCACATGCTGCTCAACGGCGAAATCGATTTTCTCGTGGCCGATTCACGTGAACTGGAGGATATTGCGGAATTCGATATCGTGCAATTGCCGGCAGAGCCGATATACGCCTATGTCCGCGCCGCTCATCCTCTGTCAAAGAAGAAGAAACTGATCGCGTCGGATATTCAGGAATACGCATTCGTGGGACTGACGAGAGTCCCCAGGGAACTGGAGAAGATACTGGCAACCGATCCGGATCTGCCGCAAATCAGGCCTGCATCCGCCATGATCGCGAGCAATGATTTCGGCCTGCTGCTCGCAAGTGCGGTGCTGACCGACTTGCTGTTCTTTTCTCCGCCGAGCGCGGTCAGGGAACAGGTGGAGCGCAAGGAACTGGTCAAGCTGAACCTGGCTTTGCCGTCTCAGTTGCAGACTCATTTTGCGATCGTCTCGTTGCGGTCCAGAAAGCTGTCGGTTTCGGCGGAATTGATGAAGCACACGATTACGGAATGCGCGGCGCTGCAATTCAGCGCTGCTTGATTTTTAAATTTCAGGAGAACAATAACCATGAACCTGTCACCCCGGCTCGACCAATTATCCGTTCCGATCTCGGAAGCAGACCCGCAACACATGAAGGCGATATTCGACGCCCAGCAGGAAACCGCCCTGCGCTGGCGTGAATCAACAGCGAGCGAGCGCATTGCACGCATCAAGAAGCTGCGCGAAGCGATGCTGGCACAGCGCGAGGCCTTGCATGAAGCATTCGCGCTGGACTATCGCAAGTCTCCTACCGAAGTGGAAGCGTCGGAATTGCTGCCGGTAATGGATGAAATGCGGCATGCGATCGGGCGCTTGAAACGCTGGATGAAACCCCGCCGCGTCTGGCCTACCAGTACCATGCTCGGCACCTTCGGTTCGGTGCAACACCAACCGCGCGGCCGCGTGCTGATCATTGCGCCGTGGAATTACCCACTGAGCCTGTGCTTCGGTCCGCTGGTCTCCGCACTGGCAGCCGGCAACACGGCGATCATCAAGCCATCTGAAATGACACCAGCCGTTTCGGCGTTGATGGGCCGTATCATCGGCGAAGTATTCCCCACATCCGAAGTCGCAATGTTCGAAGGCAGCCTGCCGACTTCACAGGCTCTGCTCGATTTACCGTTCGACCACATCTTCTTTACCGGTTCGCCGGTAGTGGGCAAGATCGTGATGGCTGCGGCTGCCCGGAACCTCACCAGCGTCACGCTCGAACTTGGCGGCAAGTCGCCGACCATCGTCGATGAAACCGCCAACATCACGCTTGCCGCCGAAACGCTCATGTGGGGGAAATTCCTCAATGCCGGCCAGAGTTGCGTGGCGCCGGATTACGTCTATGTGCATGAATCGGTAAAGAGCGCCTTCATTGCCGAATGCCAAAAAGTATTGCGGTCCCGCTATGGCGCGACCGCCGCCGACCAAAAGCAGAATTCCGACATGACGCGCATTGTCAACCAGCGTCACACGCAGCGAGTCAATGCATTGCTGTCCGACGCCGTTTCACGCGGCGCCACGGTGCATGCAGGAGGCGAAGTCGATCTCGCGCAATGCTACATCGCCCCGACATTGCTGGACGGGGTCCCAGCCGATTCGCTGATCATGGAAGAAGAGGTTTTCGGTCCCGTGCTGCCTATCCTCGGCTATACGGATCTCGATCAGATCATCGCCAGAATCAACGCGCAGCCGAAACCGCTGTCGCTATACATCTGGAGCCGCAACAAAAAACACATCGACAAGGTATTAACCCGCACCAGTTCCGGCGGAGCCTGCGTCAACCATTGCGTGATGCAGTTTGTTCATGGCGGACTGCCTTTCGGCGGCGTCAACAATTCCGGTATCGGGAACTCCCACGGCCACTTTGGTTTCAAGGCCTTTTCGCATGAGCGTGCAATACTGCGTTCATCGCCGCTGATGCTCGTGAAACTGTTCTTCCCGCCCTTCACCAAGGGCCGCCACAATTTTGTCCGACGGACGGTCGACATGTTGAAGCTGCCCATGTTTTGAAGCGATACCACGAACCGATGCCGATTTCCATCAATTGAGATTTCCGTGACTGCAGGTGATGAATGACGACGATCGATGATTTTGTAAGCAGACAGAAGGAAGGCGCGACGTTTGTGATCACCGCGCAAATGTTGCGCCTGAAACCGCAAGACTTCGATACACTTGCGCAAGGATGGCTCGACGACGGCGGCCCCGGATTCAACGTGGTCGGCGTGCCGCACCGCACCGTACTGGATGGAGAATTTTTCATCAGCCGCGTGACTGTCATCAAAACGCGCAAGCAACAATAATCGTCACGACACGGTACGTCGCGCAGTGAAGTGGACAAGGGGAAGAAATGAGGTCAGGAATCGTTCTTGCGATTGCAATCGCCCTGTTCACGGCGCATGGTCCGGGCATAGCCAAGGAATCGGTCACGGCCGGCGCGGGTTCCAAGACCAAGAAAACCACGAAGAAAACGGCAACGAAAAAAAAACCGGCCACGCGCAAAAGCAGCGTAAAAAAACCGCATCCAATAGAACCAATAGAAGATGCCGCCGCCATCGCGGCAAGCACGGATCTCTACAAAAAAGAACTTGCGCAAAAAATTTCCGATGCCAACCCGACCCAGGTTTATACGGTGCAGCCGCAGGCGTTGTTGCGTTCAGTGGTCGTCGTGCGCTTTATCATCGACAAGAACGGAAAATTGGTCAGCAGCGTCGTTCACCGATCCAATGGCGACCCGGTTACCGAAGCTGCCGCATTGGCAAGCCTGCGCAGCGTGGCACCGTTGCCCAAGCCGCCCGCCAAACTACTGAGCAAAAGCCGCATCGATTTGCTGGAGACCTGGCTGTTCAATGACGATGGCCGCTTCCAGATACGCAGTATTGCGCAGTTGCAGAAAAGCGAATAGCGCGATCCGGCCTCCCCTCTTCGTTGCATCTGGATTGCCATTTCACATCAACCGACGCCGGGAAAATGAAAGCGCCATTCCTGTCGTCTGTGCGCTGGAACACACAGTATTGCGTACCAATGTATCTCTTGTAAGCAGATGCATCTCTTATTGTCTGGTAGCTGCAACTCTATATATTGAGTCGTACGTAACTTCACAAGGAGATGAACATGAAAAAAATATTAAGTACTGCCGCAGCGATTATTCTCGGCACGGCTGCCTTTATCCCTGCTCAACAGGCGCACGCGCAAGTGGGCGTCCATATTGCGATCGGCAATGCACCACCGCCGGTAAGATACGAAGTCGTCCCGGCGGCGCGGCGCGGCTATGAATGGGCACCCGGTTACTGGAACTGGAATGGCAGAAGGCATGTGTGGACGCGAGGTCATTGGGTACGGGCACGTGTCGGCCATTATTATCAGCGTCCGGAATGGCGCCAAAGTAATCATGGCTGGAACCTGAACCGCGGCGGCTGGCAGCGTGGCGCACGCCCGGGCGGCGATCGCGACCGCGATGGCATTCCAAACCGCGTGGATCGCGACCGTGACGGCGATGGCGTACCCAATCGCTTCGACAGCAATCCGAACAACCCGAACCGCAGCGCGAACCTGAATCGCGGCAACGGGCCGAATGGAGATCGCGATCGTGACGGCATTCCAAACCGTGCGGACCGCGACCGTGACGGCGATGGCGTACCCAATCGTTACGATGACAAACCGAGCAATCCGCGCCGCTATTGATATCCTAACGCGGCCCGTCATCGTTGAAACGAACCGCCCGAAGCCGGGCGGTTTTTTTATTTTTGCAGGCTCCGGCGATGCAAAATATGCCTGATTCCGTATGGCTTTTTATGCGAGCGACATCGAGGACCTGCGTACCCCGAAATACTCCAGTTCGGCAAGCACCGCAACCGCAATTGCCTGCATCGCGATAAACATCTGGCCCGGCATCGTTGGCGCTACCCACCCGGAGGTCAGCAACGCAATGCTGCCCAGCACCCACAGCGCGTTGCCGGCAATGATCATCCATACCATGCGGCGCAATAATAGCGGACGTGTACCGGCGTAGGCAATGAACGCAGCGATCGGCAGCAGGGCGAAGCCGGCGGCCTGCAGCAATGCCGCCGGCAATCCCAGCAAGGGCGCAAGAAAACGCGCGCCCAGCAGCATTAAAAAACCGGTCGTGACGCAAGTGAACGCGTCCAGGCACAGGACGCGGCGCAGGAAAGAGGGCGATTGGATGTTAAACATGACAAGCTCCTTGATGTGAAGACGAGTTGAAAATCCGGCTGAGGTAAACTATCTGCCGGTCAGTGACTTCATCTTCCCGCACGAGCGACGGCAAGTCGATTACGTCGGAGGTAATGGAAAAATGCTCGCTATGTGATGGTCGTCCGCCACGGACGCGATAGAAAATTTCGCCCATGCGGTGAAAGAACTCGGCGCAAACGGCATTTTGTTGGACGCTCTTATATAATCGCCGAAGCATGGTATGCATGTAGCGTGGATCGGGGGTCATCTACTCACAGAAAAACCGGATAGATCCAAAAAAATATTGATCGAAAACCAAACCAACTCCCCGACAGTGAGAAGCACATGAGCAAGCGGCTGGCTGGTGCGAATTTCGTTTCCGTGGTCGAGCCGGTTGTGCCGGTGCATCTGCCGGCGCTGCTGTTGGAGGTGATCCTGGAATACGGCATCGATGCCGACCAACTGCTGGCAGACACGGGCTTGCGGCGCGAGCACTTTTCCCATCCCGAGACGTGCCTCAGTTACGCGCAGCTGGCAATCATCATTTCGCGCGCACTGAGGCTCACCGGCAATCCGCGTCTCGGCCTGCACTTCGGCTCGCGCATCCGACTGTCGCATCAAGCGGAATTGGGTGCGGCCTATGGCAGCGCTCCGACACTGCGAGAAGCCCACCAGGTCATGATGCACTATCAGAAACTGCTCGGTTCCGCGTTCGATCTGCGTATCGTCGCGCGGCCGGAGCATGTCGCGATCGTGGCGTCGAAACTGGTGCCGCTGGGAGAGCGCTATTGCTTCAATCAGGAATCGTGGTTGGCCGCGATCGCAAACCTGACTGCCATCGTCGCGGAAAAAAGCATCGATGAGATGGCGCTCGAAATCGAGTTCGACTATCCTGCGCCGACGGATTTGACGCCGTACCACGCGATACTCGGCGAGCGCGTGCGCTTCGGCAGCAGCGCGTGCCAGGTCCTGGTTCCGCGCCGGCTGCTCGACGAAGCGCTGCCCGGCTCATCACCCGCACAGTTCCGTACTGCGCTCGTCCAATGCGAGAAAGCGCTCAGCCGCAACCGCATCCCGCAATCCTTGCCGGCACGGATCAGGCAGCTGTTGCAGGATCGACTCCCCGAGCCGTTGAGCGTGCAGGAAGTGGCGGCGCAGGTGAACTTGTCGGTGCGTACCCTGCACCGGCGCCTGGACGAACTGGGCAGCAGTTATCGGAATCTGCTGCGCGAAGTCCGGTTCGAGACGGCGGCGGGACTGCTTAGCGAATCGAATCTTCCGGTCGCGGTGATTGCCAATCGGGTCGGATTTTCCGATCTCTCGAATTTCACCAAGGCATTTCGGGAATGGGCCGGCATGACGCCGGGCAGTTATCGGCGACAGGGAAAAACGGATGATTCTTGTATTGCCATCGGCGTCTCGCGATCCGAGACCGACGGGTCAGGATGAACCAAGCGTTTCAACCAGGAAGTCGACAAAGACCCGCACGCGCGCCGGCATCATCCGGCTGTGCGGATACAGCAAGGTGAAGGGCCGCGAACGGCCACCGAACTGCTGCAAAACTTCAACCAACCGCCCTTCTCGCAAGTCCTCTTCTACCGTGAATCGGTGAGCCTGGAACAAGCCTGCGCCGCTGCGCGCCAAGGTCACGCCACCCAGCAGGTCCTCGGCACAGCAAAGCGCGCCGGCAGTGAGGATCTCCACATCTTTGTTTTTCCGGCGAAAGATCCAGGGCACCGGGCGGCCTGAACTGGGTAGAAAAAACTGTATGCACGCATGGTTCCGGAGTTCTTCGAGCGTACTCGGTTGGCCGGTGCGCTTGAGATAGTCGGGAGCGCCGACGATGACCAGCTCCGCGTCTTCCAGCTTGCGGGCGATCATGGCGGAGTCGGCCGGTGGTCGGGCTCTTATTGCAAGGTCGAATCCCTCTTCGAAGAAATCGACATTGCGGTTGCTGATGTGCAGTTCGACCTGCACGTCCGGATAACTCTCCTGAAAACGCGGCATGACAGGAAGAACCCGGTAATGGCCGTAGGTGGTAGGCAAGCTGATTCGCAGGCGGCCGGATGGCCTGGCCTGCTCGCCGCTCGCGGTGCGCTCCGCCTCCAGCAGGCGATTCAGCGCTTCCCGGCATTCCTCGAAATAGGTGCGGCCCGCTTCGGTCAGCCGGATCTGGCGGGTCGAGCGCACGAACAGGCGCAGGTTCAAGCGCTGCTCCAGCCGCGCGATCGAGCGGCTCACGGCTGCCGGGGTGACGCCCGCAGCCGTGGCCGCCGCCGTAAAACTGCCCAGCTCGGCGGACATGCAAAAGAGTTCGATACTGCCCAGGAGGACGTCGTCGAAGTGACGGGCCATTCATTACACCATGTATCAAGAAAAACAAATGCTAGCTCATTTATTCATTTTTCGCATCAATATAAACTGCCGTCGTTGGTAGTTCATCCGGCACTTGCCGGGCACTGCAACAAGCCTGGCAGGCGCAGGCTCACTTCTTCACCTCAATCGAAAGAACTGGAGCGTTTCATGAAAAAGCAAATCGTGATCGTGTATCACAGCGGCTATGGCCACACGGCGAAGATCGCCGAAGCAGTCGCCGAAGGAAGCAACGGATCGCTGCTCGCCATCGATGCTGAAGGCAACGTGCCCGAGGATGGCTGGGAACAGCTTGCAGCGGCCGAGGCAATCGTGTTCGGCTCACCGACCTACATGGGAACAGTGAGCTGGCAGTTCAAGAAATTTGCCGACGCCACCTCAAAAGTCTGGATGGTCCAGGGATGGAAGAACAAGCTGGCAGCCGGCTTCACCAACTCCGCTTCGGTCGGCGGCGACAAGCAATCGACGCTGTACGCGCTGTTCACGCTGGCGCAGCAGCAGGGAATGCTGTGGGTAGGTACCGGCATGATGCCGAGTAACATGAAGGCGTCCAAGCGCGACGACATCAACTACCTGTCCTCGTTCTCCGGTCTTGCCACGGCTACGCCCGCCGATGCGTCACCCGACGAAATGGTGCCCGGCGATATTGCGACGGCGCGGCTGTTCGGCGAGCGGATTGCGGACACGGTGATGATGCTCAAGGCGCATGCCGGAACGCACATCGAGCGTGAGCCGATACCGGCCTAACTTCTTTCATCGCTCAAAACAAACCCATGGCCTTCATCAAGGATATTTCCGTATCGGCAATCGTCGCGGGATTCGTGACCGTACTGGTCGGCTTCACGAGTTCCGCCGTCATCGTGATCCAGGCGGCGCAGTCGCTTGGCGCCAGTCCGAAAGAAGTGGGCTCGTGGATGTGGGCGCTCGGCCTCGGCATGGGCATGACCTGCATCGGGTTGTCTCTGCGCTATCGGGTACCGCTGGCTACCGCCTGGTCCACCTCTGGTGCAGCGATGCTGATCGCAGGGGGCGCCGGGATATCGATGGGCGAGGCGGTGGGCGCATTCATTCTTTCGGGAACCTTGATCACGCTGGCGGGCTTCAGCGGCTGGTTCGAACGCGTGATGAACCGGCTGCCGATGTCGATCGCTTCCGGCATGCTGGCCGGCCTCCTGCTGCGCTTCGGCATCGACGCGTTCACGGCGATGAGAACGGAACCGGAGCTGGTGCTGGCGATGTTTGCCGCCTATCTCGGCGCGCGCCGCGTCGTTCCGAGGTATGCGGTGATTGCCGCGCTGCTGGTCGGCATCGGCTACGCTCATGCCACGGGCATCCTGCATTTCGAACGCTTCGGGTGGGAATTGGCGGTACCGGTCTTCACGCGGCCGGAGTTCGGCTTCAGCGCGGCTTTTGGTGTGGCGCTTCCGCTGTTCGTGGTGACCATGGCATCGCAGAACATGCCGGGCATCGCCGTGATCCGTGCATCCGGTTACACCGTGCCGGTGTCGCCGCTGATCGGATGGACCGGCGCCGCCACGCTGGTGCTGGCGCCCTTCGGCGCGTTCGCACTGAACCTTGCGGCGATTACGGCAGCCATCAGCATGGGCAGGGAAGCGCATGAAGATCCTGCGAAACGCTATGTCGCCGCGGTGGCAGCCGGCGTGTTCTATATCGCCGTCGGACTGTTCGGCGCGACGGTGGTTGCAGGATTTGCGGCATTGCCGGGCGAACTGGTATTGGCGATTGCGGGCTTTGCACTATTTGGCACGATCGGAAGCAGTCTGGTTCTCGCGCTAAGCAATGACCGGGAGCGCGAGCCCGCATTGATCGCGTTTCTGGTGACTGCTTCCGGCATCGCGATTGGCGGAATCGGTTCTGCCTTCTGGGGCTTGACCGCAGGTATTGTCGCGCTGCTGGCAGCGAATTGGACAAGCGGTCCAGCCGTCTTGAAACAGGCGGAAACACAAGAGCGTCTGACAAAATAACCTAGGCCGTCACTTCGAACGGCGCGAGGAATCTCAAACGACATCAGCGCCGGAGAGGATTACAATTCCTCGTCACTTGCAGTGCGCGTATTCGCGCTCACCGCGCTCCGGCCGTCGCTGGCCGCGGCTGCGCATTGCTGCCGACGATCTTTGGCCACACCGGATACGGCACGCTATGCACCCCGCGATTTTCCCGATCGAAGCTCGCAAGATAAACCGCATCCCGGCCGGGATTGATCTTGGAAACATGCCGCACGTGCTTTCCGTCATGGGCCGCCATGTACAGCGCCTGCTTGCCGCTCGCATCGAACACCATGTAACCGGTGTCGTGCCTGACCGGAAACATGCCGGGCGACAGGCGCAGCAGCAGGTGCTTGATCCATGGGTTGGCATGAATCCAGGTCATGACGCCGGTGCGCATGGTGTATAGCGCGACATACAGCCGGCCGTCCCGGTCGCGGTTGATTCCGTCCGGCATGCCGGGCAGGAATTCCTGCAGCACTTCATCCGTCCCCGCCTTCGGGCCCGCCACGTAGTAGCGCAGCATGCGGAACTTCGGCGTCTCCGACACGACGACCGATTGCTCGATGCCGTCCGCCCCCTCCGATCCGTAGTCGACCAGGATGCCGTCGACGAAGTGGTAATCCTGCGCCACCAGCCTGGCTGCCTGCTGCTCCAGGTCGAACATCCACAGGCGGCCGTTGTGCGCGAGCGACACGGCTTCTTCATAGGCCGCGTCGCCCATCGCCGCGCCCGGGAATGGATACGGCTCCGACATGTACACGCGCTTGCCGTCGCGGCTGATGTCGAGATCGTTGCAGAAGCGGACCGGACGGCTGTTCCTGTCCGTCATGTCGCGAAACGGCAATGCATTGCCGGCACCGAGCGGAAATACCGTTCCCTGATTGCCGGGTTTCGGCGAGTCGATCGGCGGCGGCAATGGCACTTGCACACCGACCGGACGAATTTCCCTGGTCGACAGCCGCAGTTCGTACACGCCGACCGGCGCTTGCGTGGCCGGCTTGAACCCATGCAGATGCGAGGCGCAAAACAACAGGCGATCCGGGTCGGTCGGCACGATGCGGGCGCCGGATGGAACCAGCGGCGTTTGCACGAAACGTTCCGCCTTGCCGGTCGCGAGATCGAGTTTCCAGATCCAGCCATCGCGTGCAGTGATGAAGGCACGGCCCAGCTCTTCCTGCAGCACCACATCGTCATGGCCCGGCACGTCGACACCCTGAATCCTGCCTGCGGCAAGATCGTCGGCTGTTGCGGAAACCGCCTGCAACGCGGAATTGGCCGGCGCCATATTGTAGGCAGGCGCGATCTTGATGTGTTGCGGCGGCGCGGTGATGAACCAGGCGATGCCGAGTGCGGCCAGAACGGCCAGTCCGATGAGTCGTTTGCTTGTCATGTTGTCTCCTTCTTTTTGTTTTCAATGTCCGGGGTTGATGTCAGGCGCAGCCCGCATCGGCCGTCCGCGCTTCAAGCACGTGCGGCACCTGCTCATCCAGCCAGTAAGCGCGCGTCGGTTCGACGACCAGGATTTCTTCGAACTTCGCGCCGCCGCCTTCCCAGCCGATGTGCGGCTCGATCGCCCACAGGCCGAGCTTCTTGCCGACGTGTTCCGGCGTAAGCGCGGCGGACAAGCCAAGCTTGAGGAACACCATGTTGGTCTCCAGTGAAAACCAGCCGAACGAGCGCGTGCCGATGCGGATCGGCTTGCCGGTCTTCGGCTTGACCTTGAAAACCCGGTGCCCGAGCACACAGTGCGGATATTTGGCGTGAATGTTGGCGTAGCCGGCCTCGGCGATCAGGCGATCGATCTCGCTCCAGATTTCCGCCGGCGTCATGGAACCGGCGAACAGGGCCGGAATGCGCTCCCGCAACTGCAGCAGAAAGACTTTCGCCCAGGCAAGTTCCGCATGAGCGCCGAGCGAAGTGGCATAACCGACGTCGCCGATGTAGCCGTCGACGATCGGCGATACATCCAGGATCGCGGTTTCTCCTTCACGCAGAGCGCGCTCGCTTGGATGAAAGTCCGCATAGCCGTGGTAGCCGTCGAAGCGCGCATGCTCACCGAACCAGGCAAACGGCCGATGCAGGAAACGCTCGGTGCCGTGCGTCTTCAGATAATCGGCCAGCAGGCCGGCCGCCTCGATCTCCGTCATGCCCGGCTTGAGCAATCGACTGACGTGGACCACGCAAGCGTAGGCGAGCCGCTGCGCGCGCACAAAGCCTTGCATCGCTTCCGGCGAGGGGAGCTGGTCGGCGTCGCCGGAAAAACGTGACGTGGCGCGCGACAACCAGCGATAAGCGCGGTCCATCGGTCCGGCCGGCTTGTATGAATATCCGATAGGCATGGCTTGTCTCCTGATTGTGATTTTGTATTCCGATACTAAGGAGATGCACGAGTGCGCAGTATTGTGGTCCGGTCAATTCGATGGTTAATTTCGGCCAGAAAAAAATCACCCTCTTTGCCGTACGAGAACCTGATGCGAGTACAGAAAATCGAATGGCCGGGATCTTTTCTTATTTGCAAGGTTCATCAGGAAATCGAGGCAAATTCAATCGTTTCCATATCTTTGATTGCGTTTTTTTATTGGCGTCGTTTTATATTGAAAAACCGACACCGCCGAATATACTGAATCGTGATTAGGCAATCACAGGAGCCGATCATGAGACACAGACTGTATTATTTTCTTCCGGACATAGAGAGCGCCCGGCGAACCTTCGACGACATGCTGCTTAACCGGATCGAACAACGGCATGTTCGTTTCCTCACCGGTGGCACCCCGCTTCCAAACGACATGCCGGAAGCAAGCGTCCTTCTTAAAACCGACATGCTGCATGGCCTTGCGATCGGCACGATGGTCGGTGCAGTTCTCGGAATAGCGTTTGGTGCGCTGCTGACTTTCTATTACGAGTTGCCGCAGGCCGCCATTCTCGTCACGACTTTGATTGGGCTTCTATTTGGCGGCTGGGCTGCAAGCATGGTGGCAGCGGCGCTGCCGAATTCACGGCTGAAGGCATTTTCCCCCGAGTTGGAAAAAGGCAAGGTCTTGATGATTGCGGATGTGCCCGCGCGGCGTGTCAAACAGATCGAAACGATGCTTGCGGAGCGCCACCCGGAAATGCGGTTTGGCGGCGAAGAGCCGAATATGCCGGTTTTTCCATAAAGGAACCTGTCAGCGAAGAGGCGTCGTCAACCTGGAATTTACGGCGGTTTCATCAACTGGCGGAAAAACTTTTTTGAAACGCATGCCCGGCTGATCGCCGGATCCAGGTGAACCGGCTTGAGTGATCGCCGGTGCAATCGCAGTATTTCATTTCGGAGATTGTCATGGAACTTCATCTATCGTCGCATCGCTGGGAACGCCGCTTGCCGGACTGGCCTGCGGCTGCGGTCGCCGGGCTTGCCGCCGGCGCGATCCTGATGGTGCTCGAACTACTGTGGTCGACCATGGTCACTGGCACAAATCCGTGGATGACCTCGCATATGGTTGCCGCCATTGTGGCAGGGCCGGATGCGCTGCAAGTGACCGACTTCGATGTTGGCCTCATCGCCGCCGCGCTTGCGACTCATTATGTGCTGGGCATTGTGTTCGGCCTGGTGCTGGCCGCCATCATCGCGCCATTCCATCTGGATTCGAGTTCGGGCATGGCCCTGTCGGTTGGCGCGGCATTCGGCGTAGCGCTTTATCTGCTCAATTTTTACGGCATGGTGCGTTTCTTCCCATGGTTTGCCGACATGCGTGGCTGGGAAACGCTGGTGGCCCACATGATTTTCGGCATGTCGGCAGCGCTCATCTACCGGAAACTGGAAAGGCCGAATCGATAGGGAGCATCGATTTTCCGGTTCAAGCAATAAATAAACATGAAGCCGGCCGTACTATGCGGCAAGCGGCTGCGGCCGCCCGAGCCAGTACCCTTGAGCAAAGTCGACCCCGATATCACCCAGCTTTTGCAAAATGGACGCTGTCGTCACATACTCGGCGATGGTTTTCCTGCCCATCATGTGACTGATATCATTCGTAAAGCGCACCATTTCATAATCCACTTCACTGGAATTCATCATCTGTATGAATGAGCCGTCGATCTTGATGAAATCGACGGGCAATTGCTTCAGGTAGGAAAAAGACGTCATGCCGGTGCCAAAATCGTCCAACGAGAATTTGCATCCGCGCCCAGCCAGTGCATCGATGAACGAGATGGTTTTTTTCATATTGGCGATCGCGCCGTTTTCGGTAATTTCAAAACAAATTTTCTCAGCGGGAACCGTCGTTGAATCGAAAAGCTCTTTTGCATATTTCTGGAACGATTCATCCGCCAATGTGCGGCGCGACAGGTTGATCGTGCACATATCAAGTTCGGACACATGCTGCTCGTTCTGCTCCAGCCACTGCAGACTTTTTCGCAATACCCATCGGTCCACGGTCGGCATGACATCGTAACGTTCGGCTGCAGGCAGGAAAGTCGTGGGCGTAATCAAATCCGAATTTTCGTTCACCAAGCGCAACAGGATTTCGTAATGCAGCCCGTCACTGTCCTTGCCGATTGGCACGATCGGCTGATAGTAAAGCTGCAATTTGTCGTTCTCAAACGCATCGCTCAGGCGCCTTACCCAATGCATGTCGCTACGGCGCTGGGCCATATCCATGTCGCCGTTGTGTTGCACGTACACCCGATTGCGTCCCGATTCCTTTGCCAGGTAACAGGCGTGATCGGCTTGCCGCAATGCCTTTTCCACAGTGGATGCATTACTATCGATCGGGATCAAACCGATGCTTACACCCAATTGGAACATATGCCCTTTGCACGTGTAGCGGAAATGCCGTGTCGTATCGAGAACTTTTCCGGCGACAATGCGGGCTTCATCTATCGAACAGTGCTCGACAATCAATGCAAATTCATCGCCACCGATCCGCGCCAGGGTGTCGCGATCGCGTACATGTTCACGGTAGACTTGCGCCAACTGTCGCAACAGGTCGTCGCCGGCAGAATGGCCGCAAGTGTCGTTGACAATCTTGAACTGGTCCAGATCCATGTAGAGCAAAGCAGCGTGTGTATTCAGGGACTGCTTGGCGCGGTCCAGCGTCCGTTTAAGCCGAAGCTCGAATTCCCTGCGGTTGACCAGTCCGGTCAGGACATCGTGACTGGCCTGGTAACCGAGTTTGTGCAATAGCCGCCTGGATTCCGTGACGTCATGAAAAACCAGCACTGCGCCGATAATGCGGCCATCGTCGAGCCGCAATGGCGCAGCGGAACTCTCCACCGAATATTGTTCCCCATGGCGATTAAGGAGAACGGCACGCGGCGTACCCTGGACCGTCCGCCCGTCCTCCAGGCACTGTTTGACCGGGTCAGGCGTCACGATGCGTGTGTTCTCTTCAATCGCATGAAAAACATCGCCGACCGGCAACCCCTTGGCTGCCGCTTCCATCCAGCCGGTCAGCCGTTCTGCCGCCGGATTCAACGAAATGATTTCACCTTCCAACCCGGTCGTGATGACCCCGTCGGTAATTGCGGACAAGGTCACTTGAGCGCGTTCCTTTTCAGTCGCCAGCGATAGCTGAGTCTGCTTCAGTGCACCGATATCATGAAGTACGGCAACCGCGATGCGGGGCACGCCGTCATTGTCGGCGACCGCGGCAGAGGTAATCACCAAGTGCGACAGGCCGCCATCAGGATGCTCGTAAGCGACTTCTTGCGCACTTGTCGCTTCGTTCCTGGCGATGGCGCGGCTCAACGGAAAGTCTTCATTCGCCATCTGCCGGCCATCTTCATACAAAAATTTGTACTGGCCGTATTCCGGCGCACTGCCGACTGGCGATAGTGACCGGCCAAGCAGTTTTTCCGCAGCGCGGTTTTGATAAGTTAATTTTCCAGAAGGCACTTCCGCAAGAATAACGCCGGAAGGAAGCTGATCGAGAATTTCCGAAAACCGCATCCGCTCCGCCTGCAATTGTTGAAACAGAATTGTGCGCTCTTCCTCCGCGGTTTTCAGGTCATGGATGTTTACGTTCACGCCCATCAATACCAGGGGGTCTTGGTCCCTTTCCCTGTACCAATCAGCGCGCACGAAGAACCATTGATAGGTTCCTTCCATACGACGTATGCGAATTTCCGTAACCAGCGAAAGCCTGGGACATTGGTCTCGCACCGACTGGAGCTGCCTGATGAAGTCAGGACGGTCGGATGGATGCACAAAATCGATCCATCGATCGAACGACCATGTCGATTCGCTTTCCGTGTATCCCAATAATTCCAGAAAATGCGGTGAAACCTCGATCTGATCCGTGGTGCTGTTCCATTTCCAGGTACCCGCCTCTGCAGCGCGCAGTATGCGATTCACCTCTTCTTTTTCCTCCATGCATTCTTCAAGTTTCTTATGTTCCGTCAGGTCGAGAGTAACCTTGGAATACCCAACGAGTTTTTGATCATCGTCCCATAAAGCCGTCACCATGATCCGTGCCCAGAACAGTCTGCCGTTCTTATGCTTGCGCCAGCTTTCCTCGCGGTAAAAGCCGTTTTTTTTCGCTTCATTCAAATTATGTTCCGGCCAGCCGCGCGCCTTGTCTTCATCGGTATACAACAAGCGGAAATGCTGACCGATCGCATCTTCTGCCGTATATCCCTTCATTTCCTCCGCTGCCCGATTCCAGACCGTGATGATTCCATCCGGATTGATAAAAAAGAGAGCGACTTCCTTGATTTCCTCAATCATCAGCCGCTGGAGTTCGGCAATTTCGTGTGACGGCAAGGACGATGCAATATATGAATCGGGCATTTGATTATCTGAAACAGATGTATTTGAGTAATGGAATTGAAAAATCTGGAACAGGGATGGCGCGCTATTCGATGTGATTCGATGAGGAACGGTTTTTTTTGATAATGCAATGTTCGATCAGTTCCGCAAGGCCGGCGCACGACCTCGTCCGGCTCGCATTGAACGCTTTAGAAAAGGCATTGATTTCCGTTGGCGGCTTGCGCCGCCGACGTGATCGTCCTGTTGTATTCGGCACTTCGCATTTCTTGCCGCATGCCATCAAGAGCCGGCGACATGCCGCGATCAAACCGCCGTGTCGATCCTCGCAAGCGCTTCACGAATTTCGGCGGCGCTACCGGGCCGAACCAGGCGTGCCACTTCCGTGCCATTGCTCAGGAATATCAGTGTCGGCCAAAGCTTGACGCGGAACGAGCGCCCGAGCCGCCGGCCGCGGCCATCTTCGATTTTGATATGGCGTACAGTAGGGTGACTGTCCATGGCCAAGGCCAGCAATGGCTGTGCGCCACGACAATACCCACACCAATCTGTCCCGAATTCGACAAGAGTGGGGCCATCCAGCAGATCGATCGTTTCGCGGGCAGGTTCAACTGCCGAATAATCATTGGTCATGGCCATCGTCGGCTCCAGTCTGAAAATTGTTTTTCCACCGAAACGCGCTCGGACCGTTTTACGTAATGTAATCGTAGTTTACTAGTAGTTCGTCACGCTTCGATTTGCGGGTAGCGAAGCGGTCTGCCGCGTTGATCGAGGGTGAGTGCAAGGCGGCGAGCACAGACAGGGCGTTCCCCTGTCGCGCATCGGCAACGCCGCAATCGCCTTCGAGCAATGTGGCAGAACCCGTAAATTGGAGCGCGACGGACTACTAGCGCATGCCGGACTTTGCCGGGCAACCATCCGGCATGAAGAAATTTTCAAATATTCTCCTTGACCTAGAGTTAACTAGAGCACGTTTAATACATTGGCAGGATGATTATTCCTGTGATTCGCCCGGAACCGGCGGCACCAATTCTCGCAGGGAATCTGCTTCTATTTCCGTGTGAAACATCCTATCGCGAACAAGCATTATCAAGGAGCCATACATCATGAATGCAGCAGAAAACAAGCAAATCATGCAGAGTATTTTTTCGGAACTGGCAAAAGGCAACGGCAAGCCCTTCGTTGACAGCATGGCGGACGACTTTTGCTGGACCATTACCGGCACAACCAAATGGTCAAAGACATATACCGGCAAGCAGGCCGTCCTCAAGCAGCTTATGCGCCCGCTCTTTTCGCAGTTCGCGGATCAGTATACAAATACTGCGCATCGCTTCATCGCCGAAGACGACTACGTGGTGATCGAGTGTCGTGGCAAGGTCACTACCAAATCAGGCAAGCCGTACAACAACACCTATTGTTATGTCTGCCGTTTTGCCGATGGCATGATACGAGAGCTGACCGAATACTTTGACACGGAACTGGTCAGAGAAGCGTTGGCTGATCCGGAAACATTGGCTGAACCGGCGTAAGATTCGGCACGTGTAAGCAATGCGTAGAGCCGGGCTGTAAATCCGCTATCTGGTTCTACGCATGCGGTACCTAATTGAGCGACACGGTAGATGGAGGAAAGATCAATGTCGGAACACCTCGGAATCGGCGAACTTTCGGTCCGCACCGGCAGAAGCATTCACGCGCTGCGTTACTATGAATCGATGGGCCTGATACCGTTCGTCACCAGGGACCCCGGAGGCCGGCGCCGTTACAGCGAGCAGCACGTCGAATGGCTGTTGTTCCTGGACCGGCTGAAGCGGACCGGCATGACGCTGTCGCAAATGCAGGAGTATGCAACGCTGGTAAGCCGCGGCAAGCAAACCCTTACTGAACGGATTGAATTGCTGCATGCCCATCTTGAACGAATCGATCAACAGATGCTTGAACTTGCGAGCAGCCGGGAATTGTTGATCGCGAAGATCGGCTTCTATGATGACTGGAAATCGACGGGGAAGCGTCCGAAAAGCTGGTGGGTCGATTCACCACATCTTGCTGCGCAAGCTGTTCCAGGGTTGACGAAAAAAGCGGGATAAATGGGGCTGGCATTTCTTTATCCGTCCACATATCGCCCATGAGATTCAAAGGATCATCGTCGGTCTGAATTTGATGGCCGGCGAGATAAAAAATCAGCCAAGGCTGATATCGTCAATTTCCCAGGAGCGTCTAACAAAATTTACCGTCATTCCGAGTGTAGGTGCAGCAGGGGTTTCGCGAGGCATGGCCTCGCGCCTGCGAAACCGTAAAGGCTTACCAGCCTTTACGTGCGCGCTAGCGGGAATCTCATCCATCAACATTTCTGCACGCGTATGAGATTCGCGCTGGCGCGCCTGCGAAACCCCCGCTGCACCTACGCTCGGAATGACAGTGCATTTTTTTACACGTTTAAGCAGTTGAGTACTCCGTAACCATTACCGCAGAGATTGACCCTCTTCTACCCAGGAACCAAGCATGCCTCAAGCATCGATGTGGACTCCAAAACCATGGCTTGCCGCCGTGCTCGGCGCTGTCTGGCAGCCCGCTGGAATGCTGTATGGTGCTGCGCCGCGATGGGCGGTCGGCTATTACTTTGCCGCCCTGGCGCTTGGGATCGTAGCGCTGGTTTTTTCAAGCCAGCCTGCTGTCGCCCTCAGTTTGAAAATCCTGCTGGTGACGGTGTGCGCTGTGCATGCTTACCGCAACGCCAAGCGTTATCAACCGGTTGCGCGTCGCCCTTGGCATAGCCGACTGCCTGCCATTGTGCTGCTCTATGTGTTGATGTTTGTTCCGCTGCTGATGTTCAGGGCATTTTTGTACGAACCCTTTCGTTTTCCATCGATGTCCATGATGCCGACGATTCCGCGTGGCGCCCATCTGATGGCAAGCAAATGGGGTTATGGGAATTATCAAGCGTTCGGCGTGCCGCTTCTACGGTCCGCGATCTCGTCACCGCTACGACGCGGTGATCTGGTGGTTTTCGCGTATCCGATCGAACCGGAAATACCTTACGTAAAGCGCTTGATCGGATTTCCGGGCGATCATGTCGTGTACAAGAACAAGGTTCTGTCGATCATTGGCATAGCGATCAAGCGAGAAGATCAAGGATCGCAGTTCGACGAGAATAAGCTTCGATATTTAAAGATTTTCCGGGAGACCCTCGACGGCAGGAGTTACTTGACCTTGCTTGATGAAAGCGCCCCTGCCGCCCTGCAACAAGTCCTCCCATTTCCCGACAAGGAGCTGTGCCAGTACGATGCTTCCGGCTTTTCGTGCAAGGTTCCGCTGCAAAGCTATTTTGTACTGGGCGACAACCGCGACAGCAGTTTTGATAGCAGGTATTGGGGCTTTGTTCCGGCAGCCAATATCATCGGTGTGGTCAATCATGTGTTTTAACGTTATTCCGGGATAAGATGCCTTACCTACCTTGCTCAGACGGCGGTCAGCAATGGACTCTGAGCTTGCGTAAAAGCGGGGCCGCGGACTCTTTCCTTATTGAGCAGCAGATATGACAAGCGAGCAATTCGCCGCGAAATAATTTCCTCAGCCAGGATTTTCAAGCGGTCATCGACTCTGCTGCCGTCAAAACCTCCATTCAATGCGCTATTGCGGCGGTTGCAACTGACATGCGGCGCGCGGCACGATGGCGTTTGCGGTAAAACGCCAGCCATTCCGGCTCCCCGACATCTCCGTGACGCGTCTGAGGCCACCCGGCCACATGCTGAAATGGCCTCTTTCTGTTTTGTCGAACGTCGTGTGGATGGCGACGGTCTGATGGCCATACTGCTCCCAAACATTCCGCTTCGATTGGT
>MESE01000016.1 GCA_001770855.1 Burkholderiales bacterium RIFCSPLOWO2_02_FULL_57_36
GCTTCCTTTCCCTCCACGAAATCTCGCAGATGTATCTTATCTTTCGAAAAAATGAATGAAATCATGATTCGTAATTTGTGGGTAATCCTCAGCCACGGAGTGGAGAGGGAAGCTATTTGCTCCCTTCTCCCGCGAGCGGGAGAAGGGTCGTGGACTCAGAGCACTGCTCTGAGGGCAGTCGCCTTGCCAGAAAGCCGGGAAAACGCACACTTGCAGTGCGCATGTCCGCTTGCAAGCGGACACCGTTACGCAGGCGTGGCAAAGGAGTATTGCCTTGCAAGGCAATACCGTTGCGCAGGCGCGCGGCCGTGCCTCGCGAAACCCCTGCTTCACCATGCGCCACGAAACCCCTGCTTCACCTCGTACCGGTCCAACTGTCGTTTCTAGGTTAATTGATCCGCTTGAGTCGTTGACCGTAAACGCCCCAAATGCAGTCGACGCCATCCACCGAACCGCATAGCGCCCAGCCGTTTCCGATTTTCTTGGCAATCACAACACTGTCAATTTCAACCGCCAACCGTTGGGCCCATTGCGTCGCTGAACCCTGTCCTTTGAATAGCTCATTCCCGTCGACGATGACCGTCGCATCAAAAACCGGGAGGGCGAATACGGTCATCATTCGTAATGTTCCTTTAATTTGTGTGGCCCAGGCCGAGTTTTCATTTGAGGCGGCATACTTCGTTCTGCAAGCCGGCCATCGGTCCACGCGGATAAGAGGAACCTATTTTTGCAACGGGATATCTTCTTCGCGCAGGTGCTTCCTGGCTATAGAGCGGGTAAGACCATTCGTCAAAGTGGAATGGAAATTTAAAATGCGTATCCCGTGGATTCGATTCCCACGTGGATCAACCGCTGAGACCTTTCGTTAAAACGTCGGCGACCACTTCATTGAGTTCGACGTTCCGCTCTTTGGCCAGATCTTGCAGTTGCTGCACCAATGCACTGTTGAGTTTGACCGCAAACGGCACCAACCCCAGCGCCTGATCGCGTTTGCGCTGCTCACGTCGATCCACCGCAGTTGTGTCGACACTTCCAAAACGTGCCGCGCCAGGTGCGGCGACTTTTCCCATGAGTTTCTTGGCATCGCTTTTTGCCATTCCGGTTTTTTTCATTATCACTATTCTCGTTGAGTCAGGCTAACCATTTTACGCAACATCGGGGACATGCGGTCAGTGTGACGCCATCGTTTGGTTGGACATGAAACCTTTCTCAAAGAAAGGCATGACCGATTGACAATCAGACAAGGATGGCCGTGTTGGGCAGATTGCACGTATCGTCATTCTGTGAACGAACAATCAGTTCTCGATTTGTATCAAATTGAAAGAGTTTCTTTCCGATTTCGATCTCCGGAATATATTGCAATTGTTCAATATACCGTGCGGTACAGCACAGACCTTCCGCGCCGCGACACATAAGGTAAGAACACGGTCGCTTTCTTCAGCAAACGTTTTGGTCGTTGATCAAAATCCTGCGCACCGAAGATACATCGTTTCGCATCACACATTGATCGTCGGGCGCACTCATCGCATTGTCGTCAGTGAACCCACCCTGATTCAACCAAGGAGCAATTATGAATCACTCATTTCGAACTCTTTCCCTCGTGGCCAGCCTGTCTGCTGCCGGTTTGCTCGCGGCCTGTGGCGGTGGTGGAGGCGGTAGCAGCCCGCCACCCGGCACTCTTGGTGTGTCCATGACCGATGCGCCGGCATGCGGTTACGACGCCGTGAATGTGACGGTACGCGCAGTTCGTGTGCATCAAAGCAGTTCGGCCGGTGAAAACGATGGAGGCTGGGCCACCATCACCTTGCCTGTGCCGAAAAAAATCAACCTGCTCAACCTGACCAATGGTGTGCTGGAAGAACTCGGACAAACATCGCTGGCGGCCGGGCATTACACCCAGTTGCGCCTGGTGCTCGATCCGAACAACGGCAACAGCATGGCCAATTCAGTCATCCTGACGACCACGCCCACCAACACCACGGAAATCTCGCTTGATACGCCTAGTGCGGTACAAAGCGGCATCAAGCTGACCAATCAGTTCGAAGTCCTCTCCAATCAGCGCGTGGATCTCGTGCTTGACTTTGACGCCTGCAAATCGATTGTCACCAAAGGCAGCGGCGCATATGCGTTGAAGCCGGTGATCACCGTGATTCCTACCGTGATGAACGGCATCGACGGTTATGTCAATACGTCGCTTCTGTCGAGCAACGTCATGGTATCGGCACAGCAGAACGGCGTCGTCGTGCGCTCGACCGTGCCTGATACGGCCGGGAAATTCACGCTCGCCCGCCTTGCACCCGGAAACTACGATGTTGTCATTACTGCGGACGGCCGCGCCACTGCGGTCATTGGAACCGTACCGGTCGCGTCGACCAGCAGCCGGGTCGACGTCAGCACTTCCGCGGCACCGATCGTTTTGCAGACTTCCGCCACAAGAAATATTGGCGGCACGGTGCTATTGAGTCCATCGAGCACGACAGAAGTCGGTTACGTCGCTGCGCAGCAAACCTTTGCCGCGGGTCCGAAGGTAACGGTGAAATACCGGGGAGCCGATATTTCAAATGGCACTTATAGTTTGGCTAGCCTGCCAACCGCCGCGCCGCAATACGGGCAATACAGTGCCACCTTGCCAATCACGTTGACGACGCAGACCACCACCACACCCGGTACCGGGAAATATCTGCTTGAAGCCAGCGCTTTGGGTTACGTGACACAAACCAATGCATCGGTGGACCTGACGCCGGCTGACCAGTCCGGCATCGATTTCACACTCGTGAAGTAATGGTGGAGCAAGTCGCCTGAACAAGCGGCTGAAATGAGCAGGCTGCGGTGTCGAATCGCAGCCTGCTTTGTTTTACATGAAAGGCTCGACCGGACAAGGACGGCATGCCGTGAGTCCTGTACGGCATCGGGATTGGTAAATTTGAATTACGTAAGTTTGGCTCACCACGGGATATATCATGACAAAATTATTAGCGTCTTTGATGGTTGCAGGTTTTTTTCTTGCGGGCTGCGTCGTCGTTCCGGTCGAGATCGTCGAAGAACGTTCGGCATCCGATTTCTGCCCGCCGGGACAGGCTAAAAAGGGAAATTGCACGCCGGGTGAGGGGCGCGGTTTCTGTCCGCCAGGGCAGGCGAAAAAAGGGAATTGCTAGTGGGTCACTTGGCAACAGAAGCAGCATTGCGTTTAGGAGGGTGTAGGCGGAAAACAAGGCTGCAGTTTCGCAAAAGCGTAGCGCCTTTCGGCGGTCGCATTCCTTCGAAAACGCAAGACGATTTTCCTTCGTGGATGCTTGCCGGGGGGGTGTAGCAGGGAATTCGGATCGCATGCGATCCGCCTGCGCAACCGTATCCGCTTGCAAGCGCAAACCGCTACGCAGGCGGACAGCATGCTGTCCGAATTCCCTGCTTCACCCCGCAGGGCGCTTTGCAGGGTCGCCTTTTCTTTGGGTACTTTCTTTTGGCGACGCAAAAAAAAGTACCTCGCCGCCGGGGCGAGACCCTGCATGCATCCACGAAGGAAAAACCGTCTCGCGTTTTCGAAGGGAATACGGCGAGAGGCGCTACGCTTATCCACCCCTATTTTTTCCATCTCAATGCCGATTTCATTGCCAAGTGATCCACGAGCCTTCTTCCGCAAATTATTGCGGAGTCTTGGCCGATTTTCGGAATTTCAAAACCTTCCTGATCTATCGTAATCGCGACATCCGAAAGGGGCCGGATCGCTCTGAAAAACAATGATCTACCGCGTCTGGCAGTCCACCTGCACCATGCTGCAGGCGCACTGCCAGACGCGGTTCGAGACCAGACTTTTCAAAAACGTATCAAACCAGTAGTGCAGGCAACTGTGGCGTGGAGCGCACACCCAGCTTGTGCAACAGCCGTCCGCGATGCATTTCCACGGTGCGCGGGCTCAGATCCAGCAAGCGCGCAATTTGCTTGCTCGACAAGTCTTGAGCAAGGTGCGCCACGATTTCGCGCTCCCTTGGGGTCAAACTTTCCGCAGATGCATTCGGGCGCTGCAGCGGTTCGAATGACCAGACAGCCTGTCGTGCCGGGGCTGCGGCTTCGGATGCCTGACCTGTCACGCGGCACCAGAACATTTCACCTTCCTTGCGCCGCATCAGGCGCTCGTCCTGGTAACGACTTCCAAGTTTCATCTGCGGATAACCACGGTCGCCGGTACGATGAAATTCCTGTGTCGAGGGATACAACACGACAATCGACTGTCCAATCAATTCGGATGTTTGATAGCCGAACAGTTCGGCAAATACGGTATTGCAGATCGCGATCACACGTTGCCGTGTTACACACAATGCCACCGGAGCGAGCAGGAATCCCTATTGGTCAAGGCCGTCATTCGATTAATATACCGTATTCATACCGTATAGCCAACGAGCCTTATCATCGCTACTGTTGGGGGCCAACGAACAGCCAAAGAAAAGCCGGAGACGAATCATGAGCCTTGCCCATCTGCTGGTACGCCATGCACGGCAGACACCCGAACGTGCAGCGATCTATAACGGCGCGGTGCCGCATGCCAGCTACCTGCAGTGGGCAGCGCGCAGCGCCGGGCTGGCCCGGCGCTTTCGTGAAGCCGCCCTGGCGCCGGGCGACCGAGTGCTTTTGTTCATGCGCAATCATCCGCGTTATCTTGAGGTAATGTGGGCAGCGTGGTGGGCGGGCCTGGTCATCGTTCCGGTCAATGCCAAGTTGCACACCAGGGAAGTGGAGTGGATCATCGACAATGCACAAGCTCGCTACGGCTTCGTCACCGCGGACGTAGCGCCGACTCACCTGGCGGGACTGGAGCGGCAGATCGATGTCGAATCCGCCGAAGCTGATGCATGGTTTGCACCGGTGGCCGAGCCCATGGCAGTGACGGTGACGGAGCGCGAGCCGGATGATGTGGCGTGGCTGTTCTACACCAGCGGCACCACCGGCCGCCCCAAGGGCGTCATGCTCACCGATCGCAACCTCATGACGATGGGCCTGACTTATTTCGTGGACGTGGATGCCGTGTCGCATGAGGACGCGATCGTCTACGCGGCACCGATGTCGCACGGAGCGGGTATTTATGCAATTCCGCATCTCATGGCCGGCGCCCGCCATGTGGTGCCGGCTTCAGGCGGGGTGGATCCGGCAGAGCTGTTCGAGCTAGGCCGGCAGATCGGTCCTTTTTCCACCTTTGCCGCCCCGACCATCGTCAAGCGACTGGTGGATCACGCAGAGCAGGCCGGCATCAGCCCCGAAGATGCCGCGTGCTCGTTCAAAACCATCGTCTATGGCGGCGCACCGATGTATGTGGCGGACATCCAGCGCGCGCTGCACGTGATGGGACCGCGCTTCGTGCAGATCTACGGCCAGGGCGAGACTCCGATGGTAGGAACGGCGCTCTCGCGCCAGCACCTGACCGACACCGTCCATCCGCGCTACCTGGAACGTATTGCGTCCGTAGGCGTGGCGCAAACGCCGGTGCAGATCCGGATAAGCGATGCAGAGGGCCGCGATCTGCCGTTGGGTGAAGTGGGGGAGGTGCTGGTCAAGGGCGACAGCGTAATGGCAGGGTACTGGCGCAATGAACAGGCGACAGCTGCGGCCCTTCGCGACGGCTGGCTTTACACCGGAGATGTAGGTTGCCTGGACGCGGACGGTTTTCTTACTCTCAAGGATCGCAGCAAGGATCTCATCATCAGCGGCGGTTCCAATATTTATCCGCGTGAGGTCGAGGAAGTTCTTTTGGCCGCCCCCGGCGTGGCGGAAGCGGCTGTTGTCGGCGCGCCGGATCCGGAATGGGGTGAGGTTGTGGTGGCCTTCGTGGTGCTCCATCCGGGCGCGCGGATCATGACAGAGGCGCTTGACGAACACTGCCTGGCGCAGATGGCTCGCTTCAAGCGGCCCAAGCGATACGTGCTGATCGATCGGCTTCCCAAAAATAATTATGGCAAGGTGCTCAAGACCGAATTGCGCGCGCGGCTGATTGATCAGGCACTCGAGTCCCAGGCCTGACGCTGTCGTGCATGCCGTGGCCCGATCGGGCACAGCCAGTATGCGGGACCATGCGGTGCACTTATTGGTGCATGGCCTTTACAATCGACGCCCGGCTTCCGGCACGCCATCCTTATCCGTCTGTTCACGTTCCTCCGCTACGGCGGCTTGCTTTGCCTCGACCAGGTTCTCGTCAGGCTGTTTTTGTGTCGCCTGGCTGGGTACAACCGGCGCAGCTGGGGGAACAGGCTGTTCCTTGCGCGATCCGAAGGTAAGCGCATAAGCCCAGGTAAATTCAGCACCCAACAGAAATATCTGCGCGGAGTAATACACCCACACCAGTACCACCACCAATGAGCCGGCTGCACCGAACCCCGACGTCACACCGCTTTTGCCGATGTAGAGTCCGATCAGCAGTTTGCCGATCGTGAACAACAGTGAAGTTACTGCCGCGCCGATCCACACGTCGGCCCAGTCCACTCTTGCGCGCGGCATGGTCTTGTAAATCATTGCAAAGACCACCGTGGTAAATGCCAGGGTGGCCAGAAAATCAATCGTGCTTGCAAGGATTTCCCAGTCTGAAAACAGCGGCCCCCACAGTTTCCCGATTGCCGCCAGCGCCGCGCTGACCACCAGCGAAACCATCAGTAAAAAACCGATGCCCGTGATCATGCCGAAGGAGAGAAGACGAGCGCGCAACAGACCCCAGATGCCGCCCTTGTGTCTTTTGGGCGCTCGCCATATGCGATCAAGTGCGTCCTGCAATTCGCCGAACACCGATGTTGCACCGATCAGCAAAAGAACGGTCCCGACAAGCATCGCAGTGATGCTTTCGGCCGGCTTGCTCACGCTTTCGAGCAAGCCTTTGACTGCGTCGGCGCCTTGCTGCCCCATCAGTCCCTGCAGTTGACTGAAAATTTCGCCGCGCGCGGCTTCCACACCGAAAATCATCCCGGCAATCGAAATCACGATGAGCAACAACGGTGCGATCGAGAACATGGTGTAGTAGGCCAATGCCGCTCCCATGCTTTGCGCATAGTCGTCGACCCACGATGACGTCGCGGCCTTGATCAAGATCCATATGTTTTTTAGAGTCACGATTACTTTCTATCGCGATTGACCGGTTCTGATTTCAGCTTGGCACGATAGATTTTTCCGGGGGGCGGCGCCACCGGCTTTTTGCGCACGTCGCTTAACAGCTTTGCGCAGTCGCTTTCCCTGTCGGGTCCGAGATTCACCAAGGGTATGACCGCCATGAGTACCGGCGCCGCTACGGCCAGCGCGACCGCTGCGCCGGCTTTGAGCGCGAGCACGCCTTTGTCGACCTTTACCTTGGGATACTTGAAACTGCCGGTGACATAGAAAGGCGCGCGTAATGAAATCAGGCGCAAGGTCTTCGTGTCTGGCTTGACGGTCAACGCCAGTTTTTCGCGCGCCAGATCGATCTGGCCGGTGATGTCGAGAATCGCGTCGTCCGTGTCGATCACGAAGGTGCGCGTTTGCATCAAGCCGTTGGTGACGGAAAAATCGCTTGCCATGCAATTCAACTTTACCTGCCTGTCGCCGCTCATCTGCGTGAGAATGATGCTGTCGATATTCAAGCCGATCTTTTCCAGCATTAACTTGCTGACGGTTCCGCCACTGATGAACGCCTTGATTTCGCCGTTAGACGAGGCCAGCATTGCAGCGACTGAATTTCCGGTGGCCGACAGCGACGCATCTCCATTCACCTCGCCCAGGCCGGCTTGCATGGATTGAAACTTCTGCGCCAGTTGTTTGATCTTCAACCGCCGCGCGGATATCTTCATCTGCGCCTTGATCAGCTTTCCACGTCCGTCCAGCACGATGGTCGAAATCAAATTGCCGCCGGCAATTCCAAAATTGAGCGGCTGCAGCGACAGCACGCCGTCTTGAAGATGCAGGTCGGTTACCAGATTTTCGATCGGCAATTGCTTGTCGCGGACTATTCTGCGGCCGGTGAATTTGACGTCCGCATCGATACTGGTCCAGCGCTCGGTCTTGAACGGTTCTACCGGCAATACCTTGTCCGCCGGTTGTACGACTGCCGTGCCGCGATTCGCCTTGCTTTTCCTTGAGTCGGCGCCGATCAGCGGCGCGAGATCCTGCAGTTTCAGTACGTTGGCAACAAGCACGCCTTTGAGATGCGGCCGAGGCTGCTTTATTTGATATTCGAATGTGCCGGACAGATCGCTCGACCCGACCCGGCCGCTGAATTCCTGATACTTCCATTCGCTATTGTGCCGGCTGATTTTTCCAATAAGATGGCCTTCGGTGGCAAAGGCCGGCGTTTCGGGAAAAGGGATGCCGGTCAATGCATACAGTTTCGCCATGCTGACCCCGGCAAGTTTGAGGCGCACATCTAGAGCTCCCAAAGAGCGCGGATTGGTCAGGGTGCCTTTGAATGCCACCACTGTCTTGCCTATGCGGACGTCGGCTTCGACCGGGTAGGGCGTGCTCTGTTGTTGCAGCGAGAGTATCGCCCCTGCCTTGCCGCCGCCTTTGACCGCTTCCTTGTCCAGCGTGCCGGATATTTTCCAGCCGAGTGCGTGTCCGTTTGCGCCGCTATCATCGAGCGAGTCGACGCTCATCCGCAGATCGGCGCGCTTGATCGCATCGACCAGGTGCACTTTGCCTTTGCTGAAGCCTATCTTCTTTATTTCGAACTGCCACTCTGAAGGTGCACCGGATTTCAATGTCCAGTTCTTTTTGCCGCCTTTGGTACGCTCCAGGAACAGAAGCGGTTCCTCCAACTGCAAATTCCGGACAATGATTTTTTTTCCAAGCAGCGCGAAGGGGTTCAGGGAAAAAGTTACGGACTTGACTTCCGCCATATGGGGCGCTGCCTTAACCCAATCCGGATTGCCGAATTCAATATTCTGTGCGCGCAGATGCGGCCAGGGAGCCCATCTGCGCCAGCTCGATTCCGCTGCATCCGATCTGCGCCACTGAATGGAAAGATCGCCCTGAATGGCGAACGGCCGGCCGGTGGCTTCGGTCACGCGCGCATTGAGCCACGGCTTGGTGCGGTTCCAGTCATAGTTCGCGATGACTACAATGCATAGGGCAAGCGTGGCGGTCAAGCCAAACAGGCTCCACATCGAAATTTTCAGATAGCGTGGCATATTTTTCCTGGCACGCCGTTGTTCATGGTGCGGCGCGCTGTCGATTTACCGGAAAAAATTTCCGGTGCCGAGAAGACCGATCAAGCCGATGACGATCAAGTAGATTGCAACAATAAAATTCAACAGACGCGGCATGACGAGAATCAGGATTCCGGCAATAAGGGAAACCAGAGGGGCAAGGGCCAGATTGATATTCATGTGGAGGTTCTTTCTTTATGAAAAATGGTGACTACGGATTTCGGTAAAAGCAGACTGTGCAAGCCGAGCGGTCCATTCGTCTATGGCCAACCGGCTTTGGCCGATCAGTGACGCAAGCGTACCCACGATTGAAATTAAATGATGTGCGTTAGCGTACAAAGCGCCTCGGCGGAAAAGGATAGAGCGGCACCGTGTGCAATTGCGGAATCAATGCCAAATTGCAGGAGAACCAGCCGCCATGCGCATTGAAATTCAGCGGGCATGAAAAAAGGCAGGACGCGCCTGCCTTTTCAAACCGGTACGGCCGGATTACTTGGCGGTAGAGGCTTTCACATCTGCGGCACCTGACGCTTTGACAGCGGCAGTGTCGGTCTTTGCTTTCATCTTGTCTGCCGCGGCATCCACTTTGACTTTTTGAACGGTAGCGTTGGCATCGACTACTGCCTTGTCGGCTTTGGCATCAGCCTTGGCATCTGCCTTGTCGGCTTTGGCGTTCGCACCGATTTGATCTTCCGGTTTTACGTCTACTGTCTTGTCACGGGCCTTTGCCTTGGCTGTTGCCGCTTTCGAACGGGCTTTGGCATTCTTTACCTTTGCCTTGGAAGTTGCCTTGGAGACGCTGGCGTCAGCTTTTGCATCGGTTTTTACTTCAGCGGCCGTAGCTTTCACATCGGCCTTGTCTGCTTTGGCTTCCGCCTTGAGCGTTGCCGGCGTAGCAGGAGTAGCCGTATGACCCGCAGCAAAAGCAAACATGGCAAACAGGCTGGAAATTAAAGCAGCGATTAATTTATTCATTTGAGACCTTTTTGTAATTACTACGGCACGGCAAAGATGCGTGCGTCCTCCACTAACGTCTGGCAGCGGAAGCCGTTGACATACAAAAATATAAAGCTGCATTTCGACTGCCTAATCCCTTCGAATTGAAAAGATAACCTGTAAATACCTGATTGTGCCGGTTCTTTTTTGTGAAACGGCCAGGCCCTGAGCAATTCGCCGAGCGCGGCTCGATCGCTGTGCTTCGATCGACTATATAAACCGCGCTGTCTCCGACTTTGCATCCAGGTGGCACGTATCAGATGCAATCGCCTCGATGTCGCCCGGCTTCCGGTATTTGAAAAAACTTCGCTATGTGCGCTGGAGCACGGATCAAATAGTTTCCGCGGCTCATTATGTAACAAGAAGTAATTCATATGCATTACTACCGTCGAGAGGGATCATGTTTAATTCCAAATTATTACCGTTTGCGCTGCTGGCACTGAGCCATGGCGCCTTCGCCCAGCAGCCGCCGAGTTCCGGCAGTCAGATACAGCAGATTCCGGCGGCTCCGGTTCCGCAAAAGGCAGTACCGAAACTTGAAATCGAGCGCGGCACGGTGCAGGCAAGTCCGGCCGCCGATACGGCAAAAATCGTCGTCAACAGTTTGAGCGTGACCGGTGCGCAAGCCTATTCCGCAACAGATCTGGTCGCACTGACCGGATTCACCCCGGGAAGCGAACTGACCCTATCCGAGCTGCGCGGCATGGCTTCCAAAATAGCCGATCATTACCGGCGGAACGGCTACTTCGTGGCGCAGGCTTACCTTCCTCCGCAGGATATCAAGGGCGGCGGCGTAACGATCGCGGTGATCGAGGGGCAGTATGGCAAAGTCATCCTGCAAAATCAGACAAACCTGTCCGATGGTCTGGCAAATGATCTTCTCTCCGGGCTGAACAGCGGTGACGTGATTTCGTCCGGCCCGCTCGAGAGCCGGCTTTTGCTGCTGTCCGATCTTCCGGGTGTGAAGGTCAAATCGACTCTGGTTCCGGGCGCCACGGTCGGAACATCCGACCTGCTGGTCGACGTCACTCCCGGACAGCGTGTCACGGGGAGTATCGATGCCGACAACGCCGGCAACCGGTACACCGGCGAGTATCGTGTCGGCGCCACGGTGAACCTCAACAATCCGGCAGGACACGGTGACGTGGCTTCGCTGCGCGTACTGACTTCCGGCCCCGGGATGCACTATGCGCGCGCCTCTTATCAGATGCAGTTCGGCAAGGCGACCGCGGGCGTGGCTTACAGTTATCTGGGTTATAAGCTGGGACGCGAATTCGAAAGCCTGAACGCAAACGGCACGGCACAGATCGCCAGCATCTACGGCAGCTATCCGCTGATCCGTTCGCGCAATACCAATCTTTACGCCCACCTCGGCTTTGATGCCAAGACCTTCCGCGACAAAGTGGACTCGACATCATCAGTCACCGACAAGAAGGCCCAGGCATTGACGGCAAGTCTGGTGGGTGATCACCGCGACAGTTTTGGCGGCGGTGGCGTGACCGGATATTCGCTGGCCTGGACCACCGGCAACATCGACATCGAAACGCCCGCAGTCCGGTCGTTCGATGCGCTGACCGCGAAGAGCAACGGACATTACAACAAGCTCGGATTCAGTGCGATGCGTCTGCAGAGCATAACCGACACGATATCGCTTTACGGCTCCATCAGCGGACAGGTCGCATCAAAGAATCTCGACGTGTCGGAGAAGATGGAACTGGGCGGCATGTATGGTGTGCGAGCTTATCCCACAGGGGAAGCCTACGGGGATCAAGGCTACCTGATGACACTGGAAGCCAGAATGCTGCTTCCGAAATTTTCACCGCAAATGCCTGGGCAAATGCAGCTGGTCGCTTTTGTCGACAGCGGCACCGTGACTACCAACAAGAATCCCTGGACTGCCGGATCCAATAGCAGAACCCTGAGTGGCGCGGGCGTTGGAGCGACCTGGACCGATCCCGGAAATTTTGTGGTGCGGACCTATTACGCACACAAGCTGGGCAATGCAGTGGCGACTTCAGCCCCTGACCGGTCAGGCCGATTCTGGATTCAGGTTGTGAAATATTTTTGAGCATGGCGAGTCCAGCCGGACACCGACTTGCCTAGCCCTTGAAAAAAATGGAGCCTTAAAATGAACAATATCTACAGATCGATCTGGAACGACAAGACCGGCACTTTTGTTGCCGTATCGGAGAACGCCGGTTCTGCCGGAAAAAAATCCTCGAGTCGCATAAGCGTTGCCGGTGCTGCGTCCCGCTTCGGCTTGAAAGCGCTGTCACTGTCCGTGATGCTGGCATTCGGTGCCAATGTGCATGCTTCGCCGGTTGGCGGTGTGGTCGTGGAAGGCGGCGCATCGATCAACAGCGGCGCCACGACAACCACCATCAATCAGTCGACACAGAACACGGTCATCAACTGGAAGAGCTTCAACATCGCTCAGGGACAGACGGTCCAGTTCGTGCAGCCCAATGCCAGTTCCGTTGCGCTCAACCGGGTGATCAGCGCCAATCCTTCCAGCATCCTCGGCACGTTGTCGGCCAACGGCAAGGTATTCCTGGTCAATCCGAACGGCATCCTGTTTGGCCAAGGCGCCTCGGTCAACGTCGGCGGCCTGGTGGCCTCGACATTGAACATCACGAACAGCAATTTCATGGCGGGCAATTACACGTTTACCGGTGACGGTGCGGGATCGGTCCTTAACCAGGGAACGATCAATGCCAGCGGCGGTTACGTCGCGCTGCTGGGCGCAAACGTCAGCAACCAGGGCGTGATTTCCGCCAATCTCGGTACCGTGGCACTGGCAGCCGGTAATGCGATGACGCTCGACATGGCGGGAGACGGACTGCTCAACGTCACGGTGAACCAGGGCGCAGTGAATGCACTGGTTGAAAACGGCGGCCTGATTAGAGCCGATGGCGGCCGTGTCCTGATGACGACCCAAGGGGCGGGCAGCTTGCTGCAAACCGCCGTGAACAACACCGGCGTGATTCAGGCACAGACGATCGAGAACCGCAACGGCACGATCCTGCTGCTCGGCGATATGCAAAGCGGCACGGTCAACGTCGCCGGAACACTGGACGCCAGCGCGCCCAATGGCGGCAACGGTGGCTTCATCGAGACTTCGGCGGCACACGTCAAAATCCACGATGGCAAGCGTGTCACCACTGTGGCTGCATCCGGATCAACCGGGAACTGGCTGATCGACCCGCAAGACTACACCATCGGGGTCGCCCCCGGCGACGATATCACTGGAGCCCAACTCTCAGCGGATTTGGTTTTCTCTAACATCACCATCACGACTTCTGCACTCGGCGTTGGCAATGGTGACATCCACGTGAACTCGGCTGTGGTTTGGAACGCAGCGACCACCCTGACGTTGAATGCGCTGCGCGATATCAACGTGAATAACCACATCAGGCCTACCAATGGCAGCATTGTCATGACTGCGGTACGCGACGTCAACGTGCAGGCCGACTTGACGGCCATCAATGGCAACATTTCGATATGCTGTGGACGCGACATCAATGTGGAATCCGGTATTACCACAACAAGCGGCAGCATTTTACTGGGCGCCGGGCGCAACTTGAACGTGAACGTGGGATTGCTGGGTGGCGCCATCACGGCGACGGACGGCAATATCACCATGTGCGCGGCTGAGAATATCAACGTCAACGGGGCTATTACGCTGACCAGAGGCACTGCTATTCCTGCACTAAGCCTGGGCCTGCCGCTCGGGCTGGTGCTTAGCGCCGGATATGGTGCAAGCGCACCGGGAATCGGCGCCGGCACCCTGGTAATTGCTCCAGGTGCACCCCAGGTCACAGTCACGGGACCGAATGCTCCGGCGACAATTAATTACAATCCCGTCGCGTACACATCGCCAACGGATTATTTACCCAACTTTACTTTGAGCGGCGGCGCCACGCTCGAGCAAAACATGTATGTGTTTGCCAACGTCACCGACAAGACCTTCGACGGCACCACAACGGCAAGCCTGGCAGGATTGAAAGGCGCCCCTGCCGGCGTCACCTTGGTCGAGGGACCCGGCAGCACCGCTTTGTTCGATACCGCGGCGATTGGAACCAACAAAATTGTCAACTACACCGGCTACAGCCTGGCTGGTGCAAATGCCACCAACTACGCGCTCGCGGTTCCTTGCTGCGGGCCTGTGGTTGCGAAAACCACGGGGAATATCGTCGCGGCGGCTGTGGTTCCTGTTGTGCCTGTTGTCCCGCCCGGGACAACAGGCACAACACCGCTCGTCACATCCCCGGTTCCGGTAACGCCTTATGTCGCCATCCCCTATACGTCAGCGCCTCCATACCTGCTGTTCACATCGCCGGACATTCCTCTGACTGTAGTGTCGGCCGATATACCGTCGGTAGCCGTGGTGGAGGAAACGCCTCAGCCAATTGCTGTTCCGCCGGCCGCATTACCACCGCCGGTCGAGGCGCCGCCTAAGCCTTTCGTGGCGCCCGAGCGCCAGCCGAAACAGGATCGGAACTAGGCATCTCGGCCCGATATGACTGCCCAAGTGAAAAAACTTAACCTTTATTCCGCCGCGACGGCGCATGCCGCAAAGCGGTCGGGTCAGGTTCGTTCGACGTCGAAAGCCGTGGCCGGAATGTTCGGCCTTGGCTTGATGGCCGCCTGCCTTGTCCACCCTCAGGTGCATGCGGCAGAGGCCGCTGCACAATTGATCAGTCCCGTCCGCCCGTTGTCCGGACATCAAGAAGCAGTCGTCTCAACGATTGTCGCGGCGCAGACCATGGCACCGCAACGGACCGGGCGTGCATACTTCGCACGGGAGAACGCATCTGAAGTCGCACGCCGCACGGCTGACTGGATTGTCGATTCCGGCGATAACCACCACCTGCCATTCCTGATTGTGGACAAGGAAAATGCCAAGGTTTTCGTGTTCGACTCCACCGGGAAAATTAAAGGCGCAACTGCCGCGTTGCTCGGCATGGCGCGTGGGGACGATTCCGTACCGGATATAGGCCAAAGAAAATTATCGACTATCAAACCGGATGAACGAACCACGCCCGCGGGGCGTTTTGTCGCCACGCTTGGCCGCAATCTCCACGGCAAGGAAATTCTCTGGGTAGACTATGGCGCGGCCATTTCCTTGCATCGAGTAGTTACCAGCAATCGAAAGGAGCGACGCGCCGAACGGCTGATGTCGCCCACAACCGTGGATAACCGGATTTCCTATGGCTGCATTAATGTGCCTGTCACTTTCTATGAGCACGTCGTGAGTCCGGCTTTCAGGAAAACCAGTGGAATCGTCTATGTGCTTCCCGAGACGCGCTCAACGCACGAAACATTCGGATCCTACGACGTTGACGACCAGGCACGGCGGCCGGCGCCTGCGCTTGCACTGGTGCCGGCTGAAGGCAAGTTACCGGACAGTCGCATCATCAAGTTACGCTGACGAAAAGAGGGATCGGACTCTCGTCCCATCTTCGTCATGAAGATCGCACGAAATGATCGGAGGGATGGGCGAGCGGCCACGACCGATGTTGACTGGCCGGCGGATCGATAGGGATCGGCTGCTGCCGCAGAACGGACCGTCGCCGTCACCTGATTCGAATCGAATCATGGTCGAAGATTTTTGTTTCTGAAAGCAGGCGCAGATTATAAGAGAGAAGCCAGTCTTACATTCCGGTAGTTCGGCGTACTCATTTCCAGGCAATTCCATCCGTAACGACGAAAAAACCCGCATGCCTTTCGGCAGCGGGTGAATCAAATTCCAATGAAGCATCGAAATCTGACTGAGGGAAAACTCTTTACTACCGGTCCAGACAATATAAAACCAATGGAGCATTTTGTTTGTTCGCTGGCGCACAAACTGCCGTGTCATGCCAGCGCATCAGTCGGCCTCGTAACAGGAAATCTATTCAGCGGGCCCGGCGTCGAATCTCGGAGTGCGTGGCAGATGCACTCTAAAATCTGTGCCTGCGTCAATTGAAGATTCAACCTTGATTGTGCCGCCATGCGCACGGACGATTTCCCTGGCAATGTAAAGTCCGATGCCAAGGCTCGTCTCGCTTGGATAATCTGTTTCTCCCTGGTCGGCCAGTCTTACCAGCGGCTCGAAGAGGGCATGAATTTTTTCCGGCTCGATCGGCTTTCCCTTATTGTGAACCGTTGCAAGGACATGGTTTTTGTCGGACTTGATGTTGACGACAACCGGCGTGCTTCTGGTGCCATGCTGCAATGCGTTTCCGATCAGATTTGAGAACACCTGGGCGATTCTTCCTCCGTCCCATAGTCCTTCCATGTCGCCGGACGCATCAAATTCAATCGTCCGGCCCGGGTTCGCTATCCGCAGTTCATCGACCGTGCCCTGGCATATCAGCGCAATATTTGTTTGCGTCGGTTTGATCGGCAGAATCGAGCCAAGATGGGTCCGGGTGTAGTCGATCAAATCATTGACCAAGGTGTTCATTCGATGTCCGCTGTGAAAGATCCTGGCGGCGACAGCTGTATATCGGCTGTCGATGTCGGTTGCGCTTTTGATGACATTCGCGGCCATGATGATTGCACCCAGAGGATTACGCAAATCATGTCCCAGAATTGCAAGGAACAGGTCCTGGGATCGCTTCACCATCTGCGCATAACGCGCAACCGATTCCGCCAGTGCCTGGTCAATCGCTTCGTTAAACCTGGTGATATCCTCAGGGTCCGTCGGCAGTCCGGTTTTGGCCTTTTCGGCCCACAGTTTCAGCACGCTGGCACGCAATGCGCGGTATTCGGAGACCAGCTGTTCAACGGTGTATCCCGACATGAGCCTGGCGGCAGCATGCGTTTCAGCAGCCGTGTCTTCCTCGTCGCGTGGTCCGCGAGCCTTGGATTTCTCGGCTTGTTCGAATTTTGTCTGGGAGTTGCCAAGATCGATCGCGATAGCCTTCAGCATCCGCGATGCATGATCTCTCAAGGCATTCCGGTCCATGGTGAGCGCCGGTGGCTCAATGGTTTTTGCAAACGCTTCCCACGCCTGAAGAATCGGCTCCATTTGTTCCAGAATGAAGTCAGACAGTCTTACGGGAGTTGTTGAGGTTCTCACGAGATTTTCAACTTTTCAGGTGCGTCAGGTTCGATCGCGAGCCTGTGCGAGCGTAGTGCCGGGCGATTTCGTCTCCAGGTCACGAACGCTGTCGTCGCTGCTGCAAGGCCGGCGCCGATCGCGAGATTGCGCAATCTCGAACGCGAAAGGTATGAGAATGCGACAACGGCTAGCGGCATCAGGGTCTTGAAGCTGACCCCGGCCGGCCCCGGCGAAATTCCCATTTGCCTGGCGGCAAAGCGGCTCGCATTCTCGACCACGGACTGGACCAGGGATTCGACACGCAATCCATCGACTACCATCGCCTTTGATTGAACGAAGCTGGCACGGTAATGTGCACTGTCGATCAATAGTTTGGCTTTGCGGCTGGCAGCCTTCAATTCTGCTTCTTTGGCCATGGGATTTTCCATTCATGCGCGCCAGGCTCGAATGCGCGGCCCGGGTAGAGCTTCATCGATTATAACAACATATCGCGGTCGGCTTGCAGTTCGGCCCGCGTCGCCGAAAGGCTGAAATTGTTATGTCTTGCCATGAACATGGCATAGAGCAACAGCCCCACTGTCATTGCCGTAAAGGAAAACGCCATGATCAGCAGGATCTTCCAACCCAGGCTTTCCCATGAAAGGTACACGATCAGCGCAGTACCATAGGCGATCGCAAACCACGCCGTCACTATTGCCAGCGCAAACACCAGTGCCAGTTTCAGCAGATGATCGAGCACCTCTGACAACTCCAGCGCCGCCAGCTCCAGTCTGGACAGCAGCAGGCTAAACCCGTTCCTGGCCAATCCCGCAAGACCGGCGATCAGGCCGGTCGCAGGAACGGTTGCGGATTCGTCGATGCGAGCGCGCATGCCGGTTGACTATTTACGGCCCAGAATCAGACCTGCCAGCAGCCCGACACCAGCCATTGCCGCGATCGCGCGCCATGGGTTTTCTTTCACGTAGACGTTAGCCGAGGCGGCCATTTCCTTGCCGGCGATGAGAGCGCTTTCCTGCACTTCGTGGCTCTTGATCAGCGCCGTATCCAGCAATTGCATCGCGCGGTTGCGTACTTCTTCGGCCTTTTCCCCGGTTAATGCAGCAGCCGATTTAAGCAGTGCCTGTGCATCCTTGACCAAGGTATTGACGTCGTTGTTGATGGCATTGAAATTTGATTGCAGCATGATGAACTCCTGAAAGGTAAACCGATCGATATAAAACATGGCGTCGCCTGACTGCTCCGCGAACGAAGCAGCCGAACGCATCAAGGCCTTGCTGCACCGCCAAGATGCGGGCGGTATGACTTAACGCTGCATGACCTTGCCATTGGCGTCGGAAAGAATGATTTCGACGCGTCGATTCCACTGCCGGTTTTCGGCCGTGTTGTTGGCAGCGATCGGATACGCCTCGCCATAGCCGCGGATCGCCACACGATCGCGTCCCACGCCCATTTCCTGCAAGGCATTGCGCACGGCGGTGGCGCGGCGCTCTGACAATTCCTGGTTATGAGCGGAGGTGCCGGTGCTGTCGGTAAATCCTTCCACCAGCACGGTAAGCTGCGGATTTTGCTGCAGTACGTCAGCAAGCTTTTGCGCGGTACGCATGCCGTCGGGATTCAGGCGAGCCATGTCGGTGCCGAACAGCACATCGCCGAGAGTGATGACCATTCCGCGCTCTGTCTTCTTTGCCGCCAGATCGGCCAACTGTGCCTCCAGTTGCGCTGTACGTGCCCGCGCTTCCTGGGTCTTGCGTTCCGCTTCTGCCGCTTCGCCCTGAGCTACCTGCGCTGCCAGCCTGGACTGCTCGGCATTCCGCCTGGCTTGATCGGCTTCATTCGTGCGCTGGTCCAGCCGGAGCTGATCGCGTTCCTTGCCGGCGCTGGCGACGTCCGCCTCTGCCGATTTTTGTTTCGCGGCCTCTTGAGTGAGCGCGATCTTTTGTTTCGCAACGTAAGCCAGCTTGTCGATCTTCTCGGCGCTGTCCTTGTCCTTGGCCGCGGCATTGGCCTGACCCAGCGCTTCACCGGCTTGCTTCATTTCCAGCGGTGCGTATTTCGCGACGTTCGGGTTGTTTTGCGCCAGGACGTAATCGCTGCGTGTCTGATCCAGCAAACTGGTGGTTCTTGGCGTGGAGCTGCAAGCGCCGACGAGAATGGCAATGCCTAACAATACGGGCTTGATGTGAAATTTTTCCATGATGATGTCCTTTGGGTTGCAGCGTGCGCCCTGCATGAGCTGTGCTGAATGGTGACGGTGTTGCGTTACAGACGCGTGGTTTTATTTGCTGGTGCGATCCAGCTCTTCGCGCAAGATACGAATGTCGTCCTGCAATGCATTGGCGGCAGTCTGCGCCTTGGCCGAATTGGCCTTGCCTTGCGCCAGTTTGGCATCGGCCTGCGCCTGGATCGCCAGATCGTTTGCCAGCTTGTAATCCTTGGCTGCCATCGCTTTATTGGACAGTGCCATTTTTTCACGCGCCGAATTCATTTCGACCGGCGCAAATTCCGCACCGCCTGCGCCGGCGGCATTGTCGACTGCCGCTTTCGAGACTGCAACCGAGGCAGTCGCCGGCGTTTTCATGCTGCTGCAGCCGGCAGCCAGAACCACTGCAGCGCCGCACAAGACCATGAACCATAGTTTTGAATTTCTCGTCATTATTTCTCTCCGGTGGATCGTTGATTGAATGTGAAATCAGGTTTGAGGCATCAAGTTATAGGCTGAATTTTTAGCGGGATCAGTACGGTGGCGCACACATCGCCGCAAGGCCGGTCGATTGGGACGGACGTATAGTCCTTGCATGCGCATCCCGCTACGAGCGCCAGAACTCCCAGGTTCCGCGGCGCGCTTCTTGTTGCGACGATGCCTGCTGACGTTGCAGCGTCGAAGCCTGATCGATCGCCAACAGTGAAGCTCTGGCCGCGCTTGACGTCGCGACGTCAAGCGCAACTCTTCGATTGTTTGCGGCCTTGCCGGCCGATGCGGCGGCGCGTGCCTGCTCGGCTGCGGCAAAACGCTTCGCCTGTGGCGAGTCCCCGGCCCCGGCTCGCGAACCTTTAATCGAGCCAGGCATGCGAACCGAAATTGCGTCGGCGTTACATGGAACGTCGGTGAACGTAATCAATCCCGCCTCATCGACACACTGCACGATCTCGGCTTTGGCGGACGCTGTAAATGCGATGAGCGCACAAGCAAGCAACATGGTGTGGACAAGTGGACGTTGAGTCTGAATCATGATTGAAATTCCGGTGAGTGAATAAGGTCAAGAGTGCCCGGATTTCATTTCATGGTCTGTACGCCAGCACACCGAGACGGCTAACGTTCGAACTGATTGTTCAGGAAGGATCCTTGCCGCGCGTGCGCGCTACTCCGGTCAGGATTCCTACACCAAGCAATATGACGGAAGTAATCAGTACGTAGAGTTGCGGAACCCCGGCCGTGACGAGAGCCCAGGCAACACCGCCGATCAGGATGGCAAATCCGATGAGATAAATCAGGAAAGACATAAGAGACTCCTTGTAGGCCGAGCCGAAACCGGCCGTGATGAAAATCGGAGCAGTGACCGGAAATCCAAAGAATTCCCGGTCACCGTATGATGATTATTGCGGGACAACGACTTCCTTGCTGCCGGTTACATCAACCTCGACCCGGCGATCAGGTTGCAGGCAAGCGATCAATTTCTTGCTGACCGGACCTTTGCAATCGCCGATCTTCGTTACCGGCTGCGATTCGCCCATTCCCGCTGACGTGATGCGACTATCAGGAATTCCCTTGCTGATCAGGTAAGCCTTGACAGCATTGGAACGACGCTCGGAAAGTTTCTGGTTATATTGATTGCTGCCGATACGATCCGTATGTCCGCTCACAAGTACGGCTTCATAATTCACGCCATTGATTTCATTGGTCAGGTTATCCAGTCCTGCTTTACCTGCGGGCTTCAAGACTGCTTTGTCGAAATCGAATAACTCTTCCGCTGAAAAGGTAATTTTCCGTGTCTGCAATTTAGCCGGTGTTGGCGCCGCTGCCGGAGGTGGTATTTCTGCGCGTTTTTCAGCAGGAACTTCAGCCTTTGCCATCAGTTCCGGATCGCATTCCGGAGTCGCATTTGCCGGAGTCCATGCACCTGAGCGCCAGCACAAGCCGGTTGAGTTTTTCCAAACGATGCCTTGGGAGTTGTACCAGTGGCCGGGATCATTCACAGCCTGCGCCATGCCGGTTGCCGGCGCAAATGCCGCTGCGCTGAAGACAACGATCAATGCGGATTGCAAAAGCGTTTTGCGTGTGCCGTTACACGATGTATTTTGATTTTTCATGATTATTTCCCTGAGATTGTTTGGATACGATTTCGGCGCGGTCACATTTTCAACGTCGCGCTGCCAACCGAAGATTATGTGTAAACCTGCGCAGGAACTGTGCGTTAGCGTACAAAAGAGGATTATCGAGATGGCGCTTGCGCCGATCGGCAACAAGCGCATTGAGCGCAATCATTTACCGCGTGATGCCTGGTTGTCTCGCGGCAATACGGGATGGAGATTGCATTTGATTTGTATTGTCGGTCTGCCGTACAAGATCATCGGCAAGCCAATGGCCAGACGAAATGAAACTTCCGCCTTTTTGAATCCAGTAAAAAAAACTTTCCTTTGTGCGTTGACGCACAGAGCAGGTTGATGCTTTCGCCTAATCTCCGCATGTCGAACCCGGATTCATCCGCTGGCACTGGATGGGCCGGCTATCGCGCAAGCCGTGATGATGGCGACGAATCGACAAATCGGCGCCTTCGTAAACGGTTGTAATTGCCTCTTTCGCCGGCATGTCCATGCACAATATTGTGCGCATTTTTCTTTCACCAATAAAAGGATCATTATGAAATATTCATTACTGTTAGCTTCACTGGTTGCAATCGTGGGTCTGAGCGCTTGTGAAAAAACGACGGTTACCAATCCCACGCCGACTATCGTGGCGGTTCCCGGTCCTGCCGGCGAACCTGGCCCGGCCGGTGCAACCGGCGCAACCGGCTATGACGGCGCCAAAGGCGCAACCGGCGCTACCGGCTACGATGGCGCAACCGGTGCTACCGGCTCGACAGTGGCGGTTCCCGGTGCGACCGGAGCGACTGGCGCAACCGGTGCAACCGGCGCGACCGGCTATGTTGGCGCAACCGGCGCAACCGGCGCCGATGGTAGCAAGGGCGATACCGGACGAACCGGTGATACGGTCGTGGTGGTTCCTGCTCAGCGATAATTTGCCGGTGGTGCGCTTTGTAATTGACGGGATGGATGAGCGCGAAACTTGTCGTGTCGTTATGAACGCATGATGAGTGTATCGCTCGCCGATCCTGCCAAATAGATGAAGTTGGCACTATTCCAGTAAAGATGGAGTTCTCCTCGCGAGAACTTCGGCTCCGCGGTCAACGACCGCGGAGCCGTTTTTTTATCCCGGCCGGACAAGCGCCTGCTATCTGCGGTAACGAATCGCCCGATATCCATCGAGTTGGCAGGCGTTGATACGCGCATCGCCATCATGGCTTTTTGGCACGATGTTGGCCTTTATGTGCGGTAACGCACATAAGCTTGCGCCAAACCGAAATACTATCCGGGAAAGCAGGCCGGACGTGTTACCTTGTCGAGACCATTTCTTAGGGTGCCTTTACCTACCCCGCTGGTTAACGGCTGGAAGCAGGAGATCTGACATGTCCAGTACGCACGACCCCAACCAAAATTATCTTCTGGCAGCTTTGCTCGACGCTGAGTTCGACCGCCTGGCGCAGCATCTGGAACTGGTCCCGATGCTGCTGGGCGACGTACTCTATGAGTCGGGAGGCAAGCTGCAGTATGTTTATTTTCCGACTACATCGATCGTCTCGATGCATTATTTGCTCGAAAACGGCGGCTCGTCTGAAATTGCCGGCGTAGGCAATGAGGGCATGCTGGGAATTTCGCTTTTCATGGGCGGCAACACCACGCCCAGCCGCGCCGTGGTCCAGACGAGCGGCCACGGCTACCGTCTCAAGTCCCACCTGTTGATGGAAGAATTCAATCGCTCCGGGCCGGTGATGCGGCTGTTGCTGCGCTATACACAAGCACTGATCACGCACATGTCGCAAACCGCCGTATGTAACCGTCATCACTCGGTAGAGCAGCAATTGTGCCGCTGGCTCCTGTTGACGCTGGATCGTTTGCCGAGCAATGAATTGACGATGACCCAGGAATTGATCGCCAATATGCTGGGCGTGCGGCGCGAAGGCGTCACCGAAGCGGCCGGAAAATTGCAAGGCCATGGGTTTATCAGCTATCGGCGCGGCCATATCACCGTGCTGAACCGGAACGGCCTGGAGGGCAATGTCTGTGAATGTTACGCCGTCGTCAAGAAAGAGTTTGCCCGCTTGCTGTCGGACGTGCGACAGCGCCAGGACAAGCCGGGGAAGACCTCGGCCGGCTGACGACAAAGGATCTTCCGGCAACGGAAGTTTGCATGAACACATCCGAAATACGGAAGTAGCGCCTGAAAAGCGTTGACCGCTTCGCTGCCACCTTGATGTAGACGAGGTTAACGCTTTTTGTAAGGTAATTAATGTTTAACACTATGCATGCAATGGAAAAAATATCGCTCGAACGACTGATGCTGCTCGGGTTCGGCATGACATTGGCCATTCTGCTGCTGGCCGGCGGTATCGCATGGAACAATGTGATGCAACCGGTCGCCGCCTTTATCTGGGGCACGGTCGTCCTGCTGCTGAGCTTCCAGGCCTTGCTGTATGTGCGGATACGGCAGGTAATGCGTCGCCGTCTGGCGTCCGAGCAGGCAGAGCAAGAGGCGCGCCAGCCATTGTTGAAGGCGGGCGCATTGCAGGATGCCATTTTCCACAGCGCCAATTTTTCCAGTATCGCCACCGACGCGCAGGGCGTGATTCAGATTTTCAACGTCGGTGCGGAACGCATGCTCGGTTACAGCGCGGCGGAGGTGGTGGACAAGATCACGCCGGCCGGCATTTCGGATGCGCAGGAACTGGTGGCGCGCGCCGAGGCCCTGAGCCTGGAACTGGATACCCCGATCACGCCGGGTTTTGAGGCGCTGGTGTTCAAGGCGTCGCGCGGCATCGAGGATATTTACGAGCTGACCTATATCCGCAAGGACGGCAGCCGCTTCCCGGCGATCGTGTCGGTCACCGCGTTGCGTGATGCGCAAGATAAAGTGATCGGCTACCTGTTGATCGGCACCGATAACACGGCGCGTAAACAAGTCGAGGCGGAGCAGGCGCTGCTCGATCAACGACTGCGCGACCAGCAGTTCTACACGCGCTCGCTGATCGAATCGAATATCGACGCATTGATAACCACCGATCCACGCGGCATCATCAGCGACGTCAATCAGCAGATGGAAGCGTTGACGGGTTGTTCGCGCGATGAATTGATCGGCGCACCGTTCAAAAACTATTTTACCGATCCGGAGCGGGCCGAGGTGGCCATCAAGCGCGTTCTGCGCGAAGGCAAGGTGACCAACTACGAGTTGACTGCCCACGCCAGGGATGGCAAGGAAACGGTCGTCTCGTACAACGCGACCACCTTCCATGACCGGGACCGCAAGCTGCAAGGCGTGTTTGCCGCGGCGCGCGATGTCACCGAGCGCAAGCAGTTCGAGCATGTACTGCAGGAAAATAACGTCGAGCTGGAAACCGCGAAAGCGGCCGCGGAAAAAGCCAACCTGGCGAAATCGGAATTTTTGTCCAGCATGAGTCATGAATTGCGCACGCCGCTCAATGCAGTGTTGGGATTCGCGCAATTGATGGCGTCCGAGACGCCGCCGCCGACATCGGCGCAGAAACTGTCGATCGACCAGATCTTGCAGGCCGGCTGGTACCTGTTGCGCCTGATCAATGAAATCCTCGATCTGGCGATGATCGAATCGGGCAAGGTAACGATGTCGCAGGAATCGATGTCGCTGGCGGAGGTGCTGCAGGATTGCCAGGCAATGATTGAACCTCAGGCGCAAAAGCGCAGGATACAGATGACGTTCCCGCGCTTTGATAGTCAGTACTACGTCCATGCCGATCGGACCAGGGTCAAGCAAGTGATGATCAACCTGCTGGCCAATGCGATCAAATATAACCGGGATGGCGGCGCGGTCATCGTCAAATGCGCGGTGCACGAAAACCGGGTGCGCATCAGCGTTAAGGATACCGGCACCGGCCTGGCGCCGGAGCAGTTGGCGCAACTCTTTCAGCCGTTCAATCGGCTCGGCCAAGAGACCAGTGCCGAAGAAGGCACCGGCATCGGCCTGGTCGTCACCAAGCAACTGGTCGAATTGATGGGCGGCGCCATCGGCGTCGAAAGCAATGTCGGAACCGGCAGCGTATTCTGGGTCGAATTCGCCGCGTCGAGCGCGCCGGAACTGGAGCACGACGGTATCGGCGAGCCCGGCGCGGATGAGCCGGAGCATGCATCGGCGGCGCTCGTGTTGCCGTTCCAACGCACGCTGCTCTATGTCGAGGACAATCCGGCAAATCTGGCGCTGGTCGAGCAACTGATTGCAAGACGCAGCGATTTGAAATTGTTGACCGCCATCGACGGCCACCTGGGCATCCAACTGGCGCGCGCCTATCAGCCGGATGTGATTTTGATGGATATCAATTTACCCGGCATCAGTGGTTTCGGTGCGCTGGAAATTTTGCAAAGAGATCCCGTAACGGCCCACATCCCGGTGATGGCATTGTCAGCCAACGCCGTTCCGCGCGACATTGAGAGAGGTATCGAGGCCGGGTTTTTCCGCTATCTGACAAAACCGATCAAGGTCCTCGAGTTCATGGATGCGCTGGATGTCGCATTGCATTATGCTGCGGAACATGGCCTGGACGAGAAATCGAATACCGAGACCGCGGCATAATGGCGCGGCATGACAGAGACATGACTTTTTGGGACAAATGCAATGCTTGAAGCATCCGAGATTTTGAACGCCAGCATCCTGATCGTCGATGATCAGGAACCTAACGTCGTGCTGTTGGAAAAAATGCTGCGCAACGCGGGTTATCTGCGTATCGCGTCGACGATGGATCCCTTCGCGGTCTGTGCCCTGCATTCGGCCCATCGCTACGATTTGATTCTGCTCGACCTGCAAATGCCCGGCATGGATGGATTCGAGGTCATGGAGAGCTTGAAGGAAATCGAGACGGACGGTTATCTTCCGGTGCTGGTCATCACGGCGCAACCGGGCCACAAGCTGCGCGCGCTGCAAGCGGGCGCCAAGGACTTCGTCAGCAAGCCGTTCGATCTGGTCGAAGTGCAGACGCGCATCCACAACATGCTGGAAGTGCGGCTGTTGTATCAAAAACTGGGCAATTACAACAAGGTGCTGGAGCAGACGGTGCTGGAACGCACCGCCGAATTGCGCGAAAGCGAGGCCCGCTTCAAGAGTTTTACGGAACTGTCGTCGGACTGGTATTGGGAGCAGGATGCACAAGGGAAATTCACCAAGGTTTCCGGCCCGGTGTTTGAAATGCTCGGTATCGGGCCGCAAGACATGCTGGGTGCCCCCGGTACCGTGCTGACTGGATGGAATGCGGACGAGCGGGCTCTGCTGGATGCCAACATCGCGGCCAGGCGCCCGTTCCTCGACTTTGTCTATAGCCGCAGCAATGCCGATGGCAGCATGCAATATCTGCAAGTCAGCGGCGAACCGATGTTCGATTCGTCCAGCCGCTTCATCGGATATCGCGGAATCGGCGCGGACATCACCGATCGCATGCAGTCCGGAAAATAGTAGATCAGCCGCTGTACAATTCAAGCACGGCTGCAAACCGTGTGAGCTTTCAAGTGTCGCTCGCCTCAACGAGCGCTCTCCATCGCAAGGGCATCGCCCTTGCCGCGCCTTGCTCCTGACTCGGCGCCGAATTCATTACATTCCTTTTTCAATCAAGCGTTTGCCCGGGATACTGGCGCCTAAACATAAGTTTCTATTCGGGAACAAAAGCAAAAATACAGTGTCTTATCAACCGTGCATTCGATGTCGAAAGGGATGGCGTAGCAAATCGGCATCTGTTTCGATTCTCACCATCATCGCTCCAGAGGGCTTTTGCGCACGATCTGCCGGTCGCGATCGTGACGCATCGGTGCCTGGGTAAAGAGGTGACGTATCGATGCATCGAGTGAGTTCAAGTGAACAAGTACGGGCAAAACGGGGAGAATGTGCCATGAAATGGTATTACAAGTGGAAGCTGAGAAAAATTCAGAAGGAAATCAACCAACTTCAGGAGTTATCGAACCATCGATTAGTCGAAGATTACACGCCCAATTCTCGCTTGCGTATTCTTGACCGTCTGGAGAAACATCTGCAGGACCAGCTGGCGCAATCTTCTCCGCCGTCAACGCAGAATTAATCCGGTCGGAAATAAACATTTTCATTTCACAGGCGTCCCGGCGCCATTCGTGATTGATGGCGGCGCATGCCGCGCCGCCAGATCGTCGATCCATCTTTGCAAGACGCGGAGATGGAACCGATCGAGCCTGTCAGAAATGCATTCGCAATAAAGCATTGCGTAAAACGCCGCGACATCTGAAAAATTCCCTGTTTCGTTTTTCCCCGATTTGATTCGGCATCCTGACGGCTTGCGCTGCTGCGTGCTGGCGGTACAATTGCTGCCGGTTTGTCAATTGATATCGGGACGAAGGGGAATCGCTTTGCAAGAAATCACAGTTCAGGATCGCGTGAAACACTGGGGCCTGTTGGGCACGCTTCTTTGGGGAGCGCTTGTCGCGGCAGTATATGTCGTGGTCGGAAGCGCCGTGGCGGGCGTTTATGTCGGTGTAACCCAGAGCGTGCTCTCGCCTGATGATCTGTCCGATGCATTGTTGAATACGCAGTACGACGGCATGGCAATCTCGTTGAGCACCTTCGCCACAACCTTGGTGTGCAGTTTGCTGATCGTGCTTGCGGTCAAACTGAAACGCGGTTCGGATCTTCAGCAATATCTGGGATTGACCATGCCGTCCAAAAGAGAAACCGGCAGATGGCTAATGTTGTTTGCCGGGCTTTTGATCGTACTGGACCTGTTTACCTATTTTCTGGGCAAACCCATCGTTCCGGAATTCATGTGGCGCATATATTCATCGATCGAATCCCGCTGGATTCTGTGGATCGCCTTGATCGTTGCCGCGCCATTGATTGAAGAACTGTTTTTCCGGGGATTTCTGCTCAAAGGGCTTTCAGAGTCGCCGCTCGGGCCGGCCGGTGCGGTGGTTTTGACTTCCGCGGCATGGGCCGTGATTCATATGCAATACGATCTTTACGGGATCGGCACGATCTTCTTGATGGGGCTGGTTCTGGGTGCGGCAAGGATCATGACCGGATCAACGATACTGACCATTTTTCTGCATTCCGTTGCAAATCTCGTTGCGACAGTCGAAACCGTTATTTTCCTGTCATTTTTCAGTCCGGCCGGTTAAGTTCGAAATGGCCGCTCCGCGCCAACCCTTAACCGTCATTCCAAGTTTGCTAAGGGACGTGGACGAAATAAGGAAATTATTCCGTGCACGTTCCTAAACCCCGACATACTTATGCCAGATCTCCGGCGACAGCCGCAGCTCGCTTGACGTTCCCGACCAGACGACTTTACCGCGCTCGATGACGGTGTGCCGGTCCGCGAGCGCGATCAAGCGTTCGATGTATTTGTCGATAATCAGCGTGGTCTGCCCCATCGTTCGCAACTGTGCGAGGCAGCGCCAGATGTCTTCACGCACCAGTGGCGCCAGCCCCTCCGTCGCTTCATCCAGGATCAGCAGGTAGGGATTGGTCATCAGCGCGCGGCCGATCGCCAGCATCTGCTGTTCGCCGCCGGACAGCTGGTTGCCCATGTTGCCGGCACGCTCCTTCAGACGCGGGAAAAGTGCATATACCCGTTCCAGCGTCCACGGCTCCGCTGCCTGGCAACGATTCGATGCGAACGCGACCAGGTTTTCCCTGACGGTCAGGTTGGAAAAAATCTGCCGGCCTTCCGGCACGATGGCGATCCCGCTGCGCGCGATCCGGTCCGCCGGCCATTGATCGATGCGTTTGCCGTTGAAATGAATCTGCCCGCTTTTGATGCGATTGAGCCCGAGTATAGAGCGCACGGTCGTGGTTTTTCCCATGCCGTTGCGCCCGAGCAGCGTGGCGACCTTGCCGGGTTCGATGTCGAGGCTGATGCCGAACAGCACCTGGCTGCTGCCGTATGCGGCCGCTATATCTTGCACGCGCAGGATCGGGTTCATGCGATCACCTCGTCGCCGAGATAGGCTTTCTTCACCTCCGGATTGCGGCGGATGTCGTCCGGCGTACCGGTTGCAATGATCCGGCCGGACACCAATACCGAAATCCGGTCCGCGACACGAAATACCGTGTCCATGTCATGTTCGACCAGCAGCACCGTGACCTTGCCGCGCAGGTTTTCGATCAACGGCACGATGCCGGCCGATTCTTCCTGGCCCATGCCCGCCATCGGCTCATCGAGCAACAGCAATTTCGGTTTGGTGGCGAGCGCGAGGCCGAGTTCCAGCCGCCGCTTTTCGCCATGCGCGAGGCTGGCGCCCGGAAAGCCGGTCCGATTGCCGAGCCCGATCTGCCGCGCAATCGCATACGCTTCATCGAACAAGGATTGTTCCGACAACACCGGTCGCCAGAAGCGCATGCTGCTGCCGGCGCGCGCCTGCACCGCCAGCGCAAGATTGTCGAGCACCGACAAATTGTTGAATATGTTCGTGATCTGATACGAACGCGCCAGACCGATCGTCACACGGTCATGCATCGGCATGCGGGTTACCTCTTTTCCGTCAAAAAGAATCCGGCCCGAGTCCGGTACGATGGCACCGGATATCTGGTGTATCAGTGTGGTCTTGCCGGCGCCGTTGGGACCGATCAGCGCGTGGATTTCGCCCGCATGCACCGTCAGGTTCAGATGATCGGTAGCGGCCAGTCCGCCGAAGCGTTTGACCAGTTCACGCAGTTCGAGCACCGCTTGCGTCATTTCGCATCCTCCCGCGAAACATCGGCGCGACGCCGGCGGTGGAACAAGCTTGCCAGGCCGTTCGGCAGCAGCATCACGACCGCCAGCAAGATCAGTCCCAGCCCAAGCTGCCAATGGATCGTATAACCCGACAGGATTTCTTCCAGCAGCAGCATCGCGACCGCACCGAGCACGCCTCCGGCCAGGTAGCCGACCCCGCCCAGGATCACCATCACCATCAGCGTGCCGGACTGGGTCCAGTGAATCAGGTTGGGACTCACCAGCATGTTCTGGTTGGCGATCAGCGCGCCGGCCAGGCCGGCCATCGCACCGCCCGCGATGAAGCACACCAGCTTGTAGCGGAACACCGGATAGCCGATGGCTTCCATGCGGGTTTCATTTTCGCGGATTGCCTGGACGACTCGGCCGAAACGCGAATTGACCAGGCGATACACCATCAGCACCGATACCGATAGCAGCGCCAGCACCACGTAATAGAACGCGCTGTCGGACGCCAGGTCGAGTCCGATCGTTGAACGCGCCGGAAGGGAAAGGCCATCGTCGCCGCCATAGGCGCGCAATGAAATGAACAGGTAATACACCATCTGCGCGAACGCCAGCGTGATCATGATGAAATACATGCCGCGCGTGCGCAGCGAAATGAGCCCGATCACTGCAGCAAGCAGCGCACTGACCGCGATTGCCGCAGGCCAGGAAAGCCATGCGGACACGATCCCGTGCTGCATCAGGATGCCGACCGTATAGGCGCCTGTGCCGAAAAATGCCGCATGGCCGAGGCTGACCATGCCGCCAAAACCGATTACCAGATTCAGGCTGGTGGCGGCAATTGCAAAGATCATCAGCCGGCTTGCGACGCCGATATAAAATTCCTGGTCCAGCGCGGATGCTGCTGGTGGGAAAACTGCCAACAGCGCTAGAAGCACAATTACCGCGATAGTTGAAAACCGGTGATGCAGATTGCTTTGCATGGCCGCTCCTCAACCGCGCGCAGGGAACAATCCCTGCGGTTTATAAAACAATACGGCCGCCATCAGCACATAAATCAGGATCGATGCAAGGGCGGGACCGAGGGTGGATGCGATATCGGATGGCATCAGCAGGCGCAGCGTAACCGGAAGCAAGGTGCGGCTCAGCGTATCGACGATGCCGACCAGCAGCGCACCGACCAGTGCGCCCCGTACCGAGCCGATTCCGCCGATCACGACGACGACGAATGCCAGAATCAGGATGCTTTCACCCATGCCGACCTGTACCGCGAGAATCGGACCAAGCAGGCTGCCGGCCAATGCGCACAATGCCGCGCCGAAGGCGAACAACAATGTGAATACCAGCTTGATGTTGACGCCCATTGCAATTGCCATTTCTCGATTGGATGCGCCGGCGCGCACCATCATGCCGATGCGGGTCTTGACCACGACCAGGTACAGCAGCGCCGCCACCGCAATGCCGGCGCCGATGATGAACAGCCGGTAGGATGAATAAAAGAAGTCGGGCATCAATTCGACCGGTTGCGCCAGCTGTGGCGGCGCATTCAAGGTCAGCGGCTGGGCGCCCCACAGCATGCGCGCACCCTCGTTGAAAATGAAGATCAGCGCGAAGGTGGCGAGCACCTGCGACAGATGATCGCGGCCGTAGAGCCGGCGCATCACGCCGAGTTCCAGCACCGCGCCGAGCAGGGCGGTCGCGGCGACCGCCAGCAGCATCCCGATCCAGAAGGAGCCGGTCAGCGCGTTGAACGTGGCGGCGAAATAGGCGCCCGCCATGTACAGCGACCCATGCGCCAGATTGATCAGGTCCATGATGCCGAACACCAGCGTCAATCCCGCGGCGAGCAGGAACAGCATCAGGCCGAATTGCAATCCATTCAACGAATGCTCGATGAGGAGCGTGATATCCATGCCCTTGCCTTAATATCAATTCAATGATGTGCGTCCAACGGAAATCGCGTCATTGCGTAAAGCACGGCGACAAGGAATCTGAAACGTTTGCTTCCGCGTCGACGGTCGGATTCGCTGCGTTGCCTAGCATGGCATCCAATTCAGATTAAAATCATGAACTTTACAAGAAAAGCGCTATTTGAGGCGATGGAAGTTTTCAGGATCCTGGCATTGGGCCGAATCCGTTGGTCAATCATGAGGGAGTCGATGGTGAAGCTACTACGTTATTCCGCGCTTGTACTGGCGCTGTCAGCCGCATCCGGCGCCCACGCGGCCGACAATGTGAAGGTCGGCATGGTCACCACGCTTTCCGGCGCCGGCGCCGGCCTCGGTGTGGACATCCGCGACGGTTTTTCGCTCGCGCTGAAACATCTCAACAACAAGTTCGGCAATCTGCCGGTGGAAGTGATCAGCGGCGATGATCAGCAAAACCCGGATGCGGCCAAGCAACTGGTGGACAAGATGCTCAAGAGGGATAAGGTCGACCTGATGACCGGCATCGTGTTTTCGAATGTGATGCTGGCGGTCGGTCCGACGATCTTCAACGCCAAAACGCATTACATCAGCGCCAATGCGGGCCCGTCGCAATACGCAGGGGAGCAGTGCAATCCGTATTTTTTCAACGTGGCGTGGCAAAACGACAACCTGCATGAGGCGGTCGGCAAGCATGTCACTGAAAAAGGCTTCAAGAATGTGGCGCTGGTTGCGCCCAATTACCCGGCCGGCAAGGATGCGCTGACCGGTTTCAAGCGCTACTACAAAGGCATGGTCGCAGAGGAGATCTATACCAAGCTAGGGCAGCTCGACTATGGCGCGGAACTGGCGCAGATCCGGTCGCTGAAGCCAGACGCGGTGTACATCTTTCTGCCGGGCGGCATGGGCATCAATTTCATCAAGCAGTTCGTCGATGCGGGCTTGTCAAGGAACGCACAGTTGTTCGGCCCGGGATTTTCCGCCGATGAAGACATCATCAAGGCGGTCGGCGCGCCGATGCTGGGGATGTTCAATGCGTCGCAATGGAATCACGATTTCGACAATCCGCAAAACAAGCGCTTCGTTGCCGATTTCATCAAGGATTACGGCAGGTTGCCGTCGCTGTACGCATCGCAAGGCTACGATGCTGCGATGCTGATGGACTCGGCGGTGCGCGGCGTGAATGGCAAGATCGAGGACAAGGAAGCACTGGGCAAGGCGCTGAAGGCGGCAAAATTCAAATCCGTGCGCGGTGAATTCAAGTTCAACAACAACCACTATCCGATCCAGAATTACTACACCCGCGTCATCAGCCGGGATGCACAGGACCGGATCACCAACCGTACCTTGGGCGTGGCGCTGCCGAACCACAGCGATGCTTACGCATCCGCTTGCAAAATGAAATAGTCCGCATGGCTCTTCCAGCTTCGGCTGGAAGAGCGCCATCAAGTTCATCAGCTAGTCGGGCACGTCGGCGCCGAACCTGATCGACACATACACGCGCATCGCGGCCTCGAGCGGCGTCTTTCCATGGCATAGCGCCTGCGATTCGACAGTGTCGCCATAACTGGCTTCCCAGAGATGGCCCATCTTGGGCGCAAGCAATGAGATCAACTCCCGTTCGATAATCGGTCCCGCCTGCGACCAGTCGCAGTGCGGCGCCCAGTGAATGTTTTCGGGTGTACCGTCAATGCGCCAGTATTGCTGCGTGGTGCTGTATTTCACTTCGATGCCTTCAGCCTTGGCGACCCATCGATCCAGAGTCGCGCCTTCCAGTCCAGCAGATTTCATCCGTATCTCCATCAATTCGTCGTGCCGATTCGGCCGGTGTTAATGCTAATGGATAGCCGGACCCGCGTCTTGTTCCCGATCATCGACTACTTATTTTGAAACATGCGGCATCTGGAGGCGCGGCGCGGATTTATCCTGGCAAAGAACTTTCATTTCGTTACGCCGATGGCATTTCCTCGAATAGGTCGTTGTCTTATTGAAAAGAAATTAGCCACGCGGATGCAGGCATATACGGCGTTGCCTGAAAGCGGTAATGCAAAGCGGATTCGGTGTATTGAAGCGGGAGCAGTTAACGCGGAAGTTGGTGCGCCGATCCCATCGGATCAGCACACCAGCCGCCATCATGCATATCGGTTGCATGTACGGCATGAAGGTAAAGATACCCGGCTTTTATTTCACCAGCGTGACAATTCTCAAATTGTTCGTTCGCCGGGACATAACTTGCTTTTCGATATCCGGCGCTACAAAGCTTCGGCAATTGCACGTCCGAGATCGCCTGTTTTCGCGGTGCCGCCGATGTCGCGCGTAAACGGCGCATGTGCGGGTCCTGCTTCCAGCACCTTTTCAATTGCGCTGACGATGGCTGCGCCGGCTTCCGGATGACCGAGATGTTCAAGCATCATCGCGCCGCACCAGATCTGTCCGATCGGATTGGCCAGTGCCTTCCCCGCGATATCGGGTGCCGAACCGTGCACCGGTTCGAACAGGGAAGGGAAGCTGCGCTCCGGATTGATATTGGCCGACGGCGCAATGGCGATGGTGCCGGTGCAGGCAGGCCCGAGATCGGACAGGATATCGCCGAACAGATTGGACGCCACCACAACATCGAACCAGTCCGGGTGCTGAACGAAATGCGCGGTCAGGATATCGATATGGTACTTGTCGTATTTCACATCGGAATAGCTTTTTGCCATCGCCGCCACACGTTCGTCCCAGTACGGCATCGTGATCGAAATGCCGTTTGACTTGGTCGCGGAGGTAAGGTGTTTTTTGGGACGGCGCTGCGCCAGCTCGAATGCGAATTTCAGGATTCGGTCCACGCCGACGCGCGAGAAGACGCTTTCCTGAAATACCATTTCGCGCGGCGTGCCTTCATACATCTTGCCGCCGATCGATGAATACTCGCCTTCGGTATTTTCACGGACCACATAGAAATCGATATCGCCGGGTTTGCGGTTCGCCAGCGGTGATGGAATTCCCGGCATCAGCCGACACGGACGCAGGTTTACGTACTGGTCGAATTCGCGGCGGAACTTGAGCAACGAACCCCAAAGAGAAACATGGTCCGGCACGATCTCCGGCCAGCCTACCGCGCCGAAGAAAATGGCATCATGCCCGCTGATCCGGTCTTTCCAGTCGTCCGGCATCATTTGTCCATGCTTCGCGTAATAATTGCATGACGCGAAATCGAAGCGGTCCCATTTGAAATCGATGCCGAACTTGCGCGCGGCGGCATCCAGCACGCGCAATCCCTCGGGCATCACTTCCTTGCCGATGCCGTCGCCGGCGATCACTGCAATCCGATGTGTAGTCATGTTTAATCCTGTAAGAGTTCGTACCGTGCCAACGCTGCGCGCGATAAAATTTCACAAGCAGTGCCTGTGTCGCGGCGAGGATTCCCGTCGCGCTAATGTACCGTGTTTCGTGCACCCCGACGCCGCTGTATGCGGGTTTCCATTTCTTTTTGATGCAAATTCCCGCGCCGATAAATTTTTCCGTATCGATTGAATTTGCTGGTCATATTTGCAACTGAGGATATACTTGAATCAATTCTTGCAACGATCGGAGGCTTTTATGTACCGCAAAATTCTTGTCGCCTACAACGGTACCGCGGAGAGCCGATCCGCACTGGAGGAATGCGTTCGTCTTGCTCCCGGTTCGTCGGCGGAAATACACCTGCTGGTCGTCGTCAATCCGCCGCCCTCGCTGCTGGTAGGCGAATACGCTGCGGCGGCGATCATCAACGTCGAAGAAGAGCTCATCGCGGAAAAACAAAAAATGGAACGCGAACTGGCGGATGGAAAGACGCTGTTGACCGCAGCAGGATTGAGCGTCGTGGCCCATCTGGAGGTCGGCGAACCGGTGAACATCATCAAGGAATTGGTGGAGAAATTAAAAATCGAGCTGGTTATCGTGGGCCACTCACGCCACAAACCGTGGGCTATGCGCTGGTGGCGCGGTTCGATCGACGCGGTGCTGGTCGAGAAAATTCGATGCAGCCTTCTGGTCGCAGCCGATCCGCAACGTTCACCGCAAAAATAATAGCGCCGTGGCAGCGGATTTTCCGGGTTTTTCTATCGCCGCAGAAGTTGACACCGGCCGCAGCGGGCGAGGCCAGATCGATTTTTCAAGTCCGGCCTCACCTTTGGCGCGCCGTGGAGCACTTGGCAATTCCTTCTTGTCTGAGTAAAAAAAATTTGAGGAATCCAGCGGAAATTTTTGGCTCTATCAAATGTGCAAAAAATAAGAGTCCACAATTGTCGCTCGGGAAAATATGCCGATTCCCGCGCGCAATAATCGCAAGGCGAAGCATTGGAAATCATGCAGCGGATTCGGCGTGGAACTTGCGGATTTTTCGATCGGTCACAATCTTTGATTTTAATTAAGACGAATCTGTGATGGAGCTGCAAATGATAGTGCCTCAAAGCTGGAGAACAGAGGAATATAAAGGACTGGATGTGCATGTGACCGCTTTGCCTCATGGCGATACCGAGAAATGGGACTACACGGTCCGCATTTCCGATCCCGGGGCGGATTCCAGTTCATTCAGTATGCTGACGGGCGGCTCCGGCGACGATGATGACTATTCCACCGAGGAAGCCGCGGTACAGGCCGGCTTCATGAGGGGATATGCGTTGGTGGACAAGCTGATGAAATAAATTGTCCCAATTTTTGTCAAATGAAAATGCGGCGGAGTCGCTCAAAGAGTGGCGCTTAAATGCAGGAGATGGACATGACACCACATATTCTACAAAGTGGTTCCCACATTGCAAGAATCAATACCGTTCAACAGCCTGATGGAACATATGAAGCCCAGGTATTTGTCCGGCTTGCACGTGAGCCGGAAATCGCCGAAACCTATATTCCCGCAGGTATATGCGCAACCGAAAAAGAGGCATGGGCGCTGGCCGAGCAGCGCGCGACCAGGGCGTTGAAAGAACATGAATTTTAACGGCGTCGGCCGCATCGATAACCGTGCTTCTGAATTTATTGCAACCGGACGGGCTGCATTCGCTTGCGCCTCGTGAACTTTTCTTCCACCGCGTTCGTGTTTCCTCGAACCGGTGCGTGCCTTGATTGAACGCAATCCATATTTATTCGCGCTGTCTTAGACTGGCGATTCAAGTTGTCTCCATGATGAGATACGCGCGATGGGCAAAAAAAATTTCCCTACTGCAGCCGTGGTGCTGATCGTTGCGGTATGCATTGGCATTGTGGTCTGGCTGGTTAGAGCGCTGATCGCCGCATTCCCCTGATTCGATTATTTTGTAGCTTGTTGCCGCTTCCGATTCGGCGCTGCTGCCGCAATCAGTTGCGGCGCCTTGTTAGTCATTGCCACCAAACTTCATCCAGTCGCCAAGCCGATATCCGCGTGGCGGCATTGCGCGGTATCAAGGGCGAATGTGACGATTAGATTGAAATCAGACTGTGTACGAAGAAACAAGGCTGAAAATAAATTGTATTGCGGAATATCAAAAACGTGTAGTTACATTTGGTCACAATCTAAGCAATGCAATCAAAGTGAGGAGAAACAATGAACAATGAAAATTTAGTTGAAAATGTTAACTACAATCCAGACAATTTGTTGGCTTCGATCATCGGAAAGCTTAATTTGAAAAACGATGCCGCCTTGTCCCGTGCGTTGGAAGTGGCCCCACCTGTAATAAGCAAGATACGCCACCGCAGGCTGCCTGTCGGTGCCTCGCTGCTGATACGCATGCATGAGGTGACGGATTTGAGTATCCAGGAGTTACGGGTCTTAATGGGAGATCGCCGGAACAAATTTCGTATCAGCGACAAACAATTCAAACCCAAGGCTGCCTGAGCCGTTCCAGGCTGTTAAATGCCCTCACTGACGTTTCATTTGATGCACCGGCTTGTGATTGCAAGCCGGTGCATTTTATTTTTGGAGCCGAATCTTTAGTGGGAAAGCATCGCCAAATCGGTTTGCATTGATTTGAGTCAATACGAGAGAACCCTTAGAAATCATGTACTTAATAAATATTGCCCTAGGTTATCCACAGGATTGTCCACTATAAATGTGAGTAACCTGTTTCGCGCAACTGCATTCCGAATCAACGGGACTTTTCATACTGGTTGCGGCTTTCTGCCGCAACGAATTACGACTTGTTTTTCACTTTTTCCGGATCAGGCTTGGCTTGACCCAATTTGCTGACCTCATCGGATTGTATGCCTGTAGGCAAGCCGATATCGTCAGTGGAGATCGGATTATCTGTGGTGCGCGCCGGATGCGGCCCCGTGCTCCCTTCCAGCTTTTTCGAATTTTCGTGGCTTTTCATGATTTCCCGCCATTTTGCCCCTATTGCTCACGAGGTAATCCGATTGCGCCACGTTAAAAATACATGCCCACCTATCTATCAAGTCGTTCCAGTTTTCAACTTAACGGATAGTTAGTTGCTGTAAAGCTAATTTTTATGAAGTTAATGGGCGTCGGTTGTTGGTCGCGATAAAAATAGAGCATTTCCTCTAAAGCAGTCTTTCTCTACCCTGATATGGCTCTTGATCTGGGACATGATGTGATGCATGTCTCGCGAAGTGCCATGACTATTAACGAATTTTAAGAAAATTGAACAAGATAGAAAATCAATGATGATCATCTGAACATGGCTATAAATCATTGTTTCCGATGTGGAACGCGATTGAAGTCCTCTTTACAACTTCAGGAGCACCTCTTAAGATGGTTTTCGTAGTGGGACATAATTCTGCATAGCGGAATTATGAATTTACTACTGGTTCGTTGAATAAGACAAACTTTCCTCGCACAGAAGCCGTTTTTATCCTGTGCGCACCGCCCAGCATTTCAAATACGGTCTTTGGAAAACATAGTTTGCAGACAATGAATTGAATACCAAACGCATCTGAAGTTATTCAACCACGCGGAGACATAATAATGAACAGGACTTTCAGAAACACAGCGGGGCTGGCCTTGCTCGGCAGCTTATTGATTGCCGGATGCGGCGGCGGTTCGTCGGCCGGAAGCTCGGCGCCGATAAGGACAGTCACGGCGGAGACCGAAACGCGCCCGCAGGACTCGCGCACATTCACCATTGACACCGCGACTTTGCCATTTGCCGCCTTGGCTGGAACGACGGCAGTTACCGACAGGTGGTCCGGCGTCCTGAATGGGGCCGGTTACCGGGTCGAAGTGCCGCAAAACTGGAATGGCCGGCTGGTGCTGTACGCGCACGGTTATGCCGGAGCCGGTGCCGCGCTCGGGTTTACCAACCCGTCCATCCGCAGACACTTGATCGAGAACGGCTATGCGTGGGCTGCTTCGACCTATAGCAAGAATTACTATGACGTTCGAGTTGGCGTGGAAGACACCAATGCGCTGGCACGCAATTTCTTGGGGATTGCCGTCACGAACGGTCGCGTCCTGGCCAATCCGAGCAAAACCTACATCATCGGCCATTCGATGGGTGGACATATTGCCGCTGCAGCAGTGGAACAGGAAACCATTGCAACGGCCGTCAACACGTTTCGCTACGATGGCGCTGTGCCAATGTGCGGCGTTCATGGCGACACGGAGCTGTTTGACTACTTTGCCGCGTATCAGCTGGCAGCGCAAACGCTTGCCGGCTTCGGCGCCACGCCTTTCACCAGCTTTTCCACCATCGCGACGAATGTAAGAACGGCGATGTTCACAACGTTCTCGACCGTGCCAACAGCATCGGGCTTGCAGCTTCGTGAGGCGGTAAAGAATCTGACCGGCGGCGAACGACCAGTGTTTATCCAGGGTTACGCCAATACCGCGCTCCAGAGCGTCGTCTGGGGAACCTTCGGCGGCGACGGTACGGTCAACGGCATCCTGAACAAGAGCGTTCTGGATACCAATCGCTTCGTCTATCAGCTCGATACGGACCTCAGTGCGCAGTCCGCCACCGAAGTAACATTCAACGCCGCCATTCAAAAGATCACGGCCGCGACCGATGCAAATCGCCTGCGGACCGACGGCTTGCGTTGGATACCGAAGGTGAACGGTCAGTTCAGCGTGCCGGTCGTGACCTTGCACACGCTGGGTGACATGTACGTACCGTTCAGCATGCAGCAGATCTATCGGGCACGCGCAGATGTAAATGGCAGCGGCAACTTCCTGGTGCAGCGTGCGATCCGTGCGCCTAGCCATTGCGATTTCACCATCGCCGAACAGGTGGAAGCGTTCAACGCCATGGTGACGTGGGAACTTGGCGGTGCGAAGCCGGCCGGCGACGATGTTACAACGCGGGCAACAGTAGCCAGCCCGACCTATGGATGCACGTTCACCAGAAATGCGGGTGGCGCGGCGGAAGATAATCCAACCACAGTCGGAACTCGTGCGGCAATCGCCCCGGGACTCGCGGCCTGCATTTGATCTTAAGTTGAATCTGCAGTACAAGCCGCCCGCCTTGAGCGGGCGGCTTTTTTATTTGGAAAGTTTTTTCGCCATACTGAGAAATTCCTGTGCTGGGCTTTGGGTTGGGATTCGCGGTACGCATCGACGATGGCGGCGCCATCACTGCGGGAACGGCCGGCGAGTATTCGCGGAGCGGCTCGGCGGGCACATTTTTCTGGATCGCTCCAAAGGAACAGGGGATTGCAATTTTCCTGGTACAGGCTCCGGAACATCTGGGGCACTACAAATCGCTTTTCCGCAATCTCGTATATGGCGCATTGCCATAGGCGGGCCAGTGATTTTCATCCGATTGCGCGAGATGGCGTCTTGTCAGATGCGTTACACTTTGCATCTGGCAGCGAAGTACAATATGTTGCCGTGAAAAAATCCGGTTGCCGCAGGACCAAACGCCAATTCTCTTGAATCGATCAAGAAATTAGACTTCACCGGCAAGAGCCGGTAGACTTTACGCCTTTTCGCAAGGGCTTGTCGTGGCCACCACTTCTGAACCGATGCCGTCCGACGTTGACGGTATATCTCCATCCAATCCCCGCAGTGTGCCTAGCGAGCAGATCGCGCGCGAAGTAGCGCGCCGCCGCACTTTCGGCATTATTTCCCACCCGGATGCCGGCAAGACCACGTTGACTGAAAAGTTATTGCTGTTTTCAGGTGCAATTCAACTCGCCGGCACAGTCAAGGCGCGCAAGAGCGGCCGCCATGCAACTTCTGACTGGATGGAAATCGAAAAGCAGCGCGGCATTTCGGTGGCCAGCTCGGTCATGCAGTTTGAATATCGCGACCACGTGGTCAATTTGCTGGATACGCCGGGTCACCAGGATTTCTCCGAAGATACCTATCGGGTCCTGACCGCCGTCGATTCCGCGCTGATGGTGATCGATGCGGCCAAAGGCGTCGAGGCGCAGACCATCAAGCTGCTCAATGTTTGCCGCATGCGCAGCACGCCGATCATTACCTTCATGAACAAGATGGACCGCGAAACCCGCGATCCGCTGGAGTTGCTCGACGAACTGGAATCGGTGCTGGATATTCGCTGTGCGCCGGTGACCTGGCCGATCGGCATGGGCAAGACCTTCCGTGGCGTGTATCACTTGCTGCGCGATGAAATCATGCTGTTCGCCGCCGGGAGCGAAAAAGCCGACCAGACATTTGAAGTGATCAAGGGAATCGATAATCCGCGCCTGGTCGAGATGTTCCCGCTCGAGATCGAGCAACTGAAAATGGAAGTCGAACTGGTGCACGGTGCATCGCATCCGTTCGACCTCGACGCTTTTCTGGCAGGTACATTGACCCCGGTATTCTTCGGTTCGGCGATCAACAATTTCGGCGTACGCGAAATCCTGAATGCATTGCTGGACTGGGCGCAGCCGCCGCGCGAGCGCGATGCGACAGTGCGCTGGGTGTCGCCCGTCGAACCGCAATTTTCTGGATTCGTGTTCAAGATCCAGGCCAACATGGACCCGGCGCACCGCGACCGGATTGCCTTCTTGCGCGTATGCTCGGGGCGATTCGAACGCGGCATGAAAATCAAACACCTGCGCTTGAATCGAGAAATCAAGGTGCCGAGTGTCGTCACGTTCATGGCGTCGAGCCGAGAGCAGGTGGAGGAGGCGTATGCCGGCGACATCATCGGTTTACCCAATCACGGCAACATGCAGATCGGCGACAGTTTTTCAGAAGGCGAAGTGCTGCAGTTCACGGGCATACCGTATTTTGCCCCCGATTTTTTCCGCTCCGTGCGGATCCGCAATCCGTTGAAAATCAAACAGCTTCACAAAGGCCTGCAACAACTCGGCGAAGAGGGCGCGGTGCAGGTGTTCAAGCCGGTACATAGCGGCGATCTGATTCTTGGCGCGGTCGGCGTGCTGCAGTTCGAGGTCGTCGCAAGCCGCTTGCTGAACGAATATGGTGTCGATGCGGTGTTCGAAGGCACGTCCATCAGCAGCGCGCGTTGGGTATCATGCGACGACAAGCGGGTACTTGCCGATTTCGAAAAATCGTCTGCGGGCCATAACATCGCATACGATGCGGCCGGCAACATGGCGTATCTGGCAACCTCCGGCGTCAATCTCAAATTGACTCAGGAGCGGTGGCCGAAATTGACCTTCCATGCAACACGCGAGCATGCGGTAAAACTGGAATGACCGTGGCGCGAGCGCAAGAGATTTTGAGTGATCGCTGCCGGTCATTCCGAGTGTAACGAACAATCTCCGTTACCGGTGCAGGTGCAAATCTGCCGTTGCTTTCAACGCCGGTTCAATTGCTTGCATAGTCCGCCGTTTCTTGGCATGGTGTCGTCACGCGCGTCTCTATATTCCATTCATGCCAAAAATCTTCAGGTTTACTGTTTTCTCCCTGCGCGACCTTATCGTTACCGCCGGGCCGGCGGCAGTCGCGATTATTTTGGTTTGTTTTCTGGCGTACAGGCTCGTCGATCCGTTGCCGCCGCCGCACGTGACTATCTCGACCGGCCAGGAAAACGGCGCCTATGAGGGATTTGCAAAAAAATATGCGGATATGCTTGGCAAGCAAGGCATTGCGGTGACGCTGAAGCACTCTCCCGGGTCGCAGGAAAATTTGCTGCGGTTGAAGAATCCGCAATCGGAGATAGACATCGCTTTTGTACAAAGCGGTTCGACTGAATTGGGCGAAGCTGAACGCACCGGTTTGATTTCACTGGGCAGCCTTTTTACCGAGCCGGTCTGGCTTTTTTATCGCGATACCAAAGATATCAAGAAATTGACGCAGTTGAAGGGGCTCAAGATCAATGTGGGGCCTGAAGGTACCGGTGTGCCGCAATTATTCACAAAGCTTCTTGCGGTGAACGGTATCGAGCCGGCCGAGCTGACCTTGAGCGCGCTGGAAAATACGCCGGCGACAGTTGAATTGCTGGAGGGCCGTATCGATGGCCTGGTCTTCAGTTCCGCGCCGGAAGAACTGCTGATCCAGATGTTGTTGCAAACCCCGGGCATCAGGCTATTCGATTTTGCGCAGGCCGAAGCTTATACGCGACGTCTTCCATTTCTGTCGCATGTGCTGCTGCCGCGCGGCATCGTCGACCTTGGGCGGGATTTGCCGGCCAAGGATTTTCACCTGATCGCACCGACCGCAACCCTGGTGGCGCGCGAGGATCTGCATCCCGCATTGATCGACCTGTTCGTGCAGGCGGCATCGGATATTCACGGCGGCGCAGGATGGTTCAGCAAGGAAGGCGAGTTTCCTGCCGCCCGATACACGGAGATTCCCGTCGCGCGCGATGCGGAAAAATTTTACAAGAACGGCGCGCCGTTCTTGCAGCGCTACATGCCGTACTGGGTGGCCAACTTCTTTGACAGGATGTGGGTCGTCATCGTCGCGCTCGGCGCGCTGATTTTACCGCTGTCGCGCATTGTTCCGCCGTTGTATGTCTGGAAAGTCCGCTCTCGCGTGTATCGCTGGTACGCGCAATTGCGCAATGTCGAACAGGCGATCGAGGATGTGCCGCAAGATCGGCGCGCCGAAGTCTACTCCGGCCAGCTTGTGCAACTGAATGCGCTTGAAGAGCGAGTAAACCACATTTCAATTCCGCTTTCGTTTGCGGAAGAACTATATGGCTTGCGCAGTCATATTAATTTCGTGCGCAAGCGCATATTGTGGCTGATGAAGGAGTAATAACCTGCCGATCATGAAAAGGCCGGGATTGCGCTTGCCGGAATTTCGACGCCATGTCCAGTCGTTCAGGCGCCTATCCAGGGCAACCCGGCCTTGCACCAGCCGCCAACCGTTTTGCGGTGTCCTTGCGCGTCCTTGTCGCCTTCGAAGCCTTCGAGAATATTGAAGCACTGCAAAAATCCTGCTTCAGTCGCCCGCTTGGCTGCATGGCCCGAGCGCACGCCCGAACGGCACAGGAACAGCAATACATCATTCTTGTCGGCGAATTGTTCCAGCTGCGGCAAAAACTCCGGATTAGGCTGGCCGTCCGGATATCGATTCCACTCAATTGCGCCATGCTGCGTTCCCGGGATGGCGACTCGGCCCACCCAATCGCGTTCCGCATCGGTACGTACATCAACCAGCTTGACCCTGGCGCCCGTCTGCAGCAGCGCATATGCCTCTTGCGGGGTGACTGCGCCGGCATAGGGTTGCTGCGTGCTTCGGGCGCGGTGCTGTGCGGTCGCCAGAATTTCAGCAATCTTATTCATTTGGCATTCCATGAAAATACATGACCGTCATTATAACTTTACCGGATAGCGGGTTTTTACCGCCGTTCTTCAGTAATTTGGAGAAATGGAAAAGCGAGCGTCGCATCGTGATGGTGCAAAATTTCCATTTAATCTGATGATCGCACCAAAAGTGCGCATAAAATATTTTGTGCATAATTTTGGTGCGAAAAATATTGCATCCAAAAAATTTCTAAAAAGCTCTAAAAAGCGCTGTTCATGCGTTAAAAAAGCGCAATTTATCCGACAGCGCGGGTAGGGAATGCTAGCGATTTGTGGCATGGAATCTGCTATTATCTCGCGTTGAGTTTTGATCGTTCCTTGATTTGCAGAAGACCGCAAAGAGATGCGAGTTCAGGTCGGTCAACAGCCGCTTCACAATTTCACTTCGCTCATTTTAGGAGATTCGCATGGCAAGAACGGCCGCAGAGGTCTTGAAGATGGTGAAAGACAACGAAGTCAAATTCGTTGATTTCCGCTTCGCTGATACAAAAGGCAAGGAACAGCACGTCACGGTTCCCGTTTCTCATTTCGACATGGACAAGTTCGAGTCCGGCCATGCGTTTGACGGTTCTTCCATCGCAGGTTGGAAAGGCATCGAAGCATCCGACATGCTGTTGATGCCGGATCCGAATACCGCCAACATCGATCCATTCATGGAAGAGACCACGATCTTCATGCAATGCGACGTGATCGAACCGTCCGACGGCAAAGGCTACGACCGCGATCCGCGTTCGATCGCCAAGCGCGCTGAAGCCTATCTCAAATCATCCGGCCTGGGCGACACCGCTTATTTCGGTCCGGAACCCGAATTTTTCATTTTCGACAGCGTGCGCTGGAAGATCGACATGTCCGGCTCCTTCGTCAAGATCGATTCCGACGAAGCTTCGTGGTCCACCGGTGAAAAACTTGAAGGCGGCAATACCGGCCATCGTCCGACCGTAAAAGGCGGCTATTTCCCGGTGCCGCCGGTCGACAGCTTCCAGGACATGCGTTCCGAGATGTGCCTGATTCTGGAGTCGTTGGGCATTCCTGTCGAGGTGCATCACCATGAAGTCGCCGGCGCCGGACAGAATGAAATCGGCACGAAGTTTTCAACGCTGGTCGAGCGCGCGGACTGGACCCAGAACCTGAAATATGTGGTCTGGAATGTTGCGCACACCTATGGCAAGACCGCGACCTTCATGCCCAAGCCGATCGTTGGCGACAACGGTTCCGGCATGCATGTGCACCAATCCGTGTGGAAAGACGGCAAAAACCTGTTCGCCGGCGACGGCTATGCAGGGCTGTCCGAGTTCGCGTTGTTCTATATCGGCGGCATCATCAAGCACGCTCGTGCGTTGAACGCGATCACCAATCCGGGTACCAATTCGTACAAGCGCCTGGTACCGGGTTATGAAGCGCCGGTCAAATTGGCTTATTCGGCACGTAACCGTTCCGCATCGATTCGCATCCCGCACGTCGCGAATCCGAAGGGCCGCCGCATCGAAACGCGCTTTCCTGATCCGCTGGCAAATCCATACCTGTGCTTTGCAGCGTTGCTGATGGCCGGTCTCGATGGCGTGCAAAACAAGATCCATCCTGGTGAAGCGGCTTCGAAGGATCTCTATCATTTGCCGCCGGAAGAAGATGCAAAAATCCCGACCGTGTGCGCTTCGCTCGAAGAAGCACTTGGATATCTGGACAAGGATCGCGAGTTCCTGACTCGCGGCGGCGTGTTCAGCGATACGATGATCGATGCTTATCTTGAATTGAAAATGCAGGAAGTTCAGCGCTTCCGCATGACCACTCATCCGGTCGAATTCGATATGTATTACTCGGTGTAGTCGCAAGCAGACAGTAGTCGCGTGAGGCAAAAAAGCGGGAAAAACCATGGGTTTTCCCGCTTTTTTCATGCGCCGGGTTGTTGCATGAATGAGAAATCCTTTGCGGAAAATTTGTAATGCATTGATTCTTATCCTAAACTGACAATCCGTCTGAATAGTTTCATGGAAGAAAGTTTATGAAAAAGCAACTATCGGCACTGCTACTCCTTGCATCCGCAGTTGGGTATGCGCATGCTCAAAGCGATGTTTTTTTATGCATAAACGATAACGGGACCAAAGAGTATAAGAATACCGGCACGACCAAGGGCTGCAAAAAAGTCGATTTGCAGGGCATCAACATGATTCCGTCCCCGGTTTCCGCTGCAAATTCCAGGCCGGTGCTGCAAACGGTCGCCGCGAGAACGACTGCATCGCCGCCCGAGTTTCCTAAAATCGACAGCAATATTCAAAAGGCGCGCGACAATGACCGCATGCAGATTTTGTTGAATGAAATGAAAACCGAGGAAAAAAAACTGGCGGACCTGAAAAAGGAATTCAACAACGGCGAGCCGGAGCGGCAGGGCAATGAACGCAATTATGCGAAATACCAGGAACGAACCGCGGGAATGAAAGAAGACATCAATCGTTCGGAAAAGAATATCGAAGCGCTAAAACGCGAAATCGGTAATTTAAAATAGAGCAGGCATAAGGCTTGCACCGACAAGGCCGCATTATGCGGCCTTATTTTTTTGGAACTTTGTGAAAACATCACCAACTTCATTGGATGGACTCGATCTGCTGGCTTCAGCGGTGCTGGTGCTGGATGCGGAAAGCGGCATCATTTATGCGAATGCCGCAGCCGAGAATCTGCTGGAAAGTTCGATCAAGGCATTGTTGCACCAGAAGCTGACCGAGGTTTTTCTGAACGCGGAAGGGCTGGCGGCGGTGTGCAATCAGGCGGTCGCCCATCAATTTGCGGACAAGCGCCAGGACCTGGTGCTCGAGCGCGCCGGGCGCGAAGCGCTGCATGTGCATATCATCGTTACGGCACTGGACGATCCCGATATGCCTGTTTTGATCGAATTTCGCGAGAACGTGCAGCAACTCAAGCTGGATCGCGAAGAACGGTTGTACGATCAAAGCCAGGCCAACAAGGAACTGATACGCAATCTGGCGCATGAAATCAAGAACCCGCTCGGCGGAATCCGCGGTGCTGCGCAATTGCTTGAACTTGAACTCCCGGAACGGCACTTGAAAGAGTTGCGTGAGTACACCCAGGTGATCATTAAGGAAGCAGACCGGTTGCAAACGCTGGTCGATCGCTTGCTGGCGCCGCACCGGCGCCCGCATATCGTGGGCGATGTGAATATTCATGAGGTATGCGAGCGGGTGCGCAGCCTGATCCTGGCGGAGTTCCCGACCGGATTGACGATCAAACGCGACTACGATTTGTCGGCACCCGAATTCAGGGGCGATAACGAGCAATTGATACAGGCGGTATTAAACATCGCGCACAATGCGGCGCAAGCGCTTTCCGCCCGGATGAAGGCAGGTGACGCCTGCCTGATCTTGCGTACCCGCGTGACGCGGCAGGTGACGCTGGCAAAGGTGCGTTATCGCCTGGCATTAGACTTGCATATCGTTGACAACGGTCCGGGAATTCCGCCGGAGATCCAGGATCGTATTTTTTATCCGCTCGTATCGGGGCGGGAAGGCGGTAGTGGCTTGGGGCTGACTTTGGCGCAAACCTTCGTGCTGCAACACATGGGCGTAATCGAGTGCGAAAGTCGACCGGGATGCACCGACTTCAGAATTTTGATACCGCTGCCCTGAAACATGAGCAGCGGTTCCTGACATCGCAAACGGTGTTGCCGCATGACGCTGGATACTGGAAAATATGAAGCCAATCTGGATTGTTGACGACGACGAATCAATTCGCTGGGTGCTGGAAAAGGCCCTGGCAAGAGAAAATCTGGCCACAAAAAGTTTTTCCAACACGCGCGATGCGATCGAAGCACTGGAAAAGAGCACGCCGCAGGTCCTGGTTTCCGATATCCGCATGCCGGGCCAGTCGGGGCTGGAACTGCTGCAAGCGGTCAAGGCAAAATATCCCGGTTTGCCGGTGATCGTGATGACGGCGTTTTCCGATCTCGATTCCGCCGTGGCCGCGTTCCAGGGTGGTGCATTCGAATATCTGGCCAAGCCGTTCGATCTTGACAAGGCGGTCGAACTGATCCGTCGTGCGCTCGAAGAAAGTTTGCGCGAAGCGAGTGTCGAACAGGCCTCTGCCGAAACACCTGAAATCCTCGGGCAGGCGCCGGCCATGCAGGACGTGTTTCGTGCAATCGGCCGCTTGTCGCAGTCCAATGTCACCGTTTTGATTACCGGCGAATCGGGCACCGGCAAGGAACTGGTGGCGCGTGCGCTGCACAAGCATAGTCCGCGCGCGGCGCAACCATTTATCGCATTGAACACCGCCGCGATACCGAAAGATCTGCTTGAGTCCGAGCTGTTCGGTCACGAGCGCGGCGCATTCACCGGCGCACAGGCAACGCGCCGCGGCCGTTTCGAACAGGCCGAGGGCGGCACGCTGTTTCTCGATGAAATCGGCGACATGCCGTTCGACCTGCAAACACGGCTGTTGCGCGTGCTGTCCGACGGTCATTTTTATCGCGTCGGCGGCCATCAACCGCTGAAAGCGAACGTGCGCGTCATCGCCGCGACGCATCAGAATTTGGAGCATCGGGTCAAGGAAGGCTTGTTCAGGGAAGACCTGTATCACCGTTTGAATGTGATACGGCTGCGCTTGCCGAGTCTGCGCGAGCGTCGCGAGGACATCCCGATTCTGACGCGCTTCTTTTTGACGCAAAGTGCGAAACAGCTTGGCGTCGAAGCCAAGCGCATGTCGGACCAAGCCGTACAGTTTTTGAGCAGTCTGGATTTGCCGGGTAACGTGCGTCAACTCGAGAATCTGTGCAACTGGATCACCGTGATGGCGCCCGGCCAGGTCGTGGAGGTAAAGGATTTGCCGCAGGAGTTGATTGATGAGCAGGGATTTTCCGGGTCCGCAGCGCTTTCTTCGCCCTCGGTAATGTCCGTGGCCGCAGAGCCGCGCTTGACTCCAAGTCAGATAAGGATCGCAAACGCCGCGGATGACGGCTCTGCATCCGGCCTGGCTGCAACGCCAAGTATCAATGCTTTGGCCGATCGTCCGAGTTGGATCAAGCTGTTGGAAACTGAGGCGGCGCAAATGTTGTTGGCCGGACGGCCGGAGGTTATGGACGCGTTGGGCCGGCAATTTGAATCCGCATTGATCAAAACCGCGTTAAAGCACACTCACGGGCGAAAGAACGATGCGGCGGTGCGCCTGGGTATCGGACGCAACACCATTACGCGGAAAATTCATGAATTGGGCATCGACGGCGCAAAAGACGATTGATCATGCGCACGCCGCGGCGCGCGCGAATGCGCACAATCCTACCCGGCCGGGTGACGACTCGACTCACGGTTTCCGATCGTTGACTCATGCTGCCGGAATGCGTCGCGGATCGTCGCGCGCAGCGGATCGACATCGTATGGCTTGAGCACAAATTTGTAAATTGCGCTTCGATTCACAGCCTCGGAAATAATATCGAAATCGGCATCGGCGCTCAGCAGTATGCGGATACTTTCGGGATGCATGTCTTTTGCACGCTGCAAGAATTCGATTCCGCTCATTTCGGGCATCCGTTGCTCCGCCATGATCACGCCCACTTCGTGTTCAGCCAGCATCTTAAGCGCACAGGCTGGCGAATTGGCGGTCAAAATATGGTATCCGTCCGGCGCCAGCAGCGTGGCCAGGATTTCCAGGTTGTCCTTGTTATCATCCAGTATCAATAATTTCTTTTGCGCGTTTTCATCGTCACCGAAAACCGAGAGAAAATGCTGCCTGCTTTGCAGTCGGAGCGCAATTGCAGCGGCCGGTTCCGGACGGCACATCAGAAAGCCTTGAAGTTCGTCGCACTGCAGCCGCCGCAGATAGCTGGCCTGCGCTTCGGTCTCGACGCCTTCCGCTATGACGAGCAATTTCAGGTTCCGTGCCAGTGTGATAATGGTTCGGCAAATTGCCGCATTGTCTGCATTGACCGTGATGTCGCGTACGAAGGAGCGATCGATTTTCAATACATCGATCGGAAAGCGTGTGAGATAGCTGAGGCTTGAATAGCCGGTTCCAAAATCGTCGATTGAAATGCGTATGCCGATCGCCTTGAATTTTTCCAGTGTTGCGATAAACAGTTCGGGGCTTTCCATTGCCAGCGATTCGGTAATTTCCAGTTCCAGCAAATGCGGCGGCAACCCGGTCTGCGTCAATACGCGCATCACGGTGTCGCTGAAATCCTTTTGCTTGAATTGGGCGGGCGATGTGTTGACCGAGATGGGGAAATTCGATAACCCGGCTGCACGCCATTCCTGATTTTGCCGGCATGCTTCGAACATCACCCATTCGCCGATCGGGATGATCAGATTATTTTCTTCCGCGAGCGAAATGAATTCCAGCGGAGGTACCATGCCGCGTTCCGGATGATTCCAGCGAATCAGTGCTTCCACACCGCAGATCTCTCCATTCCTGCTGCCGATCTTGGGTTGATAGTGCAGCACAAATTCTCCGTGGGCGAGCGCTTGCCGCAGTTCCTGTTCGACCCTGCGTTTTTGAGAAACCTTCGCGCCCATCTCGGCCACGTAATACTGATTATTGCCTCGGCCCGCCGCCTTGGCCCGATACATCGCCATGTCGGCGCACTTGAGCAGTTCGCCGGCAGTTTGCCCGTCGTTGGGAAACAATGCCACGCCCATGCTGGCATCGACGCGGATTTCCTGATTGTCGATCAATAGCGGCTGGCGCAATTTTTTAAAGATTCTGGACGTAATGTCGTCCATATCGGCGGACCCGGTAAGATCCGCGCAAACCACCACGAACTCATCGCCGCCGAGGCGAGAGACGGTATCGCCGTCCCGCAGGCTTGCGACAAAACGCTGTGCCACTGCTTTGAGCAGGCGATCGCCTGCGTTATGGCCCAGGGTGTCGTTGATACCCTTGAAGTTATCGAGGTCGACAAATACAACGCCGACCTGCCGCCCGCGTCGTTTCGCAAAGCTGATCACTTGCTCCAGCCTGTCTTCCAGCAGATTTCGGTTCGGCAAGCCGGTCAGAGCGTCGTGATTGGCCTGGAATGCCAACTTCTTTTCATAGCGAATGGCATCGGATACGTCGGTGATGCTGCCGATGAAATGCGTCACCGTGCCGTCAGGATCGCGTACCGGGGCGACTTTCAGGTCATTCCAGAACGGCGTGCCGTCTTTTCGGAAATTGAGCAGGACTGCATGGCCCTCCTTGCAGTGCGCTACCGCATCGCGAATTTCGCTGTACCCAGCCTGGTCGGATTGATCGCGTCGGAGGAAGCGGCCATTCCGCCCCACCGCTTCATGCGACGCATAGCCGGTTATCCGCTCAAACGCCTGGTTGACGGAAATGATCGGCATATCGTGCGCCAATGCGTCGCAGATGATGATGCCGCTGCTTGCGGATTCGAGTGCGCGCTTATTCAGAATCAATGCCTGTTCCGCGGTTTTTCGCTCGGTGATATCCTGCAAAATTCCGGTATATTTCATCAAGCCGCCGGCATCATCGAGCATAACCATGCCGCGCGCATGTACGTGACGAATGACGCCGTTCGGCCGCACGATGCGATATTCAGCGTTGAGTTGTTTGTTTGCTCCCGAAAAGGCCTCTTCGCGCGTTTTAAGGAGACGCTGCCGATCAAGCGGATGTACCAGTTCGGTGTACGCGTCAAGTGAAATGGGTCCGTCGGCCTTGTCGAGGCCGAGTATTTCGAATACTGTATCGGAGCCGTTGAACTGCCGGGTAACGAAATCCAGTGTCCAGTCGCCCAGCCGCGCCAGCCGCTGCGCCTCCACCAATTGCTTCTTGGCTTCCAGTAGTCTGCGATGGTTGCGATCGCGTTCAATCGCGACTGCGGCAACCCCCGATAAAATTCTAATGATGGAAAGCTCATTTTCGTCAGGGGCGCGGGTTTCCCGGAAATAGCAGGAAAATGTGCCGATCAAATCGCCGTCGGATGCCAGTAAAGGTATCGACCAGCATGCCCGCAAGCCATGAGCCAATGCGATTTCGCGATAATCCTTCCAAAGCGGATCGTGCGCAATATCGGCCACGATCACCGTTTCCTTCAGAAATGCCGCAGTGCCGCAGGTGCCGACGTTCGGACCGATTTCGACACCGTCGACGGCGGCGCAATATTCCGCAGGCAGGCTGCTGCCGCTGCCGATTTGCAGGTGCCGGCCGTCGTCGTTCAGCAGCATGACCGACGCGATGAGTCCGCTTGCCTGTTGTTCGGCCAATTGCATAAGAGGCTCAAGGACATCGGGCAGCGGTTCGCCGCGGGCGGCCTTTTCGAGAATACGGGCTTGTTCGACGATCAATCTTTCACGCCGCATCTGATGCGTCAGATCGCGCGATACGATGATGGTTGCCTTTGCACCGCCATGGTGGAACGGCGCGGATGAAGCTTCCATGTCGAACTGGCTGCCGTCGATCCGCCGGCCACGCAATGCCAATGGCGGGTTGATTTTTCCGCTCTCCGTTCGTGAGATGCGCTGCTGAACTACCGGCCAGTCATCCGGATCGATCAAGTCGCGATAGGGAGTGCGATCGACCGTATCGGGCACACCGAACAGATGTCGCCCGGCGCGGTTAAGAAACGACAGAAACCCGTTTTGGTAGATATGGACGCCGTCGGGCAATAGGTCCACCAACGTGCGGTAGCGCATCTCGGCATCACGAATTGCCGTCTCCGCTTCCCGCCGCTCGCGCTCGTCGACTTCGGCATCCAGGGAAAATGAAATCGAGTTGGCCATCTCCGCCAGCAGTCCGCTGAGTTCATCATTGAAAAATGCGGCTTGCGCGTCGCCGATCGCGAATGTGCCGGCAATTTTTCCGCGGCAGTAGATAGGAAACGCGCCTGCCGAACAAATCCCGGCGCTACGCATTTTATTGATCCAATTGCTATCGGTGGCATTGGTCAGATAGTCGTTGTGCAAACAGGGTTTTCCTTCGACAACTGCCTTGACTGCGACGCTGTGGGTTTGCAAAACCTTGTCTTTCACATGGTATTTCAATGCTTTTAAACGTTCAATTTCCGTGCCGGCGCACGCAACGGGGAATAACTCTCCATCGTCTTGCAGCATGCCGATCCAGGCTGAGTCACACATTTTCAGATTTACTGCCGCGTCGCAGATCTGTGCAAACAACTCGGCGGAGCTTTTTGAATGAATGATTGCGTGATTGGTTTTCGCCAGCACTGCATAGAAGCGCTGTGTGCGCAATTGCGCAGCATGTTGCAATTCCCGATCGGTTGGACCCGGCTTTCTCATTGCATCCTCATCACTGAAAGCATATGTTCGATATGGAGATATGGTTCGGTGTCAGTTTAGCTGCCTTTCATGGGCCACCGACAGCAATTTCTGGCGCCGATTGAATTTCGCTCGGCGGCATTCGACCTTGCGCGGCATTTTCATGGTTCCCTGATTTGATAATCAATTATCAAATCAAAATGTAATGTAAATGGCCTTGCGCGCGTTGTCGGTATTGCGAAGCGAGACAATCATTCGCAATACCGGTGCGCTGTATGGCAAAGGACGGAGCTGGTTTCGGGTTGATTGCCAATCCCGGCGCGATAATGGCAGGCACGCGATAGATGCGGCAAATTCACAACAACTACACCGATCACGGCAGATTCTTCCGTCAGCGTGGCTGTTGCAGTTTTCGCCACAGCGTGGTGCGGCTGATGCCCAGATATTTTGCCGCCGATTCGCGATTGCCGTTGAATCGGGCAAGTATTTCCGTGAGCGTTTCGCCGGTGTCAGGTGGACGGAAATCGAATGGCCTGGGCAGCGCCATGCTGTTCGGAGATGATCCGGTCAACTCCGGGGCAACGCGCATCACAAAATTCGGAGTCAATGCCTGCAGCGGTTCCGCGACAAGAAAAAGTGCGATGCGTTGCATCAGATTGCGCAATTCGCGCACATTGCCGGGCCAGTGATATTGGCTAAGCAGCGGGGCACAGGCGTTCACTTCCGCATGCAGGTTTGCATGCGGGCGCACGCCGAGCGACGCCAGCGCATTTTTGAGGCACCATTCGGCCAGCGGCGCCAGATCTTCCGGGCGCTCGCGCAGCGGCGGCAAATACAATCGAAGTACGCTCAGCCGATAGAACAGATCGGCGCGGAATCGGCCTTCATTGATCCGCGTCTCCAGATTGCAATGCGTGGCGCAGATGATGCGCACATCGATGGGGACAGGCCGGGTGCCGCCGACGCGGACTACTTCGCGCTCTTCCAGTACGCGCAGCAATCGCGTTTGCAATGCGATCGGCATTTCGCCGATTTCATCGAGGAATAAGGTACCGCGGTGCGCTGCTTCAAATAGTCCGGCATGTCCGCCGCGGCGCGATCCCGTAAATGCACCTTCTTCATAGCCGAACAGTTCGGATTCCAGCAGCGATTCGGCAATCGCACCGCAATTCACTGCGACAAAAGGTTTATTGGCGTAGCCGTGCGCATTCAGACTCTCGCGATGAATCGCCTGGGCCACCAATTCCTTTCCGGTGCCGGTATCGCCCTGAATCAATACCGTCGCAGGCGATTTTGCGAACAGCACAATCGATTGCCGCAGCACCTCCATCATCGGTGAATCTCCGCGCAAGTCGTTCAATCCATGTTTCGCTCGCAGCGTGTCCGCCACCGGCCGCGATCGGCCGCGCGATGATTCCAGTTGCGTGAAGTGGGCAATCTCCAATGCACTGTCGAATGCCTGGCGGATCGATGCAGCGGAATAGACGAATACACCGGTCAATCCCGCTTCCTCGGCCAAGTCGGTAACCAGCCCGGCGCCGACGATCGCCTTGATGCCGGCGGCCTTCAATTCATTGATCTGGGCGCGCGCATCTTCTTCCGTGACATAGGTGCGCTGCGCGATACTCAGCCCGAACGTGGTCTGGAACTCGGTGAGTTCCGGCATGGTTTCCTGGTAGCTGACGACGCCGATATCCGGAGACACTTTTCGCGCTCTGGCCAAAGCCTGCAGCACATCGAAGCCGCTGGCCTTGGCGATCACGACCGGCACGGCCAGCCGGCTCTTCAGGTAGGCGGCATTGGACCCGGCCGCAATCACCGCATCGCAGCGTTCGCTGGCCAACCGTTCCCGAATGTGGCGCACCGCTTCCTCAAAGCCGAGATGGATTGGCTCGATCGTGGCGCGATCATCGAATTCAAGCGTGATGTCGCGGAACAGGTCGGACAGGCGGGAGATCGACACCGTCCAGATGACAGGTTTATCAACGTTTTCTCGGAACACGGGGAGGGGACGGGTCATCTTAATTTGTGTTTCAATGTTTCATTGTGACGTTACATTGAAACACGAATTGAAACGAAATGACAGGATAGGCAAAGCTCCGTTTTTATAGATAATATCTAAGTTATTGTTTTTGTTGATAATTTTGTTTTAAAACTTTTGTTTTTTGGACTGGATTTCCGCTTGCAACGAGTGGCATGGCAATTGCAATATCAGGAAAGCAGTCGTATCCATGAAACATTGAATCCAGGGGCACATATGAGCCAGTATTCCGCCGGTGCGGCATTCCGCCAGGCAGTCAACGAAGAATCGCCATTGCAAGTCATCGGCACAATCAATGCAAACCACGCCTTGCTTGCCAAGCGCGCCGGTTTCAAGGCAATTTATTTGTCGGGCGGCGGCGTCGCGGCCGGCTCGCTGGGATTGCCGGATCTCGGTATTTCCAACCTCGACGACGTTCTGACCGACGTGCGCCGCATCACCGATGTGTGCGATGTGCCGCTGCTGGTCGACGTCGATACCGGTTTCGGTTCTTCCGCATTCAACGTGGCGCGCACTGTCAAGTCGATGATCAAGTTCGGCGCTGCGGCGATGCATATCGAAGACCAGGTCGGCGCCAAGCGCTGCGGCCATCGGCCCAACAAGGAAATCGTGTCGAAGCAGGAAATGGTCGACCGCATCAAGGCGGCGGTCGATGCGCGCACCGATGAAAATTTCGTCATCATGGCGCGCACCGATGCGTTGGCGGTGGAAGGTTTCGATGCAGCGCTGGAGCGGGCAATCGCCTGCGTCGAAGCGGGCGCCGACATGATTTTTCCCGAAGCGATCATGGAGCTGGCAATGTACAAACAGTTTGCCTCTGCAGTGAAAGTGCCGGTGCTGGCCAACATTACCGAGTTCGGCGCCACGCCGTTGTTTACCGTCGAAGAGTTGAAGTCTGTCGATGTCGGATTGGTGCTGTATCCGCTGTCGGCATTTCGTGCGATGAACAAGGCAGCGGAAAATGTCTACACTGCGATTCGCCGCGATGGGACGCAACGCAATGTGGTCGATACCATGCAAACGCGCATGGAACTGTATGACCGGATCAATTACCACGATTTCGAACAAAAGCTGGATGCGCTGTTTGCGCAACAGAAGGCAAAATAATTTCAGGAGGAAATATGAGCGATCAACAAGCTGCCGGCTTCAAACCTAAAAAATCGGTTGCGCTGTCCGGCGTGACCGCCGGAAATACCGCGCTTTGCACTGTCGGAAAAACCGGCAATGACCTGCACTATCGCGGCTACGACATTCTCGATGTCGCCACTACCTGCGAGTTCGAGGAAATTGCGCATTTGCTGGTGCATGGCAAGCTGCCCACCGCAGCCGAACTGAAAGCATACAAGACCAAGCTCAAAGCGTTGCGCGGATTGCCGGCCGGCGTCAAGGCGGTGCTCGAGTGCCTGCCGGCGTCTTCGCATCCGATGGATGTGATGCGCAGCGGCGTATCGGCACTCGGGTGTGTTTTGCCGGAGAAGGACGATCATAATATTCCCGGCGCGCGCGATATCGCCGACCGCCTGATGGCGTCATTCGGATCGATGCTGTTGTACTGGTATCACTTCAGCCATAACGGCAAGCGCATCGATGTGGAAACCGACGACGAATCGATCGGCGGCCATTTCCTGCATCTGCTGCACGGCAAGAAGCCGTCGGCACTGTGGGAAAAAGCGATGCATGTTTCGCTGATCCTGTATGCCGAGCATGAGTTCAATGCATCGACATTTGCCGGCCGCGTGATCGCCGGGACAGGTTCCGACATGCATTCGGCGATTACCGGCGCCATCGGCGCGCTGCGCGGCCCGAAGCATGGCGGCGCGAATGAAGTGGCGTTTGAAATTCAAAAGCGTTATGACAATCCCGATGAGGCTGAAGCCGATATCAAGAAACGCGTTGAAAACAAGGAAGTTATCATCGGTTTCGGCCATCCTGTGTATACCATTTCCGATCCGCGCAACAAGGTGATCAAGGACGTCGCGCGCGAATTGTCCAAGGATGCCGGCTCGACCAAGATGTTCGACATCGCGGACCGGCTGGAGAGCGTGATGTGGGACATCAAGAAAATGTTCCCGAATCTGGATTGGTTCTCCGCGGTGTCGTATCACATGATGGGCGTGCCGACCGCGATGTTTACGCCGCTGTTCGTCATTTCGCGCACCTCCGGCTGGGCCGCGCACATCATCGAGCAGCGCATCGACAACAAGATCATTCGTCCGAGCGCCAATTATGTCGGGCCGGAAGATCTGAAGTTTGTGCCGATCAAGGACCGTAAATAAAAGCGTCGACATCATGCTACTGCGCAGCCCAAGGACGAACCTGCGATGCTCACCGTACATCACGTACGGTTGCGCTTCTCGGTCCGCCCTTGGGCTGCTCGCTACGCATCCTGTTCGACGCTTCCCCCCGAACATTTCTCTTTTTTGACCAATGAACACCAAAAATCGCAAGCCTCTTCCCGGCACCAAACTGGATTACTTCGACACACGTGCCGCGGTCGATGCGATCCAGCCCGGCGCCTATGACAAGCTGCCGTACACCTCGCGCGTGCTGGCCGAAAACCTGGTGCGCCGCTGCGACCCGGCCACGCTGACTGATTCCCTGAAGCAGTTCATCGAGCGCAAGCGCGATCTGGATTTCCCGTGGTTCCCGGCGCGCGTGGTTTGTCATGACATTCTCGGCCAGACCGCGCTGGTCGATCTGGCGGGCCTGCGTGACGCCATTGCCGCACAGGGAGGGGACCCGGCCATGGTCAATCCGGTCGTGCCGACGCAGCTGGTAGTGGACCACTCGCTGGCCGTGGAGTGCGGCGGCTTCGACCCCGACGCGTTTACCAAGAACCGCGCCATCGAAGACCGTCGTAACGAAGACCGCTTCCACTTCATCGAGTGGACCAAGAAGGCGTTCAAGAATGTCGACGTAATCCCGCCGGGCAACGGCATCCTGCACCAGATCAACCTCGAGCGTATGTCGCCCGTGGTGCAGGTGAAGGACGGCGTCGCCTTCCCGGACACCCTGGTCGGCACCGACAGCCACACCCCGATGGTCGACGCGCTGGGCGTGATCGCCATCGGCGTGGGCGGACTGGAAGCCGAAAGCGTGATGCTGGGCCGCGCTTCCTGGATGCGCCTGCCGGACATCATCGGCGTGGAGCTGGCCGGCAAGCCGCAGCCCGGTATTACCGCAACCGACATCGTGCTGGCACTGACCGAGTTCCTGCGCAAGCAGAAGGTCGTGTCTTCCTACCTCGAGTTCTACGGTGAAGGCGCCACCCACTTGACGCTGGGCGACCGCGCGACCATTTCCAACATGGCGCCGGAATTCGGCTCCACCGCCGCGATGTTCTACATTGACGAGCAGACCATCAAGTACCTGAAGCTTACCGGCCGCGACGATGCGCAGGTCTCGCTCGTGGAAATCTACGCAAGGGAAACCGGCCTCTGGGCTGACAGCCTGAAGAATGCCGAGTACGAGCGCGTCGTCAAGTTCGACCTCTCTTCCGTGGTGCGCAACATTGCCGGACCAAGCAATCCGCACAACCGCGTGCCGACCTCCGAATTGGCCGCACGCGGCATCAGCGGCGTCGTCGAAAACGAGCCGGGCCTGATGCCTGACGGCGCCGTGATCATCGCCGCCATCACCAGTTGCACCAACACCAACAACCCGCGCAACATGATTGCCGCCGGCCTCATCGCCCGCAACGCCAATGCGCGCGGCCTGACCCGCAAGCCGTGGGTAAAGAGTTCGCTGGCGCCGGGTTCCAAGACCGTTGCGCTATACCTGGAAGAAGCCAATCTGCTGCCGGAGCTGGAACAGCTGGGCTTCGGTGTCGTGGCTTTTGCCTGCACCACTTGCAACGGCATGAGCGGCGCGCTGGATCCGGTGATCCAGAAAGAAGTGGTGGAGCGCGATCTGTACGCCACCGCCGTGCTGTCCGGCAACCGCAACTTCGACGGCCGCATCCACCCTTATGCCAAGCAGGCCTTCCTGGCCTCGCCGCCCTTGGTGGTGGCCTACGCCATTGCCGGCACGATCCGTTTCGACATCGAGAAAGACGTGCTGGGACTCGACGCCGACGACAAGCCGGTGACCCTGAAAGACATCTGGCCGACCGATGAAGAGATCGACGCCATCGTCGCCTCCAGCGTCAAGCCCGAGCAGTTCCGCAAAGTCTACGATCCGATGTTCGCTATTCAAGTGGACGATGGTCAGAAGGTCAGCCCGTTGTACGACTGGCGCCCGCAGACCACCTACATCCGCCGTCCGCCATACTGGGAAGGCGCGCTGGCCGGCGAGCGTTCGCTCAAAGGCATGCGTCCGCTGGCGGTGCTGGGTGACAACATCACGACCGACCACCTGTCGCCGTCCAACGCGATCATGCTGGACAGCGCCGCCGGTGAGTACCTGGCCAGGATGGGCTTGCCGGAAGAGGACTTCAACTCCTACGCGACGCACCGGGGCGATCACCTTACCGCACAGCGCGCCACCTTTGCCAATCCGACCCTGAAGAATGAAATGGTGATGGTAGATGGCAAGGTGAAGCCCGGCTCGCTGGCCCGCATCGAGCCGGAAGGCAAGGTGGCTCGCATGTGGGAAGCCATCGAAACTTACATGGAGCGCAAACAGCCGCTGATCGTGATTGCGGGTGCCGACTACGGCCAGGGCTCGTCGCGCGACTGGGCTGCCAAGGGTGTGCGCCTGGCCGGCGTGGAAGCCATCGCCGCCGAAGGCTTCGAGCGCATCCACCGCACCAACCTGGTTGGCATGGGCGTGTTGCCGCTGGAGTTCAAGCCGGGCGTGAACCGCCTGACGCTGGGCATCGACGGAACCGAAACCTTCGACGTGATTGGCGAACGCACGCCGCGCGCCACGCTGACGCTCGTAATCAACCGCAAGAGTGGCGAACGCATGGAAGTGCCGATGACTTGCCGTCTCGACACCGCGGAAGAAGTGTCGATCTACGAAGCCGGCGGCGTGCTGCAGCGTTTTGCGCAGGATTTCCTCGAATCATCGCAGGCTGCCTGACATGGCCCACGTACCTCAAATCAGGATTCCCGCCACCTACCTGCGCGGCGGCACCAGCAAAGGCGTGTTCTTCCGCCTGCAGGACCTGCCCGAGACCGGACAGGTGCCGGGCGCGGCGCGCGATGCGCTGCTGCTGCGCGTCGTCGGCAGCCCGGACCCATACGGCAAGCAGATCGACGGCATGGGCGGGGCGACCTCCAGCACCAGCAAGACGGTCATTGTCTCCAGCAGCAGCAAGCCCGATCACGACGTCGATTACCTGTTCGGCCAGGTGTCCATCGACAAGGCATTTGTCGACTGGAGCGGCAATTGCGGCAATCTCTCCGCCGCAGTGGGACCATTCGCGATCAGCAACGGACTGATCGACGCCGGCCGCGTACCGGAAAACGGCGTGGCAACCATACGCATCTGGCAGGCCAACATCGGCAAGACCATCATCGCGTACGTGCCGATCGCCAACGGCGCCGTGCAGGAAACCGGCGACTTCGAACTCGACGGCATCACGTTCCCCGCCGCGGAAGTGCAGCTTGAATTCATGGATCCGGCAGCCGAGGAAGAGGGTGGTGGCGGCTCGATGTTCCCGACCGGGAATCTGGTCGATGATCTCGATGTTCCGGGTGTCGGCACGCTCAAGGCCACCATGATCAATGCCGGCATCCCGACCATCTTCGTGAATGCGGAAGACATCGGCTATACGGGCACCGAGCTGCAGGACGCCATCAACAGCGATCCGAAGGCTTTAGCCATGTTCGAGACGATCCGCGCCTATGGCGCGATGCGCATGGGCCTGATCAAGCACATCGAGGAAGCCGCCAAACGCCAGCACACGCCGAAGCTTGCCTTCGTCGCGAAGCCAGCCGATTACATCTCCTCCAGCGGCAAACAGGTTGCAGCCGGTGACATCGACCTGCTCGTGCGCGCGCTGTCCATGGGCAAGCTGCATCACGCGATGATGGGAACGGCAGCCGTTGCCATCGGCACCGCGGCAGCGATACCGGGCACGCTGGTGAGTCTCGCCGCGGGCGGCCGTTCACGGGATGCGGTGCGCTTCGGCCATCCCTCTGGCACCTTGCGGGTTGGCGCGGAAGCCACCCAGGTTAACGGTGAGTGGAGCGTAACCAAGGCCATCATGAGCCGCAGCGCCCGGGTGCTGATGGAAGGATGGGTACGCGTGCCTGGCGACGCGTTCTGAGGAACAATGATGTCCCGACTCGACATGAAATCCGCCAAGCGCCCTGACTGGGACAAGGTACTGGTCGATATCGTCGACTATGTCACCGACTACCGGATCAAGTCGCCGGTCGCCTATGAAACCGCGCGCAACTGCCTGATCGACACGCTCGGATGCGGACTGGAAGCACTCGAATATCCCGCCTGTAAAAAACTGATGGGCCCGATTGTTCCCGGCACCATCGTGCCGAATGGCGCCAAGGTTCCCGGCACCCGGTTCCAGCTCGATCCGGTGCAAGCGGCGTTCAACATCGGCGCGATGATCCGCTGGCTCGATTTCAACGACACCTGGCTCGCAGCCGAATGGGGCCATCCTTCGGACAATCTGGGCGGCATCCTTGCGACGGCGGACTGGCTGTCGCGCAATGCGGTCGCGGCGGGCAAAAAGCCGCTGACCATGCGGGATGTACTGACGGCAATGATCAAGGCGCATGAGATCCAGGGCTGCATCGCGCTGGAAAACTCGTTCAACAAAGTCGGCCTCGATCATGTCGTTCTGGTGAAAGTCGCATCGACCGCGGTGATTGCGGAAATGCTTGAACTGACTCGCGATGAAACCCTGAACGCGGTGTCGCTGGCATGGGTGGACGGCCAGTCGCTGCGAACCTATCGCCATGCGCCGAATACCGGTTCGCGCAAATCCTGGGCTGCAGGTGATGCGACATCGCGCGCGGTGCGCCTGGCGCTGATCGCCAAGACCGGCGAGATGGGCTACCCATCGGTGCTGACCGCCAAGACCTGGGGCTTCTACGACGTACTGTTCAAGGGTCAGCCGTTCAAGTTCCAGCGCCCTTACGGCAGCTATGTGATGGAAAACGTGCTGTTCAAGATTTCCTTCCCGGCCGAGTTCCATGCGCAGACGGCGGTGGAAGCGGCGATGACAATTCATGCCGCGCTGAAGAAGGTGGGCAGGTCGGCGGAAGACATCAAGGGGATCACCATCCGCACGCACGAAGCCTGCATCCGCATCATCGACAAGAAAGGTCCGCTGAACAATCCGGCCGACCGCGACCATTGCATTCAGTACATGGTTGCGGTGCCCTTGCTGTACGGCCACCTGACCGCCTCCGACTATGAAGACGCAGTTGCTGCCGATCCGCGTATCGACGCGTTGCGCGGCAAGATTTCGTGCGTGGAAGATCCGCGGTTCACTGTCGACTATCACGACCCGGCCAAGCGCTCGATCGCAAATGCGCTGACGGTGGAATTGAACAACGGCGAAGTGCTGAAAGAAGTCGTGGTCGAATACCCGATCGGCCATGCCCGCCGTCGCAAGGAAGGCATTCCTTTGCTGGAAGAGAAATTCAAGACCAATCTTGCCAGGCAGTTCCCGGAAAAACAGCGGAAAACGATACTCGATATTTCTCTCGACCAGAAAAAACTTGAAGCAATGCCGGTGAATGAATATGTTGATTTATACGTTATCTGATTGTTTGTCGTAGTACCACGCAAGCGCAATGAGCGAACGCTTGTTGCGTTTTTTGTATGTACGAGCCGCCAGGCGATTGATAAGCCGTTGCAGTCGGTCGGTTGCCAAAAAAATGCAGTTTGAATTCGGAGACAATGATGAATTATGCAGAGTTCTACAACCATTCAGTCAGCAATCCACAGGCATTCTGGGAAAATGAAGCCAGGCTGATCGACTGGCAACAGCCGTTCTCTCAAGCGCTCGATTATTCCAGGCCGCCGTTCACGAAATGGTTCGTCGGCGGAAAGACCAATCTGTGTCATAACGCGGTCGATCGCTGGATCGGAACCCAGGCGGACCAGCCTGCGCTGATCGCAATTTCGACTGAGACCGGCACTGAAAAGGTGTATTCGTTTACCGAGCTTCTGGCCGAGGTCAACCGCGCGGCAGCCGTGATGCAATCGCTGGGTGTCGCCAAGGGTGATCGCGTGCTGATTTACATGCCCATGGTAGCGGAGGCGGCATTTGCGATGCTGGCCTGTGCGCGTATCGGCGCAATTCATTCGGTGGTGTTCGGCGGCTTCGCCTCCAATAGTCTCGCGACCCGCATCGATGATGCGAAGCCGAAATTGATTTTTTCGGCCGACGCAGGTTCCCGTGCAGGAAAAATCGTCGAGTACAAACCGCTGCTCGACGAGGCGATCAATCTGGCCAGGCACAAGCCGTCCCATGTACTGCTGGTCAATCGTGGACTGGCTCCGATGAAATTGCTTGCCGACCGCGATCTTGATTACAGTGCATTGCGTCAGCAGCATTTCGATGCGAACGTGCCGTTGGTCTGGCTGGATTCCGGCGATCCTTCATACGTGCTCTATACCTCGGGCACCACCGGAAAACCGAAAGGCGTGCAGCGCGACGTTGGCGGCTATGCGGTGGCGCTGGCTTCGTCGATGAAGCATATTTTTTGCGGCAATCCCGGTGAAACCTATTTCGCGACATCGGATATCGGATGGGTGGTCGGTCACTCGTATATCGTGTACGGCCCGTTGATCGCCGGCATGGCAACCATCATGTATGAAGGCTTGCCGGTCCGGCCGGATGCCGGCGTCTGGTGGGGTATTGTCGAAAAATATAAAGTCACGCGCATGTTCTCCGCGCCGACCGCTGTGCGGGTATTGAAAAAGCATCCGCCGGAACTGATGAAGAAATACGACCTGTCGTCGCTGAAGGCCTTGTACCTGGCCGGCGAACCGCTGGATGAAACAACATCGGAATGGATTGCGAGCCAATTGGGCGTGCCGGTGATCGATAATTACTGGCAGACCGAAACCGGCTGGCCGATCTTGTCGGTTGCCAAAGGCATTGAAGATACGCCGACCCGTTTGGGCAGCCCCGGCATTCCGATGCCCGGCTACAAGGTCAAGATCATCAATGAAACGACTGGTGCGTTGTGCGGTCCGAACGAGAAGGGCGTGGTGGTACTCGAAGGCCCGCTGCCGCCCGGCTGCATGCAGACGATCTATGGCGACGACGAGCGCTTCGTCAACACCTACTGGTCCGATGTCGGCAATGCACAGGTTTACTCGACCTTCGACTGGGGCATACGGGATGCGGACGGTTACTATTTCATCCTCGGCCGCACCGACGATGTGATCAACGTCGCCGGACATCGATTGGGTACGCGCGAGATTGAAGAGAGCATTTCCAGTCATCCGAACGTCTCGGAGGTGGCGGTGGTCGGGGTGGAAGACAAGATAAAAGGGCAGGCGGCGATTGCATTCGTGATTCCAAGGAATGCGGAAACGGCGGCAACGCCGCAAGCAAAACTTGCGCTGGAGGCGGAGATCATGGCCGTGGTCGATAAGCAATTGGGTGCGGTTGCGCGCCCATCGCGTGTATATTTCGTTACCTTGCTGCCGAAAACGCGTTCCGGAAAACTGTTGCGGCGCTCGATACAGGCGATCTGCGAAGGACGCGATCCCGGCGATCTGACCACGATAGAAGACCCGTTGTCGTTGCAGCAGATCAAGGCGGCATTGGCAGGATAAACCGGTGGCGGGCCGGTATGGGAAAATACTGTATCGAAATCGACTACCAAGGAATATGCAATGAGATCGACCAGAGCGACAGCGGCGCTTGAACGGCTCAAGATGCGCAGCGGCGATGCCGGATATTCGATGGTGCGCAATGCCGATGGATTGTTTTACCTGGTACGGACATCGGAAACAGGATCGCAGGAAAAGCTGAACGAACCCCTGGAGCAGGATGCGTTCGTCGAATTCGTCAACAGCCTGGGTCCGCAAAAGGCCAGACGAGTCACCAAGATGGATGCCGCCTTTGAAAAGCAGCTCAACAAGAAATCCTGACGGCGCATGGTTCGAGGCTGACTCTTTCGACCGCAAGCTGCCGCTCGCGGTGATTCAAAAAATAGAAAGCCAGGTGTCTGATTGCGGTGATTTCCCACCGCCCGGCTTGCCGGATATGACCAATGAAAAATTCACGGAACATGCGGTAATGGTCGAGCAAGACTTCAACACATTGGAACCCGAACCGGAAAGCGGCGGATTTCAAAATGCGTAGCTGAACCGGAATACTTTCGCAGGATGACTCTGCGAGAGACGATATTTAAAATGAAAAGGTAACACGTGAAATTAAGAATGGCCAAGAATTCACTCTTCGCAGTCCTGCTGCGCTCGCCGTGGTGGATCAGCATAGGTATTGCAGCTGGAATTGCGTTGGTCTCGAAGATCGCTCTACCGGAGCAGTATGCGGTCTATGGCATTATCAGTGCCTGGCCGTTCCTGGGCATCGGCATGATCGCCGCATGGAAACAGCGTCGCGCACCGAGCGCCGCACGCGTTACCGACACGCTGGAAAAAATTTGTGCCATGTCCTGGCGCGATTTTTCCGGAATCGTCGAGGATGCATACCGCCAGGATGGATATACAGTAGCGCGGCTTGCCGGGCCCGCGGCCGATTTTGCGGTAAGCAAGGCAGGAAAAACGGCGCTGGTCAGTTGCAAGCGATGGAAAGCCGCAAGCAGCGGCATCGAACCGTTGCGCGACTTGCAGGCGGCCATGGAGAAGCAAGAAGCGCATGAAGGAATCTACTTCACTGTCGGTGCAGTGTCGGATAATGCAAAGCGATTCGCCGCCGAAAAGAACGTTCAGCTTGTGCAAGGAGCGGACTTGGCGAAAATGTTGCTGGCGATGCGGAACAACAAGGAAGTATCGGCTTAGGAACCTGAACGCAGTTTTGCGAAGAAAGTCAGCGCAAGACGCCATCGTTTCAAACGGCAAAATCCTCGTCGCTTTTCGTGAGCATTCGAATCGCCTCGCTATCTGTGGCGAATACATGCTCGCTTCCAATTCGGGCTATTGTTCCGGCGCCAAGCAGCACATCCCATACCTGTTTCTTCACTCCCGACATATACAGGGTTATACCTTCAGCCCGCAGCGTCACGAGCAGCGCTTCCAGCATGTCAAGACCGCTGGCATCGATATCGTTGATCGAGCCGGCAGAAAACAGGACGCGCCCGATGCGCTTGTCGCGGCGGCAGCGCTCCAGGATAAAACGCTCCAGCTTTGCGCCGGTCAGGAAATTGAGCGCGTCGTCCATGCGCACGGCGATCAGGCCTGGAGCAAGCGCGGGCAACTCGAAACGTTTTCTGTCGCGCAAGGTGCCGTCGGGATGCGGCGCGATTTCGATAATGCGCGGATGCGTGCGCCGGTATAGAAACGACACCATGGTAAGCGCAATGCCGGCAAACACGCCCCAATGCACACGCGGCATGGTGATCAGGGTCAGGGCGAAGGTGACGGCCGCGACCGCGCCATCATCGCGGGATATTGAAAAAATCCGGCGGAACGCGGGTAAATCAAGAAGTCCCCACACCGGAATGATGATCATGGCGGCCAGCACCGAGCGCGGCAGGTAGGAAATCAGGTCCGTCAAAAACAATAGGCACAGCAATACGCACAATGCGGAGAAAAGCGAAGACCATGCACTGGCCGCGCCGGAGTATAGGTTCAGAGCGGAGCGCGAGAATGAACCGCTCACGGGAAATGCGCCGCTGAAGCCGCTGACAACTTTTGCAAGCCCTTGTCCGATCAATTCCTGGTTTTCATCCCATTGTTCACGCCTTTTGCGTGCGAGAACGCGGCAACTCGACATGGCTTCGGCAAAGCTGATCAAGGCGATGATCAATGCGGCAGACCATAGCTGCCGGTGATCGTCGAAAGGTAAAGCCGGGAGCAACAGCAAAGGAGGCATTCCGGCGGTGATTTCGCCGACAATCGCGCCATCGTGCGAGGCGAAGCCAAGCATCCAGCTTGCGGCAATGCCTGTTACCGTGACAAGCAATATCGCCGGAAACCTCGGCAGGAAATGTTTGAAAATCAGCATGAGCATCAGCGCTCCGCCGCCGAAAGCAGCCGTCATGAGCGGCAGGGTCGGGTCGGCAACGGTGCGGTCGATCATGCCGATAAAGTCGCGCGAAAACAGATCGGGTATGCCGACCAGGGCCGGCAGTTGTGAAGCAATAATAATGATCGCGGCAGCGTTGACGAAACCGGTGATCACCGGTTGCGACACCAGCGCGGCAATCCCGCCCAGCTTGAACGCGCCCAGGAAAAACTGAATCACGCCCGAATAGATCGAAAGCCAGATCGCCAACGCGACCCACTCGGCGCTACCCGGAAGCGCGAGCGGCGACAGCGTGCCGAATACCAGAAAGCTGGTCAATGCCACCGGACCAATCGCTAGCAATGCAGAGGAGCCCCATAATATTCCTATCACGCTGGGCAACAATGCCGCATACAGGCCGGTCTGGGGCGGCATGCCTGCGAGGGTGGCATATGCAATGGCTTGGGGAATCAGCACTAACGCGACACTGATGCCGGCCCATGCGTCTCTTTTCAAAGACGCCGCCGTTGGGCGCGGCCAATTTAAGAACGGCAACAATCGACTGAGATGGAAATCCATTTGGGGAGAGATGTTTTTCTGTAGTTTAACAGGCAATTTTTTCGACCATGCCCGGCGAGTTTGTAGAGACAAAAAGCCAAAGCCATATTCGATTTCCGTATAAGCATAATCGGTAAATGTTGTTGTACTGTATAAGCGCCGCAAGTAAAGTTTGGCATTAACGCGTAAAGTTGGCGTCCGGTTAACTCGAACTGCGTGCCGGCACAACGCGAAGTCTCGCTTTAATTATCGTTTGACCGGTGTTCCTGTCGATTTTATTAAGAAAAAATTCTGATGAAGCTTTCGTTCAAAAATGTAGAGAAGCACTTTTCCGCTCTCCATGTCATCGACGATTTCAGCCGCGAGATCGATGACGGTGAACTGGTTGCGCTGGTCGGCCCGTCCGGCTGCGGAAAATCGACATTGCTGCACATCGCCGCGGGCCTGGAAACGGCAAGCGGCGGTAGCATGCTGGCCGACGGACGTCCGATCGAGGGACCGCATCCCGAGCGCACGCTGATGTTTCAGGAAAACGCGCTTTATCCCTGGCTGACCCTGGTGAAAAACGTCGCTCTTGCATTGGAATTTCAAAAGGTCGACAAACTGGAAGCGGGCAAACAGGCGCGTGAGTGGCTGGCGAAAGTCAATCTGAAAGGTTTTGAAGAGTATTATCCGCATCAGGTCTCGGGCGGCATGCGGCAGCGGGCCGCATTGGCACGCGCGTTTATTTCGCGCCCAAAGGCACTGTTGCTGGACGAGCCGTTCGGCGCGCTGGACGCGCTGACCCGGATGACATTGCAGGACGTGCTGCGCCAACTGATTCGCGAAGAGCGGCCGACCGTGCTGCTGGTCACGCATGACGTGGATGAGGCGCTGTTCCTGGCTGATCGCGTGCTGGTTTTCAGCCAGCGTCCGGCAGTCGTGCTGAGGGAGTTCAATCTGACCCACCATGAAAAAACCCACGATCTTTCGGAGTTTGCCGGAATTCGCCGCCAAATTCTGGAACTGCTCGGCATCAATGCGGCGCAGGACGAAGTTGCTAAATCAATAGAAGGAGCTGAAGTATGAAATCGTTACGAGTAGTCATTTCCGCACTGGCGATGTTTGCCATTGCAGGTCACGCGATGGCGTCGGAAAAATTCAAGGTCGGCTATTTGCGGGTGATGGATGATGCACAAGCCATCGCAGCCTATGAAGGCGGTTTTTACAAAAAGCATGGCCTGGACGTGGAACTGGTGGAATTCAAGTCCGGTACCGATTTGATCAAGGCCATCGTTGGCGGACAGCTGGATTCCGGCGTGCTCGGGTTCACCAATGCGGTGGCATGGGCATCCAAGGGTGCTGACCTGAAAGTGGTAGGCGGTGCACAGCATGGCTACCACGCGCTCGTCGTTCGAGAAGAAACCGGCATCAAGGATGTCGCGGGATTAAAGGGCAAGACACTCGCGTCGCAGACGGAAGGCAGCACCGCCGATACGGTACTGAAAGGCGTGGTGCTGAAAAACGCAGGCTTGAAGGCGGAAGACCTGAACATCATGGGCGTCAGTCCGCAAGTCGCGGTCCAGTCGCTGATCGGAAAACGTGTCGATGCGGCGTTCCTGTTCGAGCCGCAAGCGACGATCGCGCAACTGGTGGCGCCGGTTAAACAAATTTATGAGATCGGCGAAGTCTGGCCATTCCCTTGCATGGTGGTTATTACCTCCGGCGAAACGCTGAGCAAGCGTAAGGACGCCTTGTGGAAATCGCTTGATGCGCAGCGCGACGCGATTGAACTGTTGCAAAAGAAGCCTGCGGAAGCATCCAAGCTGATTGCCGAATACTTCATCTCGCAACCCACTTTGAAAACTCTGAAAAATGGCGACGTGCCGCGCGAAACCGTCATCACCGATGCAATCAAGAGCCAGACTTTCAGTGCTGTGCTGACCGGCAAGGAACTGGCGCGCATGCAGGAGATCGCGGACATCCTGACCGAGCAAGGCTCGTTGAAAACCAGGGATGGCAAGCCGTATGAAGTGAAGAGCATTATCGATCTATCCTGGCAGAAGGAGCGCAAGCTCTGATCGTGCTGGAGATGCGGCCGCGCCGGTAATGCCAAAAAGGCGCTTGATCAATTGATTCATTTCTCTTCAGATGGCCGGCGCACGCCGGCCATCTTGTTAATAAAAACATGAGCACTCAAATTCGTCTTTCCGGTTTGTCCAAACAGATTGCAATGGTGTTGGCAGTCGGCCTGATTTTGCTGGTGTGGCAAATCGTCGCCTGGTTTCTTCCCTCTTACCTGATGCCGGGCGTGGCCACGGTCTTCATGCGCATGTGGGAAGAGATACAGTCGCCTGTCTTTCGCAATGCAGTTTCGGATAGCCTGGTCCGCCTTGGCATCGGATGGGGCGCCGCGCTGATTCTCGGAGTCGGCTTCGGCCTGTTGAGCGGGGTGCTGTATTTTTTCCGTGAAGTGCTCAAGTCGGCCATCATCATTACCCAATCGATTCCTTCCATCGCATGGGTGCCGCTGTTCCTGATCCTGATGGGCTTTGGCGATCTGCCGATTATTGTCGTGATCGCGCAGGCTGCATTTTTTCCTGCGGCGCTGTCGGTGATGAATGCGACCGAGAACGTGCAGCAGGTGCATGTGTCGGCGGCACGAGTGATGGGCGCGACACGCTGGGATATGCTGCGGCGGGTTTACCTGCCGGCCGTCATGCCGGAATTGATTACCGGCGCGCAGCTGGCGTTCGGTAATGCATGGCGCGCACTGATCGCGGCGGAAATGCTGATTGGTTTTGGAAAAGGTATGGGCCAGTCGCTGGCCTACGCCGGTGAGACCGCGGACATGGTCGGCGTGATGATGAATATCCTGGCGATCGGCATTCTGGCGCCGATGATCGATCAGCTTTTCCTGGAAAACCTGAAACATCGCGTACTGCGTTATCAATATGTTTAAAGATGGCTGCGCTTAAGAAAATCGAACCAGCATTGTTGCCGCGCTCGCTGGCCGCAGCCGCGCTCGCATGCGCTTGCATGATTGTCCATGCCGACAACACGGCAGAGCGTGCCGGGCGCAACGGTGTGCTGACCGTGGGCATGCATCATGTAGTGCCTCCTTACGTGGCCGGAGCCAAGTTCCGAACACCGGAAAATATCGACTCGGCACTTGCGGAGGCGGTTTCCGGGAGCATGAAGCTCAAGCTGAATACTGTTCCCGTGCCAGCCAAAGAAGCAGCCAAAGCGCTCGCATCGCGAAAGGCGGACATCGCATTGGCGGCGATTCCCGATGCCGATCCATTGCGCAAATCGGTTGTGATCGTACCAACGGGTTACTCGTCCGGACCAATGGCGATCATGCGTAGCGATACCGACATCAAGACATGGGAGCAATTAAAAGGACGTAAAGTCTGCGTGTCCGGAGATGGCCGGTACGCCGGCACGATTGCCGAAAAGTACGGCGCGACTGAAGTAATTTTCAGGGCGCCTGCGGACGCATTACTGGCGTTGCGGATAGGCGGGTGCGATGCCGCGGTACATGATAGTGCGGTGCTGGCGCAGTTGATCAAGCTGCCGGAATGGAAAAAATTTTCAGCCCGGCTTCCGATCGGCCCGGTTTCGCCGCTGGTGTTTACGGTGCCTGCAAAAGATACGCAGACCGCAAGATTGCTGAATCGTGTTGCGGACGAATGGTTCGCTACCGGCTATTTGACGCAATTGACCGAAAAAATGGCCCGCAATATTGCGTTCGAGGTGTATCTCGATCAGAACGTGCCGGACTGCCACTAAAATACGGCAGACAAAATTACGCGCGGCTTTCCTGGAGTCGCGCGATTGCCTCGCAATAAATCAATTTTTCTTTCCCCAGATTTCCGCAAGGCGCTGATCGCGTCCGCAACTGGTCCGGTAGAACTTGTAACGCACGGGATTCTTTTTGTAATAGTCCTGATGATATTCCTCCGCCGAATAGAACTGCGTCGCCGGCGCGATTTCGGTATGGATTTCCTTGACCCGGCCTGCTTTCAAGATAGCCGCCTTGCTCGCTTCCATCGCATTTTTTTCCGCGTCGTTCTGATAGAACAGCGCGCTGCGATATTGACTGCCGGCATCGCAGAATTGACGGTTTTTTACCGTCGGATCGATGTTTTTCCAGAAATGATCGAGCATTGCCGAAAAGCTGACTTTGGCGGGATCGTAAATGATGCGCACCGCTTCGGTATGGCCGGTGCGGCCTGCGCTTACCTGTTCATATGTCGGGTTGGCGGTCTGGCCGCCTATGTAGCCGGATTCGGCGGCCAATATGCCCGGCAGTTTTTCAAAATCCGCTTCCATGCACCAGAAACAGCCGCCGGCAAAAATCGCGGTCGCCGTTTGCGCAGGGGTGCCCGCCGTGCTCGGTCGTTGTTGCGCCATCGCATGGCCGCCGATAAACAGCGATGCCAGAATCAGTAATGTCTTCAATGGTGATTTCATGTCCGCAACTCCGGTAATTTTTCAGTGGCCGGCACGAATTGCAGCGCGACTCCGTTATTGCAATAACGCAAACCGGTCGGTTTCGGACCGTCGTCAAATACATGGCCCTGATGGCCGTCGCACCGCGCGCAATGATATTCGGTGCGCGGCAGAATAATCTTGAAATCACGTTTTTTTCCGACTGCGCCGGGCAGCACGTCGAAGAAGCTAGGCCAGCCGGTGCCGCTTTCATATTTCTTGTCGCTGCTGAACAAAGGAAGAAAGCAGGCGGCACAGATATATGTGCCGGCACGCTTTTCATTGTTCAGCGGGCTGCTGCCGGGCGGTTCGGTGCCGTCTTCGAACAATACGGCGTAGCTTTGTTGCGGAAGCAACTTACGCCATTCGGCTTTCGATTTCTTCAGTGCAGTCACGGCAAGTGAGATCTTTGCAAGAGGTAATAGGGTAATGGCCACGGATAGGCGGGCCAGGTTGCTCAGTATTTGACGACGATTCATGATGGCTCCGATGGGCTTGATTTCAGCCCTTATGCAAAATATAAATAGTTGACCAACCGGCATTGGTCGTTGCCCAATCGATTTACTTACAACATGGTTTTAATCAATTTGTAACGAAATTGCCAGTATGAGGTGAGTATTACCCTCCTGGATATATACGGAAAAGGCGATGATTTGGATTCAGGGTTTACCTGTGAGCCGTTTAATCGATTGTCGCAATCACCGGCGTGTGGTCGGACGGTTGCTCCCACTTGCGTGGAACTTTGTCGATCACGCAGGCGCTGCAGCGTGCGGCCAGCGGCGCCGACAACAGAATGTGGTCGATCCGCAATCCCATGTTGCGGCGAAATGCCATTTGACGGTAATCCCACCAGCTGAACGTCTTGTCCGCCTGGTCGAACAGGCGGAATGCATCGACCAGGTTTAATGCGCCCAGCTTCTGGAACGCCTCGCGTTCACGATCCGATACCAATACCTGGCCCTGCCACACGACCGGATCGTGCACGTCGCAGTCCGCCGGCGCAATGTTGTAATCGCCGAGAATGGCGAGCTTGGGATGGGTTTTCAGTTCTGCCGCAAGCCATTCGTGCAGCCCTTCCAACCATTTCAACTTGTACTGATATTTGTCCGAATCGACCGACTGGCCATTCGGTACGTAAGCGCATATCACGCGCACATCGTTGATCGTGCCGGAAATGATCCGCTGCTGTTCGTCCGGGAACAGCGGATTGTTCTTGACCACATCGGTAATCGGATGCTTCGAAATAATCGCGACCCCGTTATAGGTTTTTTGACCTGAAAAAGCAATGTGAAAGCCGAGTTCCTCGAAGACAGCGATGGGGAATTTGTCATCGGTGGTCTTGGTTTCCTGAAGGCACAGCACATCGACCGGGTTGTCAGCCAGCCACTGCAATACTTGCGTCAGGCGGACTTTCAGTGAATTGACGTTCCAGGTGGCGAGTTTCATATTTTGGCTAAATCGTTTATCTATACGGAGTTCAGGGGAGTTTGTAATTTCCGGTTATCCGGCCAGTTACTGATTTCCATGTTGGTTTAAGCAGCTTTTTCCAGAAATGACGATCTTGATCGTTCCAGGAAACCCCTGTCAAGTTATCACTGTGGATAGTATCTGCGCAAAACAATCGTATGTTTGAATTCGTCGGCATATATTGACAAGTGCCGACAATTTAAAACATACTGCCTGCATGCGAATTCCCGTCCAATCTAAGCCATCGTCTGTGCTGACCGCTGCTCAGGCGCGCGTTCATGGCATCAATTCAACCCAACTTACCAGGCTCGTTCGCGCTGGAAAGCTGGTGCGGATCGGCCGCGGACTGTACGTCAAGGCTCAGGATGACGTTTCTGAGCACCGCAGTCTGGCAGAAGCACGCGCACAAGCTCGCAAAGGCGTGGTTTGCCTGATATCCGCGCTGCGCTTTCATGACATCACGACGCAAGCACCGTTCGAGGTCTGGCTGGCGATCGGCCATAAGGACCGGGCGCCGCAGATTGATGCGACCAGCGTTCGCATCGTCCGTTTTTCCGGCACGGCGCTGACCGAAGGTATTGAGCATCACATGATCGACGGCGTCGACGTACCGGTGTATTCGGTTGCGAAAACAGTGGCGGACTGCTTCAAGTTCCGCTTCAAGATCGGCCTCGATGTGGCGCTCGAGGCGCTACGCGAAGCGCTCTCCAGTCGCAAGGCGACGCGCGACGAGATCATGCGGTTCGCGCGCATCTGCCGTGTCGCGAACGTAATCAGACCTTACCTGGAGGCCAGCACATGAGCGGAAATCTTGCCGCATCGGTGCGTGCCAGACTGACCAACCTGGCGCGCGAGCGCAAGGAAGATATCGGACTTATGTTTACGCGTTACGGCTTGGAGCGTCTGCTATACCGGTTGAGTCGATCGCGTTATAACGATCGTTTTCTGCTGAAGGGCGCACTGCTTTTCAATCTTTGGTACGACGTTCCGCACAGGCCCACCCGGGATGTCGATCTGTTGGGCTTCGGTCCGAACGATATTCCCGAACTGGAGACGGTTTTTCGCGCGATTGTCTCCATTGAGAATGACGATGGCCTCATATTCGATCCTGCATCGGTGCGCGCCAGCGAAATTCGGAAAGAGGCCGGCTATCGTGGAGTTCGTATTTTGCTTGGGGCACGGCTGGCGCAGGCGCGGCTATCGTTGCAGGTGGATATTGGTTTTGGCGACGCTGTCATCCCCGCGCCGGAACAGGTTGCCTATCCGGCGCTGCTCGATATGCCCGCACCGTTGCTGCGCGCGTACCGTCCGGAGACCGTGATCGCCGAGAAGCTGCAAGCGATGGTCATGCTCGGTGAAACGAATTCACGTATGAAGGATTTTTTCGATCTTTGGGTGATGGCAAAGCATTCGGTCTTCGAACTGAAGTTGCTTGCCGACGCGATTCGCGCAACCTTCGCGCGAAGGGAAACAACGGTTCCAGAAATCTTGCCGTTTCTTTTGACGGAGCAGTTCGCACCGGAGACAGCAGTCTATCGGCTATGGAACGCCTTTATTCGCAAGAATGGTCTTGAGCCGATTCCAATCGAAGAGATGCAACGGGTTGTTTCAGCATTTGTATTCACCCCGCTTGCCGCAGCAGGCGGCGCTCCGATGTCGTTGCATCACTGGCAGCCAGGCGAGCTGCGTTGGATCAGGATAGGATGAACGGGCTTTATCAAACCGGCGGTAACGAGAAGGAGCGGTTCAATGAGATGCATAAAGACGGGCCACATTGAAAACAACAATGAGCTTGCCATCATCAAAAAGGTCACCCCATGAGTGACCACCGTCTCATTGCCCACGCTGCAAAGAATGCAGCTGGAGTTTGGAGAGATCCGCATGACCTCGTTGAGCACCTGCGGGCGGTAGCGGCTTTGGCGTCGGTACATGCCAGGTATTTCAACGGTTCCGATTGGGCGCATCTTGCGGGTTTGTGGCATGACTTGGGCAAGTACCGGCCACGTTTCCAGCATTACATCCGCACGGTTAGCGGATACGAGGCGGATGCCCATATCAAGGGGGAGGCTGGCAAAGCGCCGCACTCTACTGCCGGCGCGATATTAGCTTGCGACACGTTCAAGAAGGCAGGCTTTGGCGAAGCTGGCCGCATACTGGCTTATCTCATTGCGGGACATCATGCGGGGCTCTACGACTGGAACTCCGAGAATTCGAACCTCGAATACCGGCTTCAGAAACAGGACAGCCGCGAAGAATTTAACGAAGCGATGGCAGAACATCCTCCGTCCGACATTCTCGATCACGGCGCGTTCATTCCGGATTTACGTACCATTCCCGGTGGCAAAGATGGTTTTGCGTTGTGGGTGCGGATGCTGTTCTCGTGCTTGATCGATGCTGATCGTCTTGACACCGAAGCATATATGGATGCGGACAAGTCGGCGCAACGTAGCGGCTGGCCGAGTATCCAAACCCTGCTGGAACAGTTCGATCGGTTCATGGTCAGTAAAACCATCACGGCCGATGCCACACCGGTTAATCTGCTGCGCGCCGACATCTTGCGGCAGTGTCGCGAGAAAGCGCAGGACGCGCCTGGCCTGTTCTCGCTGACCGTCCCAACCGGTGGAGGGAAAACACTGTCCAGCCTTGCCTTCGCGCTTGAACACGCCAAACGTTACGGCAAGCGGCGCATCATCTATGTTATTCCCTATACCAGCATCATCGAGCAGACCGCCGACATTTTTCGTTCGATCTTCGGAGATGCGGTGATCGAGCATCACAGCAATGCCGAAGCAGATCCGGCAAAGGAAAATCACAAGAGCCATCTGGCCTGTGAAAACTGGGATGCGCCGGTAATCGTTACCACCAACGTACAATTTTTCGAATCCCTGTTTGCAGCCAAAACATCACGCTGCCGCAAGCTGCACAACATCGCAGACGCTGTTGTCGTGCTGGACGAAGCACAACTGTTGCCGCCGGAATTTCTGCAGCCGATTCTGGATGTGCTCAACTTGCTGACCAAACATTATGGCGTCACCGTGGTGCTCTCCACCGCCACCCAACCGGCACTCAGCACGCGCGAATACTTTGATGCCAAGAACAACATGCGTGGACTCAATAACGTGCGCGAAATCATGAGCGACCCGGACGCCCTGTACCTGGCTTTGGATCGGGTCAACGTGCGTTTGCCCGCAGACTGGAATAAGCCGGTAAGTTGGGATGCATTGGCAGGAGAAATCAGCGAACATGAGTCCGTACTTGCCATCGTCAATCGCCGCAAGGACGCTCGCGAACTGTGGCAACGCATGCCCGAAGGAAGCTTGCACCTGTCCGCACTGATGTGCGGCGAACATCGCTCGCAAATCATTGGGCAAATAAAAACTCGCCTCCAGGCCGGAGTGCCTACTTGCGTGGTCAGCACGCAGTTGGTCGAGGCCGGTGTCGATCTGGATTTTCCGGTGGTGTATCGTGCGTTGGCTGGACTCGATTCGCTCGCGCAAGCCGCAGGGCGTTGCAACCGGGAGGGCAGACTCGCGCAGGGTGAAGTCGTCGTGTTCATTCCGCCGCAACCCGCGCCGCCCGGCCAGTTGCGCAAGGCCGAAGATGCCTGTCGCAGCGTGTTGCATGGACATGCCGGGAAGCCGCTCGAGCGCGCCTTGTTTTCCGGGTATTTCGAAAAGCTCTACCACGCCTGCGATCTCGACGCACAGGGAATCTGTGAATTGCTCAAGGTCGATGGACAAACACTCGCCGTCAACTTTCGCACCGCCGCCGAAAAATTCAAATTGATGCAAGACGAAGACAGCGCGTCCGTTATCGTCCGTTATCACGGACTGAATGGCGATGACGAGAAAATTGAGAAATGGCTGAATACACTTAAAAAAGACGGCCCGGATCGCTGGCTGATGCGCAAACTTCAACGTTATACAGTCACTATCCCGCGTCGCGATGCGCTGCGGCTTCTTGCACAGAGCGACCTAGAGGAAATCATGCCAGGATTGTTTGTCCAGGCAAATGATTTGCTGTATCACGATCAATTGGGGCTTATCATCGACGGGCTTATACCTTCTGCCTCGGCGCTCATCGTCTGAAAGGATCTGCCTTGAAACGCTATTGCCTTGAACTCTCCGGCGATTTCGCCTGTTTCACCCGTCCCGAAATGAAAGTCGAACGCGTCAGCTACGACGTGATGACTCCATCGGCTGCCCGCGCCTGCTTCGAAGCTATCTTGTGGAAGCCCGCCATTCGCTGGCATATCTACAAAATCGAAGTGTTGAAGCCGCTCCGCTGGATCAACCTGCGCCGCAACGAAGTCGGCAGCGTGGTTTCCACCCGCAACGTCGAAACCGTGATGAAGGGCGGTGCGGTGATTCTTGGCCTTAACATCGAAGAAGAGCGGCAGCAGCGCGCCGGCTTGTTTCTGCGCGACGTGGCATATCGGGTCCATGCGGATCTGGAGTTTTTGTCCGATCGTGATCGTGGAGCGAATGCCAACAAATATTACGAAATGTTCGAACGGCGCGCCAGTCGCGGGCAATGCGTCAATCAGCCCTATCTTGGCTGCCGCGAGTTTGCCGCCCATTTCCGGTTGGTGACGGATCTAGCGGCAGAACCCATGCCAATTGCCGAAACGCGCGAGCTTGGGTTCATGCTGCATGACCTGGATTTCAGCAAGCCAAGCGACCCCACTCCGCGATTTTTCCGCGCCCGACTGGAAAATGGAGCGGTTAATGTGCCGGCGTGGAATAGCGACGAGGTGCGCGGATGATCCTGCAAGCGCTTAACGACTACTACATACGGCGGCAGCGTTCATCCGACCCAAGAGATCGATTGCCGGCTTTTGGCCTTGAAGAGAAAGAGATTCCCTTTGTTATCGAAATTGACGCTGAAGGTCGACTCGTCAATTTGGCCGATACGCGCACGATAGAGGGAAAGAAAAAAGTTGGACAGGGGTTTTTGGTGCCGCAAGGCGTGAAAAAAGCGTCGGGGATTGCCGCGAACTTGCTATGGGACACGACTGAATATGTACTCGGTGTTGATACTAAAGGCAAACCGGAGCGCGTCGCCCTGCAGCATGCGGCGTTTCGCGCACGACTGGCGAGCTTGCCGCCGGATGTCCTAAGCGACGCCGGGATACAAGCGATTCTCTCGTTTTTCAACGGCTTCGATGTCTTGCAATTTGAAGCGCTGGCGGTGTGGCCTGACGTTCTGCTTATCAATCCGGTCATGACATTCCGACTGCACGGCGATGTTGAACTGGTCTGCCAGCGCCCAGCCGTTGTGGCGGCAGTCGCATTGATCGCAGATGATGCCATTGCTGACGGCACGTGTCTCGTTACCGGCAAGGCCGCCGCGATAGAACGTCTGCATACGGCCATCAAAGGCGTGTGGGGTGCGCAAACCGCTGGGGCTAATATTGTTTCGTTCAATCTGGACGCTTTTAGCTCTTACGGCAAGGCGCAAGGGGCAAACGCGCCGCTAGGAAAACCAGCCGTCTTTGCCTACACGACGGCCCTCAATCACTTGCTGGCGCGCGGTTCACGTCAACGCATCCAGATCGGCGATGCATCCACCGTATTCTGGGCAGAAGAAGCACACGATCTTGAAACCGCGCTACCCGATTTATTCGGCGATCCTCCGAAAGACGAGCCGGATCGCGGAACAGATGCGTTGAAGGTGCTCTATCAGGCAGCCCAGTCCGGCAAGTTTTCGCAAGGGACATCAAGTACCCGCTTTCATATTCTGGGGTTAGCCCCAAACGCCGCGCGAATCGCGATCCGTTTCTGGGAAACCGCTCCCGCAAATGAGTTGGCGCAGCGCATTGCACAACATTTCGACGATATCCGGATTGCGCGGGCGCCGCACGACCCGGAACATCTGTCATTGTTCCGACTGCTGACCTCGCTTGCCGTGCAAGGCAAAGCCGACAACATTCCTCCAAACATGGGAGGCGAAGTCATGCGCGCTATTTTGCAAGGCTTGCCTTATCCGGCGCCGTTCTTGAATCTGGCTGTGCAACGAAGTCGGGCTGAACAAAAACCTACTTATGCACGCGCTGCCGTCATCAAAGCTGCATTGAATCGGATAATTCGCCGCGCGAACCTTACCGCATCACGTCCACAGAGGGAATTCCAGACTATGCTCGATCAGACCAACGCCAATCCTGCCTATCTTTTGGGACGCTTATTTGCGGCGCTTGAAAAAATTCAGGAAGAAGCCAGCCCTGGCCTCAATGCGACTATCCGCGATCGTTATTACAGTGCCGCTTCCAGCACACCGGTCGTCGTTTTCACAACGCTGTTGCGCTTGAAAAACCATCATCTTGGCAAGCTGCAGAAAGGTCGCGCCGTGCAAATGGAAAGGTTGATCGGCGAAATCATCGGTGAACTGGATGATTTCCCTCGCAATCTCGCTCTGCCTGAACAAGGCCGATTTGCTTTGGGCTACTACCATCAACGGCAAGCCTTCTTCACCAAAACAGAACTCGCCAACAACCAAGAGGAATCCAAATGAGCCTGACCAATCGCTATGATTTTGTTCTGCTGTTCGACGTGAAAGACGGCAATCCTAACGGCGACCCCGATGCCGGCAATTTGCCGCGACTGGATGCCGAGACCGGTCACGGCTTGGTGACCGATGTCTGCCTGAAGCGCAAGGTGCGCAATTTTATCGGGATGGCGAAGGGCGAGCAGCCACCCTATGAGATTTATGTAAAAGAAAAGGCCGTCCTCAATAATCAGCATAAACGGGCTTATGTCGGGATCGGGCGTGAGGACATGCTTGCGGGCGATGACAAAAAACGCAAGGGTGGCGATGCCGTGGATATTGCACGCAAGTGGATGTGTGACAATTTTTTCGATGTGAGGACTTTCGGGGCCGTCATGTCAACTGGTATTAACTGCGGTCAAGTGCGAGGTCCGGTGCAGCTTACGTTCGCGCGTTCCGTCGATCCGATCATCGCCCAGGAACACTCGATTACGCGCATGGCGGTTGCTACCGAAGCAGAAGCCGAAAAGCAGGGTGGTGACAACCGCACCATGGGCCGCAAGCACACTGTCCCCTACGGGCTCTATATGGCGCACGGCTTTGTCTCCAGCTTTCTCGCTAAGCAAACCGGCTTTTCCGATGACGATCTTGAATTATTCTGGCAGGCCCTGATCCAGATGTTCGAGCATGACCGTTCTGCCGCACGTGGTGAAATGAGTACACGCGGACTGTATGTGTTCAAGCATGAATCGGAGCTGGGTAATGCCCCGGCGCACAGCTTGTTCGAGCGCATACGCGCAGAGCGAAAAGAGGGCGTCGATGTGCCGCGCAGCTTTCAGGATTATGACGTGACGATTCAAGACTCCGACTTACCGGTAGGGGTGACGTTATTGAATAAACCCTGCTAAAAACCCGACACAGCGCGAATATTTTCCAATGCCAAACCCCGCAGACGAAGCCGTCGCACTCTCCGCCCTGCAACACTGGATCTACTGTCCGCGCCAATGCGGGCTGATTCATCTGGAACAGGCGTTCGAGGAAAACATCCACACGGCGCGCGGGCAGGCTGTGCATCATCTGGTCGATACGCCGGGATATGAAATCAAGTCGGGTGTGCGCGTCGAGCGTGCGCTGCCGGTGTGGAGCGATCGTTACAATCTGATCGGCAAGGCGGATCTGGTTGAGTTCCACCTCGATGGCATGGTGTATCCGGTTGAGTTCAAGCATGGTGCCAAACGGCAGAAACTGCACGACGATATTCAACTCGCCGCGCAGGCGATTTGTCTGGAAGAGATGCTCGGTCGCACCGTGTCAAGCGGGGCCATTTTCCACGCCAGCAGCCATCGGCGGCGAGAAGTTCTCATCACCCCGGCACTAAGGCAGTTGGTGATTGACACCGCCGATGCGATTCGCGCGATGCTATCTTCGGGAAAACTGCCGCCGCCGGTGAACGATGCGCGTTGCGATCAGTGTTCACTGAAAAATATCTGCCAGCCGCAGGCGCTGGCGGAGCGGGGCAAGCAACGCCAACAACGACGCAGTCTATTCGACCCGGAGGCATAAGGTGCACACTGTCCAGAACACTCTCTATGTGATGACGCCGAATGCCTATGCGCATCTGGAGAACGCCACCTTGCGCATCGACGTCGAGCATGAGAAAAAACTCCAGGTACCGCTGCATCATCTGGGCGGACTGGTCTGCTTCGGTAATGTCATGGTTTCGCCCGCACTCATGCACCGGCTGGCGGATGAAGGAAAATCACTGGTGCTGCTGGATAATTCAGGCCGCTTCAAGGCGCGGCTCGAAGGCCCTGTCTCCGGCAACATCCTGTTGCGCCAATCCCATCACAGGGTGGCGTCCGAACCCGCCTTCAGCCTGGAACTCGCGCGCGCCTTGGTGGCCGGAAAACTCAAGAACAGCCGGACTAACCTGCAGCGCGGCGCGCGCGAAGCTGCCAACACGGATGAGGCCGCAATCATTACGCGCGTAGCCGATAATCTTGCCGCGTCGGTGCGCGCCGTGGTCGTTGCCACTAACCTGGATGAGCTGCGCGGCGTGGAAGGGGAGGCGGCACGCGGTTATTTTGCTGCACTCAATCTGATCGTCAAACCGCAGCTGCGCGCATCGTTCGCGCTCAACGGGCGCACTCGCCGCCCGCCGCTGGATCGTTTCAACGCGCTGATTTCTTTCCTCTACGCGATGCTCATGAATGACTGCCGCTCGGCCTGTGAAGCTGCCGGTCTGGATGCGCAGTTGGGTTTTCTGCACGCCGTGCGTCCGGGCCGCGCTGCGCTTGCGCTGGATTTGCAGGAAGAATTCCGTTCAATCACTTGCGACCGGCTGGCGCTTACCCTGATTAACCGTGGACAGGTCAATGCCGGCGATTTTGACGAACGCGAAGGCGGCGCTGTCATGCTGAACGATAAAGGCCGTCGCGCAGTCGTCACAGCCTGGCAGGAACGCAAGCAGGAAGAGATCACGCATCCGCTCAGTGAAAACAAAATTCCGATCGGCCTGCTTCCTTTCATTCAGGCACGGTTCATCGCACGTACCATTCGTGGCGAGATGGAAGGCTATTTGCCCTACCTGGCAAAATAGGAATTTTTATTGTCGGCCCGATGCACGGCGGACCTGGATGAAAACTATGCTAATCATCGTTACCTATGATGTTTCTACCGAAACCGCTGCCGGTCGCAAACGACTGAGACGGGTGGCAAAAGCGTGCGAGCGTATCGGGCAGCGCGTGCAGAAATCCGTTTTTGAGTGTACGGTCAATGAAATGCAGTTTGAACAACTGGAACGTACCTTGCTCGCTGAAATCGACGCGACGAAGGATAACCTGCGCTTTTACCGTATTACCGAACCGGTGGAAATGAGGGTCAAACAACACGGTTGCTTCCGCTCCGTGGATTTCGATGGACCGCTCATAGCTTGAGCGCGAACCCCTATCAACGGTCAAAATGCGGGACTTTCGCGCAACCGCTAAGCTAATGATTAATATAGATTTATTCCCCATATCAAAATCCATGCGCCGCAATTTCCGGCTTGCGGGAATAGATTCGCGGGAATCTACAGAATTCTTCTTACGTAACCATATGTTATGTGAGTGGAGTATCGCCCGACATAATTGTCGGGCGTGGATTGAAACTCAATGTCCCTGTGCGAAGCATCGAGCTTCGAAATAAGTATCGCCCGACATAATTGTCGGGCGTGGATTGAAACATGCAAATCTCCGGCGGCACCTCCACTCAGATCGCGTATCGCCCGACATAATTGTCGGGCGTGGATTGAAACCCACATCTCGACCTGGTTGGAAAAACCGTTGAGCGATTGTATCGCCCGACATAATTGTCGGGCGTGGATTGAAACATTTAGTTATCCTCCGAGGCATAGTTAAGATTGCCGTATCGCCCGACATAATTGTCGGGCGTGGATTGAAACTGGTATTGCCGCCGCCGAAAAGCGACTTGTCCTGCGTATCGCCCGACATAATTGTCGGGCGTGGATTGAAACCGGGATCAGATCCGGGAGGCGTTGCGCTTCAGTGTATCGCCCGACATAATTGTCGGGCGTGGATTGAAACCTCGTTGCCTGTACCGAGTCCAACGCGCACGGTCAAGGTATCGCCCGACATAATTGTCGGGCGTGGATTGAAACAACGCGCAGAACAAGTATCAACTGCCGAGCGAGAAGTATCGCCCGACATAATTGTCGGGCGTGGATTGAAACTATGTAGCAGCGCACCAATACCGAGGGATCAACCGTATCGCCCGACATAATTGTCGGGCGTGGATTGAAACTTTAGTAATGACTTGCTGGCAGAGATTGAGCCACTGTATCGCCCGACATAATTGTCGGGCGTGGATTGAAACAAACGTGCGGGCAAAGAACGGCCAGCCGAACGAAGGTATCGCCCGACATAATTGTCGGGCGTGGATTGAAACAAATTGGAGGCAACAATGAGCGCAGAAATACTAAAGTATCGCCCGACATAATTGTCGGGCGTGGATTGAAACTTCTGTAGAACGCCTGCTCCCGTCGCGCTTTGTCGTATCGCCCGACATAATTGTCGGGCGTGGATTGAAACTCTCTCATCCATAGTCCAGCGTTACTTCTTCCGGCGGTATCGCCCGACATAATTGTCGGGCGTGGATTGAAACACCTTGTACTCAGGGACAGATGTTTCCGTGACTGGGTATCGCCCGACATAATTGTCGGGCGTGGATTGAAACATCACGCTTCCTTTCCTGATTGCTGCGCTCCTGTAGGTATCGCCCGACATAATTGTCGGGCGTGGATTGAAACCGGCCAGCGCAACCGCGCGCACCGCTGGCGTGAACGTATCGCCCGACATAATTGTCGGGCGTGGATTGAAACCGCAATGGTCTGGCCTTGCTGAAACGGGAGAAAAAAGGTATCGCCCGACATAATTGTCGGGCGTGGATTGAAACCCTCTGACGGTCGAGCAAGGATTCAACGGGCAGAGTATCGCCCGACATAATTGTCGGGCGTGGATTGAAACATTAGCTGCTTATTGGTCAATGCGCGATGCAGGCGAGGTATCGCCCGACATAATTGTCGGGCGTGGATTGAAACCCTAAAGTGCGCAGTGGACGCCGAGGACGGAAGGGGTATCGCCCGACATAATTGTCGGGCGTGGATTGAAACCTGAAGGATGGGCTCGGACAGTCGGCAAGACTGTTGTATCGCCCGACATAATTGTCGGGCGTGGATTGAAACTTCTCTGCCCATACCGTGAATGCCGATGGTCTGAGTATCGCCCGACATAATTGTCGGGCGTGGATTGAAACCGAAAACGCGCAACCGGAAAGAAGCCATCCAATCGTATCGCCCGACATAATTGTCGGGCGTGGATTGAAACGAGAATATCGAAGCCCCAGAACGTCCCGGTTGCGGGTATCGCCCGACATAATTGTCGGGCGTGGATTGAAACTGGAAAAAATTGCGCAATCCATGGCGGGCAGCATGTATCGCCCGACATAATTGTCGGGCGTGGATTGAAACGCGCTGGAACGGTATCAACAAACGATGTCGCTCTGTATCGCCCGACATAATTGTCGGGCGTGGATTGAAACGAAGAAATCTATGTTTATGGCAAGGCGCTTGGCACGTATCGCCCGACATAATTGTCGGGCGTGGATTGAAACCAAGCAGGGAAGGTCGGCGCGGAGATCGCTGGAACGTATCGCCCGACATAATTGTCGGGCGTGGATTGAAACAACGAAGTCGGCAGGAATCGCAGCCACACCGGAAGTATCGCCCGACATAATTGTCGGGCGTGGATTGAAACCTGCAAGGTTTGCTCAACCTCGGCCAAGGGAACAGTATCGCCCGACATAATTGTCGGGCGTGGATTGAAACGTGTGATCGGGCAGACAGCCGCGTTTTTCGGCGGGGTATCGCCCGACATAATTGTCGGGCGTGGATTGAAACGTCGGCGAAGACAGCAACGTCTCGCGCAGCGTCGTGTATCGCCCGACATAATCGTCGGGCGCTGGCTTTCTGGAAGGCAGCTCCCTTGAGCTGGCTGCACGCCGCGTTGTAGGCGTCGATGCCATCCCAGGAATGGTTTTTCAGCTCAATTTGAGCTCAAGTTCTTTTGCCTGCTTTTGAAAATCGGCTGGCCTGGATTTGCTGAAAGTCTGTAGATTGGACAGCTTCCACCGCAGCGCAGGCAAATCGCCGGCGTGAGGACATTTCAGCAAACTCCAATCGGGTTGGGCATGGGCGAGACCGGCGAGGAAATGCCGGTGCTTGTCAGTCAACATCTTCGGCAGATCCGCACACATCCGTGCGCGTGTTTCGAGCAGCGTTTCAAGCGGAACCGATTCTCCTGTCGTCATGCCGACAAAACCATTCTGGTATTCGTCCGCGATGTCTTTCTTGTTGCAGAAAAGGACTTCATGCGTCGGCCGGTTGTGGCCGGCAAGATAGGTAACGAAACACTCAATCGTATCGGCTGAGAGGCTGCCGGATCGATACAAATTCCACACGTCGAACAGATCGCGCGGATGTTGCCTGTCCATCGCCGCCACCAGCTTGCTGCCATAGAGTTCATCGGGTGTGAGAATTGGCAATTCCAGCTCGGCGCTGAACATCTCGGCTGTGCTGGCGCAGAGCGCTCGTCGTTCGATCGGCATGACCGTTCCGCGAAACACGACGTTGACCTCGATCTTCACTTGGTTCTCGTCGTCTTCCACGATCAGTTTCGTGTCACCCATCCCTTTACTGGCGATTGCCCGGCTTTTCAAGCCGAGTTTGTCGAGCCGCTGCGCGATGGCATCGAGTTCATCGGCGATGGCTTGCAATGCTTCGTCGCGCGGCGTGACCCAGGGCAAGTAGACGACGTCGATGTCGACCGACAAGCGCGGCATGTCCTGGACGAACAGGTTGATGGCCGTGCCGCCCTTCATCGCAAAAATCTGGTTCGCGAAAACGTCCGGCGCCGCCATCAGCAGCAGCCGCACCGTTTGTGCGTAAATGTTATCCATCAAGGTTTCAAGGTGAGTAGGGTTCCGTCCTTCAGACGGGTCATCCAGCGTTTGTCGCTGCCGACAGGGATATGGTATTGGCTGCGCAGGCTATCGGCGTCGATCACGCCGGTTTCGCGGCTCCAGGTGAGAAACAGGCGGACCGTCTTCACGCTGGTGCAACTGGCCAGCAGCTTGCCCAGCACATCCTTGCGCAGGTTGCGCAGGCCGGAGAAGATGTTGTGCGCTTCTTCGACGCCTTGATGGGTGCCGACTTCATACAAACATTCGAGAATCGCGCGTTCCGGAACGGAGACGTGCAGGCCGTCGGTGACGCCCGGCGGCGTCGTCAGGCTTTTGGCGGCGGGGAAGAGGTCTTGCCAATCGAACAGCCGCGCATGGACGTAACGCGCCGGGAAACGCGATACGAACCAGTCCGGCAGCGTATATCGCACATCGCCCCACAGCACGAGCTTGTCCCGAGGGGAAAGATTGTGGCGCACGCCTTGCAGCGACAGGGCAGTTTTGCCCGCGACATGCAGACCGGGAACGCGGGTTTGCAAGAATTTTATCGCGCCATGCGCGTCCAGGGTGTCGCCCGGAAAAGCATAGACACCCTGTGCCAACCGGACGAGCCAGCTACCCTCGGCGTATTTCGCCGCGAGTTGGGCAGATACCCCGTGTTCTGTGAGCATGGCAAGATCGAACGGACTCCCTCGGGGCATGGTTGCCTGGAGATTCTTGATTAGAGAATGCCGTGTATTTAGCGCCATGGTTGAAAAATATCGCAAAATCTAATCAAATGCAAGGGCGGTGATTAGATTTGGTTTTAAATATGTTCTGTTGGTTGATATTTTATGCAATATCTAATCAATCCAGAAGTGCTGAACGCCCGCAAAACAGGCTGCAAATGGTCGGTTGTTTCATACACTGCGGAGATGAAAGTCGGCCAGTGCCCGGCTGAGATAATTGTCGAGCGCGGATTGAAACAGGCTGATGCCGTCCGCGATCACGTCGCCGAGGCGTATCTCCCGACGAGATCGCCGATCATCGACTGACGCTCGATAAAGCGGCAGCGGACGAAAATGTAGAGACTGAGCAGAGCTTTGCCGATGAGTATGCCGGCTGTTGGCAAGGAACAAGTGGGCCGGTCGTCGCATATCCGATCGGCTACTCCAGCCGAACACCTTTGCCGTCCGTAACCGCGATCGTCACCGGAATCCCGGCCTGCACGCTTTGTGTGACCGTGCAAAAGCCTTCGAACTGCCCGAGTGCCCGATCAAGATGTTCGAAATCCGCGGCATCCTTTCCAAGCTGAATCGCTACATCGATCTGCACGACGCGCAGTCGATTATCTGCATTGCGATCGACGACGCATGTCGCTGTCGTCGTGATGCCGCCTGCATCCTGCTTGAATTTCTTCAACGAGAACAGCAGGCTTGCCGACAGGCAGTTCGCCACTGCCGCCGCGAGCATATGGGTCGGCGCCGGGCCTTCACCCTTGCCGAGCGGCACCGGCTCGTCGGCTATCAGGTCAGGCATTGCGGCGCCGAAGTCCACCAGGAACTGGTAGTTTTCCTTTTGCGTGACGGTCACGCTGATCGTTTCAGCCATGTTGTTTCGGTGCGCAACTTTCGCGCACACCCAGTTTCTTCAATATGATTTCAAGCGGGCAGAACCGGGTGAAGCTGCTTTGCAAAAGATTGGCGCCGACAAAAACCGTGAACCACAGGAAGTACTTGCTGAAGAAGAGCGGACTCTCGGGCACGCCCAGCGCCAGCGAAAGAAGAATGAAAATACCCGCGAACATGCGGACCATGCGATTGGTGTCCATTGCGATTCCTTTCTAAAAATAAAACAACGTCAAGAAAACTTGTTTCGATTCACTGCGTAGTACAACACCGGGATCACCACCAGCGTCAGCAGGGTGGAGACGAAAATGCCGAATATCAGCGAAATCGCCAGCCCATTGAAGATCGGGTCATCCAGAATGAAGAACGCCCCGATGATCGCCGCCAGTCCGGTCAGTACGATCGGCTTGGCGCGTGCCGACGCCGCATGGACCACTGCCTCGATGAACGGGACACCTTGCGAGACCTGCATGTTGATGAAATCGACCAGCAGGATTGAATTGCGCACGATGATGCCGGCCAGTGCGATCATGCCGATCATCGATGTTGCCGTGTATTGCGCGCCCAGCAGCGCATGGCCGGGCATCACGCCGATGATGGTCAGTGGAATCGGCGCCATGATGATCAGCGGTGTCAGATACGAGCCGAATTGCGCGACCACCAGGATGTACACCAGCACCAGGCCGACCGCATAAGCCAGTCCCATATCACGGAAGGTTTCATAGGTGATCTGCCACTCGCCATCCCATTTGATCGCGAACTGGCGATACGGATCGGATGGCTGGTTGATAAAGTATTCGCCCAGCGGCGCGTCCTGCGCGGCGGCCAGACCGGCCAGCTTGCCGCGCGCGGCGAACATGCCGTACAGCGGGCTGTCGAGTTTGCCGGCCATGTCGCCGATCACGTAAGTCACCGGCAGCAAGTCCTTGCGATGAATCGTTTTCTCGCGCGTGGTCTCTTGCACATTGACCAGTTCGGATAGCGGGACGTTATCGCCGGTACCGGATTTCACGGTCATCGCCAGCAGCGTGTTCAGCCACGCCTGTTTTTCGGGGGGCAGGTTGAGCCGCACCGGGACGCTGTATTTCGATTGCCCGTCATGCAACGAGGTGATGTCCTCGCCATCGATTGCCACCCGCATCGCCTGCACCACGTCGGACGCGGGAATGCCGAGCAATGCCGCCTTGCGCTGATCCACTCGCAGCACTATTTTTTGCGCATTGTCCTCGATCGAATCGTCGATGCCGATGATGTCGGCAGTCTCGGAAAACGCCTGCCGCACCTGCTTGGCCAAGGCGTGCCGGCCCGCTTCATCCGGACCATATATCTCGGCGACCAGCGGCGACAGCACCGGCGGTCCCGGCGGCACTTCGACCACCTTGACTTCGGCGCCATGCCGCGCCGCGATTTTTTCCAGCGGGCTGCGCACCGCGCCTGCAATCTGGTGGCTCTGGCGCGAGCGATCGTGCTGGTGCATCAGGTTGACCTGCAGATCGCCGAATTCCGGCGCCTGGCGCAGATAATACTGACGCACCAGTCCATTGAAATTGATCGGCGCCGCGGTGCCGGCATACGCCTGGAAATCGATGACTTCATCGACCGTTGCCAGATAGGCGCCCATTTCCTGCAGCGCTGCCGCCGTATTTTCTACCGGTGTGCCGACCGGCATGTCGACCACCACCTGGAATTCCGACTTGTTATCGAACGGCAGCATCTTTAATACCACCAGTTGCACCGCGGCCAGGCTGACCGATATCAGGATCGCGGCCAATACGCCGCCCCACAGCAGGCGTCGGTTGCGTTTGGATTTTTCATGCGCGAGAAACGGCAGCAGCAGCTTGCTGAACCAGCGATGTTGTCTGCTGTCTGTGTGCGATGCATGCGCAGCGTTGCCTGCGTGCGCCTTGGACAGCCGGTGCGCCAGCCAAGGCGTGACGGTAAACGCGATCACCAGCGAGATCACCATGCCCATGCTGGCATTGATCGGAATCGGGCTCATGTACGGACCCATCAAGCCGGAGACGAATGCCATCGGCAGCAGCGCCGCGATCACGGTAAACGTGGCGAGGATGGTGGGGCCGCCGACTTCATCGACCGCCGCCGGAATGATCTCGGCCAGCGATTTTCCGGGATACAGTTCGCGATGGCGGTGAATATTCTCCACGACGACAATCGCATCGTCGACCAGGATGCCGATTGAGAAAATCAGTGCGAACAGGCTGACCCGGTTCAGCGTGAAGCCCCAGGCCCACGACGCGAACAGGGTCGCCGCCAGCGTCAGGATCACCGCGATGCCGACAATGGCCGCCTCGCGCATGCCCAATGCAAAAAATACCAGCACCACCACCGCGGACGTTGCAAAAATCAGTTTTTTAATGAGCGTCATTGCCTTGTCATTGGCGGTTTCGCCATAGTTACGGGTCACGCTGACTTCCACGCCGGCCGGCACGATGGTGTTATGCAGCTCATCGACGCGGCGGATGATCTGTTCCGCGACCTGCACTGCGTTTTCTCCGGGTTTTTTTGTGATCGAGACTGTCACTGCCGGAAATTCGCTGCCGACCGGAGTAGCTTGCGTGGCTGCCGCCTTGCCGATGCCGAACCATACATATTTCGACGGTTGCGCCGGACCGTCGACGATGCGCGCCACATCGGACAGGCTGACCGGATTGCCGTCGCTCACGCCGACCACCAGTTGCCCCACTTCCTTCGCATTCGCCAGAAAGTTGCCGGTCTGGACTTCCACCGTGGCATTGTCGGCGGCGAGCTGGCCGGCCGGCAATGCCGCGTTGACGCCCAGCAGCGCCTGGCGAATGTCGTTGATCGCAAGGTGATGGGCATTGAGCTTGTCGATATCCAGCAGCACCCGCACCAGGCGTCCGGGGCCGCCCAGTGTGGTTACTTCGCGCGTGCCCGGCACCCGCTTCAACTCGGTTTCCATCGCATGCGCGACGCGCTCAAGTTCATATGCGCCGCGCTCGCTGTCCCTGGTCCACAGCGTGAGCGATACGACCGGCACGTCGTCGATACCCTTGGGTTTGATCAACGGTTCGCCCACGTTCAGTTCACGGGGCAGCCAGTCGCGGTTGGAGTTGACTGTGTCGTACAGCCGCACCAGCGCTTCAGTGCGAGGCACGCCTACCTTGAACTGCGCGGTAATGACTGCCATGCCCGGTTTGGAGACCGAATACACATGCTCCAGGTCCTGGATTTGCGAGATCACCTGTTCGGCTGGAATCGCCACCATGGTTTCCACATCTTTCGCCGATGCGCCGGGAAACGGGATCATCACATTTGCCATCGTGACGTTGATCTGCGGTTCTTCCTCGCGCGGCGTCACCAGCACGGCGAACAGGCCGAGCAGCATTGCCACCAGCGCAATCAACGGCGTCAGTTGCGAGTGGAGAAAGAATTTTGCGAGACGACCGGCAATGCCCATGTTCTTGGTTATCCTTGCGCTTCAAAAAATTGAGCGGTTTCAAAATGTATTTCGTAAATCAGCCCGGTTATTTTTTTACCGGCATTGTGCGATCGGCCATTGCAAGCCCCGCCTTGACGGGTTCCCGCGCAATGCGCTCGCCTTCGCGCAAGCCGGCCAGCACTTCGACGAAACCATCGACTGATGCCTCTCCGATGCGAATTTGCCGCAATTGCGGTTGTGCGCCGGTCCCCAGCACATAGGCCGCCGTTACTTCACTGCGCCGCAGCACCGCATGCTCTGGAATGACCAGCTTGCGCGCCACGCCGGTAGTGAAATAGGTACGCGCGAACTGACCGGGCAACAGGCCGGCGGCGTCGCCCAGTTCAAGCCGTAGCGTGGCGGTATGGGTGCGGCTGTCGGCCAGCGGCACCAGCGTGACCTGCTTTGCGGTCACGCGTGTCTTGGCCGCAGGCACCTCGACCTGGACCGGCGTCTGCAGATTCACTTCACGCAGGCTGGACTGCGACAGGGTGGCGATGACACGCATGTTGGCGGGATCGAACACGGTAACCAGCGGACGTCCGGGCGTCGCCATATCGCCGACTTCGATCGGCGTGGCGGCGACCACGCCGGAGTAGGGCGCAGTGATGGTGGCGAACGTCCTGGCGGTGGATGCTTGTCCTGCGCTGGCTTGCAATGCACCGACCCGCGCCTGCGCAGCTTGGAAGTCGACTTCAGCTTGATCGAGTGCGGCCTTGCTGATGAATTTTTGCGCATACAACTGCTTGCTGCGCTCATAGCTGCGCAACGCATTGGCGAGTGCCGCCTGCGCTTCGGCGAGCTGGCTCAGGCTGCCGGACACCGCCTGCTCCGCGGTGCGCGGATCGATGCGAACCAGAACCTGGCCGGCTTTCACGCTATCGCCTACCTTGATCCTGAGTTCGACGATTTGCCCCGCTATTTGCGCAGCCAACGTCGATTGGCGGACGGCTTCGACCACACCTTCCGCACTGATGACGTCGGGAACATCGCGATAGGCAACCACATATGCCGCGGCATGCGCCGCTTCGTCTGCGCGCACGTGCGCCGGCATGGCCCAGAGCAAAGCTGCGGCAAACAATGCCGCCGCGGCCGGGAAGCCGACGCGCGGAACCCGCTCATCCGAGCAAATAACCCGGTTAGAAAAAGGGCGCCTATTGCGATTTTCCATCATCCTCTCCGTGTCTTGCAGGTACGAAAACCAAAAGGGAGGTACGCGGGACACCATCCCGTCAAGCCGGTCAATAACGGAATCGCACCTGCCAACGCCCACCAGCGATAGCTTTCGCCTAATACAAAAAACAGGCTCAGGATGATAAGACCCGCAGTAATGCGCATCGCACGGTCGATGCCGCCCACATTCTTTTTCATTGGTTTTCCCTTTTCAATATCCAGGTTGAAACAGATGTTTTCATTTGAAGCAAGCTTGCGGCAGCCATGAAAAAGCCGGAATTCATCATCATGATGCCGATCCCGTTGGCGCCGAAATCGGGCAGTACAAGCCATACAGCGTTGCGAGCACGGAAACCGCGCGTGGATCGCTGACCCGATAAAAGATTTTTTTGCCCTCTCGTCTTGTGGACACAACTTCTTCGGTGCGCAGGATGCTCAATTGCTGCGACAACGTGGGCTGGCGAATTCCGAGCACCTCTTCCAGGTCACTGACGCAAGACTCCCCCTGTGCAAGTTGGCACAGCAGCAAGAGGCGATCTTCGTTTGCCAGCACACGCAGCATCGCGGTGGCTCGACCGGCGGCATCGCGCATTTGTTCAACGTTGAGATCTGAAGCGCTCATCAGGACATGGATTGATTAAGGTGAATACATTATATATAAAAACAGTATATTAGTAAATAAAATATTAGGTGATGAATTGAAATTACCTATGGCAAGGCCGATGTATTCGATTGTTCGAAATATCGGAAGCCGGGCATGCGCCACAGGCGCATCGGCAAAGGAGAAGCGCAGCGGGGTCTTGCGCAGCCCGTCAATCCGGGCATGGCAGATTCAGATCATTCGGTAACGGATTTGGAATGTGGAGCGCGCTTCAGGAGGACATCAGCGGAGCGGGCGCGATCGATCTCGGTCGGGTCGGCAAAAAATGGAAGACAAGCGGATTGAACGACGCAATCGTAATCTCACACCGGCAACCGATGCATCGGTTGCCGGTGTGACTCTGCAAAAGACTATTTGCGCGAAGGCGCGGCTCGATCGATCAGGAACGTGGTCAGTAATGGCACGGGCCGGCCGGTCGCGCCTTTTGCCGGGCCGCTTTTCCATGCGGTGCCGGCGATATCAAGATGCGCCCACGTATATTTTCTCGTGAACCGTTCCAGAAAACATGCAGCCGTGATGCTGCCGCCCGGAGGCCCGCCGATATTGGCGATATCGGCAAAGTTGGACTTGAGCTGTTCCTGATAACTGTCCTCGATCGGCATGCGCCATGCAGTGTCGTTCGACTTTTTGCCGGCGGCCAGCAGTTCTTCGGCAAGGGCATCATGCTCAGCGTCGTGGCGCGAAAACAATCCCGAGTTGTGATGACCCAGCGCGGTAACGCACGCGCCGGTCAGCGTCGCAATATCCACCACGGCGGCCGGCTTGAAGCGTTCGACGTAGGTCAGCGCATCGCACAGAATCAGGCGGCCTTCCGCGTCGGTGTTGAGAACCTCGATGGTCTGCCCGGACATCGACGTGAAAATGTCGCCGGGTTTGGTCGCGCGGCCGGAAGGCATGTTTTCGCAAGTCGGGATGACGCCGATCACATTGAGCTTCAGCTTCAGCTCGGCAATCGCCCGGAATGTTCCAAGAACCGATGCGGCGCCGCACATGTCGTATTTCATCTCATCCATGCCGGCGCCTGGTTTCAGGGAAATTCCACCCGAATCGAAGGTGATGCCCTTGCCCACCAAAACAATCGGTGCGTCCTTGGCTTTTCCGCCCATATGCTTGAGCACGATGAATTTCGGCGGTTCCTCGCTGCCGTTGGTTACTCCGAGGAAGCTTCCCATCTTGAGCGCTTGCAGTTGCTTTCGGTCCAGCACTTCCACGCCGAGCCGGTATTCCTTCGCAAGTTTTTTTGCGGTATTGGCAAGATAGGTCGGCGTGCAGATATTCGGAGGCAGATTGCCGAGGTCTTTTGTCAGCTCCATGCCGTTAGCCTGCGCCACGCCTTGTGCAACGGCTGCTTTTGCCGCATCGGCGGTCGAAGCGGGTACCGCGAATGCCACTTTCTTCACTCCTGCCGGAAGCGGCTCATCCTTGCTTTTCATTCTGTCGAAGCGATACAGGTTATCGCGCAGGGCCAGCACTGAACTGCACAGCGCCCAGTCGGCATCGCGTTCCTTGATCTGGTCGAAAGGTAAGGCGACCACCGCATCGCCGGCGCCCAACGATGCGAACACGCGGGCCGCCGCTTGCGTGGCGGTCAGGAAGTCCTTGCTGCCGATCGATTGATCTTTTCCCAAGCCCACCAGCAGGATGCGTTCTGCCGCGACACCGTCAATGCCGCGTATCAACAGCGTACTGCCGGGTTTCCCTGTAATATCGCCGGACTTGACCGCGGCGGTGATGTCGCCTTTGTGATTCAATGCCTGCGCGGCTTCGGTCAGTTTCTTGTTTTCAAACACGCCTACCGCGATACATCCGGTTTTCACCTGGGCAGTTGTGCTTTTTCCATCGATTGTTTTTATGCTAAAGTCCATAATCACTCCTCTAATTTTTGCAATTATAGTCTTCGAATGATTTTTCAGCGCGCGCTCCGACGCGAATTGATCAGCACCGCCGGCGCCGTCTTCACCACGCTCTTCACGATTACCATCACCATCATGCTGATCCGTATATTGGGTCAGGCTGCGGGTGGCAAAGTCGCGTCGCAAGATGTTTTCGCGCTGATCGGTTTTTCGTCCCTGAACTATTTGCCGATCATCTTGAGCCTGACCAGTTTTGTTTCCGTGCTGCTGGTCGTGTCGCGCAGCTATCAGGATTCGGAAATGGTGGTCTGGTTTGCCTCCGGCTTGAGCCTGTCGAAATGGATCAAACCCGTGCTCTCGTTTGGATTGCCGATCGTGGTGTTGACAGCGACCCTGAGTTTCATGGTGACGCCTTGGGCCAATCGGCAAAGTGCCGAATTCAAGGAACGTTTCCAAAAGCGCGAGGATGTGGCAAAGGTTTCTCCGGGCCGCTTCCAGGAGTCTTCATCTTCCGACCGCGTGTTTTTTGTCGAAGGGGTATCGGGCGATGCAACCAGGGTGCGGAACGTATTCGTCAATACTGTGCGCAACGGCCAGAACAGCGTGGTGGTTGCCAATGAAGGCTCAATCGAGATCGACAAGCAGGGAGACAAATTTCTGGTGCTGCACGATGGCCGCCGGTATGACGGCGCCCCGAATCAGCCCCAATTCCGGTTAATGGAATTCGAGCGCTACAGCGTGCTGGTATCGCAGCAGTCGCAGGCGTTGAACGGAGATCTGTCCGCGCGCGCATTGCCGACACGGACCTTGCTTGCGAATATGAACAGTTTTAACCGGGGCGAGTTGTTGTGGCGGATGTCCTTGCCCATCATGGGCTTGTTGCTGATGTTGCTTGCGATCCCGTTAAGCTTCGTCAATCCGCGCGGCGGAAGATCGGCAAACCTGATGACGGCGCTGGTATTGTTTGTCGTCTACAGCAATATGATCAGCGTATTCCAGGCCGCCGTAGCGCGCAACAGGATGTCATTGTTGCTGGCGTCGTGGCCGATTCATCTGTTGGTGATTCTGGCCATTGCGGCGCTTTTCCTGTGGCGATCGAAAATGAATAGCCGTTACCATCCCTTGGTCGTTTTTGCATCGATCAGACGCATCTATTTTCGCGGCAGGAAGGTTGTGCCGTGAAAATTTTGCAAAGATACTTCGCAACGGAAATCATCAAAGCGGTAGCGTTCGTACTGGTCGCGTTTCTTGCGCTCTTCGCTTTCTTCGATCTGATCGGTGAATTGAAGGGGATAGGAAGCAGCGGATATGAGCTCCACCATGCGTTTCTGTATGTGGCCATGGGACTGCCGGGCTATACCTACGAATTGATGCCGATCGCCGCATTGATCGGCACGATTTGGGTGCTCGCGCAATTTGCATCGCAATCCGAATTCACGATCATGCGGGTATCGAACATGTCGACCCTGATGGCCGGCGGCATGCTGGCCAAAATCGGAGTGCTGTTTGCGGTGATCACCTTTCTGTTCGGTGAATTCCTCGCGCCGAAGGCCAGCGAGCTTGCGGAAAAGCTGAAGCTCAATGCGCAGGGGACTTCGATCTCGCAGGAATTCCGTTCCGGATTATGGGCCAAGGACGTGATTCGCAAGGATGGCGTCTCGGGTGCGGTCCTCGGGTCGCGTTTCCTCAATGTGAGCCAGGTGCGCTCAAACGGGGAACTGCAGGGCGTGAAAATTTATGAATTCGACCGCAACTTTCGCATGGCTTCGATGATTACGGCAGCCAGTGCGACTTATCGGGGAGCCAATACATGGCGGCTGGTCAACGTGTCTGAAATCCGCTTTCCCGCGGATGAGACGGATACGCCCAGGTCGATTCAGGATCTTGCCGGTGCGATTTCGACGCACTCCCTGGAATCCAGGGATATGTTGTCGGAAATAACGCCGGAAATTCTCGCGGTGTTGTTCGCGGATCCCGACCGGATGTCCGCTTACGATCTTTCCGCCTATGCCAAACACTTGAAGGAGAACAAGCAGCGCGCGGAGCGGTACGAAATCGCTTTCTGGAAAAAGCTCACTTATCCATTTGCCGTTTTCGTGATGATGGCGCTGGCACTGCCTTTTGCTTATCTTCATTTCCGCGCCGGGGGAATCAGCCTGAAGATTTTTACCGGCATCATGATCGGAGTCAGCTTTCAGCTGATCAATAGTCTTTTTTCACATCTGGGACTGTTGCATACCTGGCCGGCATTCGCAACGGCAGTGGCGCCGAGTATCCTTTTCCTGCTGATCGCGATCGGGGCGCTGTCCTGGGTGGAGCGACACTGATGAAACGCCAGGCTCTTGTCTTGTTTGCACACGGCGCCCGCGATCCGCGATGGGCCGCTCCGTTCGAGCGCTTGCAGCAGTTGCTTCAGGCGCAACTGCCGGATCGCTTGGTGGCGCTGGCTTTTCTGGAACTGATGACGCCGCGTTTACCCGATCTGGTGGATCGCTTGATGGAACAAGGATGCGATGACGTTACCGTGGTGCCGATATTTTTGGGGCAGGGGGGGCACGTGTTGCGTGACCTTCCGCTCATCACGGAACAATTGCGCCAGCGTCATCCGCGATTGACGCTCAGGGTCGCCGCTGCCGCGGGAGAAGATGCAGCGGTATTGAATGCGATTGCAAAATATTGCGTTGATGTGCTGCCCGGCCCCGCAGATTAGCAATCTATGCGGATTTTTCGATGCTTGCCAGATCGATCGCCTCGGTCTTTTTGGCTTCGCGCGAAGCCAACGCGTTTCCGATAATCACCAGCACCGGTCCGCTGAATTGCGCAAGTCCCTGTTCCAATGCATACAGGTGCAAGCGCAGCACACGTTCGTTTGCCCGGCTACAGTTTTCAACGACCAATACCGGCGTATCGGGCGAACGTCCCTGCGCCAGCAATCGTTGCGCCGTCTTGATTGCTTCCTTGCCGCCCATGTACTGCACCAGCGTATCGCAATCGGGCATCGTGATTTCATCCGGATGATTGGGCGCGGTGCTTGACGTGAAAAAAGCCACGCTGCGTGCAATGCCTCGTTTGGTCAACGGCTGACAAGTTGATGCGGCGGCAGCAAGAGCGGCGGTAATGCCTGGAACGATTTCAAATTCGATGCCGTGCGCCTCGAGCGCGGATAACTCCTCGTCCGCGCGTCCGAACAGCATCGGGTCGCCGCCTTTGAGCCGCACTACCAGCTGATATTTTTCCGCGCATTCGATCAGTTGCCGGTTGATGAAGGTCTGCGCAGTGGAGCGTTGTCCGGAACGTTTTCCGACAGAGATTTTGACCGCTTGCGGACAAAGCTGCAGCATTTCTTCGGTAACCAATGCATCGTGCAGCACTACCTCGGCTTGCGCCAGGATGCGTGCGCCGCGTACCGTGATCAGATCGGCGGCACCGGGCCCGGCGCCGACCAGATAGACTTTGCCCAGGCCGGTTTCTCGTGACGGCATAATTCCTTTCAATGGTTCGGCCTGATGCGCCGGTTTAGGCGAGGCGAATCATTCCGGCCGCGACCGTCTGATGGGTCACTTCATCGATCAGGATGAATGAACCGGTGGATCGAATCGCATCGTAGGCATCCGCCGCCAGCGGCTGCTGCACGTTGAGGGTGATATTGGCAATGCCATTCAATGCCAATGCATCCGCCGGACGCTTTTCCTGGGTATTGATATCGAGCAGCGTATCGATTCTGGTGACACGCGCAGCCACTTGTTTCGTGGTGTGCTTGAGCCAGTATTTGCGGCGCACGTCCAGCGGTTCCTCGGAAAGCCAGCATACGTCGGCATTCACCGTCTTGAGCAGGGTGGCGGGCCGCTCCGCCGAGGCCAGCATGTCGCCGCGCGAGATATCCAGGTATTCATCCAGCAGCAGGGTCACCGATTGGCCCACGACGGCCGAATCGAGCGAACCATCGAGTGTCACGATTTCCTTGACGGTGGCGGTCTGGCCGCTTGGTTGCACCGTTAACTTGTCGCCTTTACTGACTTTGCCGGCTTCGATGCGGCCCATGTAGCCACGGAAGTCGTTCGCTTCATGACCTTTGTGCCGCGCCACCAATTGCACCGGGAAGCGGAATGGTTCGTCATGCGATTCATCGTAGACGCTTAGCGATTCCAGCAGTTCGATCAGCGTCGGTCCTTGATGCCAAGGCATTTTTTCGCTGGCGGTGACGACGTTGTCGCCGGTCAGGGCCGATAACGGAATCGGACGAATATCCTTCAAGCCCAACTGGCTGGCGAATGCCTGGTATGCGCCGACGATGCGGTCGTAGACGGTCTGATCGTAATTGACCAGGTCCATCTTGTTGACCGCGACCACGACATGCTCGATTTGCAGCAGATGCGCAATCGTCGAATGGCGCTTGGTCTGGATCAGCAACTCAACGCTGCCATCGTCGCCCAATTTCACTTTCGACACGTCGATCAGGATGATCACCGCATCGGCGGTCGAAGCGCCGGTGACCATGTTACGCGTGTACTGTTCATGGCCCGGCGTATCGGCAATGATGAACTTGCGCTTTGGTGTGGCGAAATAGCGGTATGCGACGTCGATCGTGATGCCTTGCTCGCGCTCGGCTTCCAGGCCGTCGGTCAATAGCGAGAGATCGACGGCATCGCCGACGGTGCGTTTGTGCTTGGCGCGGGACATTGCATCGAGCTGATCGGCAAATATTCCCTTGCTGTCGAACAGCAAGCGCCCGATCAGCGTGCTCTTCCCGTCATCCACCGAACCGGCGGTGATAAAGCGCAGCAACCCGCGCTCCGAAGTGGTTGGTCCGGTTTTGGCCAAGCCTTGTTCAGCAACCACGGCTGAATTCAATTGCGCTGCCATCAGAAATATCCTTCTTTTTTGCGTTTTTCCATCGAGGCTTCGGAGGTCTGGTCATCCATGCGCGTCGCGCCCCGTTCGGTAATTTGCGTCACCGCGGTTTCGGCAATGATTGCATCGACGGTCGCAGCATCGGAAGCGACCGGGCAAGTGCAGGAGATATCGCCGACAGTGCGGAAGCGCACCATGCGCGTCTCAACTGTTTCGCCCTCCTTGGGCGGCGTCAAATCGGTCAGCGGCACCAGCAGGCCGCTGCGCGGGATGACTTGCCGTTCATGCGCGAAATAGATCGGCGGCAACTCCAGTTTTTCGCGCGCGATGTATTGCCATACGTCGAGCTCGGTCCAGTTTGAAATCGGGAACACGCGCATGTTTTCACCCGGATGAACGCGGGTGTTATACAGGTCCCACAACTCAGGACGTTGCGCCTTCGGGTTCCATTGGCCGAACTCGTCGCGGAAGGAAAAGATGCGTTCCTTGGCACGGGCTTTTTCCTCGTCGCGGCGTGCGCCTCCGATGCAGGCATCGAACTTGTGTTCGGCAATCGTTTCCAGCAGGGTCACTGCTTGCGCGGCATTGCGTGAATCGGTTTTCGGATTGCGCAGACGTACCGTGCCGCGTTTGATCGAGTCCTCGACCGAACCGACGATCAGGCGCTCGCCCAGTTCGGCGACGCGTTTGTCGCGGAAGGTGATCACTTCTTCGAAATTATGGCCGGTATCGATATGCACCAGCGGGAACGGGAAGCTGCCGGGACGAAAAGCTTTTTCAGCGATGCGCAGCAACACGACCGAGTCCTTGCCGCCCGAAAACAGCAATGCCGGGTTGGCGCACTCAGCCGCAACTTCGCGCATGATGTGGATTGCTTCCGACTCGAGCCAATCCAGATGCCTGTTGCTGGCCGCATCGAGAAATAATTTTTCAACTGCTGTATTCATGTTTTCAAGCCGGTGTTGTTTGCGTTGCTGATTTGATTCGGATCAGTTTACCGTCGACGACATGCAAGCCGCATTCTTTCGATTCCGGATTTTCCCACCACCAGCGTCCGGCGCGCACGTCTTCGCCGGGCTGGATCGCGCGCGTGCAAGGCTCGCATCCGATCGATGGATATCCCTTGTCGTGCAGTGGGTTGTACGGCACGTTGTTGCTGCGGATGTAATGCCAGACATCTTCCTCGGACCAGTCGGCCAGGGGATTGAACTTGGTCATGCCGTGCGCTTCGTCCTGCTCTTCAATATCCAGTGCGGCGCGAGTCGTCGATTGCGCGCGGCGCTGACCGGTGATCCATGCCTTGTTGCCGGCGAGCGCGCGATTGAGCGGCTCGACCTTGCGGATGCGGCAGCATTCCTTGCGCATGTCGACGCTGTCATAAAATGCATTCAAGCCGTTCTGCGAGACATAGGCATCGACCGCAGCCGGTTCCGGACGATACAGGCTGACTTCGTAACCATAGGTCTCACGGATACGATCGAGCATGCCTAGGGTTTCGGCATGCAGGCGGCCGGTTTCCAAAGAAAAAATCTTGATGGCCAGTTTGCCGCGCAGGATCAGGTCGGTCAGCACCATGTCTTCCGCAGCCAGGCTCGATGCAAACACTGCAGGCGAAAAGTCGCCGGCAATGCGCGTCAGCGTCGCCTGGGTTGCTGCGACCAATCCGTTGAAGTCGTCATTCATTCTTGCAGCGCTTTCTCTTCACGGTTAGTACGGCGAAACAGCGGCGCCTTTTGATCCCATGAAGCCTGGTACGCTTCCGAAAAGTCGGTCAAACCTTTCAGTGCGTCATGGATGTTGCGGTCAGGACGCGTGGCGAACGCATTGAAGCCGACGCGCTGCATGTAAAACAGCTGGTCGCGCAACACGTCGCCAATCGCACGCAGTTCGCCGGTGTAGCCGAGGCGCGCACGCAGATTGTAGGCAATCGAATAACCGCGCCCATCCGAAAATTTTGGAAAATCGACGGCGATGACCGGGAAGTTCTGCACTTCGCCTTTCAGCGCTTCAGGACGCTCGTCGCTGGCGATCCAGACGCCGATATCGCCGCGGCCTTGCAATGCCGCCTGCTGTGCCTGCCAAACCTTCAGCGGCACGATCACTTTGCCGGCAAGGACGGCAACGGTTTCCGGCGTGTCGCCTTCAGCCAGCTGCAATAGTGTCCAGTCGTCTGCAATAACGGCTTTGTCTTTAATGATTTCACGCATATGCGTCTTCTCCAGCATTGTGCTTTGCCTTGATCGGCGTGGCATACACATGTTCCTTGAACGGTGCGACGCCGATCCGGCGCGTGGTTTCGATAAATCGTTCGTCTTCGATCCGCTCGCGCACGTACACTTCCAATAAGCGTTCAATCACGACCGGCATCTGGTGCGCCGAAAACGACGGGCCGATGATCTTGCCGATCGAGCTTTCATTTCCTTGGGCGCCGCCGATCGAAACCTGATACCACTCCGCGCCGTCCTTGTCCACGCCGAGAATGCCGATATTGCCGACATGGTGATGACCGCAGGCATTGATGCAGCCGGAAATGTTGAGTTCGATATCGCCGATGTCGTGCTGAAAATCGAGATTGTCGAAACGCTCCGCAATCGCTTCGGCGATTGGAATCGACTTGGCATTGGCCAGCGAGCAGAAATCGCCGCCGGGGCAGCAAATGATGTCGGTCAGCAAACCGATATTAGGTGTCGCCAGCCCGTTGGCCTTGGCTTGTTCCCACAACGCGAACAAATCCGCTTGCTTGACGTCGGCCAGCACCAAGTTCTGCTCGTGCGTGACGCGCAATTCGTTGAAGCTGTAGCAGTCGGCTAGATCGGCGACGAAGTCCATTTGCTCCGCAGTTGCGTCGCCGGGCGGCACGCCGGTTTTTTTCAGCGACAGAGTAACGATCGCGTAGCCGGGCACTTTGTGCGGACGGACATTGCGATTGAGCCAGTTGGCGAATCCCTTGTTCTCGGCTTTCAGCTGTTCGAAGCGGGCATCGGCCGCGGGAAGGGTTTCGTAGGCCGGCGGCGTGAAGTATGCGGCCACGCGCTTGAACTCTTCAACGGTCAATGTGCTCGGACCATCCTTGATGTCCGCCCATTCTTCTTCCACTTGCCGCGCAAATTCTTCCGCTCCAATTGCCTTGACCAGGATCTTGATACGCGCCTTGTACATGTTGTCGCGGCGTCCGTACTGGTTGTAGACGCGCATGATCGCTTCGGTATAGGTCAGCATGTGCTGCCACGGCAAGAAGTCGCGGATCACGCTGCCGAGTATCGGGGTACGGCCCATGCCGCCGCCGACCATCACCTTGAAGCCGATTTCGCCCTGCGCATCCTTGACTACGGTGTACCCGATGTCGTGCACTGCGATCGCCGCGCGGTCTTCCGCCGCGCCGTTATAGGCCATCTTGAATTTTCTTGGCAGGTAGGCGAATTCCGGATGGAAGGTGCTCCACTGGCGCATGATCTCGGCATACGGGCGCGGATCGATGATCTCGTCCGCCGCCACACCGCAGTATTCATCGGATGTGATATTGCGGATGCAATTGCCGGAAGTCTGGATCGCATGCATTTCCACCGAAGCCAGCAGGTCGAGAATGTCCGGCGTCTGTTCCAGCTCGATCCAGTTGTACTGGATATTCTGGCGCGTGGTGAAATGGCCGTAGCCGCGATCGTATTTGCGCGCAATCTGCGCAAATGTGCGCATTTGCGTGGACGACAGCAGGCCGTAAGGCACCGCGATACGCAGCATGTATGCATGGCGCTGCAGGTATAGCCCGTTCTGCAGACGCAACGGGCGAAACTCGTCTTCCGTCAGCTCGTCGGACAGACGGCGTCGGACCTGGTCGCGATATTGCGCCGCGCGCTCCTTAACGATCTGATGGTCATATTGGTCATAGCGATACATCGTTAATCCTTAAAAAGCAAAAAGGGTAGTCGCGCCGGATAACTTCGCTGCGACAAGCGTCAGGACAGTCGCCAGCAAGCCGCGCAAAAATTTTTCCGGAACTGCACGCGCTGCCAGTGAACCGAGGGTAATGCCGGGCACCGATCCGATCAGCAGCATTGCCAGCAAAGGCCAGTTGATCGAACCGAGCCACCAGTGACCGAGAGCCGCAATCGCGGTCAGCGGCACCGCGTAGGCGATATCGGTACCGGCAATTTCGGCAGGCGACAGGCGCGGATAGAGCAATACCAGCAAGGTGGCGCCGATCGCGCCTGCGCCGATGGATGATATTGTAACCAATACTCCCAGTATCGCGCCGGAGATGATGGTGGCGGCAATCAGTCGGGTTCCTTGCAATTGTCTTTCCGGATGTGCCGTCATCCATGACTGCATTTTACGTCTGTATATGATGGCGACGACGGTAAGCATTACCGAGACTGCGATCGAGTAGCGAATCACCTGGCCTATCTGCTCGTCCAGCGCACCGAAATACTTGAGCGCCAGTGTTGCAACGACAGCCGCAGGCAAGGCGCCAAACGATAAATGCTTGACGATTTGCCAATGCACTGTGCCGCGGAATCGATGGGCAAACGTTCCTGCCACCTTGGTGATCGAGGCGAAGGCAAGGTCGGTGCCAACGGCGACCGTCGGGGATACGCCAAAAGCCAGCGTCAGCAGCGGCGTCATCAATGAGCCGCCGCCTACACCGGTCAATCCGACCAGAATGCCGACCGCAAATCCGGAAACTATATAAAAAAGATCCATATCCCCCCACGCCAAGTAGCATGAATCGTAATAAACTTGTTCCATATTCCAAACTACATAGTATTTATTTGCTTATATGCTTATTTGGTATATGCAAATAGACATCGTGACTAACAGCAGTATCAGGGGAACCCATGAATCTTCATCAGCTTCGCTTCGTGCGTGAAGCGGTTCGCCAGAATTTCAATCTGACCGAAGCCGCCAAGGCATTGTTTACTTCGCAGCCGGGAGTATCGAAGGCAATCATCGAGCTGGAAGAAGAACTCGGCGTCGATATCTTTACCCGCCACGGCAAGCGAATCCGCGGATTGACCGAACCGGGCCGCGCGGTGCTGAAGTCGGTAGAATTGGTCATGCAGGAAATAGAGAGCCTGAAACGGATCGGCAAGGAATACGCGGCGCAGGATAGCGGCAGCCTCACGATCGCGGCGACCCACACCCAGGCACGCTATTCCTTGCCCAAGGTGGTGCAGGCTTTTACCCAGAAATTTCCGAAAGTCCGGCTTTCGCTATTGCAAGGCAATCCGAAACAGGTGGCCGAGATGGTGTTGAAGGATCAAGCCGACCTGGCGATCGCAACGGAGTCGGTTGCAGACATTGATGGCCTGGTTTCGTTGCCATGCTATCAATGGGAGCATATGGTGGTCGTGCCTCCCGAACATCCATTGCTGAAATCCAAATCGATTACGCTGGAGGAAATCGCTTCCTATGGCCTGATTACCTACGATGCCGCGTTTACCGGCCGCAACAAGATCGATCATGCGTTTTCCTTGCGTGGGTTGAAACCTGACGTGCTGCTGGAAGCAATCGATGCGGATGTGATCAAAACCTATGTAGAGTTGGGCATGGGTGTCGGAATCATTGCGGGCATGGCGTTCGACGCCGAGCGCGACAAGAATTTGCGCGCAATATCGGTCGGCCATCTGTTCGGCACCAACCTCTCCCGCGTGGCAATCAAGCAAGGCGCTTACTTGCGCAGCTATGTGTATACCTTTATTGAATTGCTGACGCCCACATTGAACCGCAAGCTGATCGACCAGGTGATGAGCGGCGAAAAGGATATGTACGAGTTATGAGGCCGCTGGTTGAGTGGCCCCTGCCGGAGCGTTCCGGTATTCGGGGTGTATTGACGGATATAGACGATACATTGACCACCCATGGTCAACTGACGCCTGAAGTGCTGGCAGCGCTGGCACGCCTTCGCCGGGCAAACGTGCAACTGATCGCGGTAACGGGACGGCCGACTTACTGGGCATTGCCGCTGCTGCGCCTGTGTGGATTTGACGCGGTGATTGCCGAAAACGGCGCGAGTGCGTTCTGGCTGGATAAACAGAAACGGCAGCAAAGCCTGTTCTATGCGGATGCATCGACCCGGCAGACGCATCGACGCGCGCTGGATGCGTTTGCCGTGACGCTTCGGGAACGATTTCCTGGCGTTTCGGTGGCGGAGGACGCGCCGCAGCGCGTCGGCGATCTGGCATTCGATATCGGTGAAAACGTGCCGCCATTTCCCGCCGGGCAGGTTGACGAAATCATTGCTTTTATTCGTGGCCAAGGGCTTTACGCAACGGCTAGCAGTATTCATGCGCATGCGTCGCTGGCGCAGTTTTCCAAACAGATGACAAGTGCGCGGGTGTTGAGCGACGTGTTTGGCGTGGATGATGCTGCCGCGCAAAAGCAGTATGCTTTCGTTGGAGACTCGGGGAATGATGCATCAATGTTTGGACACTATCCATATGCGATTGGCGTCGCAAATGTCGCCAATTTCATGGACAAGTTGCCGGTGCCGCCGGCTTATGTGACGCGCCGGGCATATGGTGCCGGTTTTGTGGAAGTTGCGGATGCGATTTTGGAAGGCAGGACATGAACAATGCAGATGGTGCTGAACTGGCAGCTTATTATGCCAAGCGCGCCGGTACCTATGAACAAGTGTATGACAAACCCGAGCGACAGGCGGATCTGGCTGTTATGAAGGAAAGAGTACGCGAGGCGTTACGCGATCATCAAGTGCTGGAGATTGCCTGCGGTACCGGGTACTGGACCGAGCAGTTGGCGCAGTCGGCAGCGTCGGTGCTGGCGACCGATATCAATCAGGAAATGATCGATGTCGCGAAAGCAAAGAATCTACCAGCCGATAAGGTGCGGTTTGCATTGGCGGATGCGTTCGATCTGCAGACAAGCGACGCATTTTCCGCATGCTTTGCCGGATTCTGGTGGTCGCATGTCAAGAAACAGGATCAGTCGGCATTCCTGCAACAGCTGCGCGCCAAGCTGGGCAAGGACACCTATCTGGTTTTGATCGATAACGTGTACGTCGAGGGAAGCAGCACCTCTATTGCGCGCACCGATCTGGATGGAAACACCCATCAAATCCGTACGCTTGCGGACGGCACGCGGCATGAAGTGGTGAAAAATTTCCCAACCGATAGTGCGTTGCGGAAGAAAATGGCGACGACGGTGAAGGATATCCGGATTTTGCGGCTGGAGCATTACTGGATGCTGACTGGCCGGCTCAAATAAGCCGGGAGTTGAGATAAAAGCCGGCGCGGCATTGGTCGCAACAGGAAATCAGTACATTGGCAACGGTGATATCCCAATCGCCGCGAAAGCTCAACCGTATGAATTATGTCGATTGGGAAATATTGCTGCGCAGGCGCCAATAATATGGACCGAGAGCCCTACCATTTCGAGCAATTTTTGGTTGCGATACAATGAATTAATTTACTTGAGCCGTACCTATGGATCTCCTTGCCGAATGAAACTTGCGACTCTTAAAGACAGTACCCGGGACGGACAACTTGCGGTCGTGTCACGCGATTTGAAGACGGCCGTGATTGCCGACGGCATTGCGCCGACGCTGCAGCGTGCGCTGGATGACTGGCATTTCATCGCGCCGCAACTCGCCGAACTTTACGACGAACTGAATGCGGGCAAGGCGCACCGTACCTTCGAGTTCGATACCAGGCGTTGCATGGCGCCGTTGCCGCGCGCATACCAGTGGGCGGACGGTTCTTCTTATGTCAATCATGTCGAACTGGTGCGCAAGGCGCGCAATGCCGAGATGCCGGAATCGTTCTGGCATGAGCCGCTGATGTATCAGGGAGGTTCGGACGATTTCATCGGCCCGACCGATGACATCGAACTCGGATCGGAAGAATGGGGCATCGATTTCGAAGGCGAAGTCGCTGTGATTACGGACGATGTTCCGATGGGAATCCGAGCGGACAAGGCCGGATCGCATATCAAATTGCTGATGTTGGTCAACGACGTATCGCTGCGTAATCTGATTCCTCCGGAACTGGCGAAAGGTTTCGGTTTTCTGCAGTCCAAGACTGCGTCGAGTTTTTCGCCGGTTGCCGTGACGCCGGATGAATTGTTGAGCGCGTGGCAGGACGGCAAAGTCCACTTACCCTTGCGCACCACCTGGAACGGGGTGCAGGTCGGCCAGCCGAATGCCGGCGTCGACATGGTCTTCAGCTTTCCGCAACTGATCGCGCATCTGGCGAAAACACGCAATGTGCGTGCCGGTTCGATCATCGGGTCCGGCACGGTGTCCAACAAGGATACGAAAAAGGGATATACCTGCATCGCGGAAAAGCGCGCGCTGGAAATGATCACCGATGGCGAGCCGAAAACGCCATTCATGAAATTCGGCGACACGATCAAGTTTGAAATGTTCGATGCCGATGGAAAATCGATTTTCGGCGCGATCAATCAGCAGCTTGTTCAACATGGCGTCAAAAAAACCGTGCATCCTGATACTGAACTTTAGGAGCTCATCATGGATTCATTAGCCGATATAGCAATCGGTCAGCCTGCAACGATCCCTGCGGCTGTGCCGATCAACGGACTGCATCATTTTGCCTATCGTTGCCGCGACGCGGAAGAGACGCGGCATTTTTATGAAGACATTCTCGGACTGCCCTTGTTTCATTACATCCGCGCCGACATCGTGCCATCGACCGGCGAGTATTGTCCGTACGTGCACATTTTTTTCCGGATGACCGATGGCGGATGCCTTGCATTTTTTGATCTGGGCGACAATCAGGCATGTGCATCATCGCCGAATACACCGGCGTGGGTGAATCACATCGCATTGCGTGTCGATACGGTGGCGCAACTGGAATCGATGAAGGCGCGGATCGAGGCGCATGGCATTGAAGTCCTTGGCGTCACCGATCATCGTGTATTCAAATCGATTTATTTCTTCGATCCGAACGGCATCCGGCTTGAACTGTGTGCGCAACTGGCGTCCGAGTCGCAAATGGCGAGCGAGCAGCACGGTATCCATGAAAAAATTGCGGCATGGTCCAAAGAGAAGGCAGAGCGGCTGGCGCAGACACGCTAGCGGGCCGTCCGGCCGGGCTGCGCATTAATGTTAGATACTCAAGGCGAGGACGACCTCGCCACACCACCACAAAGCAGGGACGACCCTGACATTTTAAGAAAACAAAAAAATGACATGGTTCGTTCTTTTCGTCGCAGGCCTCTTCGAGATCGCCTGGGCAATCGGCTTGAAATACACCGAAGGATTCACCAGGTTGTGGCCGACGGTAGCCACAGTCGCAGCCATGGCGGTCAGCCTGGGATTGCTTGGGATTGCGATGCGCACAATTCCGGTCGGCACCGCGTATGCGGTATGGACCGGGATCGGTACCGTAGGCACGGTCATTCTCGGGATATTCCTGTTCGGCGAATCCGCAACCGGTTTGCGCCTGCTGTGCGTCGCACTGATTCTGGCGGGAATTCTTGGATTGAAGCTGGTCGATTGACGGCTTGCGATAGTCCGCGGTCGGAGGCTGCCGTCAGCCAATGCCGGAAATTAGTCTGATACTCGCTTCAAACAAAGCATGCTCCGGCATTGCGAAGGCGTCGCAGATTGTCAGATGATTTTTATCCGGCAAGGCAATGTCGGCGACATGAACTGCCTTCCATTGTTCGGTAATCAGCGCGGTCTGCCGCCGGAACTCGTCAGACTCAAGTCCGCCAACTGCGGTAATGAACGGCGTGTCATGCGCTTGCGGCATGAATGCAGGCGAGAGCGGGCCGATATCCGCCGGCCCCAGCTTCAGGTCGACGTTGACGAAATCCGCATGGCGCACCGGCGCAAGATCGTATAAACCGGACATCAATATTCCTGCCTTGACCAGATCGGTCGGCAGGTCGGGCCCGAAATCAGCCCACCGCGCCGCCATCATCATTGCCGCAAGATGAGCGCCCGCCGAATGACCCGCGATGACGATTCTGTTCCGATCGAAATCATAGTGCTCGGCATTGCGATACAGCCACGCCAGCGCGCGCAATTGTTGCCGCGTGATTTCCTGAAGCGATGCGTGCGGGGCCAGCGTGTAATTGGTCAGCGCAACGTTGAATCCGGCATGTTTGTAGCCTGGTGCCACGAATGAAAAATCCGCTTTGTCCAGCGATCGCCACCATCCGCCGTGAATGAAGATCAGGAGCGGTGCTCCGCTTCGGCTGGCGGGAAAAAAATCGAGGCGCTCGCCTGCCGATTCGCCATAGGCGAGGCCGAGCAAGCCGGCGTTGGTGCGGCGGACATGAGCCGAATCTTTTTGCCAGCGTGTGAATATTTGCGGATGATCGGGAATTGCGGCGCGCGCATTGTATTGCCGGCTATAGTATTCGGATTGATTTTTCATGAAGATCGGTGGCAACGCATTCAATTGATACACGAAGAAGGCATCCGGAAATGATAGCTTAGTTTGACGCAATGCAGTCAGGCACATACACTGCAGCTGTTTTTGGACTGCGCGTGTTGTGGACAGCGATTCTGCGCATTTGAATTTCAAATTGACGTCAATCATTCATCGCAAGGACCATGCGTCCAATACGGCGCAGCCAGCTTATGCAAATCCCGGATATTCATTCGACATACGACTCCGTATTATCAGCAGCGCTTGATGCGGCGATCAACAACAAGACCAAGCCGCTCGGCAGCCTTGGGATGCTGGAATCGATTGCCAGGCAAATTGGCCTGATTCAGAAAACCACGCAACCGCAGTTGCTCGCGCCGGCCATCATCGTATTTGCAGGCGATCACGGGATCGTTGCGGAAAATGTGTCGGCCTATCCGCAAAGCGTCACTTGGCAAATGGTGGAAAATTTTCTCGCGCAAGGCGCTGCGATCAACGTTTTTGCGCGACAGAACAATTGTGCGTTGCTCATCGTCGATGCCGGCGTCAATCATGACTTCGGACCGCGCGCCGGCTTGATCGACAGGAAGATCGGCCCCGGCACATGCAATTTTGCGCAACAACCTGCAATGAGCAAAGCGCAGTGCGAACTGGCGATGCAGCATGGCGCGGACTTGGTGTCGTCGCTTGAAGGCAACGTGATCGGCTTCGGTGAAATGGGTATCGGCAATACGACGGCCGCGGCGGCAATCATGCATAAATTGACAGGAATCCCGCTTGCCAAATGCGTTGGCGCGGGCGCCGGAGTGGCCGCATCCGGCATCCTGCACAAGCAGAAAGTGATCCGGGATGCAGTCGGCCGTCATGCGGGGGTAGCCGAGCCGCTGGACGTCCTCACGACCTTCGGCGGATTCGAAATCGCGATGATTGCCGGCGCAATGCTGGCCGCCGCCGAACGCAGGATGGTGGTGCTGATCGATGGCTTTATCGTGACCAGTGCATTGCTGGTCGCGGCCAGACTGCAGCCGTCGATACTCGACTACTGTCTGTTTGCGCATTGTTCGGATGAACACGGTCATGCCCAAATGCTGGAGTATCTCGGCGCGAAACCGTTGCTGCAGCTGGGCTTGCGGCTGGGTGAGGGCACCGGCTGTGCGCTGGCGCTGCCGCTGGCGCATGCCGCCGTGAATTTCATGCGCGACATGGCGACCTTCGAATCCGCGTCAGTCAGCGAAAAGCTGGAATAGGCTTGCGCCGCGCCATGTTGCCTGAACCCGCTTCGCGCCACCGTTTTGCCGATAGATGCGTCCACCAGCTTCGGCTGTTTTTCATCGCGCTGCAATTCTTCACCCGGCTGCCGATTCCGCGCTGGGTCGGGTTTGCGCCTGACTGGCTGCAACATGCATCGCGCTACTTTCCTGCGGTCGGGATCGTGGTCGGCGCGGTCACGGCAGGCGTGTATGCCTGTTCGCTGTATTTTTGGCCGCAATCGATCGCGGTACTGTTGTCGACTGCTGCCGGCATCTACCTGACCGGTGCTTTGCATGAAGATGGATTTGCCGATACCTGCGATGGCTTCGGTGGCGGCTTTACGCCGGACCGGGTGCTTGAGATCATGAAGGATTCGCGCATCGGCGCCTACGGTGCAATCGGCATCGGACTTTTGATCGCAGTGAAATGCGCGGTGCTGATCAGCATGCCCGCATGGTCGGTGGCGGCGGCGCTGATGCTGGCGCATCCGTTGTCACGGCTGGCCTCGGCTGCGCTGATCTGGCGCCTGTCCTACGTCAAAGCGGCCGGCAAGGCCAAGCCGCTGGCGCAGCATATGTCGACGATGGAATTTTGCATTGCCGCGGCCACGGTATTGTTGCCGCTGCTGGTACTGAGGTTTGCCGGCTGGCTATCCTGGCCCGGCATCGCCGTCGGGGCAATCGCGGCGGCAATGGCCGCGTTATGGCTGGCCCGGTTTTTCATCCGGCGCATCGGCGGCTATACCGGTGACTGCCTGGGCGCGGTGCAGCAGGTTTCCGAAGTGGCGTTTTATCTTGGTCTGCTGGCCGTGCTGACATCCTGAACCCGATCGGGCATCGACCATGCGGCTCTACCTTGTACGCCATCCCCAGCCGCTGATTGCACCCGGCATCTGCTACGGACGAACCGACGTGGCGGTCTCGCCGCAGGAGCGGGCGCTTGCATTGCACGCGCTGACAACGACCCTGCCCAAAAGCATTCCCGTCTATTCCAGCCCCTTGTTACGTTGCAGCGAGCTGGCGGCCGATCTGGCCGTCGCGCTGGACTGCGCACCGCCGATCCTGGATCCACGCGTTGCGGAAATGGATTTCGGTACATGGGAAATGCGCGGATGGGACGACATTCCCAGACCGGACATCGATGCATGGACCGCCGACCTGGCCGGCTATCGTCCGGGCGGCGGCGAAAATGTACTGGAAGTCACACGCCGGGTGCGCGCATTCCATGACGACCTGCTGCGCTCGGGCCCCGCCTGCGCAATCGCGGTTTGCCATGCCGGGACAATCCGTCTGCTGCTGGCCTGCCAGCGCGGGTTGCCGCTGGTCGACACAGCATTGTGCGCAGCGCGCGCGCCGCACAAGATCGCCTATGGCGAAGTGCTGGTGCTGGATTGTTGAGCGGTTGATTTGTACCGGGTTTTGAAACGCATGGTTGCCGGTAACCGGCGCCGGGCTTACAATAGCGCTGTTTTGGTGCTCGCAGACATGTCCATGTCCGCAGTTAAACGGGAAACACGGCGCTCAAGTAAATGAAATATGAGCCAACGTGTGCTGCCCCCGCAACGGTAAAACAAGCGTCATTTCGATGACTTGCCGTCTCTCAATACCACTGTGCTGCCTGCATGGGAAGGTGAGACGGTATGACTTGTCAGCCCGGATACCGGCCAGATCAGGTGGAAGTGTTGCGGACGGGGATTTTCGCGCCATGAAAGGACCGGCCGATATTCGTTGAATATTCGTTGAATGCGCGTCGCCTCTCAGGTCGCTGATCTACGCTCCAATCATTTCTGTTCAATCCAGCCTGCGGGGAAGCGGGCCGGTTGTTTATTTCCAGAAAACCTATCATGACCTTTACTGTATCGCGGCACGTCACCCTGACGATCAAGCCGTTGGCCCTGGCTATTGCCATCGCCGCTGCCTTTCCCTCCCTTACCTTTGCACAAACCGGCCAGGACACGATGCTGGCGCCGGTCGTGGTGACTGCCACGCGCTCCGCTCAGGCTGCACGCGACATCATTACCGACAATATCGTTATTACGTCGGAAGAAATTGCGCAGTCCGGCTTTGCTTCCCTGCCCGATTTGCTGCAACGCAAGCGCGGAATTGAAATCTCGCGTAACGGCGGTCCGGGCACCAATGCATCGGTGTTTATCCGCGGCACGAACAACAATCAAAGCATCGTGCTGATCGATGGCGTGCGCATCGGTTCATCCACCTCGGGCGGCGCTACCTGGCAAACAATTCCCCTGTCGCAAATCGATCATATCGAAATCGTCTACGGGCCGATGAGCACCATGTATGGCGCAGATGCAGTGGGCGGCGTGATACAGATTTTCACCAAGGCCGGCGATGGCGCTCCGCGTGTCACCGCATCTGCCGGCGCCGGCAGCTACGATACGCGGTCGCTGGAGGCGGGCGTGTCCGGCGCGACTGGCGGCGAGCACCGGTTCAGTTATGCAATCGGCGCCGCACACGAAAAGTCGGAAGGTTTTTCAGCGACCAAGAGTGGGGCGTTCGGATTCAATCCGGACCAGGACGGCTATCAAAGAGACAGCGCAAGCGGACGCTTTACTTTGGACGTCGCAAAAGGGCATGAACTCGGTTTGACCTTTCTGAGCAGCCGGCTCGATTCGCAGTTCGACAACGGTTCCTCCGCTTTTGACGCACGAAACATTATCCGGCTCGGGAGTTACGCGCTGCATTCAAAAAACCGCTTGCTGCCGAACTGGACCAGCCGGGTGCAATTGGCGCGCTCGATCGATAAGGCGGAGTCGTTAACGAGTACCGGGACCGGCATTTTCGATACCACGCAAAACCATCTGAACTGGCAGAACGATTTGACGCTTGGCAGCGACGTGTTGCAACTGGTGCTTGAGCGGCGTGAAGAAAAAGCCGCGTCAACCGTAGCGGAGGTGGCCCGTACGCGCGATACCAATTCGGCGGCGGCTTCCTATCTGCTCAAGCGCGGATCACATCTGGGCAACCTCGCCATACGCAACGATCGCAGTTCGCAGTTCGGTTCCCATACCAGCGGAAGCATCGGTTACGGCTATCGCATCACGCAGGCGCTGCGCGCCAGCACCAGCGTCGGCACAAGCTTTCGCGCGCCGACCTTCAATGAACTGTATTTTCCGGGGTTTGGATCAACATTGGTTCAGCCCGAAGAAGGCAAGAACGCGGAAATCGGCTTGTACTACGAAGGTAAAAAAACACAGCTCAGCGCCGTCTATTATCGCAATCGCCTGACCAACCTGATTGTCAACGGGCCATGCCCGGCCAGCACAGGATTTTGCGCAAGCAACGTCAACAAAGCATTGTTGACAGGCATCTCGCTAGGTGCGAGCACCAGGCTGGGCAGCTTTACCGCGCGCGGTTCGCTGGACATTCAGGAGCCGCGCGACGAAACCACCGAAAAGATTCTGACCCGCCGCGCAAGGCAGCATGGCAGTGTGGCGCTTGAATATAACGCCGGCGCGGTCAGGAGCGGCATTGAAACGGTGTTTTCCGGCAAGAGATTCGAAAACACCGCCAACACCGTGCGGCTTGGCGGTTATGGCATCGTGAATCTTTATGGCAGCTATGACTTTGCGCGCAACTGGTCGGTGTTCGGACGCTGGAACAATGTGTTCGACAAAAACTACGAAGTGGCCAGGAATTACGCAACGCCGGGGTCCAACCTGTTCGTCGGGGTGAATTATGGTTTCAATTGATGTTCGGGGTCGTGTGCATGGGCTTTGTCATATAACGAAATGGCCTTGGCACATCACTACTTAGTTTTCAGGAAATAAATGGCAGCTGAGCATATTGAACCGTTCGACCCCCACCCTAGCCCTCCCCCTGCCCGGGGGAGGGGACCAAACTCCTTCCCCCTTGCAGGGAGGGTGGAGCAAGGAATTCGGATCGCATGCGATCCGCTTGCGGAACGGATCGCGCTTGCAAGCGCGATCGCCTCGGTTGGGATGGGGGTAGTGCGTGTCAAACATCTACTAAATTTTCAATAGGTAATCGTTAAACCATGCAAACCACCGCACAGCCAACTTTCAGCACTGCCCATACACGAGGAGCATCGCGTGCATGGCTGGTGCTGGGCGCGCTGGCGCTACTCGCGCTTGCGAGCATCCTGCTTGCGTGCAGCGTCGGATCGGTCGCGCTGTCGGCGGCCGACCTGTTCGGTGCGATCAGCGAGGCGGTCCGCGGCGATCATTCGACGCTTGCCGCGACCTTGCTTGAATTGCGCCTGAACCGCGCGCTATCGGGATTTGTTGTCGGCGCCATGCTGGCTCTGGCCGGCGTGCTGATGCAGGCGCTGCTGCGCAATCCGCTGGCCGATCCTTATGTGCTGGGCGTATCCGGTGGCGCGGCGGTCGGCGCGCTGGCGGCGATGCTTTTTTTCACTGCGGCCTGGGCTATCGACATGGCCGCCTTTGGCGGCGCGATCGCGGTCGCCTTGCTGCTGTTTCTGCTCGCGCATCGCGACCTGCGCAATGGCGCGGTCGAAGGCAATGCGCCTTTCCTTTTACTGACCGGCGTGATCGTCGCATCGGGTTGTGGTGCGCTGGTGACGCTGATGCTGTCGATCGCGCCGGACAATCGCTTGCGCGGCATGGTGTTCTGGCTGATCGGCGATTTGTCCGGCACGCAATTGCGCTGGCTGCCGTGGCTGGTGCTTGCCGGCGCATTAATATTCTCTACCCGCATCGCGCGCGCGATCAACATGGTTGCGCAGCATGCGGAAGCGGCGGCAACCCTGGGCGTGCGGGTCGGCCCCTTGCGCAAGGGTTTGTTCGTCTGCGCCGCGCTATTGACCGCCGGCGCGGTGAGCAGCGCCGGCAGCATCGGATTCGTCGGGCTGATCGTGCCACACGCATGCCGTTTCGCGCTGGGGCCGGATCATCGGCTGCTGCTGCCTGCGGCCACGCTGGTCGGCGGCACTTTCCTGGTGCTGGCCGATACGCTGGCGCGCACGCTGATCGCGCCGCAACAGCTGCCGGTCGGCGTGATCACCGCGCTGATCGGCGTGCCGGTATTCTTGCTGCAGCTGCATCACATGAGAAGACGGTGACATGATGAAGACGATCGGATTGCAGCTTCGCATCGGCGAGCGCACCTTGGTGGCGGGACTCGACTGGCAGGTTCATGCCGGAGAGTGCTGGTGCGTGATCGGGCGCAATGGCGCAGGCAAGAGTACCTTGCTGCGCACGCTGGCCGGCTTGCGCGAAGCGGATGGCGGCGCGGTGCAAGTCGGGGGGCGCTTGCTGCCGGACTGGCCGCTGCAGGATCTGGCACGCGAACGCGCTTTCCTGGCGCAAGGGCGCAATGACGCGTTCGGCTATCGCGTGCTCGATACCGTTCTGTCGGCACGCCATCCATACCATGACGCCGGTTACTGGGAGTCGGATGCCGACTATCAGGCGGCGCATGCGGCATTGCATGCGCTGGACGTCGGCGCGCTGGCCGAGCGCGACGTGCGCACCCTGTCCGGCGGCGAGCGCCAGCGCGTGGCGATTGCCGCGGTGCTGGCGCAGGACACACCCTTGCTGTTGCTGGACGAGCCGGCCAATGCGCTCGATCTCGCGCATCAGGTCAGCGTGATGGGCCTGCTGGCACGGCTCTGTCGCCAGAGCCGCAAGGCGGTGGTGATGGTCAGCCACGACCTGAACCTGGCGCACAGCGTCGCGAGTCACGCACTGCTGTTGATGGGCGACGGCCGATGGCAGGCGGGTCCGGTCGCCGAAGTGATGCAGGCGCCGATCCTGAGCCACTGCCTGGGGCACCCGATCGAGATCGTGCGGCATGGCAGCCGGACCATTTACCTACCTGTCGAGGAGACACACCATGAGTGACGACAACATCAATGAGCGGCATCGGGCGCGCATGCAGCGCAAGAAGGATGTGGTCGATCAAAAGATCAATGCGGCCAAACGCGATACCGGCGTATTGCTGGTCAACACCGGCAATGGCAAGGGCAAGAGTTCGAGCGCGTTCGGCATGGCGATCCGCACGCTCGGCCACGGCAAGAAAGTAGGCATCGTGCAATTCATCAAGGGTGCCAAGGCAACCGGCGAAGAACAGTTCCTGCGCCGCTTCCCGGACGAAGTGAGTTTCTATGCGATGGGCGAAGGCTACACCTGGGAAACCCAGGACCGCGAACGCGATATCGCCTGTGCGCAAAAGGCCTGGGAAAAAGCGCAGGCATTTTTACGCGATCCGGAAATCGGGCTGGTGGTGCTCGATGAATTGAATATCGCGTTGAAATACAAGTACCTCGACGTCCATCAGGTCATCGCCGATGTGGATGCGCGTCCCGAAATGCAGCACGTGGTGATCACCGGCCGCGGCGCGCCGCCGGAACTGATCGAGGTGGCCGATACCGTCACCGAGATGCAGCCGGTCAAGCATGCTTTTGCGGCCGGCATCGCGGCGCAACCCGGCGTCGAATGGTAAGGCGCATCCGATGACTGACCGCGCCACAGCTCGGGTTGTTCTCGTCTCCGCCATTGCGTCCGGGCAGGGCAAAACCACCGTGACCGCCGCATTGGCGCGCAAGCTGGTGCAGCAGGGACAGCGGGTTCGGATATTCAAGGCGGGCCCGGATTTTCTGGATCCAATGATGCTGGAGCGAGCCGGCGGCATGCCGGTGTACACGCTTGATCTGTGGATGGTGGGGCTCGACCAATGCCGCCGGATGCTGGCGCTGGCGGCGGCGGAAGCGGACGTGATCCTGATCGAGGGCGTAATGGGCTTGTACGACGGCACGCCTTCATCGGCCGATCTGGCGCGTGCGTTCGGTGTGCCGGTCATGGCGGTGCTCGATGCCTCCGCAATGGCGCAAACCGCAGGCGCGGTGGTCATCGGCTTGCGCGATTACGGCCCGGTAGATCTGGCCGGCGTCATCGCCAATCGTGTCGGCAGTCCGGGCCACGCGAAAATGGTGGCGGCTGCGATGCGCGATGTTCCATTGTTCGGCACGCTGCCAAAGCAGCTTGAATCGCTGCCGGAACGCCACCTTGGCCTGGTTCAACCCGACGAAATCGATATGCTCGACTTGGTGCTCGATCGGATCGCGGGGCAATTGGCACTGGATATGGATGCGTGGAACAGCTTGCGCAGCACCAGCTTCGATGCCGACGATAGCGACGATGTTGGCGCGGCAATCGAGCCGGCATTGCAGGGCAAAACCGTTGCGATCGCGCGCGACGCGGCATTTGCCTTTCTGTATCCGGCCAATCTCGATTGCCTGCGTGCGCTGGGCGCCGCTGTGGTGTCATTTTCACCGCTGGCGAACGAGCCGGTTCCAGAGTCCGCGGATGCGGTGTACCTGCCCGGCGGTTACCCGGAACTGAACGCGCGTGCATTATCGCAGGCAACGCGCTGGCAGGACTCGATGCGCAACACGCATGCGGCGGGTGTTCCGATCCTGGCCGAATGCGGCGGCCTGATGGCGCTGACGCAGACCTTGACCGATCTGGACGGCGCGGTCTGGCCGATGGTCGGCTTGCTGCCAGGACAGGTACAAATGCAATCGCGGCTGGCCGCGATCGGCATGCAAGCCTATACCACGGCGCAGGGCGAGTTGCGCGGCCATGCTTTTCATTACTCGCGTTTCGACACCGCGCACCTCCCGGCGCATCATGCACGGAAGAATCCGTCGGGCGATCCGGGTGAGGCGATCTATCGCAGCGGTTCCCTGACGGCGTCGTATTTCCATGCGTACTTTCCATCCTGCCCGGCGGCAATTGCCGCCATCCTCCTCGGACAGGGCCAACCATGACCCGCACCTTCATCCTGGGCGGCGCCCGCTCCGGCAAAAGCGCCTATGCCGAAACATTGGCCGCCGCGACCGGCAAGGAAGTGATTTATGTCGCGACCGCGCAGGCCGGTGATGATGAAATGGCGGCGCGCATCACGCGTCATCGGCAACAGCGCGATAGCGGCTGGGCCACGATCGAAGAGCCGCTGGCGCTTGGCGCGCTGATTGAAAAATGGAGTGCGCCGGATCGCGTGATCCTGATCGATTGCCTGACCATCTGGCTGTCGAACCTGTTGTTCTCGGAGGATAAAAATTATCCGGACATCGGTGAAATCATTCCGCCGGCGTGCTTTCACGAGCAGCGCGACCAATTCCTGCAAGCGCTGGGACAGGCAAACGGCGACGTAATCCTGGTATCGAATGAAGTCGGCATGGGTGTGATACCGCAGGGGGCGATTTCGCGCTGGTTCGTCGATGAAGCGGGACGCATGAACCAGGCGGTTGCCGCAACATGTGACCGCGCATTGCTGATTGCCGCCGGCCTGCCGCTGGTATTGAAAGGCACAGCATGCTGATCGGACTGGGCCTCGCCATGGCGGCACTATTGAGCGCTGCAGGTGTCGCGCTCGACCTGATGCTGGGCGAGGTCCGGCGCTGGCATCCGCTGGTCGGATTCGGCCGCATCGCAAACGCGATCGAGCGCTTCCTGAATCGCGGCGCATACCGCTTCTGGTGCGGCGCGCTGGCCTGGCTGCTTGCGGTTGTGCCGTGCGTATTGCTCGCGTATTGGACGATACTCTGGAGCATGGACATCGATCCGATGTTAGGGATCGGCCTCCATGTGCTGTTGCTTTACTTCAGCCTCGGCCTGCGCAGCCTGCATGAACATACTGCGCCGATCGAACAGGCGTTGCACCGCAATGATCTGCCTGCCGCGCGCGAATACACGGCCCGCATCGTCAGCCGCGACACGGGGCAGGCGGATGAATCCGATCTGGCCAAGGCAGGCGTGGAGTCGTTGCTGGAAAACGGCAACGATGCAGTGTTCGGCACGCTGTTCTGGTTCATCATCGCGGGCGGTCCGGGCGCGCTTCTGTTTCGGCTGGCGAATACGCTGGATGCGATGTGGGGTTACAGGACGCTGCGCTATCGCGCTTTCGGCTGCGTGGCTGCCCGCATCGACGATATTCTCAACTGGATTCCGGCACGGCTGACCGCATTGTCATATGCATTGCTGGGCAACACGAAACTGGCATGGCATTGCTGGCGCACGCAGGCGCCGCTGTGGTCGAGCCCGAATGCCGGTCCGGTAATGGCATCCGGCGCGGGTGCGCTGGGACTGGCCTTGGGCGGCGCCGCTTGCTACGACGGCGTCGTCGAAAATCGGCCTCCGCTGGGAAGCGGGCGGGCGGCAGCGGCATCCGACATCGGCCGTGCATGGCGGCTGGTTTTGACTACAACGGCATTGTGGGTGGGCGTGGCGATGCTGGTTGCGGCAGTCAAATGGTTTCTGGAAAGGGGCATGCATGCTTGAACACGGCGGCAACCTGCGCGATGCGGTGATCCGGTTCCGGCGGCCGCTTGAAGACTGGCTCGACCTGTCGACCGGGATCAATCCGCAACCGTATCCAGTGCCGGGATTGGCACCAAATGCCTGGCATCGTTTGCCGGAAGTGGATCCGGCGCTTGCGATTGCCGCGCAAGAATATTACAACGCACCGTGCATGCTTGCGGTGGCGGGCACCCAGGCGGCGATTCAAATGCTGCCGCGCCTGCGGCCCTTTTCGCGGGTCGTGGTGGCGGCGCCGGCGTATGCGGAACACGCGCATCACTGGGCGCTCGCAGGTCATGCAATGCGCGAAGTGGCGTATGAAGAATTGGGAAACGCCGTTGCCGAGTGCGACGTGATGGTGGTCTGCAACCCCAACAATCCGACCGGCGTCACGATCGCGCCAGCCCTGTTGCTGGAATGGGCGGACAAATTGGCATCGCGCGGCGGCTGGCTGGTGGTCGACGAAGCGTTTGCCGACACCACGCCGATGATGAGCGTCGCCGCGCAATCGGATCGTCCCGGATTGATCGTGCTGCGTTCGGTGGGAAAATTTTTCGGCCTGGCCGGCTTGAGACTCGGCTTCGTTGCTGCGCACCCGGATTTATTGACGGCCCTGGCCGATCTGTTGGGGCCGTGGACCGTCAGCGGCCCGGCGCAAGAGATCGGCTGCAGGGCATTGAACGACCGCGCCTGGCAGGCCGCCATGCGCACGCAGCTTTTGGAAAGTGGCGCGCGCCTGCACCGCTTGCTTGGCTATCACGCCATTCATGCCGGCGGCAGCGCGCTGTACCAGTGGTGGGCCGAACCGAAGGCGGCTGTATTCTGGCAGCATATGGCGCAACACGGCGTCTGGGTACGATTGTTTACACGCGGCGCTTGCGGCATACGACTGGGCCTGCCGCCGGATGAAGCCGGCTGGCAGCGCCTGCAGCAAGCACTGACCGCATGGTCTGAACTGGAAAGGAAAGAAAGAAAATAATGAAGTTTTATCTGTTTCTTATTACATGTCTGGTCGCTGGCCAGGCAGCGGCGGTGATCAGCGTGCAGGACGACGCCGGCAACACGGTGGTGTTGCCGCGTGCGGCGCAGCGGATCGTCACACTGGCGCCGCACACCACCGAACTGGTATTTGCCGCAGGCGGCGGCGACCGTATCGTCGGCACGGTCGGCTATAGCGATTATCCGCCGGCGGCGCGCGATATTGCGCGGGTGGGCGATCACCGGCAGATCGATCTTGAACGCATCATCGCGCTCAAGCCCGACTTGCTGATCGTCTGGCTGCATGGCAACTCCGAGCGGCAACTGGAGCACATTCGCAAGCTGAACATCCCGTTCTATTATAGCGAGCCGCACAAGCTCGACGATATTCCGCGTGCCGTGCTGCGCATCGGGCAAATGATGGGGACCGAAAGCCAGGCGCTGCAAAGCGCGACTGAACTGCGCCGGCAACTGGCAAAACTGTCCGAACAATATCGCAATCGTCCGCCGGTTCGCGTGTTTTACCAGGTGTGGGGGCGGCCGTTGTACACGCTCAACGGCGAGCACATCCTGAGCGACGTGATCCGGCTATGCGGTGGCGAAAACATTTTCGCGAAACTGTCGGTAACCGCGCCGGCGGTGAGCACCGAAGCCGTCTTGATGGAAAATCCCGAAGTCATCATCACCGGCGGCCGGAAAGACCGGACCAAAGCCGGCCTGGAAATCTGGGACGCCTACGCAAGCATGCCGGCGGTACAACGCGGCAACCTTTTTTCAATTGATGGGGACTTGCTGAATCGGGCGGGACCGCGGCTGATTGCCGGTGCGGCGGCGGTGTGCGAAAAACTGGAACAGGCGCGCAGCCGCCGGAGCGAACAACGATGAGTCTTTACCAGCGCATCGCATGCCTGTCTACCGAGGCGGTGGAAACACTGTATGCGCTCGGTGCACAGGATGCGATTGTCGGAATATCGGGCTATACCACGCGGCCGGCGCAGGCGCGCCATGAAAAGCCGAAGATCAGCGGCTTTTCATCATCGCGCACGGAGCGCATTCTTGCGGTCAAGCCCGACCTCGTGATCGGGTTTTCCAACATACAAGCCGAAATCTGCCGTGACCTGGCGTCGGCCGGCATCGAAGTTCATTTGTTCAACCAGCGCGATATCGCCGGCATTCTGCGCATGGTGGAAGTGCTCGCGGCACTGGTGCAGCGTCAGGAACAGGGGCGGCACCTGGTTGCGGATCTGCAGGCCCGGATCGACGCCGCGCGCGAACGCAGCAGGCAGTGGAGCGTGCGCCCGAAAATCTACTTTGAAGAATGGAATGATCCGTTGATCAGCGGCATCGGCTGGGTGTCGGAATTGATCGGAGTTGCCGGCGGCGATGATGTATTCGCCGACCTGGCGCTGCATTCGAGCGCCAAACAGCGGATCATTGCCGATCCGCTCGACGTCGTGCGGCGCGCGCCGGACATCATCATCGGTTCATGGTGCGGCAAAAAATTCAGGCCCGAATCGGTGTGTAGCCGGCCGGGCTGGGATGCGATTCCGGCGGTCCGTAACGATATGGTGGTGGAAATAAAATCAGCCGACATCCTGTCTCCCGGCCCATCCGCGATTGCCGAGGGCTTGCCGCACATCGCCGCATTGGTCGAACGCTGGCAACAGGCGCAACGGAGCCGGCCATGACGTTCCCGTTTCACACGCTGATGGTGCAGGGCACCACTTCAGACGCCGGTAAAACCACGCTCGTCGCAGCACTTTGCCGCCTGCTGGCGCGGCAGGGCGTGAAGGTAGTTCCATTCAAGCCGCAGAACATGGCGTTGAATAGCGCGGTGACTTCGGATGGCGGTGAAATAGGGCGCGCGCAAGCATTGCAGGCGCAAGCCGCCGGACTGGCGCCGCATACCGACATGAACCCGGTGCTGCTCAAACCGTCCAGCGATACCGGCGCACAAATCATCATTCATGGCAAAGTGCGCGCCGACATGAATGCCCGCGACTATCACCAGTTCAAGCCGGTTGCGATGCAGGCAGTGCTGGCTTCGTATCGACGCCTGAGGGAGCAATACCACGCGGTCATCGTGGAAGGCGCAGGCAGCCCGGCCGAGATCAATCTGCGCGAGCGCGATATCGCGAACATGGGTTTTGCCGAGGAGGTCGATTGTCCGGTGATCCTGATCGCGGACATCGATCGCGGCGGCGTGTTTGCGCACATTGTCGGCACGCTGGCATGTCTATCCGAGAGCGAGCGCAAGCGCATCGTCGGCTTCGTGATCAACCGCTTTCGCGGCGACATCGGTTTGCTGGAGCCGGGATTGGAATGGCTGCAGCAGAACACCGGCAAGCCGGTGCTGGCCGTCCTGCCATACCTGCACGGCTTGTTCCTGGATGCGGAGGATGCGATTCAACCGGCGCAAGTGGACAGCGGTACATTCCGTGTCGTCGTGCCGGTGCTGCCGAGAATCAGCAACCATACCGATTTCGATGCGCTGCGTGCGCATCCTGACGTCAATCTGCAATTCATCGGAACCGGACAGCCGATTCCACCGGCCGATCTGGTGATTCTGCCCGGCAGCAAAAACACGCGCGCCGATCTGGCATGGCTGATCGACCAGGGCTGGCGCGAAGCATTGACCAAACATCTGCGATACGGCGGCAAGGTCATCGGCGTGTGCGGCGGCTACCAGATGCTGGGACGCAGCATCGACGATCCGCATGGCGTAGAAGGTAAACCCGGCGTATCCAACGCGTTGGGCCTGCTCGACATCGATACCGAACTGACGCAAGACAAGCGGCTGTTGCAAGTCAGCGGGCGCTGCGTGTTTGCAGACGCGGCGGTCAGCGGGTATGAAATTCACATGGGCACATCGCAAGGCGCCGCCCTGGCCAATCCTGCCTTTTATATAGCTGAGCGACCCGAAGGCGCGCGGTCGGCGGACGACCAGATCCTCGGCACCTATCTGCACGGCTTGTTCGATACGCCCGCGTCCTGCGCCGCGCTGCTGCGCTGGGCCGGCCTCCATAGCGACGTCTCGGTCGATCTGGTCCAGTTACGCGAACAAAGCCTCGACCGCATTGCCGACGCCAGCGCAGGACTGCTGGCCGCGCTCATCGCCCTACCATCTAAAGGCGCCATCCATGAATTCCCACCAATTCTCCCCGTCTGAAATCGACGGCGTGTATCGCGCCATCCGCGAACGCCGCGACATGCGGCATTTCTTGTCGGACCCGGTCGATCCGGCACAGCTGGCGCGATTCATCGGCGCTGCGCACAACGGACCGAGCGTCGGTTTCATGCAGCCGTGGCGCTTCATTCGCATCACCGACCGGGCGTTGCGGCAGCAGCTCTACGAGCACGTGCAAGAGGAACGGTTGCTGACCGCTGACGCGCTCGGACAGCGTGCCGAGGACTTCATGCGGCTGAAGGTCGAAGGCATACTCGCCTGCGCCGAAGTGCTGGTGGTCGCACTGACCGATCAGCGCGAACAATACGTATTCGGCCGCCGCACGATGCCTGAAATGGACATGGCGTCGGCTGCCTGCGCGATCCAGAACTTCTGGCTGGCGGCACGCGCCGAAGGCATCGGCGTCGGCTGGGTCTCGATGTTCGACCCGGCGCGGCTGCGCAGCTTGTGCAACATGCCGGAAGGCAGCCAGCCGATCGCCATCTTGTGCGTGGGCCATGTAGAGGCTTTTTATCCGGCGCCGATGCTGGAAACGGAAGGCTGGGATCGGCGTCGCGATCTCGAAACAATCGTGTATGAAAACACCTGGGACTGTATGAAAAAGCCTGATTGCCCGGATTGATTTTTGGTCGAGATATAAAAAAATATTCGTAGGTTGGCGGTGAGCGCAGCGAACCCCAACGTTCGGCGTCCAATTTTGGGGGTGAAGGAGGGGGTGAGTAGGGGTTTCAGACGACATGTCGTCTGCCTACGAACGATTGCATGCAATCCGCTTGCGTAAGTCGGTGGCACTGCAGCCACCGGCGCGATGCTCGACAAGATCGGCGTGCCGGCCATCAATACCCTCATGCTCAGTCAGCAATCGGCGGCGCAATGGCAAGAGTCGAAAGTCGGGCTGGACATCATCGAACGCACCTGGCAACTGGCCGGCGCGGAATTTGCCTGCCTGATCCAGCCCACCGTGGTCACCAGCGGCGAACGCGTGATAGCTTCCTTTCCTTCGCCGAAAAAGGTCTTCTATAGGTGAATCGGGTAACGCTTTATCCCAATCCGCTGGTAGTGACACATTTTTTTGATCCTGAGGGGACTGCCCTTGCCAGTATGCTGGAACAATCCGCGCTAGGGAGCGGGAGCGGTAGTTGATTTAGCAAAACAATCAAGGTAGACTCCGCCCCTTACGTGTATGGTGCCCTCCTGCTTATCTGTCGGAGGGTGAAACGGGAAGCCGGTGACGTGGGAGATTGCATCTCTTGCCAGTCCGGCGCAGCCCCCGCTGCTGTAAGCCTGACGAATTTGTCCAAATGCCACTGTGCCACTGCATGGGAAGGTAAGGACAGAGGAGGATGAAGGCGAGCCAGAATACCGGCCATGCGCGTTGATTGATGGTGCAAAACCCGGGGAGTGGTTTTGTCCGTTTGACTTTAGCACCCATTGACTTGTTTCCAATTGATTTCGCTCGTCGCGGGCACTGCCTGTGCTCGCGACGCACATGTGCGCCGTCGATGGATGAGATCGGACAATGCGGTTCTGCAGATACGCACTCAAACGGCGGTTTCCTTTTCGCGTGATGCCCGTGTCGCCGAACTATTATCAGGGAAAATAATGCGCATTCTTCATTTGCAATCTTCGCTGCTGGTCACGCTTCTGGCCGGCGTCAGCCTGGTCAATGCGGCCGGCATCCCCACGCTGCAGGAAGTTGTCGTCACCGCCGATCGCAACAGCCTGATCGGGGTGGCGGACTCCGCCACCGAAGGCACGGTCACCGCCAAACAGCTGGCCAATCGTCCCTTGCTGCGCGCGGCGGAAGTCATGGAGATGGTGCCGGGCATGATCGTCACCCAGCACTCCGGCGACGGCAAAGCCAATCAATATTTTCTGCGCGGATTCAATCTTGATCATGGCAGCGACTTTGCGACCACGCTGATGGGCATGCCAGTCAACATAGTGAGCCATGCGCACGGTCAGGGTTACATGGATCTCAATTTCCTGATACCCGAACTGATTTCCACGCTTAAATATCGCAAAGGCGTCTATGCCGCCGAGGATGGCGATTTTGCCACCACCGGTTCTGCGCACATCGGTTACCAGCGCCAATTGAAAGATGCGTTTGCCGATGTGACGCTGGGACCGCATCAATACCGCAGTCTCCTGGCCGCCGGCAGCAGGGAAATCAATGGCTTCCAGTTGTTGGGCGGCGTTGAGCTGGCCGGCAACAACGGCCCTTGGGACCAGCCTGAAAATCTGCGCAAGTTCAATGGCGTAGTGCGCCTGTCCAAAGGCAGCGTCACCAACGGCTTCGCACTCACCGCAATGGCTTATCAGTCCGACTGGATCGCCACTGAGCATGTGCCCGAGCGCGCAATCATCAGCGGAGAAATTGGCCGCTACGGCGCGCTTTCCGCCAATGATGGCGGCAAGACGCATCGCTACAGTTTGTCCGGCGAATGGGCCAGGACGGACGCGGCCGGGTCCGACAAGCTTAGCGCCTATGTTGTCGATTACGGCCTCAATCTTTTTTCCGCACCGTCCGGCTTCATCAACGGGTCGCAGGGAGATCAGCACGAACAGGCCGATCAGCGCACCACCTGGGGCGGTCAGGCAAGCCGCTCGTGGTTCCTGGGGCCTGACCTGAAGGACACCGAGCTGACGGTCGGCCTGCAGTTGCGCCATGACAGCATCGGCAACGTAGGTCTGTATGAGACAGTCAACCGTGTACGCACCAATACGGTCCGCCAAGACACGATCACCGAAACCGCCGCTGGCCTGTTTGTCGAAGCACGCAGCCAATGGAACCGCTGGTTGCGCAGCACCGTGGGTGTGCGCCGTGATCAAATCAGCGGAAACACTACGGCGACCGGCGGTCAGTTCAACATGAATAATGGCGGCAGTGTCAATGCTGGCCAGACCAGCCCCAAGCTCAGCATTGTCCTGGGTCCGTTTGGCGAGCCGGCCAACACTGAGTTGTACGGCAACTGGGGTTACGGCTTTCACAGCAACGATGTGCGCGGCGCAACGGCGGTGACGAATCCGCTTGACGGCGCGGCGGCGGAAAAGCTGGCGATTTTTTCCAAGGCAAAAGGCGCGGAAATCGGCGTGCGTCTCAAGCCGCTGCCCGGCTGGAGCAGCAGCCTGTCGTTGTGGCGCATGGAGTTGGGATCGGAGCTGGTGTTCGTAGGCGACCAAGGTGTCACCGAGGCACGCGGCGCTTCCGAGCGGTACGGCGTTGAATGGTCGAACTACATCACACCCAACGACTGGCTGATCATCGACGGCGATATCGCCTGGTCAAAAGCGCGATTCAAAAATCCGGTGGCTGGCGATGGCGGCACCTATATACCGAATGCGATTCCGCTGACGGCGTCGCTCGGCATTACCGCCGATCATGGCGGGCAATGGTTCGGCGGCTTGCGCCTGCGTTATCTGGGTGCCTACGCGCTGGAAGAAACCGGCAAGGAAAAATCCTCGCCGTTCTGGACTGCCAACCTGAAACTGGGTTATCGCATTCAACCGAAGGTCCAACTCAGTCTCGATGTGCTCAATCTGTTCGACCGCAAGGCGAATGATGTCGAGTACTGGGGTGGCGCTTGCACCCGCGGCGAGCAGGCCGGCGGCACCTGCAACGGAGGGATCGACGGGCGCCTGATCCATCCACTGGAGCCACGGACTTTTCGCGTCAGTGTAAGAGCCTCGTTCTGAGCAAACCTGCAGCTCTATTACATCAATTCACAAGTATCAACCTACAAATTATTGAAGGAATGCTGATGCCATATTTTTCTTCCGATTCGACGGTGCATCTCGTCGAGACGCTGCTGTATTCCATCTCGACCGCTCTCTACTTGCCGGTACTGCTCGCGATTGTCGGCCTGGTGCTGCATCTGCTAATCTGCTTCGGCGCGTTCATCGGCGAGTGGCGCGAGCGGCGGCGCGGCATCCGGATTCTAGTCGATACGGCGCAAGCACAGATGACCGCCTCACTTGCTGCGACGGATGGCCAGCCGGGACTCGACGCGCGGCTGGAGCGTCTGGTGCAGAAAGCCGATGCCGACGGCATGCGCCGTCTCGACTCGGTCCGTTTCGTGGTGCGGGTCGGCCCGGCACTTGGGTTGATGGGCACGCTGATACCGATGGGTATTTCGCTGGCCGGCCTGGCGCAAGGCAACCTGCCGAAAATGGCCGAGAGCATGACGACCGCATTCACCGCCACTGTGGTTGGCCTCGCCTGCAGTGTGACCGCCTATGTGTTGACCTTGGCGCGCGAACACTGGCTGCGCAGCGACGTCTCCGACATTGCCTATGCGGCGGAAATGCTGCTGGCGCAACATGCGACCAATTCGACTCCGGCTCATGCAGTGCACGCCGCACCGCATATCGTCCGCACGGGGGCCTGAGATGCGCTACCTGAATCGCCATCGCTACAGCCGCATCAACAATCATGACGGCGACGACCCGTTGGCTGGCGTCGCCAACCTGTTCGACGCCAGCATCGTGTTCATCGTCGCGATGATGCTGGCCCTGTTTTCAGCATGGAACATGCTGGATCTGCTGGATCCGAATTCGGAAGTCACGATCGCCAAAAAAGGCGCCGACGGCAAGGTCGAAATCCTCACCAAAAAAGGCGCGGAAATCAAGATCAGCCGCGTCAGCGACAAACCGCTGTCGGGCGCCGGCACGCGCCTCGGCACTGCCTATCAGCTGCCCGATGGAAAGGTCGTCTATGTACCGGAATAAGCTGTACGTATTGACACTATTATTTTTTTGCCTGCTCGGCAACGCGCATACTGCACCACGCACATTTGCAGTGTTGCTGGGCGATGTCGAATCGCGCCCTGCAGTGCTGGCAGTGCGCGCATTGCAACCGACGCTGCAATCGCTCGACGTGACGGTGCGCATCATCCCCGCCAGCGGCATGACGCAGGCCGATCGCGCCGCACTGAGCAGTGCCGATGCGGTGCTGCTGAATGTACAGGGCAGGCAACTGGTGCAGCCCATCACAGAGGAATTGCAGATATTACAGCGCGCCGGTCGCCCGGTGTACGCAGTCGGCGGCGCACTGGACGACGGCTTGCGCGCGCTCGGCATGCGCGAGGATAAAACCATGCAGGATTATCATCGCGCCGGCGGCGTTGAAAACATGAGCAACCTGCTGCGTCATTTGCTGCGCATCGGGTTCGGCGCAGATATCGCCGTCGCCCCGCTGCAGCCGATGCCCGAAGTCGGCCTGTACGACGTCGGCGCCAATCGCACCGCAGCCAGCTTCGACCAATACGTGCGCGGCTATCCAAAGCATCGTCCCGGTGCGCCGTGGATCGGCGTGATGTTCTATCGCGCCAGCCTGGTTGCCGGGCAGACGCTGCCGTTGGCCGCCGTCGTGGCGCGGCTGGAGCAGGCTGGCTACAACGTGCTGCCCGCATTCGGCTATCCATATGAAGTGCCGCTGCGCTATTTTGTCGATGACGCAGGCAAGTCGCGCATCGACCTGATCGTCGCTCTCGGCATGAAAGTCGGCGGCACCGCAGCCACCGGCGCGATGCTCGACAAGATCGGCGTGCCGGCCATCAATGCCATCACGCTCAGCCAGCAATCGGCGGCACAATGGCAAGAATCGAAAGTCGGGCTGGACATTATCGAACGCACCTGGCAACTGGCCGGCGCGGAATTTGCCGGCCTGATCCAGCCGACCGTGGTCGCCAGCCGCGAACGCGTGACCGATGCCCAGACAGGCTTGGCCTATGTCGAAGAGCAACCGATCACCGAACGCATAGAGCGCCTGCAGGCGCGCATCGCCGCCTGGCTCATCCTGCGCCGCAACGCCAATGCCGACAAGCGTGTCGTCATGTTGTACTACAACTACCCGCACGGTTCCGAAACCATCGGTGCCGCCTACCTCAACGTATTGCCGGAAAGCCTGTGGCATATCGCGCAGCGCCTCAAGCAGGAAGGCTACGCAACCCAGCTACCGGCAGACAAGCGCACACTGCAAAACGACATTCAGCGCTGGGGCAATTATCCCGGCAAAGGCGCGCAGGATTATCGTGCCGGCCTGGCGCAACTGGCCACAGCCGGCGAAGCGCTGCTGGTGCCGCTGGCCGACTACCGCCGCTGGTATGGGCAGTTGCCCGCCGCATTGCGCCGTTCGGTTGAAAAAGCCTGGGGCCTGCCTGAGCAGGCGCCGGTGTTGTGGCGCGACGCCGCTGGGCAGGCGCAATTCGTATTCCCGGCGCGACGCTACGGCAACCTCATCATGGCACCGCAACCGGGCCGCGCATGGGAGCAAAACCTGGAAAAGCTGCACAACGACGTCACCCTGCCGCCCAGCCATGAATACATCGCGTTCTACCTGTGGATGCAACACGGCTACAAGGCCAACGCAGTGCTGCACGTCGGCACCCACGGCACGCACGAGTGGCTGACCGGCAAGGAAGCAGGGCTATCGGAAGCAGACTCGACCGAAGCGCTGATCGGCGCAGTGCCGAACATCTATCCCTACGTGATGGACGATGTCGGCGAAGGCCTGCAAGCCAAGCGGCGCGGCATGGCCACCATCATCGACCACATGACGCCGCCGTTCGACGTGGCCGGGCTCAATCCCGACTTGCGTGAACTGGGCGCGCTGCTCAACGACCACCGTGTCGCCGAACAGAAAAGCCCGCTACTGGCGCGCAGCCATCTGGCCGCGCTGAACCGGCTGGCACTGAAGAGCGGCGTTCTCAAGGACATGAAACGCAAGACGCTCAGCAGCGAAGCCGACCTCGAAGCGCTGGAAGAATATCTCGACGATACCGCCGCCAAGCTCGCGCCGTTCGGCCTGCACACATTCGGCGTCGCACCCGATGCGACAATGCGCAATGCCACCGCGCGCGCCGTGGTCAGCCTCGACAAGAACCTGACGCCGACCGAACAGGTAAGCCGCATCCAGCAACTGGAGCAAGACATCCTGCGCAGCGCCGACCTGGAGCTGGATCGCCTGATGCAGGCGCTGGCAGGACGCTACATTCCATCCGGCCCCAGCGCCGATCTGGTGCGCAATCCCGATGCGCTGCCGACCGGCCGCAACTTCTTTGGCCTCGATCCATCGCGCATTCCGAGCCGCGCCACCTACGAGCAGGGCTCGAAACTGGCGCAGCAACTGGTCGAGGATTATCGCGCGCGCCACGGCAGCTATCCGGACAAGCTCAGCATCAACCTGTGGGGCGTGGAAACCTCGCGTCACGAAGGCATCATGGAAGCGCAGATCATGGCGCTGATGGGCGTACGGCCCAAGTGGGACGAGCGCGGCCGCGTGACCGGGGTCGAACCGATTACCCGCAGCAAGCTTGGCCGGCCACGGGTCGATGTCACGATGATTTCATCCGGCCTGTTCCGCGACCTGTTCGGCAACCTGCTCAAGCTGCTGGACCAGGCTGCGCAACTGGCGCAGCAACAGGACGACAGCGACAACCCGCTGCAAGCCCACACGCGCAAGATGACCGCCGACCTGCAGCGGCGCGGCCTGTCGGCGGAAGAAGCGCAACGCATGGCCGGCGTGCGCATCTTCGGCCTGCCCTCCGGCGCGTACGGCACCAACATCGAAAAGCTGATCCCGCTGTCCAACGCATGGCAGAACGAAAAGCGGATCGCCGACGTCTTCATCAACCGCATGAGCCATCCTTTCGGCCAAGGCTACTGGGGCGACGAGCAGAGCGACAGCCAGGCCGCCGTCGCGCTGCGCCATGACGTATTCAAGCAAGCGCTGTCGGGCAGCAAGATCGCGCTGCACAGCCGCTCCAGCAACCTGTTTGCGACGCTCGACAACGATGACTTCTTCCAGTATCTGGGCGGCACCGCGCTGGCGATTCGCAGCGTGGACGGCAAGACGCCGGAAGTAACGGTCAGCGACCTCTCCAACCCACGCAATCCGCATCATGCGTCGCTGGAAAAATACATGGGACAAGAGCTGCAGACCCGCTACCTCAACCCGCGCTGGGCAGACGGCATGCTGCGCGAAGGCTACGCCGGCACGCGCTTCATCAACCGCGTGGTCGATTACTTGTGGGCCTGGCAAGTCACCGTGCCGGAAGTAGTGGACGCAAGCAAATGGCAGCGCATGTACGACACCTACGTCGCGGACCGCCACGGCCTGCACGTGCGTGACCGGTTTGCCGAAAGCGGCAACATGCGCGCCTTCCAGGCCATCACCGACCGCATGCTGAGCGCCATCGAGCGCGGCTACTGGAAGCCGACCGACGCCGTGCGCGCGAGACTGCAGCAAGAGAACGCGCGCGCCATCGCCGATGCAGGCGTGGCATGCAGCGTCGAGTCCTGCAGTCGCGCCACACTGAAGATCGCGCCTCGTCTTGCGACGAACGCCGCTGCACAAACTCAGGCGAAAGGCAGCGCACCGGGCAATGCTGTAATGCCTGTCGATGCACTGGCGGCAACCGCCGCAGCTGCATCGGCAGTGCAGACAAAACCTGCCACTGTCGTGGCAAAATCCGTTGCGCTTGCAAAACAAACCAGCAGCAAAGTCGCGCCGTCCGCACCTGCAAACAAAGCGCCGGAAGGGCAGGTCTCGGGTTTTGAAATGCAGACGCTGACCAACTTGACCCCCGACCAGAAAACCATTGGCACGCTGTTGTTGCTGGCATTGGCGATTGGATTGATGGGCATCGGCTATTGGCGACGCAGTAGTGCCAAGGCCGTGCGTTGAGCAGCATGATTCATGCAGAGCATGTTGATCATGTGGATAAACTTATTCAGCCAGACGAGGAGGAAAAACTATGAGAACCCATGTCAAGCACGTGTTGATTTGTACCGGCCCTCGCTGCGATGTCGACGGCGTACCGGCGCACGCATTGTTTCATCGATTAGGTGAAATGATCGATGCGCGTCCGGATATAAAAGTGAAGCGCACCCGAACCCAGTGTTTCATGGTGTGCAAGGAGGCGCCGATTCTGGTCGTCTATCCTGACGGCGTGTGGTATCACCGCGTTGACGAGAAAGCGCTTGAGCGGATCGTGGTCGAACATCTGGAGGGCGGCCGGGAAGTCACGGAATATGTTTTCCATCGCTTATACGAAGGCGACGTAGGCCCGCCGGAAGATCCAAACGAGCCGCATCCATGCGACCCCGGCTGCTGAATTGATGAATTAACGCGGCCACAGCACCATCTGCGTGCAACGAAACAGCGCGATGGTTTTGCCGTCCGGGCCGGTCACTGTGGCATCCCATACCTGAGTCGTCCTGCCGAGGTGGACCGGCGTCGCATGACACTCGATCACGCCATCGCGCGCCGTGCCCAGATGGTTGCTTTTCAATTCGATGGTAGTGAATCCCTGCGCGCCTTCCGGCAGATGCGCGATGCAGCCGTATCCGCAACTGCTGTCGGCCAGCATCACCACCGACGCGGCATGCAAAAAACCGTTCGGCGCAAGATGATGCGGTTTGATTGTCATTCTTGCATGGAGATGATTGGCTTCCACGGTCAGCACTTCCATACCGAGCAAATCGGGCAGGGTGCCTATCTGCTTGGTGTTGAAGTCGCTGGGTGTACGTTTAATCTGGCTCATGGTGAGTTTTCTCAATGGAATCGTCATGTTATTCTTGCATAAAAATAAAACAACCGAATTACACCGGTAAGCTTGGTTTACATCGGCGCTGCAGGCGCCTTGATTCGAAAGGGGAAAAGCCATGCCAGTGATCGTTATTGCCAATCCAAAGGGAGGCGTCGGAAAAAGCACGATCGCCACCAATCTTGCCGGTTACTTTTCCTATCAGGGAAATAACGTGATGCTGGGCGATGTCGATGTGCAGCAATCGTCGCGCGCTTGGCTTGACCTGCGGCCCGGATCCCTGCCGCCGATCAGGCCGTGGGAGATCGCCGACGGGCATATCGCGAAAGCGCCGAAGGGCACCACCCATATGGTGCTGGATACGCCTGCGGGACTGGATGGCAAACTCATGGAAGAGGCTTTGCGGATTGCCGACAAAATCATCGTTCCATTGCAGGCGTCCATGTTCGATATTCTGGCAACGCAAGCTTTTCTGCAAAAAATGATCAACCGGCGCGGCAAGAGCGGAATCGCCGTCATCGGCATGCGCGTCAATGTCCGCACAAAAGCGGCAGACCAATTGGCGCATTACGTCAGCAATCTCGGGTTGCCGGTGCTGGGTTGTCTGCGCGACACGCAAAATTACGTACAGCTTGCCGCACTCGGCGCTACTTTGTGGGACGTGGCGCCGTCGCGAGTCGAAAAGGACGTGGCGCAATGGCAAGAACTGATCGCCTGGGTAGACCAATGATTTCACCGGATTATGTGCAATTGATGGCGCGATATAACCGCTGGATGAATGTGCAGGTGTATGCCGCATGTGAAAAACTGAGCGACGACCAACGTAAAAGCAACAAGGGCGCATTTTTCAAGTCGATTCATTCGACTTTAAATCATTTGCTGTGGGGCGACTATATGTGGCTCGGCCGCTTCACGCAAGGCACCGCTCTTGCCAAGGATTATCCGAAAGCGGTCATAGGCACAGATTTTTTTCAAGACTGGGCCGAACTGAAAGCGGCCCGCGCCGCGATGGATGACGATATCGAGGCGTGGGCCGCAACCATAAAGCGCGAGTGGCTGGAAAGCGATTTCACCTGGTACAGCGGCTTGACGAAATCGACGCGCACGAAACCCGCATGGCTGCTGGTCGCACATCTTTTCAATCACCAGACGCATCACCGCGGGCAAGTGACGACACTGCTGTCGCAGCAGGGAATCGATCCGGGCGTGACCGACCTGATGCTGATGCCGGATTGAAGCATTCTTGTGACCGACGAAATAGAAACGCATTGGCTCCGGCTTCGGGAAAAGGGACGTGTCGTCTTTGCCGATTCTATTACCAATGTATATCGAGACAGCGGTAAAGGCGAAAGCCAGTATTCATGCGGCTTTGCAGCCAGCGAAGTTCTCGTGTGAAACGACACTACCCATTTTAATGCGGTGTTTTACGACTTATAACAAGTTGGGCGACGACAAAATGCGAAAACTGAATCTGGCCCTTGCAACCGTTCTTGGCGTCTCCTTGCCGCTTGGTGAGACTGTTCGCCGCTGGGGTACGGATTTCTTCCTTCCCATGTTTTTGGACGACTACCTTATGGGAGGAATGTTGCTCTTTGGGGCTTGGTGCACGTACAAAAATACAAAGGAGTTAAGTTTTTTGTTGGTTGCTTGGGCGTTCACATGCGGGATGCTTTATCTGAGCTTCTTCGGGAACCTCGACCGGTACTTGAACCAATCCCAAAGCGCAGGTATTTCTTCAGCGTTTTGGGTCTCTCTAATTCTGCTTGCGTTCGTTAGCGCTATTCTTGGTCTGGCGCTCACTCTCTGGGAGAACCGGCGCTTGAACGGTAAGATTGGGTAGCGCCCAACAAGATGCTCGAGCCGACGCAGTGAGGCGCCACAGAGTTTCCTGTAAGGTCTGTGGCCGGCGCGGCTCAGCTCTGCGTTCGGCGCCATCGCCTTTTGGCAACTCTCAATCAGCTTGACTGAGCTATTTAACGTAGCTACAATAAATCATGCAAATCGAGTTTGATTCTGCCAAAGACGCTGCCAATTTATCGAGGCACGGTGTGCCTTTAGGTCTTGCGGGACAGCTTGATTGGGATGCTGCGCTTGTATGGATGGATGATCGTTTCGAGTACGACGAGATGCGCATGATTGCGCTCGCCCCCGAAACCAATACGCTGTAATACGTGGCTTTTGTTGATCGTGGTGAGGTGCGGCGAATTATTAGTCTGCGCCGAGCCGAACGTCGAGAGGTAAAGCATTATGTCGAAAACATCTAAACAAACCATCGTGTTGCCCACGCTTGATGAAGATGCAGCCATTATTGCCGCTGCAAAGGCCGATCCCGATGCACAACCGTTAACGGACACACAACTGGCGTCGATGGTGCCAATGCGGTCATTGCGCGGAAGGCCTAAGTCAGAAAGCAAAAAGCTGTTGCTGTCAGTTCGGTATAGCCCTGAGGTCGTGGAGTACTTTAAGTCAACGGGCGACGGTTGGCAGGCGCGTATGGACAGCGTGCTGCGGGACTATGTCACGCAGCATTCCCGCTGAATCGGTTAGTCATGCGGAAACCGCAACGCGACGATTCGACCTTGTTTGGTAACCCCTGTGAGTCAGCGTCGGCAATCAAATTTCCAAATTGTCGATCAGACGTGTAACGCCGAGTTTGGCTGCGCTCAGCACCACCAGCGGCTCCCCCTGCGCAAGGTCGCCGGCGGCCGGCGGTTGCAGATCGGCGCGTTTGCGGATCGATACGTAGTCGGGTTTCCATCCGCGGCCGGACAGCTTTGCCATCGCGGTTCTTTCCAGCTCGAAGATGTCGAGATGACCTGAGCGCACTTCATTGGCAACATCATTGAGTACCTTGAACAGCACCGGTGCTTCCGCCCGTTCTTCCGCGGATAAATACATGTTGCGCGACGAGAGCGCCAAGCCGTCTTCGGCACGATAGGTTTCGGCGGCGATGATCTCGGTGGGTAGCGCAAACTGCTTGGCCATGTTGCGCACGATCATCAGTTGCTGATAATCCTTCTTGCCGAATACCGCGACGCGCGGCTGCACGCATGAAAACAGTTTCAACACGACCGTGGTGACACCTGTAAAAAATCCGGGGCGGAATTCGCCTTCCAGGATATTGCCCAGATCGTCGGGCGGGCGCACGCGAAATTCCTGCGGCTCGGGGTACAAATCCTTTTCGGTCGGCGCGAACAGTACATACACGCCTTCCTTTTCAAGTTTTTCCACGTCGGCCTGGAAGGTGCGTGGATATTTGTCGAAATCCTCATTCGGCCCGAACTGCAGCCGGTTGACGAAAATCGATGCCACGATCGGATCACCGTGCTTGCGCGCCAGGCGCATCAGCGACAGATGTCCTTCATGCAAGTTACCCATGGTCGGCACGAACACCGTGCGCAACTGCCCGCGCAACTGATCGCGCAACTCGTGAATGGAAGAAATGATTTTCATGAGCCAGCCTTGATGTCGAAGTGTATTGCGATGCCCGGGTTTGGTTCGGACGGCGGAGATCCAGTGGAATTCAGGATAAATAAAAAATCAGGTCGGCGAATAGGACAGGCGCACATAGATCGGCGCAAAAGGTTCGGCCTGGGTAATTTCGATCAGGGTTTCCTTCGCCAGTTCGAGCAGCGCGATGAAATTGACGATCACTACCGGTACGCCGCGAGCCGGATCGAACAGGTCGGCGAATTCGACGAATTTGGCGGATTGCAGACGCCGCAAAATACCCGTCATATGCTCGCGTACCGACAATTCCTCGCGGCTGATGGTGTGGTGCGCAGTCAGCTTTGCACGCTTGAGCACATCGGCCCATGCACTTTGCAAATCGACGACGTCCACTTCCGGCCAGCGCGTGACGATGCTCTGTTCGATGTAGATCTGCGTGCGCACATAATCGCGGCCCAGCTGCGGCAAGGTATCGAGTTGGTAGGCGGCCAGTTTCATCTGTTCGTACTCAAGCAGACGACGTACCAGTTCGGCGCGCGGATCGCCGGCCTCTTCGCCGGTATCGGCCTTTCTGACCGGCAGCAGCATGCGCGATTTGATTTCGATCAGCATCGCCGCCATGAGCAGATATTCGGCAGCCAATTCCAGATTGTGGACACGAATCTGATCGACATATTCCAGATACTGCAGTGTGACCTGCGCCATCGGAATGTCGAGAATATTGAAGTTTTGCTTGCGGATCAGGTATAGAAGCAGGTCCAGCGGACCTTCGAACGCTTCGAGGAAAATTTCCAGCGCGTCCGGCGGGATATACAGATCGGTCGGCATCCGGAATAGCGGTTCGCCATACAGTTTGGCAAATGCCACACCGTCGATCACATCCGGAGTCGAGTCGACTTGGCCGGCTAACGCCAGCGCGTCCGAAGGCGGCGCTGCGTTCTTACGTACACTCACGATCAATCAGCTCTTGTTCTGATATACGTAAGGCTGTTGCTTGACGCGAGACTCCTGGATCCGTTTCTGCGTATCGAGATCAATCGGCGTCTTATCCCAAAGCAAGGCGCGGCCAATGCGCTGCTGCACTTCAATGTCGGGATTTTTTTTCTTCAGATCGTTGATGAATCGCGTGGCTTCGGACTCATACAGCTGATGTTGCTTGGTAAATTTCATGAATTTATTTCGCATCAAGATTGATATGAACTGTTATTTTACCCTGTCTTGACGCATATTCCGCCAAAGGAAACGATATGAAACGGCTGATTTTTATCATTCTTGCCATGACGTGTACATTATTGATCGGCGCCTGTGACCGGGAAGGGCGTCCGATTCAGGAGTTCGGCCTGGATAAGCTCGGCAAAGGCGTTTCGACCGAAGGCGATGTGCGTGCCGTCATGGGGCAGCCCGAAACGGTTAGGGAAGAGAGCGACGGTAGCCGGGTTCTTGAATATCCCAAAGGGCCGATGGGCCACCGCACCTGGTTTTTCGTGATCGGCAAGGATGGCAAGCTGACGGACTACAGGCAGGTATTGACCGAGGAAAATTTTTCCAATATCAAGCCCGGAATGAGTACGGATGCCGTGCGTCGCATGCTTGGAAAGCCGCGTACCGTATCGCAACTGAAGTTGAAAAATGAAGAAGTCTGGGATTGGGCGTATTTGCAACCTGACAACAAAACCAGGTTATTCAACGTTCATTTCGATATGAGCAGCGGCAAAGTGACGCGAACTTCGACGTCGGAAGACCCGCAAAGCCCGTATTAGCGTTTCAGCAACCTGCGCATGACCGTCGGTGAGGGTTCAAAGGGGTTGGCATGCGTGTACTCCAGTTCCAGCGCAAGCTCGAATCCATAGGCGGCATACAGGTCAAGCAAGCGTGTCTGGTCGCTTCGCACCGCAAGACGCAATTCTTCGACATCCGACGCCAATGCGCGATGAATAACGGCTTCAAGTAAGTGCTGCGACAGACTGTGGCCGCGATATTCAGGCAGGACGCTCATGCGTGCGACTTCCCATATGGATGGGTCGGAATCCAGCGGTAGCCAGCGCACCGATCCTGCAGGTATTTCGTCAGCCATTAGGATGAATCCGCCGCCCATCTGCAGGTGTTCCGCTACGCCGGACGCCATTTCCCGATGACCGCTGGAAGTGGCCGCGACTTTGCCGGCCCACGCCGCGCGCGTCAGATCCGCGATCAATTGAGCATCGTCGAAAGTGGCTTCGCGTACCTGCAGATCCATGACGATGTAAATCCTTTTCCTTGCGGTCTATCGGACCCGCATGCCGGGTTTTGCGCCTGGCCACGGGTTGAGCACATAGATGCCCGGATCTGTCTTTTCATCGGCGGCGGATGCCGCCAGCACCATGCCTTCGGATACGCCGAATTTCATCTTGCGCGGCGCCAGATTGGCCACCATCACGGTCAGCTTGCCGATCAGGTCTTCCGGTTTGTAGGAGGACTTGATACCGGAAAATACATTGCGGGTTTTGCCTTCGCCGACATCGAGCGTCAAGCGCAGCAACTTGTCGGAGCCGTCGACCAGCTCGCAGTTGACGATCTTTGCAATGCGCAAGTCGATCTTGGCGAAGTCATCGATCTTGATCTCTGGAGCAAGCGCTTCAATTGCGCCGCCGTTCCCACCTTCTCCCTGGGAGGGAGAAGGCCGGGATGAGGGTTGAGTCGTCGAATCGGCGCCGCCACCCAGTTCCGGCCCCTCAAACAACGCCTCCAGCATCTTGCCCTCAACCCGCGTCATCAAATGCGAATAAGCATTGACCCGGTGACCGTGCGGCAGCGGCACGTCCACATCGGTCCACCGCAGCGGCGGCACATTCAATAACGCTTCCACCTGTAAGGCCAATTCCGGTAAAACCGGTTTCAGGTAAATCGTCAGAATCCTGAACGCTTCCAGCAGGCGGCTGCAAACCTCATGCAACTGCGCGCTTTTGTCCGGATCTTTTGCAAGTTCCCACGGCTTGTTGGCATCGACATAGGCATTGACATGGTCCGCCTGTTCCATCACCGCACGAAGCGCCTTGCCGAATTCGCGATGATCGAACAATGACTGAATTTCTGGCGCCGCGCTACGCAATCCGGAGAGGAAGGAGTCGGAAGCCGTGGCCCAATCCGTCACCACCTTGCCATCGAATTTTTTTGCGATAAATCCCGCCGAGCGGCTTGCGATATTGACGTACTTTCCAATCAGGTCGCTATTGACCCGAGCAATGAAATCTTCACCGCTGAAGTCAACATCTTCCACCTTTGCATTGAGCTTGGTCGCGATGTAGTAACGCAGCCATTCCGGATTCATGCCGATATCGAGGTAACGCAGCGGAGAAATGCCGGTGCCGCGCGACTTGCTCATCTTTTCGCCGTTGACCGTGAGGTGGCCGTGCACATTCACCTTGAGTTTGTCGATTACCGGATGGTCCGAGAACTTCAGCATCGCCGGCCAGAACAGCAGGTGAAAGGAAACGATATCCTTGCCGATGAAATGGATCTGCTCGGTCGCGGGATCGTGCAGCAACGCTTCGTAATCAAGCCCTTTCTTGCCGCAATAGTTTTTCAGGCTGGCCAGGTAGCCGACCGGCGCATCCAGCCACACGTAAAAATATTTACCCGGCGCGTCCGGAATCGGAATGCCGAAATAAGGCGCATCGCGCGAGATATCCCAGTCGGCAAGATCCTGCCCGTTATTGCCCAGCCATTCGCTGACCTTGTTGACCATCTCCGGTTGCAGGCGCCCGGGCGTGTTGACCCAGTCCTGCAGGAATGCGACGCAGCGCGGATCGGATAATTTGAAGAAATACTGTTCAGCCGGCCGCATCACCGGCGTCGCGCCCGTCAGCGCCGAATACGGATTTTTCAATTCGGTCGGTTCGTACGCGGCACCGCATACTTCGCAGTTGTCGCCATATTGGTCTTTGGCGCCGCATTTCGGGCATTCGCCCTTGACATTGCGATCCGCCAGGAACATGCCTTTTACCGGGTCGTAAAAACGCTCGACGGTGCGCGTGACGATCAATCCCGCAGCCTTCAAACGCAAATAGATGCTTTGCGACAGTTCGGTATTTTCCGGCGACTCGGTTGAATGCCAGTTGTCGAACGAGATATGAAAGCCATCCAGATATTGCTGGCGGCCCGCCGCTACGTTGGCAACGAATTCCTGCGGCGTGATGCCGGCTTTTTCAGCGGCGATCATGATCGGCGTGCCGTGCGCATCGTCCGCGCCGACGAAATGTACTTCGTTGCCTTGCATGCGCTGAAACCGAACCCAGATATCCGCCTGGATATATTCCATGATGTGGCCGATGTGGAACGCGCCATTGGCGTAGGGCAGGGCAGTGGTGACGAATAGCTTGCGGGGCAATGGGGTGCTCATAAGGTGATGCTGAATGGATAAAGGTGTGATTTTATCAGTGCGCGGCGATTTATCGTGCCGATTGCAGTCAAACCGGGCTTTCAGCGGGCCGCAGGAAGCCCATCCCGGCTGCTGAAGCGGTAAAATAGCGCTTTTATGTTTAACGGCTTTGGCGATCCAAGGCCGTTTTTATTTGCCATGACAGTTCGCACCCGTTTTGCTCCCAGCCCGACCGGCTATCTCCATCTGGGCGGTGCCCGTACCGCATTGTTTGCATGGGCCTACGCGCGCCGCTTCGGCGGCACATTCATTTTGCGCATTGAAGACACCGATCTGGAGCGTTCGACACCCGAGGCGGTGCAGGCGATCCTGGACGGCATGCAATGGTTGGGCTTGCATCACGACGAAGGCCCGTTTTACCAGATGCGACGCATGGATCGGTACCGCGAAGTGATCGGTCAGATGCTGGAAGCTGGCACTGCCTATTATTGTTACTCGTCGACGGAAGAGGTCGAGGCAATGCGCGAGCGCTTGCGCGCCGCCAGCGAAAAACCGCGTTACGACGGCACCTGGCGCCCGGAGCCGGGCAAAACCTTGCCGCCCGTGCCGGCCGACCGTAAGCCGGTGGTGCGTTTCAGGAACCCGCTCGATGGCGACGTGACCTGGGATGACGCGGTCAAGGGACCGATCACCATTTCCAACCGCGAAATGGACGACCTGGTGATTGCTCGCCCCGACGGCACGCCGACCTATAATTTCTGCGTGGTGGTGGATGACTGGGACATGAAAATTACCCATGTGATCCGCGGCGACGACCACGTCAACAATACGCCGCGCCAGATCAATATCCTGAAAGCGCTTGGCGCAACGCTGCCGATATACGGCCACGTGCCGATGATTCTGGGCGCGGACGGCGAAAAGCTGTCCAAGCGCCACGGCGCGGTCAGCGTGATGGAATATCCGGCGCAAGGTTATCTTCCCGAGGCGATGCTCAATTACCTGGCCCGTCTTGGCTGGAGCCACGGCGACGAGGAACTGTTTTCGATGGAGCAGTTCTGCGCATGGTTCGATCTCGATCATCTATCGAAGTCGCCGGCGCAGTTCAATCCGGAAAAACTGGCATGGGTTAATAATCACTATATCAAGCAAGCCGACAATGCCCGTCTCGAAGGGCTGGCGCGCCCGTTGATGGAGCAGGACGGCGCACGGTTTTCCGGCGGCCCGGATTTGCAGGCGGTGATTGCATTGATGAAAGAGCGTGTCAACACGATCAATGAGCTGGCCGAGGCGGCCATGTTGTTTTATCGCCAGCCGGCACCGGATGCGGCGTTGCTTGCACAGCACCTCAACGATGCCGTGCAACCGGCGTTGGCCGAGTATGCGGAGCGATGCAAGGCGGTTGAATGGAATCGCCAGGCATTATCTGCCATGCTGAAAGAAGTGCTGGCGGCGCACAAGCTGAAGATGCCGCAACTGGCAATGCCGTTGCGCCTGATCGTCACCGGGCAACTGCAGACGCCATCGATCGACGCGGTCATCGAGTTGTTCGGACGGGAAACCGTGCTGACGCGTCTGAAAATGCATTTGGGATAATTTTCAAAAAGGCGATTTACAGCAGAGCAAAATCTTTGCTATACTCTCGCTTCTGCGCAGGGGGTATAGCTCAGCTGGGAGAGCGCTTGCATGGCATGCAAGAGGTCAGCGGTTCGATCCCGCTTACCTCCACCAGCAAAGAAATTGCAATACAGGTCGTAGTAACGGACAGATTTTTGTCCCCATCGTCTAGAGGCCTAGGACATCACCCTTTCACGGTGAGTACAGGGGTTCGAATCCCCTTGGGGACGCCAGATTAAAACGCCGCACGCAAGTGCGGCGTTTTTTTTGGGTGCGCCCAGCATGGGCGCACTCTTGGAGGTGCAAGTCCTCCCGCAAGCTGACCACAGCGAGCGAAGCGAAGCGCAACTGCGGAAGGGCGACC
>MESE01000017.1 GCA_001770855.1 Burkholderiales bacterium RIFCSPLOWO2_02_FULL_57_36
GCACCACGCAATATGAAAAAGTCGCGCAAGTGATGGCTGCTGCGCAAACGGGTGGATTGAATAAAATCGGTTTCGTCACCGATCCGAAGGATAGGTAACCATGCACAAATTATCACGTAGCCTGGACGTTCGCATTGAATGGTCACTGGCGGTCGTCTTGCAAACCATGACGGCCGCTGCGCTAAATGGTTTGACGACCCGACGCACACAGGCGGTGGCCGAGCATCTGCATATCGTTGCACAATCGCAATCCACCTCGCCGGAACTACGGGCGGCGTGCGCAAATCTATCAGAATCGTGGCGAGTAATCGATTTACAGTAAAAACCGATTATCCGGTCAGTTCACAGCTTTTTAAAAAGAAAGGAACTTCCATGCTATCCGTAGAACAACCATTACCGCAATTCTCAGGTGAAGCATTGCTTCCCAACGGCGAATTTGCGCCCGTCAACCTTTCCGATTACAAGGGAAAATGGCTGGTGCTGTTTTTCTATCCGCTTGATTTCACGTTCGTCTGCCCGACTGAAATCAGGGGCTTCAACGAACTGCACAGCGAATTTTCCAAGTTGAACACAGTCGTGCTCGGCGCATCGGTGGATTCGGTGCATTGCCACAAGGCCTGGACCGAAAGCAGTCTCGGGAAAATCGCATTTCCATTGATCGGAGATCTGACGCGTTCATTGGCGCAAGACTGCGGCGTCCTGTCTGAAGAAGGATTTTCCCATCGCGCGACATTCGTCGCGAATCCGGACGGCATCATTGAATCGGTCACCGTCAACAGCAGCAACGTCGGCCGCTCACCGCAAGAGACATTGCGCGTAGTGCAGGCATTGCAAGCCGGCGGTTTGGCGCCGTGCGACTGGCAGCCAGGACAGTCGCTGCTGAACGCCGCGTAATGTATTTGGCGCTCGCTCGATAACAGCAAGCGAGCGCCGTTGTTGACACTCCGCATGACCGCACCTCTTGCCGGCCACACCAATTGAACCGGGATCGGCTTTCAATTTCAGCGCCAATCCGACTGTATTCGCTGCTTTCACCGCATCTCCCGCAAGAAATGGTTTTTTCTTGTAATGATAATGATTCTTATTTATAATTGCGCTTCCGCCAAGGAAGCGCTGATTAAACGTCTCCAGTCATTCTGAGTTGTTTCTGCACAGACCTTGGCATTGTTGGCTGCAGATCACCGTGCCAGAAATTTCTTTAGCCAGCCAAACGGATTTTATTTCTATCCGACCAGCCAGCCGCTTTTTTCGCCTGACTAATAAGGATAGTAATGAACCGACGTCTTACACCGCTGGCGGCTGCGCTTTTAGCCGCGTTTGCTTCCCCTGTAGCGCTTCAGCAAAACGCATTTGCACAAACAAATCAGATTGAAACCACCTTGCCCGAAGTGAGCGTCCAGGACATCACCGGCAATAACGGTTACGCGCCGGCGGTCAGTACGGTCGGCGGCAAAGTCCCGACGGCGATCCGCGACATTCCACAGTCGGTCACCGTGATCAACCGCGCGGTGCTCGACGCGCAAAGCGCCACAACGCTGACCGAAGCGCTGCGCAATGTGCCGGGCATCACGCTGGGCGCCGGCGAAGGCGGTGTGATCGGCGATAACATCAGTATCCGCGGCTACTCGGCGCGCACCGATATCTTCCTGGACGGCATACGCGATCGCGGTCAGTACGCGCGCGAAACTTTCTTCATCGATTCAGTCGAAGTATTGCGCGGTCCCTCTTCCATGATGTTCGGACGCGGCTCCACCGGCGGCGTGATCAACCAGGTCAGCAAGCAGGCCAACCTGCGCGAGCTGACTGAGGTCGGCGTCAGCCTAGGTACCGATTCATACTATCGCACCACCGCGGACATCAACCGTCCGCTGTCCGACACCTCGGCATTCCGCATTTCCGCACTCGCGCATGCCAATGACTCCACGCGCGACATCACCGAGTCCAAGCGCTACGGCGTCGCGCCGTCACTGCGTTTCGGCATCGGCACCCCGACCGAAGTGTCAATCTCGTCAGTACACCAGCGTCGTAAAGACATTCCCGACTACGGCTTTCCGTTCGCCAGTGGTGGCACTAAAGCCAATCCGGCCGAGCCGCTCGACCTGGAACGCGACAACTTCTACGGTTTCACCGACGACAAGTTCGACCAGGACGTGGACATCCTGAACTTGCGCGTCGAGCACAAGTTCTCGCCCACGCTAAGCCTGCGCAACCAGACCCAGTTGAGCGATGCGCGCATTCACGCGGTGCCGACCACCGTCAGCAACGCCGGCGTGCGCAACCGCCGCGAGCGCGAGATCGACGACCGCTCGCTGTTCAACCAGACCGACCTGATCGCCAAGTTCGACACCGGCGCAATCAAGCACACGCTGATCACCGGCGTCGAAATCGGCCGTGAAAGCTATGAAAACCAGCGTTACGACTGGACCGGCGAGAGCAACCAGAGCCTGACCAATCCGGTGTACGGCCCGATGCCGGCCGGCGCGGCGCGCAGCCGCATCGATTTCACCGATAACTCCGCCAACACCTTCGCGGCATACGTCAACGACACCGTGGCGCTGAACAAGCAGTGGAAACTGGTCGGTGGCCTGCGCTGGGACCGTTTCGATTTTGACGGCAACACACTCGACAACTCCAGCGGCGCCGTCTCGTCGCTGGCGCAGACCGACAAGATGTTGAGCCACCGCTGGGGCGTGCTGTACCAGCCGACCGACACCCAGTCGTACTATGCGTCCTACGGCACCTCGTTCAATCCGTCGGCCGAGACCATGACGCTCTCCGCAGTCAACCTGAACATCGATCCGGAAGAAAACCGGTCGCTCGAAATCGGCGCCAAGTGGGATCTGTTGAACGGCGGACTGGGATTGACCGCCGCGCTGTTCCAGGTCGAAAAAACCAATGCGCGCAGCCGCGACGAATTCAACAACGTGGTCGGGGTAGGCAACACCCGCGTCAACGGTTTCGAACTCGGCGCGGTCGGGCAGCTCGCGAAGAACTGGCAGATTTTCGGCGGCTATACCTATCTCGACGGCAAGATCGTCAGCCTCAGTGAAGTTTCCGGCGGCGTGCGCGCTTCCCGCGACGGCAATGTTCTGACCAACTCACCAAAGCATTCGGCAACCCTGTGGTCCACCTACCGGCTCGGCAACGCCTGGGAAATCGGTGGCGGCGCCGTGTATTCGGCCGAGCGCATCGTCAACAACGCCAACACCGCCAAGGTCGGCGGCTATACGCGCTACGACGCCACGCTCGCTTACCTGACGAAAAAATACGATGTGCGGCTGAGCCTGCAGAATCTGACCGACAAGCATTATTTCGAAGTCGCGTCGGGCGGACGCGCGACACCGGCCACCGGCCGTGCGCTGATTGCCTCGGTCAACTACCGCTTCTGATGCTGCTCACGATCCCGCAAGTTCTGACGCCGGAACAACTCAGGCACTGCCGCGAGCAACTCGCGGCAGCGTCCTGGGTGGACGGCCGTGTGACGGCAGGCCATCAGGGAGCTCAGGTCAAGGACAATCGCCAGCTTCCCGAGAATTCTGCTGTTACGCATGCACTTGGGGATCTGATTCTCGCATCGCTCGAACGCAATCCTCTGTTCATCAGCGCCGTACTGCCTGCCGTCGTCTATCCGCCGCTATTCAATCGCTACGATGGCGGCCAGCATTTTGGCGACCATATCGACAATGCGGTGCGCTTGTTGCCGGGAACCGGGCGCAAAATTCGCACCGACGTTTCGGCGACGCTGTTTCTTGCAGAGCCCGATGAATACGAGGGTGGTGAGTTGCTGGTCGAGGATACTTACGGCGCGCATTCGGTGAAACTGGCGGCAGGGGATATGGTTGTTTATCCGGCGTCCAGCCTGCACCGCGTGAATCCGGTGACCAAAGGGGTCCGGTTGGCATCGTTTTTCTGGGTGCAAAGCATGATTCGCGACGATGCGCAGCGCACGCTGCTGTTCGATCTCGATACCGCAATCCAGCGGCTTAACCAGAGCGGCGCCGATGCACGTGCACTGGTGCAACTGACCGGCAGCTATCACAACCTGTTGCGCATGTGGAGCGAGCTTTAATCCCATCGCGGCGAACCGCAACCAGTTCAGAGAATTCAACAATGAAAAAAATCCTGCTTACCTTAACGCTATGTGCCGCAGTCAATGCGGTCCATGCCCATTACATCTGGCTCGAACAAGATGCCAGTGGTCCGGCCCGCGCCTACTTCGGCGAATGGGAAAACGACAAGCGCGAGAAAGCCGGCGGCACGCTCGACAAAATCAAGTCGCCGCACGCCTATCTCGGCAGCGGCAAGGAATCCTTGAAGATTGAGCGCCGCTCCGACCATCTGGCGATCGACTCGACTGGCGCCGGCGACATCGTGCTGGTAGAAGCCGGCCTCGCGCCGCGTGACGATAAAAAAGCCGGCGGCAAAACCAAGACGATATTCCACGCCAAAGCCGGCCGCAGCGGTACGCAAGCACGACTCGACCTGGAACTGGTGCCGGTTGCGGCAAACGCAAATCAATTCACCTTGATGCTGCGCGGTGCGCCACTCGCCAAAACTCAGGTGACCGTCTTCGGACCGCCGAAATGGGAAAAATCGTTCCGCACCGATGAACAGGGCCGCGTGACCATCGCCACGCCATGGGCCGGCCGCTATGTGATCGAAGTCACGCATGCCGAAGAAGTACCGGGTGAATCCGGCGGCGAAAAATATGATCGGCTGCGTCATGTGAGCAGCTTGTCGTTCGTCGTGAACGATGGCATTGCGTGGGCTGCCCAACGCTAAGGCGATCAATGTTGAAAAATCTCTGGTTCCAACTCCATTGGCTGCTTGGCATTACCGCCGGCCTGGTGCTTGCGGTGGTGGGGGTGACGGGCGCGATGCTGTCGTTCGAGCATGATTTGAAGCACTGGATCAATCCAGGCGTGATGAGCGTGGCGCCGCAGGCCGGCGGCGCATTGTCGCCGGCCGATTTGATCGCAAAGGTAAAAACGTCCAATCCGGAACGACGCATCACATCGATCAGTCTGTCGGCAAACCCTGAAGATGCCGCCCGCATCGTGTTTGCCGCCAAGCCGGAGGATACGCTCAACAAGCGCGGCGAAACGCGCTATCTCGATCCGTACACCGGCGCGTTGCTGGGTAAGCCGCGCAGCGACGAATTTTTCCGGTTCACCACGCAGCTTCATCGCTGGCTGGCGGCAGGCGATACCGGCAAGGCAATCGTCGGCGCATCCACGATTGCACTGATAGTACTGTGCCTGTCCGGCCTGTATCTGCGCTGGCCGCGCAGTATATCGAACTGGCGTGCCTGGCTGACCTTGGATTTCAATCGCAAGGGCCGCAGTTTTCTGTGGGACTTGCACGCAGTGGCAGGTACCTGGTGTCTGGTCTTTTATCTGCTGGCGGCGTTGACCGGCCTGTACTGGTCGTATGACTGGTATCGCACCGGTTTGTTTGCGCTGACCGGCGCGCCGCGTCCGGCACAACCGGGCATGCCGGGCAAATCGGCTGCACGCGCGGATGGTCAACCGCAGGCGAATGCACGGAAAAAAAGTCCGGTACGCGCGCAGCAAGCGCCACCGGCAGATCTCGCGCTGGCGTGGGCCGCATTCCAACGTGAAGCCGGGCCATACAGTTCCGTGACTTTGCGCTTGCCGGAAAAGCCGGCGCAAGCAGTACAAATCAATTATCTCGACGCGCAGCCGGCGCACAACCGCGCCAATAACCGCATGTTGCTCGACGCGCAAAACGGTGCAGTCATCGAACATGACCGCTATGCCGACAAGCCGGCCGGCGCCAAACTGATGAGTAGCATGTTTGCGCTGCACTCCGGCAGTTTTTTCGGCATGCCGGGTTTGATTCTGATGATGCTGGCGAGTTTGCTCATGCCGCTGTTCGGCATCACCGGATGGATGCTGTACCTGGACCGGCGTAAAAAGAAAAAAATCTTGCGCGCAGCAAAAACCGCGAGCGCCTCTACGCCGACCGAAGCCAGCGCCGCGACTTCAGAATTGCTGATCGGATTTGCCAGCCAGACCGGTTTTGCCGAACGGTTGGCATGGCAGACCGCCGGCACATTGCGCATGGCTGGCGTGCCGGTCACCGTGCAACCGCTGGGCAATCTCAATCAGGAACTGCTTGGCCGTTTCCGGCATGCGCTGTTCGTGGTCAGCAGCTTTGGCGAAGGTGAAGCACCTGATCATGCACGTCCATTCGCAAAACTGATGACGCGGCCTTTATCGCTCACCGGACTGCGTTTCGGATTGTTGTCTCTGGGTGATCGTCAATACGATACGTTCTGCGGTTTCGGGCGGTCGCTCGACAACTGGCTGCGGCGCCAGGGTGCGCAAGCGTTGTTTGAGCGCATCGAAGTCGATGACGGGGATTCGGATGCGCTGAAGCACTGGCAAAGCCGGCTCGGCATGCTGACTGATGTATCCGGCACGCCGGCGTGGGTGGAAGCACCTTATGCGCGCTGGCGCTTGAGCGAACGCCGATTGCTCAATCCCGGCAGTCGCGGCAGTCCCGCTTTCCATTTGGAATTGGAAGCGCTCGATACAGCGCAGCCGAATTGGAAATCGGGCGATCTGGTTGATATAAAGCCGCGCCAGTCACATGCAGCGGTTGCATCGGCACTGGCGCACTTGAATATGGACGGCCGCAGCTTGGTGCAGATAGATGGGCGGCTGCATGCACTGGCCGAAGTAATGGCGCAAAGCATGTTGCCTGAACCGGCCAACGTTTCCGCGACGAGATCCGCACAGGAGATAGCGGACAGCCTGCACGCTTTGCCGTCACGCCAATATTCAATCGGCTCCATTGCGCAAGACGGCCGCATTGGTTTGCTGGTGCGTCAGATTCGGCATGGTAACGGATTCGGTTTGAGTTCGAGTTGGCTCACCATGCATGCACCTGTCGGCAGCGAAATCGAGATGCGGATTCGCAGCAATACCCGTTTCCATTTGCCGATGGGTGAGCGGCCGCTGATTCTGATCGGCAATGGCACTGGCCTGGCCGGGTTGCGCAGCCATTTGAAGGCACGCATCCAAGCTGGGCAAACGCGCAATTGGCTGATCTTCGGCGAACGCAACGCCGCCCATGATTTTTACTATCGCGATGAGATTGAACATTGGCAAATGCAAGGCGCTCTGGAGCAGGTGGATATGGTGTTTTCACGCGACCAGGCCGAACGCGTTTACGTGCAGGACCGCGTGCGTACAGCGGCCGATGCGATACGCGCCTGGCTAGCCGATGGCGCTGCCATCCTTGTTTGCGGCAGCCTGGATGGAATGGCGCCGGGCGTCGAGTCGGCACTTATCGCAATGATCGGGGCCGATGAAGTTGAACGCCTGATCGCCGAGGGCCGGTATCGGCGCGACGTGTATTGAGCGGGATAAAAACGCAGCTTGAATTAATCGCCAAGATCGGGCTGCCAAATTATCTGCAATCGCAGATGGCCAGTTGACGCTGGCTTGCTGATCCGTTTTGTGAAATAAAAATGGAGCGCAGTGCGCTCCATTTTTATTTGTGGCGAATCGATTTTATTGCGGCACGGTATCCTTGAACGACGGCCGCTCCGACAGCTTGTCGAAAAGTTTGCTCAAATTCGAATACTCGTCGCGCCATGTAATCTCCGGAAAGCGAAACGATAGCCAGCCCAATGCGCAACCGACTGCAACATCGGCCAAGGTGTATTGATTGCCGGCGGAAAACGGGGTATCCGCAAAGCCGGTCGACATGGCTTTCAACCCCGCGTGTACCTTGCCCATCTGACGGTCGATCCATTCCTGGCTTTGCTGGGCCGCGGGCCGCAGCGTTTTTTCGAGCCGGACCAGAATCGCCGCATCCAGTACTCCGTCAGCCAGCGCCTCCCAGCACTTGACGCCCGCCCGTTCGCGGCCCTGGGCCGGAATCAGCTTGCCGACCGGCGTCAACGTATCCAGATACTCGGCAATGACACGCGAGTCGAACATCGCGCCGCCGTCTTCCATGATCAGGCAGGGCACTTTGCCAAGCGGATTGGATTGCTGGATGCCGGTGTCCGAAGCCCACACGTTTTCCAGCACAAATTCATATTCGATCTTTTTTTCCGCCATGACGATACGGACTTTGCGTACATAGGGACTAGCGAGGGAACCGATGAGTTTCATGAATGTATGACCTTAGTATTTTGCGGCGATTATAACATCGGGGCATGCAGCGTCGGCGGCCTCTGAACTGCCCGGACGGCGGCCGAACAACAGATTCAGTGCGCTGACGAATGGTAAAATTGCGCTTTAATTTCGCTGCCGCATCTTTTTTGCTGCGCCCGGCGCATCCCTTCCCTTCATTGCTCCGATTATCATGCCGCTCTCCACACTTTCCGCTCTTTCCCCGCTCGACGGCCGTTATGCCGCCAAAACCGACAAGCTGCGCCCGATCCTGTCCGAAGCAGGTTTCATGCATCATCGCGTAAAAGTCGAAATTGCCTGGCTGCAAGCCTTGTCGTCTGCCGGATTTGCTGAAATCAAACCTTTTTCGGCTGCCTCCAATGCGTTGCTCGATAAACTCGCCGCTGATTTTACCGAAGCCGATGCGGAAAAAATCAAGGCGATCGAAGCCGTCACCAATCACGATGTGAAAGCGGTCGAGTACTGGTTGAAGGAACAGGTCAAGGACGCGCCGGAATTGGTCGCCGCATCCGAATTCATCCATTTTGCCTGTACCTCGGAAGACATCAACAATACCTCGCACGGCATGATGCTGAAAGCCGCGCGCGATACCGTGTTGCTGCCGGCGCTGCAATCGGTGATTGCCAAGCTTACCGAGCTTGCGCACGCCAATGCGGATGTGCCGATGATGTCGCGCACGCACGGCCAGCCTGCCAGCCCGACGACGCTAGGCAAGGAAGTTGCCAACGTGGTCGCCCGGCTCAAACGGGCTGAACTGCGCATTGCGTCGGTCGAAATCCTGGGGAAAATGAACGGCGCGGTAGGCAACTACAACGCGCATTTGTCGGCGTATCCGGATTTTGATTGGGAGACGTTTTCCAAAAACGTGATTCAACAGCGGTTAGGGCTTACTTTCAATCCCTACACGATCCAGATTGAGCCGCATGATTACATGGCGGAATTGTTCGACGCCATTGCACGCACCAACACGATCCTGCTGGATTTGAACCGCGACGTCTGGGGATATATCTCGCTCGGCTATTTCAAGCAGAGCACCAAGGCCGGTGAAATCGGATCATCGACCATGCCGCATAAGGTGAATCCGATCGATTTCGAAAATTCCGAAGGCAATCTGGGCATGGCCAATGCAGTGCTGAAGCACATGGCGGAAAAGCTGCCGGTATCACGCTGGCAACGTGATCTGACCGATTCAACCGTATTGCGCAACATTGGCGTCGGCTTTGGCTATTGCGTGCTCGCCTACGACAGTTGCCTGCGCGGCCTGAACAAGCTGGAAGTCAATCAGGCAAAAATGGCTGAAGATCTCGATGCGACGTGGGAAGTGCTGGCCGAACCGGTGCAAACCGTGATGCGCCGCTACGGCATTGAAAATCCATATGAACAATTGAAAGAGTTGACGCGCGGCAAAGGCATTTCAAAAGAAGCCTTGCGCGAATTCATCCAGGGTTTGGCAATTCCGCAAAACGCCAAAGACCAATTACTGGCAATGACGCCTGCGAACTACATCGGCATTGCTGCCAAGCTGGCAAAAAAAGTTTAATCGTCACACTGAAGCAAGCTTGTTTGACCGATTTTATTGCGGCCAAGCAAGCTTGCAATTTTTTTGCTATATTAGTCCTAATTAGAACTAGTTGCATAAATCATATGGAAAAATATACCAAGCCGGCGGTTGCACTGCATTGGCTGATTGGGATGCTGATCATCGCCACGTTCGCACTCGGCTTAACCATGGTCGACATCCCAGGCTT
>MESE01000018.1 GCA_001770855.1 Burkholderiales bacterium RIFCSPLOWO2_02_FULL_57_36
ATTGGCTTTAAAGACGGCGAAGTTTCACGGAGAATGGAATTATGCAATCCTGCCCTCCCGAAAAAAAATTCACTAACTTATTTTTGCGCAAGTCCTTACCGTACTTGCGGCGCTGTTTAAATACGGCGCTGCAAGCCCTTTGGATCTCGTAACAGTAAAGTTCAGGATTACACCGCTGGATACGGGGCTCTCCAAACTAAAAAGCGACAAGTATCTGCATCTGGCCGAATCCGCGCAAATCGACTTTTTTATCCAGGCAAAATTGATGGGGATTTTCCTGCGGCGCGGCTATGGCTTTGTGAACGTATCCCAGCTTGTGAAGTTTTCAAAACCGGTCAAGGTATTTTCCCGGGTGGCGGTGACATCGCAAATCATCTATTGGGATGCGCGGTTTGCATACTTCGAGCATCTGTTTTTGATACGAGGCGAACGGCATGCCTGCGTACTGGTCAAAACGAAGTTCAAGCAGGCCAGAAAAACGGTTGAAGCCGCCCGGTTGATCGGATCATGCGGCAAAGACAAACCGCAATATCTGAACGATTGGGATGACGCCATCGGCGTGCTGTGATATCGACGCGGCCTGTTGACGCTCGGGCTGAATGCGACGGTCAGTGCCGGGTCGGCGTATTCGCGTTGCCGGCGCTTGTGCCGCCGGGATACGACGTTCCCATGACTGCTTCTTCATACCATGTTTTTACTTTCTGAAGATGGTCGCGTTCCTCATCGAGTGCAATTGAAAATTCACTGAGCATCGCATTCTGATTCTGGCTTTTTGCCATCGCGAGCAGCATCTCCCAGCCGGCCTGATCGACCAGTTCTGCCGCAAGTATCGCGTGCAGCGACTGTGCAATCGTGGTGCGCGGATCGGTCACCACCTGCACCAGCCCCATTGATTCCACGCCTACCAGATCCGCGCTGGGCGTTTGGGCCGTCGGGTCGCCGCCTAGCGATTCGATCGCATCGACAACGACCGCAAAATGCCTGGCTTCATCGTTACGGATTTTCCATAGTTCATCAATGGCTATGCCGTTTGAGTTTGATCCACCCGGCATTGCTTCGCATTTGGCGATCAGCGCATCATACAGGCGCGTGCCGCCGCGCTCGAAGGCCAGCCGTTCGCCCAGCTTGTCGAGCAGGATTTGCGGGCTGTTGCCGCTCAACATCGACATGCCGGCGCTGACGGCGCCCGTCATTGTGGCGGGCACCGGCACTGATCCGAGCGAGTCCGCGTCATTGACATAGCTGCCGCGCATGTCGGCGACGGCGGATTCGTCACCCGGGGTGGCGGAGATGGTTGAGGGTGGGGGAGACTGCATCGTGCCACTGTCGAGAGGCGACATTTGCATGCCGGTCTTGTTCATTCCCATTGGTGTCGATTCTTTCATTTTCATTCCTTTGCATCGTTAATGTCCGGTGGGTCCGGATTGCCCCTGTTTACAGGCTTACCGCCACTTTTCGATTCAATTCGGTTCCCGGCGTCCAAATATAGCCTGCCGCTACCGTTTCGGTGGGTGAACCCTCGGAATTGATATAAGTGCGGTACTCGATGGATGCCTGGCTTTCGTGGGCCTTGTCGACGAATCGGGTGCCGTTGGCCCGCAGGTCGACTTCCTGCAACAGTGTTTTCCGTACGAAATCACGCTGACTTTCGAAGGCGATCGGTTCAGGCAAATCAGCAGCGATGATCTCCATCGGATCACGCTGTTCGTATTGCTTCACCAATCCGGCGACATGGTGGAAGTGGCCCAGTTCGTAGTCCAGGAAACGCTCCCATATCGCCTTGATGCGATGGTTGGTTTCCTGTTGCACGCAGCTGTAGTAGTTGTATACCTCGGTTGCTTCATGCAGCAGCCATTGCTCAAGCCAGGTTTCTTCAGGGTTGAGGAGCGATTCGTATTGCGTCACATGCTGTTCCTCGATCGATGCGATTTCGGCGTATAGCTGACGCGCAACCGGATCGGCGAACAACGGGCCGATATTCATATAGTAATCATGCGTCTGGTGCTCGGCGGCGGTAATCGTCAATGCGTGCAGCTTGGTCAACGGATCCGCCGATGTCCGGTCGTATGGCTCGCGCAGATCGTCTTCCGGCGCGCGGTGTTCTACCGCAGTGGGCCGGCCCGGCAGAATGTCGGTATAACTTTGCAGAATATTATTGGCGTCCTTGCCTTCAAGCCGGTCCAGCAGCGCCGAATATCGGTACAGGTGGTCGAAATCCTCCAGCATACCGAAGCGATAGGCCTGCGCCAGATAGGGGTCCGGCTCCTTTTGGGCAACCGCCGCCGTGACTTCGATCGCAACCTGCTCGTAAGCAATCGTGGTTTCCAGCGGCGAATGATCGGCGCCGAGCAGCCAGTTGACCATGGTCGCCTGATGCTGCTCGGTACGCCTGATCCGCGCCAGCGGCAGGCGTAAACTCCGATTCATCCGTGCGGCGGCGTGTTGAAATCGCAACGCTTCGTTCTCGATTCCATTCATCAAAATAATACGTACCCTGGTGAAGGCATCATCGTCGAGTTTGCTGATGGGGTTCTGCACCATATCGCGCCATGTAAAGCGCTGTTGTTCCATGGGACAGCCTTTTGCGGAAAATAAATTGAAAGCCATGTAAGTCGCTCCTTAATTGAACCTAAGGTCGAAAATCCGTGCCATTGCGCGTAGAAAGCTCGGATGCCGGCGGCCGCATCCCGGAATATCCATCGTGGCCAACGCGAATCGAAGTCCTCTTTCCGGCCATGCCTGCGCGTTTGAAACCGGTTCCTGCCTTGCAGGGCCGCTCGTGCGCAACTTCCATGCCGACCGGACTGAATTGGTCGTCCCGATGACTAGAAAAGAATGCCTGCCGATGCAAAGCGAGAAATCCATTTTCACTTGCGGTAGACGATTTATTACCCGCGCATCACGATGTTGATCGCATCTTTTACATTTGATAAGTAAGGATTACATCATTGTTGTCCGGCAGCGCAGGAAACCGGCTATCCGGAAGCTTTTGCAGAAAGACCCCGGATGGGGTCGTTTATGAGAGACAGATTTGAAAGGTGCAATGTCTGCCATGATAGAAGACGGTGTAACATACGTTTTTTTTGCCGCATAATAAGATTGATGAAAAATTCGTTCCTGAAATCCGGCGCGATATCGACGCCGGGCTGGTGTTGCTTCCCCACGAAAATCATTACAGCCTTGAGCTTGTTAACTGCGCTGTTTGCCAATCCGGCACTTGCGGATGAAATATCCGACGTTTCCAAATTGTTACGCATGGGGCAGTATTCGGAAGCTTTAGGCAAGGCAGACGATTTTCTATCGCGGAATCCGCGCGATGTGCAAATGCGGTTCATGAAGGGCGTGATACTCACCGAGCAAAACAAGGCATCCGAAGCAATTGCAATATTTACCAAACTTACCGTGGATTTTCCGGACCTGCCTGAGCCGCATAATAATCTGGCGGTTCTGTATGCGGCGGACGGGCAGTTTGAAAAGGCGCGCGCGGCATTGGACAAGGCAATCCGTACCAACCCGGCGTATGCAACGGCATATGAAAACCTGGGTGACGTTCATGCGAAGCTGGCAAGTCAGGCCTATGACAAGGCACTCCAGCTGGATTCCAAAAACTCTGACGCGAAGTCAAAGCTGACGATGGTGCGCAGTCTGGTCGATACGACTGGCGGCGCGATCAAGGTCGCGTCGGCGGCGCCTGCGGCGAAAGCCGCTTCGCCATCATCGGCCCTCGCTCCGGTGGACCGGAAAAATGCGGCAACTCCAGCCGTGCCTGCAGCCAACATCAAGCCGGCACAAATTGCCGATGCGGATGCGAAAAAGAACATTCCTAAGCCTGTACAGAAGCCGGCTCCGGACAATAACGAAGAGCGCACCACAATCTTGAATACAGTCGATGGATGGGCGAAGGCGTGGAGTGCGCAAGATGTAAAATCCTATCTCGGCTATTACAGCCCTGACTTCGATACACCGAACGGCATGTCACGAAAAGCGTGGATTGCGGAGCGGCAAGCAAGAATCGGCGGTAAAGGCAACATCATGGTCAGGGTGGGTTCGCCCCAAGTAGCCGTAAATGGAAGCAGCGCGACCGTGAAATTTCACCAAAGCTACGTGTCGAATCGTTTGACCTCCAATACCCGCAAGACGCTCGAATTGATCAGAAGCGGCGGGAAATGGCAGATCAAGCGGGAGCGCATAGGTAGCTGATGTTCCGATTTTCAAATTTCATGCGTCCGGTCGCAATGTCCGTCGAACGGATATTGCTCGGCGGGATGATTTGCCTGTTGGCCGGCGGTTGGGCGGCGCCCTCGCAATCGGCGGCAAAAAATCAAAGCGGGCCCGGCGCCACCCACAAGCCTGACCCTGATATCGTATTGATCGAAGTCTATAAGGATCTCGCTGCGAATCGCTTGCGTCACGCGCAAGCGAAAGTCGATGCCCTGGTGGAGGCCTATCCGAACTTTCAACTCGGCCATTTGATTCGCGGCGATTTGCTGTTGATGCATACACGCCCGGTGACAACTCTGGGTGCGGTGCCGACTCTGGGTGTGGTGACGAACGGCTCCCAAGAAAAGCTTAAAGATCTGCGCGACGAGGCGATGGCGCGCCTGCAATCCCTGCGCGAGCGGCCCGACCCCAAGCTGTTGCCCAAGGCAGTGTTGCAGCTCCGCGAGGACCAGAAACATGTGCTGCTGGTCGATGCGAAACGCTCGCGCCTGTATGTTTACCAGAATCAGGCGGGGAAGTTAAGTTTTGTTACCGACTACTACATCAGCCAAGGCAAGCTGGGTGTCGACAAGTTCAAGGAAGGCGACCAGAAAACACCGCTGGGCGTGTATTACATTACAAGCCGCTTGGCAGGGGCCAGGCTGCCGGACTTTTATGGCGCAGGCGCGTTGCCGATCAACTATCCGAACGAGTGGGACAAGCTCAATGGCCGTAGCGGATCGGGTATCTGGCTGCATGGTACGCCTTCGGAGAGCTTCAGCCGTCCTCCGCTTTCTTCGGACGGCTGCGTGGTGTTGACCAACCCGGATCTGGATAAACTTTTCGCATCCGTGGATATCGGCAAAACGCCGATCGTCATCAGCGATCAGCTTGAATTTGTCGAGAAAACGCAATGGGATGCCGATCGCGGCACGGCCATGGGTTTGGTCGAGGCATGGCGGCGCGATGCCGAAAGCCGGAATCCGGCACTCCTGATGGCAAATTATTCGCAACATTTCAAGGCCGAGCGAGGCGAAAGCTTCACTGCCTGGTTTGCCAAGCAACAGCAACCGGTAAACCGCGCGCGCAGCGGGTCGCTGGTCTTGCGCGATCTCAGCCTGTTTCATTATCCGGGCGAGGAAAATCTGATTGTCGCGACGTTCACCGAAGACAGCGTAATCGGTAAATCCAGGTCTTCGGCGCGCAAACGACAGTACTGGGCGCGCGAAGGCGCGCACTGGAAAATCGTCGCTGAAACCCGCTGGTAACAACCTCGGTTTCCTCAATCATTACAGGTGACTCCGCCATGGCACGTGAACAATTCGCTTTCTTCCATCCGCTGCGGGTACGCTGGGCCGAAGTGGATATGCAGGGCATTGTATTCAATGGGCATTACCTGACGTATTTCGATGTCGCATTTACCGAATATTGGCGGGCCACCGGATTGCCGAATGTCATTGACCAGGCCGCCGCAGGGCAGGAGATGTTCGCCCGCAAGGCGACGATTGAATATCAGGGGCCTGCCAGATTCGACGACATTCTCGACATCGGCGTTCGCTGCGCCGGATTCGGCCGTACCTCGATGCGCTTTGTCGTGGAGATCCACCGCGGCGGCGAGCACCTGATTTCGGGTGAACTGGTCTATGTGTACGCAGATACTGCGGCCCGCAAGGGCGTGCCGGTGCCGGACGATTGGCGGGCAAGCATTACCCGACTTGAAAAATGTCAGCCCGAGGTTCAATGAAATTCAGGATAACCATCGGAGATTGGGATGCACAACAGCTGCATGCCCGAACGGTGCGCGACGATGTTTTCATCAACGAGCAGAATATCCCGGTCGAACTGGAATGGGATGAGATGGATCGCGTCAGCCTGCACGCTGTTGTCATTGGCGAGGCCGGACAGCCCATCGGCACCGGCAGGCTGCTGCCTGACGGCCACATCGGACGCATGGCGGTAACCAGAGTCCTGCGCGGCGCTGGAATCGGCGGTGCGATTCTTGAAGCGCTGATGCAGCAGGCAAGAAAACGCGGCGACAAGGCGGTGCTTTTGAATGCGCAAATCCGCGCAGAACCGTTTTATGCGCGCTACGGGTTCACGCGTGAGGGTGAGGAATTCATGGAAGCCGGAATACCGCATATCCGGATGCGCCATGTGTTTCGTTGATAATTTTATTTGATGGCACGCTCGTACAGCGCAGCTCCAAGATCGCCACCGAGCTGCACCACAGTGGACGTACGCGTTCCGTAGGTCGGTGACTCGATCAATACCGCCGATAGCAGTCTTTCCATTTCCATGCTGACACCGGTTTTCGGCAGTCGGCAATCGGACGCACGTGTGGTGTCGGTCAGCATTTCAAAAAAGGCATCCTGAGGTGCGCCCTGACACAGCAGGCTGGCGAACTGCGCCTTGGTGCGGACCACCTTGGGCCATGGAGAGTCCAGCGCATCGTTGGATAATCCGTAAATGCCGGGCGCCAGCGGCTTGCCGTTGCGCGGGTCTTCGTTCTTGCGGTTTGAAAACCAGATAAGCTGGCTGCCATCGCCGACCAGCAGGTTGAAACCATTGAAGCGATCTGCGTGACCGGCTATCTCCGCCACATATTCCTGCGCGTCTGCAGGCCCGGACAGGTAGTTTGCGACCAGCGCGCCGCGCGACGGCGCGCCATCCTGCTTTTCAGACGGCGCGCGAATATTGGTGAGCGCGGAAAAACGTCCGTCCCTGGTGATGCCGATCCATGTGCCTCCGCCCCTCAAATCGCGGCCGGCATACACTTGGGGATGATCATCCCACCAGGTGGCGGGCAGGGCAGGGCGATCGTAAAATTCATCCCGGTTGGCGGCAACAATCAGCGGCGTTCCGGGTACGACTTGCCAGGCGAAGACGATCAGGCACATAAACTTGCATCCATAAAATATTCGGTGTGGCGCTCACCGTCAATCAAGGTAGCCAGTTTCGCGTGCGCAACGGCGTCTTCCAATATTGCATCGAATCCTTCAGGTACCGCGAGATAGATTTCCATCCAGGTATGTCGTCCGTCTTTTTCGCCACGCCTGCATTTAAGCGCGCCGGCAACACTGCATTTCGCTGCAAGAGCCGCCTGCATTTCCAGCACACGCGAAGATAATGAATCGGCCAGGTCGGTGCGAACCGTATAGTAAATATAAATATCCATGGATCAGGCCGGGTCGGGTAATGCGTAAGGCAGCGGTCGGAATTGCAGCACCGGGCCGCTTGCCGATCCGAGATGAATGGCGCCGTGATCCATTGACGCGGTCTTGATTTCGACCAGGCAGTCCGCTTGATCAGGTGCGGACGGTTCTGCATTGACCACCATGCCGCACGGCTGTTCGGGATCGGCGCTTGAAAAAATTTCCATTCCCGCCTGCGCATTCGAGGTGTTGGTTGATGCCAGCATCATTCTTCGCTTGAGTTTGCCCAGATACTGGCTGCGAGCGACAATTTCCTGTCCGGGATAACAGCCTTTCTTGAAGTTGACGCCGCCGATGGCCTCAAAGTTGACCATTTGCGGGACGAATTGTTCTTGCGTCGCCTGGGTAATTTGCGGAATGCCTGCACGGATTTCGGTCAGCCGCCAGACATGAGTGCCGACGGGGCAAAGCACGCGTACGAGCTCAGGCCATGCATTCATCGCGATATCGGCCGTCGTGATCCACTGATAGCGTGGTTCTCCTGACGCGTCCGCCATGCGGATCAACGTGCCTTTGTCAGATTCGACTTTCGCATAGGGTAGCGAAGGCGGTGCTGCAAACCATTGCTGCAACAAAGCCGTAGCGGCCGGCCCAGCCAGGCCGAGCACCGCGTGGCTGTCGGTCGCGTCCGTCAGCTTTGCCTTGGAGCGAAGCACGAACATCTGCAATCGTTTTTGTACCGTTCCCTGAATCTGGCGTGGTAATTGCAGCAACACGGCATCGGCTGATTTCCACATCAAAAAGGTGGCCAGCAGCCTTCCTTTGGGCGAGCAATAACCGGCCAGCCGTGCTTCTTCCAGTCCGAGATGTTCTACATCGTTCGTCAATTGATTGTGCAGGAAATGTGCCGCGTCTTCACCCGTCACGGCGATCAGTCCCAGGTCGGTCAGCGGCGCGACAAAATTGGTCAACTTGACATCGGTTGCGGCGGCATCGCCGAAATGATGCACTTCCGGTGTGATCGAATCGGTAACATGAGCACCCTGCTGTGCGAGAAAATGCAACCAGGTATCGGCAATTTCGGTCATGGATGTGATGTGAAAATTAATTCCGCTATTATGCTAATGGCTTGATTATAGTGGCGTCGTGAAAACGCGTTTGATTCGTTAAATTTTGCAGGTACGATTGTTTTGAAAAAATTCATTGCAGCTATTTTCATTCTTGGGCTTGTCGCGGCAGGAATGATCGCTTTATGGGCGCGACAGCCGATCGTGGACGCGGGTCAGCCATCTGTCGAATTTTCGATCAAACCCGGAAGCGGCGTACGGGGGGCGACTCGGCAGATTGCCAATGCCGGGGTACCCATACAGCCGATCATGCTGGAAATTCTGGCGCGTTTTACCAATATGAGCACGAAAATAAAGGCCGGAAGCTATGAGTTGAAACCGGGAACCACGCCGCTCGGTTTGATCAGGCAATTGGTGCGAGGCGAGTTTGCGCAAGAAACATTGGCGATTATCGAAGGATGGACGTTCAAGCAAATGCGCCAGGTGATCGCGGCTCACGCGGGGTTGAAGCATGAGACGGACGCTTTATCGGAGCAGGAATTGCTCGCCAGGATCGCACCGGATTACAAAAAAGCGGAAGGCTTGTTCTTTCCGGATACGTACCGGTTTGCCAAAGGATCGAGCGACCTGCAAATCTACAAGCTGGCGCATACGCAAATGATGAGAAAGCTGAATGACGCCTGGGCCGCGCGAGATCCGGCGCTACCCTACAAGACGCCGTATGACGCATTGATCATGGCGTCGATTATCGAAAAAGAAACGGGGCAGAGGTCTGAGCGCAACATGATCGCATCGGTGTTTGTGAATCGGCTGTCGCGCGGCATGCTGCTGCAGACCGATCCGACCGTGATATACGGAATGATGGAAGAATACCAGGGCAACATTCGCAAACGCGATTTGCAGGCCGATACACCGTATAACACGTATACTCGTGCCGGCTTGCCGCCGACGCCGATTGCATTGCCTGGTGCCGAATCCCTGGATGCGGCGTTTAATCCGGCCAAGTCCGATGCGCTTTATTTTGTCTCACGCGGCAACGGTACCAGCCAGTTCTCAAGCAATCTCGCCGATCATAACGCGGCGGTCAACAGGTTTCAGAGGTATCAGCGGTGAAAACCCCCGGCTTGTTACACACTTCATGTTCAATTATTTGGCAATCATGGAAATTTCCTCATGGCAGCAGGTAAATTCATAACCCTTGAGGGAATCGACGGCGCGGGGAAATCGACACATATTTCTTATGTTGCCGGTTTGCTGCAAGGCCGCGGCAAAACTGTGGTGACCAGCCGCGAGCCGGGCGGCACCGGACTGGGCGAAAAACTGCGCGACATCCTGCTGCATGAAAAAATGCATGTCGAAACCGAGGCATTGCTGATGTTCGCCGCGCGGCGGGAACACCTGGCGCAGGTAATCGAGCCTGCACTGGCACGCGGCGATTGGGTGATTTCGGATCGCTTTAGCGATGCATCATTTGCCTACCAAGGCGGCGGCAGAAAAATGGCCCGGGCGAAACTGGAAACGCTGGAACAATGGGTGCATCCGCATTTGCAGCCCGATCTGACTTTGTTGTTTGACGTGCCGTTGGAAGTGGCGCGAGCCCGGCTCGATGCGACCCGGGAGCAAGACAAGTTCGAAATGGAAAAAACCGATTTCTTTGCCGCCACCAAGGCTGAATATTTGCGTCGGGCTGCCCAATTTCCAGAGCGTTTTCGGATCATCGACTCGACTCGACCAATTTCTGCTGTTCACAAAGAACTTGATGAAATCATTTCAAGATTATGAAAATAAATAAAATAATGGAATCAGCCTCATTGGAAATGACGCTTAACCATCTCGATTAAATGAACCATACTCTTTATCCATGGCAAGTACCTGCCTGGCAACAACTTGCACGGCTACGCGAATTTCTGCCGCATGCAATTCTGTTTCATGGACCCGAGGGTATTGGAAAAACCGCATTTGTCGAACGGTTCGCGCAGTCGTTGCTATGCGAAACGCCTGCGACCGATGGACAAGCTTGCGGCCAATGCATTTCCTGCGGCTGGTTTACTCAATATAGCCATCCGGATTACCGGCGTGTGCGTCCGGAGGTTCTTGATGAAAATGCCGATGCGGAAGATGAGGATACGGCAGAGCCGGCCGATGTCAAAAAATCGTCCGCCAAGTCGGCCAAAGCACCATCGAAAGAGATCAAGATCGACCAGATCCGGGCATTGGCCGATTTCATGAATATTTCCACCCATCGGCGGGGCAAGCGGGTAATTGTGCTGTATCCGGCCGAAGCGCTGAATACCATCGCCGCCAATTCGCTGCTCAAGACATTGGAAGAACCGGGGCCGGACACGGTATTTCTATTGGTGTCCAGCGGCATCGATCGTTTGCTGCCGACCATTCTGTCGCGCTGCCGCAAATTTGCGCTGACCATACCGTCCCGCGATGAGGCGCTGCACTGGCTTGAAGCCCAGAATATCGACGACGCCGAGGCTTGGCTCTGCGAGCAGGGCGGCGCGCCATTGACAGCGCTTGCATTGGCGCAGGCCGGTTCACGCGAAACGATGGATGAATTTTTAAGCCAGCTTGCCAGGCCGACCATCGATGGTGCGCTCAAAACGGCGGACCGGCTGCAGAAAATCCCAACACTCGAACTCGTCGCATGGTTGCAACGTTGGCTGTACGATCTGTTTTCTGTCAAACTTTGCGGCAGAATCCGGTATTATCCGAGGTACCGCAAGGAACTCGCCGCATTGGCCGGCAAGGCGGACATCGGCGCGCTTCTCGCGGCTTTGAAGGGCGCGAACGATCGGCGTGCGATTGCGCAGCATCCGTTATCGGCCAAGCTCTTCATCGAAGACATGTTGCTGGATTATTCGACAATTTTTTCTTAAGGGATCGTCATGGCCGAAGCTCAGGCAGCGACAGCAAATAGCGGCGCAGCGATTGCGCGGCCTTCGGTTTTATCGCTCTCGATCAAGGAAAAGGCTGCGCTTTATGCCTCCTACATGCCGTTCCTGATCAACGGCGGGATATTTGTTCCGACCAACAAGCCCTACAAGATCGCGGATGAAATCTATCTGATTCTCAGCCTCATGGAGGACAGCGCCAAGTATCCGATTGCCGGCAAGGTCGCTTGGGTCACTCCGGCGGGTGCGAACAATAACAAGGCGCAGGGCGTCGGCGTGCATTTTCCGGCCGATGAAAGCGGCAAGCGCGTCAAGATGCGGATCGAAGAAATTCTCGGCGCCGCAGTCAATTCGTCGCGTGGAACCCATACGCTGTAAATATCCGTATTCCGGGTCTTGCCTGCCATGCCATACACTCATCGGATTGCCCGTCCCGATGACCTGCCGGCGATCGTCGCCATCTATAACAGCACCGTTGCATCGCGTGAAGTAACCGCCGATACCGAACCGGTCACGACCGAATCGCGGCGCGCATGGTTTGCCGAGCATGATCCGGCCACGCGGCCGCTCTGGGTCGCCGAGGAAAAAATCTCCGGCGCGCCAGACAGAATCGCCGGTTGGCTATCCTTCTCCAATTTCTATGGACGGCCTGCCTATGCGGCTACTGCCGAACTTTCAATCTACATACACGAAGATGCCCGCCGGAAAGGGTTGGGCAGCTATTTGCTGCGCGAAGCGATCGATGCGGCCCCGGCGATTTCCATTCATACCTTGCTGGGCTTGATATTCGGCCACAACGTGCCGAGCCTGCGGCTGTTCGAGTCATTCGGATTTACGCACTGGGGCAATCTGCCGCGCGTCGCAGTGCTTGATGGCATCGAGCGAGACGTGGTTATCGTGGGCAGGCGCGTGGGTTAAATGCGCACGGCCTTCCGGCAAAAAATGCGCGGCGGCGTACAATGCTGGTCATGTATATCGACTCCCATTGCCACATCAATTTTCCTGAACTAGCCAGTCGCTTGCCTGATGTTTTAAGCAAAATGGCCGACAATTTCGTCAGCCATGCGCTGTGCGTATCAGTCGATTTGCCCGACTTCCCGCAGGTGCTCGCACTGGCGGAGAAGTACCCGCATATCTACGCGTCGGTAGGCGTGCACCCCGACTATGTTGAAACGCCGGAGCCGACCGTGGAAGATCTGGTGCGATTGTCGGATCATCCCAAAATCATCGCGATTGGCGAAACCGGGCTGGATTATTATCGGTTGCAGGGCGACCTGGAATGGCAGCGGGAACGGTTTCGCACACATATTCGTGCATCCAGGGCAACCGGCAAGCCGCTGATAATTCATACCCGTTCCGCATCCGAAGACACGATCCGTATCATGCGCGAAGAAGGCGCCGGCATCAATGTTGGCGGAGCAGGGGGGGTAATGCATTGCTTTACCGAATCACTCGAAGTTGCCCAGGCGGCAATGGAAATGGGGTTTTATATTTCTTTTTCCGGGATTGTCACGTTCAAAAGTGCGAAAGAGTTGCAGGCGGTTGCGCTTGCGGTACCTCTCGAAAGCATGCTGATCGAGACCGACTCGCCTTATCTTGCGCCGGTGCCGCATCGAGGAAAAATGAATGAGCCTGGATTTGTGCGGCATGTGGGCGAGTTTCTGGCCAAGTTGAAAGACGTTTCGGAAGCTCAGCTTGCGCAAAAAACTACGGATAATTTTTTCAAATTATTCAAACTATTACGATGATATTCTAATGTTAAACATTAATTCAAACTTAAAGCAATGGAGGTTCGCCTTGAATCCTTGGCGGCGGCTTATCGGCCTGTTTTATGGTGTCGCGGTGCTGCTGTTCATACCGATGACGGCTTCCGCAGGCGCCTATGAGGATTTTTTCATTGCTGCAAAAATGGACGACCATAAAGAAATCGCTGCGCTGCTGAAGCGTGGTCTGGATCCCAATCTGGTCGAGCCCGAGCGTGGCGATACCGGGCTGATACTGGCCTTGCGCGAAGGCTCGATGAAAGTATTCGATGTGTTGATCAATGCGCGCGGCGTGGATATAGAAATCAAGGTGCGTAACGGAGATACCGCGTTGATGATTGCCGCTTTCAAGGGAAACAAGCCTGCGGTGGAGGCGCTGCTCGCCAGGAACGCTCAGATCAATCGACCGGGATGGACTGCGCTGCATTATGCGGCGGCGGGCGGCCACAATGAAATAGTGCAGCTGTTGCTCGATAAATCAGCTTATATCGACGCGGCTTCGCCCAACAACACCACGCCGATCATGATGGCGGCCCGAGGCGGTCATATTTTTACCGTCAAGCTCTTGCTGGACGAAGGCGCCGATGCAATGCTGAAGAACGATGTCGGCATGACCGCAATCGATTTTGCCAAGAGCGTGGACCGGCAGGATATTGCGGAAGGCTTGACCTACCGTTTAAAGAAAGCCGGCAAGCTTTAATTGGCTGGCGGTTCCGAACGGGAACGCTTGTTCTGGTTCGGGTCGGAACTGTCAGTTACCTTTGCGTTCGCCCCAGATATCGGAAGGCTGCACTACGGTGTTCCGGTTCAAATGCGTTTTCAGCAAGGCGATTTCCCCGGCAATGTCCGGGGGAAATCCTTTTCGGCTGCCACGATGGTCCAGAATCAGCGCATCAAGATATTTTTCGCAATTGGCCGGACGGCGCCATTGCTCGGCCAATTTGTTGGCAATGCGCGGAAAGCGTTGCACCAGGCCTCCGGGTTGTATTTCCTTCGGAAGCGCATCGAGCCATTCCCAGGCTTGTTCGGTGAGGTCCATGCTTTTCGCAGTTCCCCCATCGCGTGCATGACTCCAGTTTCTCTCTGGACGTGAAGGCGCCGAATCGCGGTCCAGCACCGCTTTCGCTTCTTGCAAAGAAACTTTTTCGAAAGGGATGAAATCCATTGATGTCTCCAATCAGTGAAATTCTTCAACATGAAACCGTCGATTTTATTTTTGCGAACGCTTGAGTCGAATAGCTGACGGTCAAGCTTGCTGTAGACGGATAGTGTGAATAATACGTAAAAATTTACTAATCGCAAATAGATTCTTTTAATATTTTATTAATTTATGGGCGATATATCGTGAATTGCCAATTTATTGATTTTCGACAAATTAAGTTTCCAATTCTTAACTTTCATAGGGGAAATAAAAATAGTGGATCAAATGCATGTATTGTCTTTGGTATTGCAGAAAGCCGGGCAAAAGTCGAATGAAGGTTTGTTCTGGTTGAAAATGCTGTATTTAAAAACAGTAGTTTAAATAGGCATGCTTTCCATGCCTCGCCTGTAGCAACGCGATCTGCATTGCCTCTGCATGGATGCTCGGATGAGGGAGGGAGTTTATTAAAGGTAAAAAAAGCCGGCTCGCTGTTGCCGAAGCCCTATCAACATACCTGTACAAATCGGGATATTTCGGCGGATGCCGTTACATCCTATTACAAAAAATGCCACAAATTGCCTGAGTTTTTTCTCGGCTTGGCGAATTTTCATCCTTGCTGTTATCTAACCTGCATCCTTGCAGGGATGTGCATTGAAGCTTGGCAACTGAAATAAACCAACGAGCTTTCCCGATATTTTCTCCTCGGCATCGATGGGCGGACAAGTGTTACCGGCCGCATTTTTTCGTGCGCCAAATTGCATGGTCATGTCGCACTAATGGCATTAATTCAAGACCTTGATGAAACTGTAACGGCATCGGCCAGTCTCATTCGCAGCTGGGTTTCTTAATCTAATGAGGAGCCTAACAATGAACCGGCATGCTATTTATTTACGGTAACCAATATTTCAGATGGAGGTAGAGATGAAGAAAGTATCTTTAGCACTATTTATTTCACTGATGTCCCTGGCAAGCTTAAGCGTTGCGCAGAGTTCTTCAACCGGTATAACCGAAAGTACAGATCCTGCACGTGCCGCTGCCGTGGAAGCAGAGGCGCAACGCATCGCGCGGGAACAATCTCAGACCGATAAGACCACCTCCGGCGCTTCCGGGGTTTCCGATGCGACGTCCGAAAAGCGAGTGACGAAGAAATCGAAGAAAGCCAAAGCCAAGCCAAGAAAACGCAGTAGCACTTCCGCCGCTACGGGCGGTGCGGCGGGTAGTGGGGCTGCCATGAGCGGCAGTTCCGGCACCAGCGGTTCTTCAGACACGAGCACCAGCGGTACGTCGGGTTCCGCCGGCAGTGCGCCGAGCAGCACAAGCGGTGCCTCGGGCGCCAGCGGATCATCCGACACGAATACCAGCGGTACTTCCGGCGCCGGCAGCACGTCGGGCAGCACTCCAAGCGGGACCTCAGGCAGCAGCGGATCTTCCGGTGCGGGTGCCAGCAGTACATCGGGTGCCAGCCCCGATGGAACATCAAGCACCGGAAGCACCACAACGACCAAGTAAGTATTACCGGCCGGTTTCCTTTGGTCACGATACGAAGGCTGCTATGCAATAGAAGTCGGCAGGCATGACAGGCGCGGCATCGGAATAGACGTCTTTCGCGATAAAGACTGTCCTTCGGTGCTGCGTTTTTCGGTATCGATTTGCCCGGCCATGTAACTGAATCAATCCCTCCATCCTGCTCGCACCCGGTGCGAAACCAGCCGCGTCAAAAACCGGAAATCGTCCTATGCTCGTATCACGTTCCTTTGCTATGATGTTGAATTTTTGCAAACGGGAAAAGCATTGATGCGCAAGCTAATTTTGTTGTTGTCCGTTGCGACGACGATCGCCGCGAACGCCGCTCCGGCCTACACCGTCAAGACCTTGGCTCAGCTTGCAATTTATCCGCAGTCCAGCGCCGCGGCGCAAGTGGTGCCGGACAACGAAAGTCGTATCGCCGCCGAAGTTACGGCGCGCATCGAGTCGATTCCGGCCAGAGTCGGACAATCCGTGCGCAAGGGCGACGTGTTGGTGAAAATGGATCAGCGCCAATATAAGCTGGCGTTAGAGCAAGCCAATAATCAGGTCGAGCTGCTGAGCAATCGCTATAAATTGGCACAATCCCAATTCGAGTCGGCCAAGGCACTGCATGCATCCCAGTTCATCTCCGCTCAACTGCTCGATCAACGCCGTACCGAACTCGCAGTTGTCGACAGCGAACTCAAGATCGCCCGGAGCGCCGCAGCTCAGGCGCGGCTCGCATTGGACAAGACAATTTTGCGCGCGCCGTTTGCCGGCTCAGTCAAGGATCGCCTGGTGGGTGAAGGCGAATTGGCGGCGCCCGGGCAGCCGATAATTGCGTTGGTTGAATTTGCGCGAAACGAGTTGCGCGCGCGGGTATCCAACCGCGATATTGCAGAGCTGAAAGCTGCCAAAGCGCTGTCATTTCAGCAAGGCGGCCAGGTTCATCCAGTGAAAATCGTACGCATTTCACCTGCTGTCGAACCGCGAGCGCAAACACGTGAAGTGATCTTCAAGGCCGATACGGAACTGGTTTCGGGCTCCACGGGCGAGCTGGTGTGGGCCAGCATCAAGCCGTATTTGCCCGCAGCCTATCTGCAACAAAGGGATCGCCAATCGGGAATCTGGGTGGAAGAGGGCGGCAAGCCGGTGTTCAAGCCGGTGCCCGATGCGCAGGCCGGGCGTCCGGTGCCGCTAAGTTGGCCGCTGGATACCGTCATTATCGATGAGGGTCGCTTCGCTCTGACGAAACCATCCGCACGCGCTGCTCAATAAGGGCGGACCATCATGCGTATCGTCGACCGTTTGCTTGACAATCATCCGCTGGCCAATATCACATTCGTGGTGGTGCTGCTGCTCGGTTTCCTGACCTATATCAGCATGCCGCGCGCCCAGGATCCGGAAATCAATTTCAACTGGGTATCGATCGTCACCGTGTTGCCGGGCGCCTCGGCAGCCGATGTCGAGCGCGAGCTGACATCGCCGCTGGAAGACGCGCTCAGGCAGGTCAAGGATATCAAGTACGTCTCCAGCAACAGCCGTGAAAGCATTTCTTCGATTCTGGTGCGCTTCAACGAATTGCCCGGACGCGAGTTCGACAAGCGGATGGTTGATCTTCGCCGCGAAGTGCAAAACAAGGCAAGCCAGGAATTTCCACCCGAGATCGACGATCCGGTGGTGATGGAAATTACATCGTCCAATGGATTTCCCACCGCGATGGTGGCTGTGCACGGCATGGCTGAAGGTGAACAGTTGAGGCGCATCGCCGCGCAAATCAGGACCGATCTGCGCGATGTGAAAGGTGTCGATAGCTTGCTCGCCACGGGATTGCCCGATCCGGAATTGCATGTCGATTTCGATCCTCGTGCACTGGAAGTGCGCGGCGCCAATGCAACGCAGGTGTCCGACGCGGTTGCCGGCTGGTTCCGCAATACCTTGGGCGGACGTGCCAAGGTTGCAGACCGCGAGTGGCTGGTAAGAATGGAAGGCAAGACGCCGGATCCGGACACGGTGGCGCGCATGTCGGTCCCCAATGTGGCGGGCGATTTTTCATTGGACAAGGTGGGCGGCGTTTCGCGCGGAACCGAACGGGTAAACCAGCGCGTCAGTTATAACGATCAGCCGGCGATCATTTTCGCGATCACCAAGCAGGCGCAGGCCAATACGCTGGAACTGGTCGATCAGTTGCGAAAAATGATCAAGGATAAGAATGCGGTTCTGGCCGATCAAGGCGTGCAACTGTCGCTGATCGACGATCAGACGCATCCGACGCGCAATGCGATTTCGATCATGGAAACCAACGCGATGTATGGCTGGATCTTTGTCATGGCGGTATGCTGGATCTTCCTGGGTACTCGCATCGCAGTACTGGTCGGTCTGGGGATTCCATTTTCGCTTGCCGCGACATTTTTCATTCTGGGTGTCACCGGTTCAACGCTTAACCTGACGGTGCTGCTCGGAGTCGTGATTTCATTGGGGATGCTGGTCGACGACGCGGTGGTGGTCGTCGAATCGATCTATTATCGCTTGCAGCGCGGCGAAGAGGTGCGCAGCGCAGTGGTCAACGGTGTTTCGGAAGTGGCATTGCCGGTGCTCTCTTCGATCCTGACCACCTGCGCCGCGTTTCTTCCGCTGATGTTATTGCCGGGCATTCTGGGCAAGTTCATGTTCGTCGTGCCGTTCGTGGTTACGACGGCGCTGCTGGTCAGCCTGCTTGAAGCGTACTGGATCTTGCCGGTTCACGTGATGGCGCTTCGTCCGAAATTTGAAAACAAATCGCGCGTCCAGCTATGGCGCGAACGGTTCACACACAACTTCCGCGTTAAATATTCGGTCTGGCTGATCAAGGTGATGCGTTGGCCGAAATTGTCGCTGGCGGTCACCGCGCTGTTCCTTGTCGCTTCCGTCGGCATGGTGGTAGGCGGTCTGGTCAAGATTCAGTTTTTTGCATTCGACCCGATCCGGCTGTTCTACGTGAACGTCGACATGCCGGCCGGGGTGGCGCTGGACAAAACGCATGCCGAAGTCGAATCGATACTCAAGCAGGCGGAACCTGCGTTCGCGACCGGAGAGATACGTTCTCTGACCGCGAACTCCGGAATCAAATGGACCGATACCGAACCACTTTATGGCGCGCAGTACGGGCAGATGATCGTGTCGCTCAACCCGAGAACCGGCGACATGCGTGAAACACCGCTGGTCGTCAATGCGGTGCGCAAGCAGCTGGAAAATTATCGCGGAGAAGGCAGGATCAGTTTTCTGGAACTTTCCGGCGGACCGCCGACAGCCAAGCCGATCAGCGTCAAGATCCGCGGTGACGATTACAAACAGCTGCGCGCGGCAACCGATCAATTGATAGCCGCCGCCGCCGGGATAAAGGGCGTCAAGGATTTGGCCGACGACGACGTACCCGGCCGCCAGGAATTGACGTTGAGCCTGAAACGGGAGGCATTGGCGCAATCGGGTGTCAGCGCCGGTTATGTCGCGCGGCTGCTGCGCCTGTACGGCGAAGGAGAAACCGTAGCGAGCATTCGCGATGCAGGTGAAAAGGTCAACGTGGTGGTGCGCGCCCGGCCGGAAACCTTGGATGATATCGATGCGGTGCTGGCGTATCGCATTCCGCTGCCGCAGGGCGGCAGCGTCGCGCTCGGCCAACTGGTCGACGCCAAAATGCAGGAGTCGAAGGGTTTCATCCGACATTACAAATTCCGCCGGGCGATTACCATCGAGGGCAATCTGGACAAGGAAGTGATCGATACCGTCGCGGCCAACAATCAACTCAAGGCCGCATGGGCCGGCATGCAGAATCGCTATCCCGGCGTGGATCTGGATTTTTCAGGCGAGCTCGACGATATCCAGGAAAGCATCGACTCAATGGCGAAACTGTTTGCAATCGGAGTCGGATTGATCTACCTGATCCTGGCCGCCCAGTTCCGCAGCTATTGGCAACCGATGCTGATCCTGGTTACCGTTCCGCTCGCGTTCGTCGGTGTGGTGCTGGGATTGTTCGTATCGGGAAATCCGCTCAGTTTGTATACCTTGTACGGCGTGATTGCGCTTGCCGGCATTGCGGTCAACTCGGCGATCGTATTGATCGATGCGGCTAACGAGCGGATTGCCGCCGGCATGAGCATCACGCATGCAACGCTCTACGCGGCACGGCGCCGTCTGATACCAATCGTGATTACATCGACCACCACGATTGCAGGTTTGTTTTCATTGGCGGTTGGGCTGGGAGGCAAGTCGCTAATCTGGGGACCGGTCGCGTCCAGCATCGTCTGGGGACTGGGGTTTTCGACGGTGTTGACCCTGTTTGTGATTCCGCTGCTGTTTCGGCTGGTAATGACGCCGCGTCGGCGACGAAGCGGATTCGCACTCCCATTTCGTCGCAAGCCGGCCTGAGCGCGATGACTGAATCGATTCGCCTCGTCAAACGTGTCGCTGAACTGGCGTCCTGTTCCCGCGCCGAAGCCGCTCAATACATTGAAGGCGGATGGGTCAAAGTGGATGGGCAGTTGATCGAAGAACCCGGCTTTCGGGTGCTTCCGCAACAGCAGGTCGAGCTGGTGCCGGATGCCAAGCTGCAGCCGGTCGAACCGGTCACGATTTTGCTGCACAAGCCGGCGGGTTTGGACGCGCCGGCTGCACAGCAGCTCATCACGCCCGGCAATCTGTATGCCGAAGACCGATCGGGCAATCGCTTCCTGAAGCGGCATGCGGTTGACCTGATCGCAACCGATCCGGGGGAAACCACGGCAAGCGGTCTGCTGGTATTGACACAGGACTGGCGCATCAAACGCAAACTGGTCGACGATGCAGCCAGGATCGAACACGAATATATCGCCGAAGTAGCGGGCGCGTTGAAACCCGACGGTCTTGCGTTGCTGAATCATGGTTTGAAATTCAACGGCAAGCCGCTGCCGCCGATCAAGGTCAGCTGGCAAAGCGACGCCCGGTTGCGCTTCGCGATCAAGGCGCCGGCGCGCGGACTGATAACGCATATGTGCGAGCAGGTCGGATTGACGGTGCTATCCCTGAAACGGATTCGTATCGGACGAATACCGCTGGCAGGTCTGCCGGAAGGTCAGTGGCGGTATTTGCTGGGGTACGAGCGGTTCTGAGTGTCGCGGCGCCGATAGCGAATGTTCATGTGATGAATCATGCAGAAGCACATTCTCCGCCGACCGGATCGGGCCAGCGATGGGAGTCAGGCTGAAATTCATCCACCAATCCAAGCACAAATTGCACAGTGTCGCCTTTCGCGTCAATCCGGGTCACAGGATGATCGACCACGTTGGTAGCCACCGGGGCAATGGGCGGCGGGGTCGTGGGTGCACGAACCAGCGTACCGTCCGGTCCGGCGAAAATATGCTGTTCGAAGATCCGTCTGATGGTTCGGCGCAGTACCTCGTCCTTCACATGCTGCTGGATATTCGGCCCCATGTGATGACGGGCATGTCTCAGGCAGGGCCGGGTCAGCTTGATGCTCCGTCCCCACAGTGCCACATCGACATCGATGGTCATGGTGACCACGCGTCTAGGGTCAGGCCTGTCGGGCAAATCGTGTAATGGTACTTCGAGCACCAGTCCCATCTGACGGCTTTTCTTGCCGGGCACTATGGACAGGCCATCCACCAGGGGCGGGCGCTGGTAGCTTCCACGAAGGCGCTTGTTCGAGGCATTGATTTGCGTGAAAAGTGATTTTTCCAATGCCGTCCGATCGAAGCGGTAGCGCTCGGTTACCTTATGGATATACCGGTAATCGCCGAGGGCAATAAGCACCGCCACGATAGCACAGGCTGACAAAATGAATTTCACGAAGATCCCTACCCGAATCGAACGGTTCTGAAAAAGATGGATGCCGTGACCAATGTAAATCCGAGCAGCGGAATCAAAACCGCAAAAATCCCGCCCAGCACCTGGCGCCAGGCAGAAACGCCGACCACAAAACTGTGGGCGGCAATCAGGTAAAACAGCCAGACACCGAACGCGATCGCGTTGGAGAGAAGCAGCATGTTCAAGCCGGTTTTCACGATGCTCGACCCGAATGTGCAATTCGTCAGCGTGGTATAGCAGAACGCCAGGTCGATCACATTACTCTTGCCGTACAAGAGCATCCAGCCAACGCTGCCGAACAGGAGCAGCAGAACGCAAAAAACGCTGATAGTCGCAATGATACGAGCGCGCATAAAGATGGATCCCGTGCGATAAAAAGAGAGACGGAAGCAAGATAATTCTCGCAAGACTTGCTTGCAACCGAGTTGCCCGTGTCGGGATTTTCAGGAGCAGTTTCCCCACTTGACAGGCAACAGCATACTTACTGCGGCGCATGATGTCTACCGGCTGCGCCTCCATCCATTCGCTGCATCCGCAGCCAAATCCGGGTTGTCCGACACGGCTATGTTTGTCCGGGGCGGCATCGGCGATATCCGGAATTCAGTTTGAAAAATGCAGTTTCATTCCTTCGTGCGATGCGACGAAGCCGAGATTTTCATAGAACCGCAAGGCTTCCGGACGCGCTTTGTCGGTCGTGAGCTGTACTAGATGACACTTGCGCTCCCGCGCCCGCTGGATGGCCCACTCGAACATGCATCTTCCGATTCCTTCGGAACGGACGTCAGCGGCGATTCTGACTCCCTCGATAAGCGCGCGCCAACCGCCCCGATAGGTAAGATACGGAATAAAAGTGATCTGAAGTACGCCAACCACCTTCGAGCCCAGGCACGCAACAACCAGTTCGTTGTTTGAATCGGAGGCTATCGCGTCGAACGCAGCCATATAACTTTCCGGCAAGGGCGTTTCGAATCGCTCGCGCTTCGCACCCAGTGGATCGTCGGCCAGCATCTGGACAATGAGGGGTACATCTTCCCGGTTGGCCGGACGAAAAACGAGCGTGTGTTCAGTCATATTGATGTTTGCGCCGCAGCCGGCGTCGAATCTATTTCAGCGGAAGAATTGATTCACGCATCAAGAATTGCGGTAAATTCGTGAAGTATATAAAGCATACGGTTTCCTCGCAATCCGTCTATCGGCGCTATGCGGCGGTTTTATGGATAATGGTATGCGGGATCGACCGGCGATATCCACAATAGGGATAATCAGATTTTTTTGTAGCCAATGAACGAAACATGCGGAATTTCGTCAGACCCCCGAAGTTATCCTGTTTACTCATATTGATCATCTATGACTCCATGGAACGCAGCGCAGCCCGGTGATTCACATGCCGACATCGATACGCCGGCACTGCTTCTTGATCTCGATGCGTTCGAGCGCAATCTTGATCGCATGAGCGAGGCAATCAAGGGCCGCAGCGTCCGTCTTCGCCCTCATGCAAAAAGCCATAAATGCCCGGAAATTGCGTTGCGCCAGATAGCGCGCGGCGCGGTCGGCATCTGTTGCCAGAAAGTCAGCGAAGCCGCAGTGTTTGTCGACGCCGGCATTACCGATATTCTGATCACCAACCAGGTGGTCGGCGCCGTCAAGATCCGCCGTGTGATGGAACTGGCTGCAGTGGCAAGAATCGGCGTGCTGGTAGATCACCCGTTGCAGGTGCAGGCGTTGGCGGCAGCGGCAGCGGCAAAGGCCGGCGCCGTTGCACTGGATGTCTATATTGAAATCGACGTCGGCTCCCATCGCTGCGGCGTCGCGCCAGGCGAAGACGCGGTTCATCTTGCCGAACTCATCGGCGCATGTGCATCACTGCGCTTCGCAGGCCTGCATTGTTATCACGGCAGCGCACAGCACCTGCGCGATCCCATGTCGCGGGCAACTGCGATTGCCAAGGCTGCCGAACTGGCTCGTACGGCAAAGCAGGGTATCGAGGCAAAAGGATACGCGGTTGACATTGTTACCGGCGCCGGCACCGGGACTTTTACTCACGAGCGCGACTCGGATGTCTACAATGAACTGCAGCCCGGTTCCTATATCTTCATGGATCGCGATTATGGAGAGAACCTGCTTGGTGCGGACGATATCCGCTTCGAGCAAGCGCTTTTCGTAAAAACAACCGTAATGAGCAGACCGACCGCCGATCGCGCGGTCGTGGATGCGGGGCTAAAAGCGTCCAGTGTTGATTCCGGGATGCCGTCGGTCTGGCAGCGAAGCGACTTGCGTTATACGAACGCGTCCGACGAACATGGCGTGCTGACAACCGACAATGCAAGGCCCGTTGCGATGGGAGAACAGTTGATGCTGGTGCCTGGCCATTGCGATCCGACAGTCAACCTGTATGACACATTGATATGCGTACGCAACGGAAAAGTCGAAGCACTATGGCCTGTGGCCGCGCGCGGCGCGAATCTTTGATTCTTCGAATCTTGGCATATCCATGGTTCAAAGTTGCGACGCCATAAGCAACAATGGCCGAGCGATGCACGGCCATTGCGGTTGGGTCACCCCGGGTTAGTGATCCTTGCGGGTATCGCGCATTGCGTCCTTGACGTTACCGACGCCTTTCTGCACTTTTCCTTCAGCTTGTTTGCTCATGCCCTTGGCCTGATGCTCCTTGCTTCCTACCACTTTTCCCGCTTCTTTCTGGATTTTTCCGGCAGCGTCTTTCATGCCACCCTTGATTTGGTCTTTGTTCATGATTCACGTTCCTAATCAGCGATTGATACAAAAATAGTAACTACGTAATTAAGATCGATGTGACAACGGGAAGTTCCTGATTGACGATAAGCAAGTGTTGCGCTTCTCATATGCAAGCCGGCTACCGCATAGAAAAAATTCAGGCTTGACAAGGCGACGCGCGACACCCGACCGGCTGCCGGTATTCCGGCAATGCGCTAATCCTGATCTTTGGGTTTTTCAGACGCGGGATGCAGCTTTCCGTCTTTATCCTTGACGAGCCGGGTCGAAGACGATACCGCGATCGGATCGCTTGCAGGAAAAGACAAATCGCTCGCTTCATCCAGTAGCGCATCTGCCCGCTCATCCTGGTCCTTCGACTTGGTATGTCTTTCGGTTCTGTCTTGCCAGGTTGCGTGTTTTGGCGAGACATCCTTGGGCGCCATTTCCACCGGTGAATCGCCTTGAGAGGAAAAGCGTTTGGGCGAATTGCCGGCTTTGTCCTTGCTCAACTCCTTTTTGGATTCAGGCATCGAATTTCTCCTTCTGATGATGGATGACTGAGTTTATTTCAAAAGGAACATGCGTCAGCCGAATAGCCGTGCAAAATTGACCAACATCAATCGTTCTTGATTCACCGTGAACCTTTTGTTCCCTATGTCGGGCAAGTATCATCTGATACCATTGGCTTAAGCGCTTTTGATCCGACAACATGGTTGAATCAATGGAGCGGTAAATGAATAACTGTAATGGAGGTATCACGAATGAGCATCACCAGAATCAATGAATTCCGGGCAATGGAAGGCAACAGCGATTTGCTGCTGGATCAGCTAATTTTGCTCGTGCCGGTGATCGAGGCTGCACAGGGATGTCTATCCTGCCAATTGTTGCAAAGTCAAAAAAGCAGGAATCACTTTATTCTGATTGAAGTATGGGATGACGCGCATTCGCATCAGGCTTCGCTGAAAGATATCAGCCCGGAGGTATTTCATGAAGTCAGGAAATATCTTGCCGCACCGCCGACCGGCGAATATTACGAGTATTGCCACGCTAGATAAGCGGTTCGGCTTACCTTTTCTTAATCACCGGATGACGCAGTATCCGGCGAAGGACGCCGCCATATCTCGCGGTTTCCTGTCGTGCTGGATTCAATAAATCCGGCGACCTTCAGATAGTCGAGCGCCGCCTGTGTGACCTCCATTGTTTCTTCGCCGCGCGAGCGCACCCAATAATGATGAATACCTTCCAGCGTGTCTGCGCTGTCCGGCCGCATCTCCAGATACCGTTGAATCGCAGCGACGCGCGACAGGATCAGTTTGTCATTCAATCTTGACCCTCGGAATCACTTCACGATGCGGTAGCATGGCACGTATTTTCTCCCCGGCAGCTTCATTCTGTGCTGTTCCACGAATGCCGTCAGCAGCGCATCCATCGGTTCCATGACGGCCTTGTCGCCACGGATTTCGAAGAGTCCGTGTTTTTCGATCGCGCGGATTCCCTGATCCTTCACATTGCCGGCAACCACACCCGAAAACGCACGGCGCATATCGGCGGCCAGCAAATGACGAGGTTGATCCTTGTGCAGTCCGAGGTTGCGCATGTTTTCGTGCGTCGGCTCAAACGGCTTTTGAAACGCATGATCGATCTTCAAGGTCCAGTTGAAATAGTAGGCATCCGCGCGTTCTTTGCGGAACTCGCGCACTTTCCTGACACTGGTCTGCATTTCCTGCGCCACCGCGGCCGGATCGTCGACAATGATCTTGTACAATTTTTGTGCCTGCGGCCCCAGCGTATCGCCGATGAACGCATCAATCTGCCGAAAATAGTCAGCAGCAGTAGCCGGCCCGGTAAATACCAGAGGGAACGGAATGTTGGCGTTATCGGGATGCAGCAGTATGCCGAGGATGTACAGAATTTCTTCGGCCGTGCCGACGCCGCCGGGAAACACCACGATACCGTGGCCAACCCGAACGAAGGCTTCCAGGCGTTTTTCGATATCCGGCAGGATCACCAGGGAATTGACGATCGGATTCGGCGATTCGGCAGCGATGATGCCGGGTTCCGACAGGCCGAGATAGCGGCCGTTGAGAATGCGCTGCTTGGCGTGGCCGATGGTTGCACCCTTCATCGGGCCTTTCATTGCTCCCGGTCCGCAGCCGGTGCAAATGTCCATGCCGCGCAGTCCGAGTTCGTAGCCGATTTTCTTCGAGTAATCGTATTCGGCCCGGGAAATCGAATGGCCGCCCCAGCACACTACGAGGTTCGGATTGGCCTGCGAGCGCAGCACATCGGCATTGCGCAGGATGTGAAACACCGCGTCGGTAATGCCTTCCGACGCCTGCAGGTCGAAGTTGACATTGCCGTTGATTTCATCGCCGATGAACAGAATGTCGCGCAGCACGGCAAACAGATGTTCATGTATGCCTTTGATCATCTTGTCGTCGACGAATGCACTGGCCGGTGCGCCCTTGATGTCGAGCTTGATGCCGCGCTCGCGCTCGACGATGCTGATGTCGAAATTCGGATGGCGTTCCAGCAACTCTTTGCCGTCATCCATATAGTTGCCGCAGTTGAGCACCGCCAGCGAGCAGTTGCGAAATACCGGATGCAGGCCGCCGTGGCTATTGTCGAGCAGTTTGTGGACTTCCGCCTTGGACAATACATCCATGCGGCCTTCCGGCGAGATTTGGGTATCGATTCCGTTGTATTCCATAAGTAAAATTTTCAATGTGATGTTTGCATTGACAGTATCAACCGCAAACCACGGTCACGTCCAGTGTTTGTGCTTTTTGGAAATGAGGATGAAGCAATTACATCGGCAAACCGCGCGTTCACAGGGCGCCGAAATTGCAGGCAAGCGTCGATAATCGGGAGAGTGGCGAAGGAATCGAAATGCGCACGCGGCGCGCTGCGATCAAGAGCTCTTGATACAATGCAGCGTCATTCCTCGCTTTGCGAGGAATGACGCTATCGGCCATCGATCGATAGACGGATTAAGAACGGATATTGCCGCGTACGCTCATTTCGAAAGTTGAGCCAGCGCAGTGGCGGATTTCTTGTTTTCCGGTGTGATTTTCCAGAAATACAAGGTCTTGCCGCCGATTTTTTCCACTTTCTCGGGCGGCCATTCCGGTCCCATATCGAAGTCGTGGGAAACCACACGCGTGCCGACCTTGAGCTGCTTCCACAACTGAGGCCGCAGCTTGCGATTGATATCAGGCAAAAGATACAGCGTTACCACCGTCGCTTTGGAAAAATCCGATTGAAACAGATCGCCGACTTTGAATTCGGCTTTGTCTGCTACGCCCGCGTCTTTCGCATTCTGTTTTGCTTCCTGAATCCGAACCGGGTTGATATCGATGCCGGTACCGCGCGCTCCGCGTTCTTTTGCGGCGGTAATGACAATTCGCCCGTCGCCGCAGCCCAGGTCGTATAACACATCGTTTTTACCGACCTTGGCAAGGTCCAGCATCTTGTCGACGATCGGCTGTGGCGTTGGTACGTAGGGCACATCAAGCTTCGGTGTGGTCGCCGTTTGCGCAAAGACCAGGCCGGTTGTCAGGGTAAATGCCAGCGCAATCAACAATGCCGTCAGCGATGCCGCCATCCGGTGATGGATCATGGAACGAAGAAGGTAACGCGGTTTCACAGGTTTCTCCTTGAAGAGGTTCTGAATCATTGACTATCTTTGCTTCGCGGGGAGCATGCCGATCAACAACAGCAACACAGCACCGATAACCAGCACCCCGACACCGATCCACGCTGCGTTCAATCCACCGAGCGATTGACTGTATACATAGGACAGGCTCGACCAAAGCATATAGGCGCAGGTTGCGCAAAACACCAATGGCAACAGCGGAAACAGCGGAACCTTGAAGGGGCGATCGACGTCGGGTTCGCGTATCCGCAACACGAACAGCGCCAAGCCTGATAACAGGAAGAACAGCCAGAATACCGGCGCGGTAAATTCCACCATTGATTTGAACCCGCTGCCGGTCCATGCGCCCAGCAAAACCAGCAGCAGCGCGGCAATGCACTGCACCCGCATCGCATTGGCCGGCGTGCCGCGCGGCCCGTCCCAGAATGCCAGTTTGTTGAATACCGGCCAGTCGCGCCCGACCGCGTAACTGGTGCGCGCACCGACGATCATGGTCGCGTTGATTGATGTCAGCGCCGCCACGGCGACCATGACTGAAATGATTTTTTCGCCTGCCGGGCCGAATGCAATCCGCATCAGATCGGCGGCCAGCGCGTCTGATTTTGCCATGCCTTCCAGCCCAAGGCCTTTCCAGTATGCCCATGTCACCAACAGATAAAGCGTGGTAATGATCAGGATCGACCACACGAGCGCCTTGACCATGTTGCGCCGCCTGTCCTTCAATTCCGCGCTGATATAGGCCGCTTCATTCCATCCGCCATAGGTCAGCAAGACAAATACCATTGCCAAACCGAACGAAGCCATCGCAGGTGTCGAGGCCGCCGCCGCAGGTGCTGCCTGCGGCGGCGGCGTGCCGTTGCCGACCAGGAAAAGAGCTGCGGTGACAATCAGTAACAGGCCGCCGACCTCAATTGCGGTCAGCCATGTTTGTGTAAATGTGCCGGCCTTGATGCCGCGCAAATTTACCAATGACAGCACAACGATCACCGCCAATGCATAAGAAGCGGAGCCCCAGGTGGCGCCGAATGCGGTCAGCGGCAATGCCTGGTTCATGTAATCGCCGAAGACGAAGGCAAGCAATGCAATCGAGCCGGTGGTAATCACGGAAAAGCGCGCCCATCCGAACAGGAACGATACTGATTTGCCGTAGGCGCGCTTGAGGAAATGATAGTCGCCGCCGGCATGGGAATAGGTTGTGGTCAGTTCCGCATAACAGAGTGCGCCGATCAGCGAAATGATGCCGCCCAGTATCCAGGCGCCGAACATCCATGCCGTATTACCGGCCATACCGGCCACCATCGAGGGCGCCTTGAAAATGCCGGCGCCGATCACGACTCCTATAATCAGCGTAATCGCTTCGCGCAGCCCGAGCACGGCGGACGGTTCGGCTGCGATCGCCACGGCGCGGCTACGCTCTGAACTCGTTGCGGCCAGAGGAACATAGCTCATCGAATCGATTCCGCAGAAAATCGTGGGCGGCTGCGTGCCGGCTTATTCGACGACAGCGATGTTGCCACAGCGCGTTTTTCATTACAGCGCTGCCCGGTTGAAATATTCGGAAAATCGTTTGCCATATTGTTCCTGCGTGTGTCTATTTTCGGACGCCGTAGTCTGATGCTCCAACAATCGAAACCTGCCTTCACGGAAAAACAGCGGGATGCATTTGCAGCGAAGATGCACCATCCGATGAGTGGAGCCTGTAAAAGTTTCAACTTTTTTGAAAAGATCCGCGATTGCTCAAGTGGCATCGGCATTTACCTGTTTCCAAATCGCGAAAATTGATGTGCGGCGACCAAGCCTCCCCATTATTTTTTAGATGTGAGCATCGCTGTTTGAGCGGCATTTATGCATGCCGGCAATTTTGGCGGCGCCGCGCTTTCATTGCACACAACGATGGCACGCATCGTGCCTCTCCTGGAAACCATTCCAGCGGCGAGGAGGCGCCATGGCTATCGAAAAAACAGAAAAGCCGGTGGTCATCATCACCGGTTCGGCAGGCAGGATCGGAGGCGCGATTGCCGCGGAACTCGGCGAGGCCTACACCATTGTCGGTTTCGAGCAGGATTGCCGCGGCAGCCCGGGGTGCATCGACGTCGATATCACCTCCGACCAGGCAATAACGGACGCATTGGATCAGGTAAGGCAGCGCTACGGCACCCGTATTGCATCGGTGATACACCTCGCTGCCTTTTATGATTTTTCCGATGAACCGAACCCGCTCTACGATGAAGTCAACGTGCGCGGCACACAACGCCTGCTGCAATCGCTGCAATCGTTTCAGGTGGAACAATTCATTTATGCCAGCACCATGCTGGTTCATGCGCCGAGCGATCCGGGCATACCGATCAATGAAGATTCGCGTCTGGAACCGAAATGGCCCTATCCGCAATCCAAGGTTGCGGCCGAGCAGGTAGTCCATGCACATCGCGGAAACATTCCTGCGGTCGTATTTCGGCTTGCCGGCGTCTACACCGATCACGGCGAGGTTCCGTCGCTGGCGTATCAGGCGCAACGAATTTACGAACGGCAAATGCTAAGCCGCGTGTTTCCCGGGGAAACATCGCATGGCCAATCTTTTGTTCATTTGGAAGATGCGGCGCGCGCCTTCCGCAACGCGATTGAGCGGCGGCCGCATTTGCCGGACGAAACGACGCTGCTGATCGGCGAGCCGGTCACTGAAAGCTATGAGGCGGTACAGAATTTGATAGGGCGTCTGATCCATGGTGAGCCGTGGGAGACCCGGCAGATTCCGAAGCCGGTCGCGGCGACCGGCGCCTGGCTGCAGCACCGGATGGAAGACATCGTTCCCGACGCGATCGATCGCGGCATCGAACCTTTCGTCAAACCGTTCATGGTGGCGCTGGCGGACGATCATTACGAACTGGATATTTCACGCGCGATCAAACTTCTTGACTGGCGACCGCGGCATACGCTGCGCGACACGCTGCCGAAAATCATCGGATCGCTGAAGCAGGATCCGGCTGCATGGTACAAGCGCAACAAGATCCCGTTGCCGGTGTGGCTTGAGGACGCGGACCAGCATCCGTTGCCCAGTGCCACGCTGATCGCCGACAGCCGCGTCCAGGAGCGGCGTGAACATCTGCAGACGCTGTGGTGCCATTTCGCAAATGCGGCGCTCGGCATGTGGCTGGTTTCGAGTCCATTCATTTTCGGCCTGACGGAATCATGGATGGTGGAGGGTGAACTGGTCACGCCGAACCAGCGCGGACTGGCGCTCTCGGATACCTGGATGACCATCAGCGATATCGCGACCGGATTGCTGATCATGGTTTTCAGCATGCTGTCGCTGTCGCGCGATCATGGCTGGGCGCGCTGGATTACCGCATTGCTTGGTATCTGGCTGCTGTTTGCGCCGCTGTTGTTCTGGACGCCGAGCGCGGCGATGTATGCGAATGACACGCTGATCGGCGCACTGGTGATCCTGTTCGCGGTAGTCGTGGCGTCGCCGCCCGGCATCAGCCCCGTCGCCAGAGTGACCGGTCCCGACGCGCCGCCAAGCTGGAGTTACAGCCCTTCCGGATATACCAACCGGATGGTGATCGTGGCGCTGGCATTCGTCGGATTATTTCTGTCGCGCTATATGGCGGCATTCCAGCTCGGCCATATCGAGAGTGCATGGGACCCGTTTTTCGGCGACGGGACCGAACGCATCATCACTTCCGACGTGTCCGAAGCCTGGCCGGTTGCCGATGCGGGATTGGGCGCCATGGTGTACGTGATGGAAATCGTCACCGGCCTGATCGGCGACAAGCGACGCTGGCGCACCATGCCTTGGATCGTACTGTTTTTCGGAATCTTGATTGTTCCACTCGGCGTGGTCAGCATCTTCTTCATCATCATCCAGCCGGTCGTGATCGGCACTTGGTGCACGCTGTGCCTGATCGCCGCTGTGGCAATGTTGCTGCAGATTCCGTATTCCTTCGATGAAATCCTGGCGACGCTGCAGTTCCTGAAAGATCGGAGCGCCAAAGGAAAAACGCTGTGGCATGTACTGTGGCACGGCGATACGATCGAAGGCGGCAGAGCCGACTATTCCGATAACTTCGAATTGCCGTTTACCGCATTGCTGCGCGAGATATTTCAGACCGGCGTGCGCTTTACCTGGACCATGGTGGCAAGCGTTGCAATCGGCATCCTGCTGATGTTCAGCCGCGCGATTTTCCAAACATCGGGAGCGGCAGCCGATAGCGATCACATTGTCGGTTCGCTGGTCGTGACGTTTTCGATCATGGCTTTGAGCGAAGTAGGGCGTCCGCTGCGCTTCGCCAACGCCGCATTTGGCGCATGGCTGATCGTTGCGCCATGGCTACTGGCAGGGTTTTCCGGCTTGGCGAGCGCGGCAAGCGTGATCACAGGAATTTTGCTGATCCTGCTGGCATTGCCGCTCGGGCCGATCAAGAGCCACTACGGCGCCTGGGACAAGTGGATCACGTTCGGGACGCAGTATAAAAAGAGGAAGTTGGCGGCGGCATGATGGTTCCGGCTTGGCTGCGCACGATTCCTCAGACGTAGCGAGCGCAAGAAACTGCGACTTGTGGTTTTTTTCAATTCAACAACATGTCAATTAGAGAATTCATCATTGGAATTCTTAAATGGACTCCACTCGCGGCGCTATTCATGGAATTCATGCGAATTCCCGTAGCTGAGCCATAATGCAGGCTGTGCAACAATCAACAGCGATGGAACTGCACCAAAATTCATGCGATTCCTTGGGGATCGTTCGATGGCAAGCCGGCTCCAGGAGCATCATTCATGCGTCGTACCCGTTTTTTCAAGTGGCTGCCTACCTCGGAGTCAATCAGGCAAAACCGTTTTCTCAAGCCGTTTGCGCATTACTTGCATCATCACTATTTGTGGCAATTCAACCGCCGGTCAGTTGCAGGAGGACTTGCGGTAGGCTTGTTTTTTGGAATACTGATTCCGTTCGCCCAGATCCTGCTTGCCGCGGTTGCCGCCGTGATCCTGCGTGTCAATCTTCCGGTAGCGGCCTTCAGCACGCTGGTTACCAATCCGTTCACTTTTCCGGCGGTTTATTTTGTTGCCTACCGGCTCGGCGAATTCCTGACCGGCGGCTCGGCTCCCGTGCCTGAGACGGCGATTGAAACCGAAGTCAAGGTCAAGATCATTGAGCAGCAGGCCGATGTCGGCGGCTGGTTCGCCAATTCGATCGACTGGATGCAATCGGTCGGCTCTTCGCTGGCGATCGGCTTGGGCGTGCTTGCGATCGTGTCGTCAATTGCCGGTTATTTCATCGTCAGCGCGCTGTGGCGCTTTAACGCAACCCGGCGCTGGCGCAAACGGCGCGTGCGCTGAATCACGGCTGGGGCCTGCATAAAATCGGTTCCGCACTCGGCGGCAACGCCATCCCGATCTCGGTTAAATTGATTGATGAGTCATCGAGCGTGGAGCGTCGTCCCAGATGTTTGAAATTCTGTTCCAGCCATCGTTCCGTGGTCGCATATCCGACGTCGTGCAGGTACTGCAGGAAAGCCCATTCGGCGTTGAGCTTGCTCGATACACCCAGTTTCTGTATTTCATGTTCCGCACTGATGCGATGCAGCCGCATGTCCGTGTAACGCACCCGATCCAGCTTTTCTTCATCGATCAATCGCTTGAGCAGCAGGATCGAACCGACTTCCTTGATCAGGCTGGAATTGAAAGTAATCTCGTTCAAGCGGTTCATTATTTCCACGGCGGTGCGGGGTAACTCGTCTCGCACGATCGGGTTGATCTGGATGATGATCAGGTCGTCGGCTTCTGTTTCGTCGACCAGCGGAAACAGGGCCGGATTTCCCATGTAACCGCCGTCCCAGTATGCCTCGCCGTCGATCTCCACCGCTCGAAACAGTTGCGGCAGGCAGGCCGAGGCCATTACGGCATCCACGCTTAATTCCTGCCGCCGGAAAATTTTGGCCTTGCCGGTACGCACGTTGGTCGCGGAGATGAACACTTGCAGATCGTCGCACGCGCGAACGCGATCGAAATCAATATCCCTGGCCACCAGATCGCGCAGCGGATTGATATCCGTCGGGTTGAACTGGTACGGTGAAACCATGCGGCTCGCCATCTCGAACAGAAAATATGCGGGCGACGCATCGAGCGCCCAGTTTCCCAGAAGCCTATCCATCGGCGTGCGCCGCACCGGACTGAATTGCGATGCGACACTGACGGCCCTCCAGAATTTATGCAGCGCGTTGCGGGCGCCGGTTTTTCCACCGCCGTGCGACAGGCCGTCAGCCAGCACCACCGCATTCATCGCGCCGGCGCTGGTGCCGCTGATACCGTAGATATTGAGCCGGTCATCGGCCAATATCCGGTCCAGTACTCCCCATGTGAATGCGCCGTGGGCGCCGCCGCCTTGCAGCGCGATATCGATATTCTTTATTTTCGGCATGGAATAAAAAGTGAATGAGGTTTGAAGTTTTTTGGGGCAATCAAGGGCAATGGCTCTGAACCCACGGAAAATACAGGCGACATGTTTCCGCTTGCTACGAGACGGCAGCCGTGTCGGCCTTATTTGATGTCACGCAAGGCGCGGTGTTCCCCATGTAATACGATCAACACAAGTGGTCGGCACGATAGTGCCGGCAACTACTCCTGCAATCGCCGCGCCGGAGAGTCCATCCTGCTCTGCGGCATCTGCGGCTGAATTCTTCGGTGCAGTCATAGTCAATGACGCATCGATACAAAAGTGCCATGGCCGACGATAAAGATTCCGACTCGATTACCCCACATTTCCTGCGCCATATCCTGATTGGATTTTTCACCGTCGCTCCGTTATGGGTGACCTGGCTGGTGTTCGATTTCCTGTTCGGTTTGCTTGCAAGCACCAGCGCGCCCTTGCTGAAAGGATTCGCGCAACTGGTCAAGCCGTTCTCTGTATCGCTGGCCGCATGGCTTACCACGCCGGGCGTTCAGTATGTGCTGGGTGTGCTGCTCACATTGGCCGGTTTTTATCTGATCGGACAGTTCGCCAGTTTCGTGGTCGGCCGCCGGCTGATCAATTATCTGGAAGAGCAGTTGCTGCGTTTGCCGCTGGTGCAGACCATCTACAATGCGACCAAGCGCTTTCTGCAAACCATGCGCCAGCGCCCGAAGACAGGGCAGCGCGTGGTGCTGATCACGTTCCCGACGCCGGGAATGAAGGCGGTCGGCTTCGTCACCAAGGTATTTACCGATCAGACATCGGGCCAGAAACTGGCGGCGGTCTATGTGCCGACTGCGCCGAACCCGACCTCGGGCTACATCGAGATTCTTCCGGTGGCCGATCTGGTGGACACCGACTGGACCGTCGAAGAAGCGCTCAGCTTCGTCGTCACCGGCGGCACCAATGCGCCGGATAGCGTGCGCTTTTCCAATCCTGTCGCTGCCGGCAATACTCCGCGGGTGCATACCGAGAACACAGCTTGAGCGTAGCGTGGTTGCGGGATACGACTGGGCAATGGTGTCGTGTGGAGCGGGCGGCGGCAATTCAGGCCCGGATTCCGTATAATTTCCATCGCTCTGAGCATGCATGAAGCCGATATGAATCCGGCTATGCGTTTATCATTCAAAGACTGCCTCGAACGTTACATCACGGGATAATCATGTCAAGAAAAAACTACGCGTCCGGCGCGCCATGGGAATCGGTCGTCGGTTATTCGAGAGCGGTCAAGGCCGGCCCGTATATCCACGTATCGGGTACCACGGCGACCGATGAACATGGCGATATCATCGGCCTCGATGATCCTTACACACAGGCGATGCAGTGCTTGAAAAACATTGAGGCGGCTCTCGGCAAGGCCGGTGCGTCAATGGCCGATGTCGTGCGGACCAGAATATATGTGATCAATATTCTTGAATGGGAAAAGGTCGGCAAGGCTCATGGCGAATTTTTTTCAGACATTCGTCCCGCTACCAGCATGGTGGAAGTAAGCGGGCTGATTTCGCCTGAAATACTGGTTGAGATCGAAGCCGATGCGTTTATCGGATAATCCAATACATGAATACTTTCAACCGACGTATCCGGCCTCACGTTCAGGCCGAACTTCTTGCCGCCCGCGAGGCGGAAGCACAAGGCAATTTCGTATTGGCGTTTGCTTGCCTGGAGCGCGCGCATGTCCTTGGGCAGGCGTCCACGATTGAACATGTGCGCGTCCATTGCCGCATGCTTGCCTGGGGCTGGCAGCGCCGCGACATGCGCGAGTGCCTAGGGCAACTTTTCCGTATCGTTGGCGCCTCCACAAAAACGGCGATAGGGTTGGTACCCCATGGAAATACCGGAGGCGCCAATATCAGCCCGTTCAAACGCCTATCCGTATCGCCGGATCTTGCCAGGCATATCGAGGAAGCACGCGCTCAAAAGAATCGATGAACGAACCTTTGTAGGAACCGGTCTATCGTCATACCGACGGTAGAGGAACCGCGCAGCAAAGCAAATGCGCGTTAGCTCCGCCTCCATCTCGGTTACGCTTCGGATGCCGTTGAAGCCGAAGCTGTTTCGCGGCAGCGCTTTAGACCAGTCGGGAACACGAAGCGTCGAAGGACCCTCTTATTGCTAGGGCAACTCGTTCATGGCAGGATACGTTGCATATATTTTTTCGCCGATACCTCCGCAGCAAAGGGCGCATTGATGAATACCCACCGAGAAATGCTTCGCCGCTTCCTGTTTGCGCTGTTGATTGGTGTTTCCGGGGCATCCAGCGCGCTGGAGTCATTGTCAACGGCGATCCAGAGAGTTGAATTGGTGACCGTCGGTACGCCGCAGGTAAAGATGCCGTTTGAATGGTCCGCTAAAACGAAAGATGTATTGTCGGGCTATCTGGATATTGGCTTGGGTCGTGAGTTTTCCGATCATTTCACAATGTCGGAGCAGCATCCGAAGTTGTTGTTACATGTAACGCCGAAACAAAAGGACGCGCAGATTCGTGTACGGCAGCGGTCGGTGACCTATCTGAATGTAAGCGGCGAAGGGCCGCATATAGCCGTTCGCGGAACCGATGTCGCATCGAGCTGGGTGGAATTGCGACCGACGAATTCAACCGCATTCCTTGTCGTTGACCAAGTGCCGCAAAAATTGAACATGACCGGAAGCCAGATCGTCTCCGCCGTAAAGGACACTGCTCCCGACTGGGTCGAAATCGCTAAAACCTGTGTCTCTGACGATGACGGCGCCTGTTATACGGTAACCGATACGGAATTCGAAATCTCGGTAAAGACAGGAAACATCGCGGTATCGAAAGGCATTGTGCGCGTCTTGTATCCCAACGGATGTTGACGGTCATGCGCGCTTTTACACTTTGATTTCGCATGGCGGTTTCGGTTAGTCTGGAAAACAAATCTACTCATGACGTGCCGTTCCACGCCAATACGCAGGCGTGCCGGTTGCGTCGATGCCGTGCGTACACAAGGCGACCATGACCATTACCGAAATCAAGGACATAGTAACGATTGCCGGCGTGTCGATTGCCGCAATATCGCTCGCGTTCACCGCACTGAATATGCGGATCACAGGCAAGACCAATCGCGCGCGATTTTGGCTCGACCTTCGAGACCGGTTTGCGAAACATGACGAAGTCCACCGTCGCCTTCGCCCGGCGGCGTGTGGGCCGGCGGCAAAGGCCCGGAAACGCCGGAAGACTGGGCCGGCGTCGAATCTTACATGGGTCTCTTCGAGCACTGCGAAATCATGCTTGAACAAAGGCTTATAGATGAACGGACGTTTCGAGAGATCTATTCCTACCGGCTGCGAAACATCGTGGCCAACGACGTGATCAGAGTGGCGAAACTGGAGCGCCTTGCCGCCGGATGGCCGCGTTTCCTGGCGCTTCTCGGCAGGATGGGTATCAAATCGGCTCAATGACGCATGTTGCGACGGGCCATCATCATTGCAGCGGGGTACGCTGAAATCCGGCATTGATATTTCGATTGGGGATGGCGGATAAGCACAGGACGGCAGTTTTTCCGATTTTCACACCGACATGAATCAAGCCCTGCACCGCAAAAAATCGACGAAAACCGTTTTCTCTATTAGAGTCGCCGTTAAATTCCAATGTCGTGTCTTGATTACTCCCTCGCCACGAAGAATATGCATGCCCTAATCCGCAAATGTATCTTTACCAGCCCTCATAAAAATAGAAGCTCACTCAATGAATCAGTCTCAGAGGCTTCACTCACTCGATAATCTGCGGGCGGTGATGATGTGGCTTGGCATTGTCCTGCACGCGGCATCCAATCACATGACGCAACAGTCGCCTATGCCGTGGCGTGACCGCGAGACCTCACTGGGCGCGGACCTGATTATTCTCTTTATTCACTCGTTCCGCATGCCGGTATTTTTTATTGTGGCCGGGTTTTTCGTCGCGCTGCTGGTAAGCCGCAGGGGATTTGCGGCAATGCTGAAACACAGGTTGCGCCGGATTGCCTTGCCCTTCGCCATATTCTGGCCGCCGTTATTTGCCGGCACCGGGGCATTGGTATTAATTTATATGCACATCATGATTCGCGGTTCCGTCGGCTTCGATCTGGCCCTGATTTCGACGAAACTGCCGCATCAGCCGCTAATCAATACGCTGCATCTGTGGTTCATTTACTATTTGCTCTGGTTTTGCGTTCTGACGACCGCATTCGGCTTGTTGAGCAGGCATATCCCGGATGCAGTCAGGTCCGCTTGCGCCGGCGTCTGGAAAGCCTTGGCTTCCAATTGGTGGGGGATTATCGTACTTACGGTTCCGCTGGCGACCATCGGCGCTTTTCATGAAGCAGGCATGCTCGTGCCCAGCGGTTCATTTATTCCGCAGTTTGACGAACTTGTTCATAACGGATTGTTTTTTGTCTTCGGATGGTATTTGCATAGACACCAGGACATGCTGCTTCCTCTTTACTCAAGGAACTGTTGGTACTATGCCGCTGCGGGACTGTTGCCCTTTATCCTTTGTTTAAAGTTTTTCGACGCGTTCAGTGCGAATCCGGGCGGAATTCCATATATCGCGGCTTACATTGCATTTGCCTATAACGCCACGAGCTGGCTTTGGAGCCTGGCTTTGATCGGACTGTTTTTTCGATATTCGTCCAGACAAAACCAAGTCCTGAAATATTTTTCCGAAAGCTCTTATTGGGCCTATCTGGTACACATGTTGGGAACCATCGGATTCGGGGCGCTGTTGTATAACCTGCCGTTTGGCGCCTTGACAAAAATGAGCATCAACATCTTCGCTACCACCTTAGCCTGTCTAGCAACCTATCATCTCCTGGTGCGATATACCGTGATCGGCGTTCTGCTGAACGGACAGCGTCATTCGCTGAAAATCACCGGGCCGAGCAGTGTCGTCGCTTGAATTGGCTTGAGACCGTACGGCCAATCCGGAAATTCGTTTTTCCGGATTTTCTCGCCTATACTCGAATGACGGGCATCACTGTCCGCGATCACGTCAGGAGCCGGAAATGGCCTCGATACCCATCGTCAGCGACCTTGTAGACACAATGACGGCTCTTCCTGCCGCATTGTTGGAAATTCCTGAAAAGCAACGCAAGCACCGTGAAGAGATTCTGATTGCGGTGACGACCCTGGCCGAGGCTGTCAGCCAAGCGTTGAATGTTGTCACCGCAAGGTGCGGCAGGCTGATTCTTCAGAGCGGCGATCTCAAGCAACTGAAGAACCAACTGGTCGAAGCGCCGCTGCTCCTGGATGACTTCAGGTTGAATGGCGTCTGTACCGGGCTCGGAAAAGTCAGGGCCGAGTTGCGGACCGTGCTGAGCCTCAAGGGATTCTCGATTCGGCTGTTCCAGCGCAAACAGCTTGAGCGCTTGCTGGAACAAATCCAGTACAAGGAGCGCGACCTCGAGGAAGATTTCGACGTCTTTCTCCGGGAGCTGAGCAATCGAGCGCCTACGCTGACCAAGGCCGGCATTCCCGAGCTGAATTCCTACCTTCGAGACTGCCAAGCCCAATTTGAGGAAGATGTCCGGGTCATCAGGAAAGCAATGCGAACGCTTGAGTCGCGCATTTGACTTGACTCCAATCCTTCCGGCAGCCCGGCAAAACCAGCGCTTTTTGCCTCTCGCTGAATCCATGCCCCGTTGCGGCATGTGGCATCGGCCGAATGGCCATTCACCTGGTGCTTCGAGCTGAATGAATGCGGCGTGTCGCTGAAGACATCCATCGACGTCACGGTCCTCCGCCGCTGGCCGAAAGCCGGCTTCGATTGCATCAAGTTTAGGTTGCCGCAATTAATGGTTGAATTCATACTTCGACCTGAATATTTTATCCAGGAGTCCCGACGTGGCCGGAACCAGCCTTTTAGCATTAATCGACGACATCGCATCCGTCCTGGACGATGTAGCTGTCCTGACCAAGATCGCGGCAAAGAAAACCGCCGGCGTGCTGGGAGACGACCTTGCGCTCAATGCACAGCAGGTCTCCGGCGTGAATCCCGATCGTGAATTGCCCGTGGTCTGGGCCGTGGCCAAGGGCTCGGTAAAGAACAAGCTGATCCTGGTGCCGGCCGCGCTTGCCATCAGCGCATTGGCGCCGTGGGCGGTGACGCCGCTGCTGATGGTGGGTGGCGCCTTCCTTTGCTATGAAGGATTCGAAAAACTCGCGCATAAGCTGATGCACCGCAAGGAAGAAGAGGAACATCATGCCGAACACGTGAAGGTGCTGGCCGATCCGGAAATCGATCTGGTTGCCTTTGAACAGGACAAGATCAAAGGGGCGATCCGGACCGACTTCATCTTGTCCGCGGAAATCATCGCGATCACGCTCGGGACGGTGGCGGCGGAGGCGTTCGGAAAGCAGGTGGTGGTGCTCGCAGGCATCGCGGCGCTGATGACGGCCGGGGTCTACGGACTGGTGGCGGGTATCGTCAAGCTGGACGATGGAGGGCTGTACTTGAGCCGGCAAAGCGGCGCAAGCCATTGGCGCAGGATGCAGCGCGGCCTTGGAAAGCTGATTTTAATGGCGGCGCCTGCGATGATGAAAAGCCTTTCCGTCATCGGTACGGCCGCGATGTTCCTGGTCGGCGGCGGCATTCTGGTCCACGGCATTCCCGGCGCGGAAGAATTCCTTCACAGGCTCGCGCTCGGCGCCGGTGCATTCTCGGGCATCGGCGGGCTGGTCGAGCCGATCGTGTCCATGTTGCTCAATGCGTCCGTCGGGATAATTGCCGGAGCGATCGTGCTGGTTGCCGTGACGCTCGCAATGCGCGGTTTTCATGCGGTCAAGACATGATCCTGAATATCGCACAAAGGCATTTTTCAGAAGCTTCGGGTATCTGAAATCAGATTGCAAGCGACAGGTCAAGAAAAATTCGCCGGGCGCTTCGAATAAATACGCCAAGCGAAGCGGCGCCGGGTAGTGGCGGCAAGGAACTTCTAGTACACTCTTGCCTTCCGTTTTAATTGCATTATTGGTTTGCTTGCGGGACCGTAAAAAAATAACGAAAGGGAGTAGGTTTGTTTTCTTCACTCGCTTGGATCGTCCTGCTGCCGTTTGTAGCCGCGTGGATACCCGTGCTGGCGATCCGTGCCGGGCGTAATGCCGCGGCATGGGGCGCCGGCGCCGTGATGGCTGCGGCTTTTGCGTTGCTGCTGACGCAGGCCGATGCGGTATTTTCGGGGCAGACGGTACGCTATGCCGCGCAATGGCTACCCGAGATCGGCCTCAACTTCACATTGCGCCTCGATGGACTTGGTTGGCTGTTTGCGCTGCTGATCCTGGGAATCGGCATGCTGGTGGTGCTGTACGCACGCTATTACCTGTCCGACAGTGATCCGATGGGCCGGTTCTATTGCTATCTGCTGCTGTTTGCCGGCGCAATGCTCGGCGTGGTGTTGTCGGACAACCTGCTGCTGCTGGTGATTTTCTGGGAGCTTACTTCGCTCAGTTCGTTCCTGCTGATCGGTTACTGGAGCTATCGTTCCGATGCGCGCGAAGGCGCACGCATGGCGCTGGCAATCACCGGCGGCGGCGGACTCTGTTTGCTGGCCGGCGTTCTGTTGCTCGGCAATATCGCAGGCAGTTTCGAGCTGACCGAAATCCTGCAGCGCCGCGACATCATCCACGCCAGTCCGCTGTATCTGCCGATGCTGGTGCTGGTGCTGCTGGGCGCGTTCACCAAATCGGCCCAGTTTCCATTCCAGTTCTGGCTGCCGCACGCGATGGCCGCACCGACGCCGGTCAGCGCGTATCTGCATTCGGCCACCATGGTCAAGGCCGGCGTATTCCTGCTGGCGCGGTTTTATCCGGTGCTATCCGGCAGCGACGAGTGGTTCTACATCGTCACCGCAGTCGGTTTCGCGACCTTCGCATTTGGCGCCTACACCGCGCTGTTCAAGCACGACCTCAAGGGTTTGCTGGCGTACTCGACGATCAGCCACCTGGGATTGATCACGCTGCTGTTCGGACTGCAGACTCCGCTGTCGGTAGTGGCTGCGGTATTCCACATCATCAATCACGCGACCTTCAAGGCGGCGATGTTCATGGCGGCGGGCATCGTCGATCATGAGGCGGGCACGCGCGACATGCGCAAGCTGAACGGATTGTGGAAATACATGCCATATACCGCCACGCTGGCGATGGTGGCCGCCGCATCGATGGCCGGGGTGCCGCTGTTCAACGGCTTCCTGTCGAAGGAAATGTTCCTGGCTGAAACGCTACACCTGAGCGTTGTCGGGATATGGGGCGTCCTGGTGCCGACGATCGCGGTACTGGCAAGTATTTTCAGCGTCGCCTACAGCGTGCGTTTCGTCGACGATGTGTTTTTCAACGGCGAACCGGTCGGACTGCCCAAGACGCCGCATGAACCGCCGCGCTGGATGAAAATTCCGGTCGAAATACTGGTGGTGATCTGCCTGCTGGTCGGGATCATGCCTGCATTGACGGTGGCGCCGCTGCTGGCAGTCGCCGCGCAGGCAACCCTCGGTGGACCGCTGCCGGAATATTCGCTTGCGATCTGGCACGGCTTCAACCTGCCGTTATTGATGAGCGTGGTTGCGATGCTGGGCGGTGCCGCGGTGTATTACTTCTTGCGGCATTTTTATGATCTGCACCGTTATGTGCATAGTCCGTTCACCGGCCACTGGCTGTATCACGAGTTCCTGGAAAAACTGCTGAACCTGTCGGTCTGGGTAACTCGCCGCCTGCAAAACGGCTCGCTGCAGCGCTATCTTGCATGGATCGTCGGTGTGACGGTGCTGCTCGCCGCCTGGCCGTTTTTCGAGTTCGGTTACGTCGCGGGTGCGAACGAACTCAGCGCAATCAACGGCGTCGCCGTGGTCGCATGGATTGTTCTGGTGTGCGCTTCGCTGGCAACCGTGGTGCTGCATCGGCAGCGGCTGACCGCGCTGATCATGATCAGCACGGTCGGGCTGGTGCCGACGCTGGTGTTCGTATATCTGGCTGCACCGGATTTGGCGTTGACGCAGGTCTCGGTTGAAGTCGTGACCATCGTGCTGCTGCTGCTCGCGTTGTACCGCCTGCCCCAGCAGTCGCCGGTCGAGTCGAGCTCCTTGCGCAAGTTGCGCGACGCGGTTCTGGCGATTACCGCCGGCGCCGGCGTAAGCTCTATCGTTTATGCAGTGCTGACCCGGCCATTCCAGACACTGTCCGATTACTACCTGGAAAAGAGCCTGCCTGAAGCCGGCGGCACCAACGTGGTCAACGTGATCCTGGTCGATTTCCGGGGATTCGATACCTTCGGAGAAATCATCGTGCTGGCGATCGCGGCGCTCGGCATTGTCGCGATGCTGGATGGCTTGCGCGTAAAGCGTCTGGTAGCAGACGATACGGGGCGGGCATGGGCGGCGGACAGCCATCCGATGATGCTGTCAGTGCTGATTCGTGTATTGCTTCCGCTGGCGATTGCCGCATCGGTTTATATCTACCTGCGCGGCCACAATCTTCCGGGTGGCGGATTCGTCGCGGGACTGATTACCAGCATTGCGCTGATCATGCTGTACATCGCCAATGGGGTCGAGTGGATTTCCGAGCGAATGCGCATCGAATTCCCGCGTGTGATCGGCGCGGGCGTACTGATCGCCGGGCTGACCGGCATCGGCAGCTGGTTTTTCAGCAAACCGTTTCTCACCAGCGCATTCGGGCATCCGCATATTCCGATAATCGGCGACTTGCCGTTGGCGAGCGCGGCCGCATTCGACCTGGGCGTTTACCTGACGGTGGTAGGTGCCGTGATGCTGATGCTGAGCAGCCTGGTGCGGGCCAGCACCAGCATGCAACTGAAGGAAGAACACTGATGGAATTACTTGTTGCCAGCGGGATCGGCGTACTGGTCGCATGCGGCGTCTATCTGCTGCTGCGTGCGCGCACCTATCCGGTCGTGCTCGGATTGACGCTGCTGTCATACGGAGTGAACCTGTTTATTTTCGTGATGGGACGCATGGCGCCCGGCCGTCCGCCGGTCATCGATCCGCAAGCGTCCGCCTATACCGATCCGTTGCCGCAAGCGCTGGTGCTGACCGCCATCGTGATCGGATTCGGAATGACCGCGTTCTCGGTGGTGCTGGCATTGCGCGCGCGCGCCGAAACCGGCAGCGACCACGTGGACGGTTCAGCCGATACCGGAGTGGCGCGATGAATCACTGGATCATTGCGCCGATCGTGCTGCCGGCGATGTCGGCCGCGATACTGGTATTGCTCGGCTCGAAGCTGGGATTGCAACGGGCGCTGAATCTGGCCGTCACGCTGGGCCTGGTAGCGATCAACCTCAATCTGGCCATGGGCGCGGCCGACGGCAGTGTCGGCGTCTATGCGCTGGGCGACTGGCCGGCGCCGTTCGGCATCGTGCTGGTACTCGACCGGCTCTCGGCAATCATGCTGTTGCTGACCTCGATTATCGCGCTTGCCAGCCTGCTGTATGCGTTGCGTGGCAGCGATGCTTCCGGCAAGTATTTCCATGCACTGTTCCAGTTCCTGCTGATGGGTTTGAACGGCGCATTCCTGACCGGCGATTTCTTCAACCTGTTCGTGTTTTTCGAGGTATTGCTGATCGCGTCGTACGGCCTGCTGCTGCATGGCAGCGGCGGACCGCGGCTGAAAGCGGGCTTTCATTATGTCGCGATCAATCTGACCGGGTCGGCGTTGTTCCTGATCGGCGTCACGCTGCTGTATGCGATGACCGGCACACTCAACATGGCTGACATGGCGCTCAAGGTTGCCGCTGCGCCGGCCGGGGATGCGGCGCTGATCCGCGCCGGCGCACTGATCATGCTGGTGGTATTTGCGATCAAGGCGGCGCTGCTGCCGCTGTATTTCTGGCTGCCCGATGCATACAGCGTGGCCAAGGCGCCGGTCGCCGCGATGTTCGCCATCATGACCAAGGTCGGCGCTTACGCGGTGATCCGTATCTATACGCTGATTTTCGGCGCGGCGGCCGGTGTTGCGGCCGACGTGGCGATGCCATGGCTGTTGCCGGTGGCGCTGGCGACCATGGTGCTCGCGACAGTGGGTGCATTGGCAAGCGGCTCGGTGCGCGTGCTGGCGAGCTATTTGACGGTAACGTCGGTGGGCACGATTTTCGTCGGTATCGGATTGTTTACACCGACCGCGCTGAGCGCAGCGCTGTATTATCTGGCGCACAGCACGGTCACGATATCGCTGCTGTTCTTGCTCGCCGATCTGATCGGACGCAATCGAGGCGATGTCCGCGATCGATTGACGCGGACCTTTCCGGTCGCGCAACCGGCGCTGCTGGGCTGGCTGTTTCTCCTAGGTGCGGCGGCAGTGGCGGGTGTGCCGCCGTTGTCCGGTTTTCTCGGCAAGGTAATGCTGCTGCAGGGCGCGCAGAATCACGCGCACGCGGTCTGGGTGTGGGCGGTGGTGCTGGGATCGGCGCTGTTCATGCTGATTGCCATGGCGCGCGCCGGCAGCATGCTGTTCTGGCATGTCGATACGGACCCCGATACGGCGCGCGTCGATAGCGGCATGCACGCCAGCCGGGCCGACCTGGTCCCGTTAGCGCTGCTTATCGGCTGCATCGTCGCGCTGACGATATGGGCCGGCCCCGCGGCACGATACACCGCAGCGGCAGCGAACGATCTGATGCAGCCTGCCGGTTATATCCGCGCGGTACTGGGAGATTCGCCCGCACTGCAATCATTCGGCCGTAGCGCCCCTGCGGTCGTCGAACGGGGAGGGCAGGGATCATGAAATATTTGCGTTGGCTTCCCCATCCGTTTTCCTCGTTGGCACTGTGGATCATCTGGCTGATGTTCAACAACACCATCGCACCGGCGCATGTGCTGCTCGGTGCGATCCTCGGCATCGCGATTCCCTGGATCACGCGTGCCTTATGGCCCGAGCGGCCGCATCTGAGTCATCCATTGACTGCGCTGCGGCTGTTCTTTGTGGTGATGTATGACATCGTGATCGCCAACCTGATCGTTGCACGGCTGATTCTCGGCCCGGTATCGGCGTTGCGGCCCGCGTTCGTCGAATTGCCGCTGCAACTGCGCAGCCCGTATGCAATTTCGGCGCTGGCTAGCATCATCACGCTCACGCCGGGCACGGTATCGGTGAGCTTGAGCGAGGATCGCCGCACGCTGCTGGTTCACGCGCTGGACGTCGACGACCGGGATGCGCTGATCGCAGAAATCAAACAGCGTTACGAAATGCCATTGAAGGAGATTTTCGAATGTTGACGATATCGATCTGGATCGCGTTCGGTGCGATCGGCCTTGCGCTGCTGCTTAACCTGTACCGCTTGCTGCGCGGACCGGATGCACCGGACCGCATCCTGGCGCTCGATACCGCCTACGTGAACTCGATCGCGCTGCTGGTGCTGTTCGGCATCCAGCAGGGCAGCACGCTGTATTTCGAAATCGCGCTGCTGATAGCGATGGTCGGCTTCGTCGGCACCGTGATACTTTCCAAGTATCTTCTGCGCGGCAACATCGCTGATTAGGAGAAAGCAACATGTCCACCGCAATCGAAATTCTGGTCTCCATCGCGCTGCTGACAGGCGCGGCATTCGCACTGGTCGGTTCATGGGGACTGGCCAAGCTGCCGGATTTTTATACCCGGCTGCACGGACCGTCCAAGGCTTCCACCATGGGCGTAGGCGGCATGCTGATCGGGTCGATGATCTATTTCGGCTTCCATGAAGGCGAGCTGAGCATGCATGAATGGCTGATCACGCTGTTTCTGTTCATCAGCACGCCGGTCAGCGCGCACATGCTTTCCAAAGCCGCTCTGCATCTGAAACTCAAGACGATAAGCAGCCCGCCGCCCGAACAGAAGTGAGTTTAACGCCCTGGCGCAAGCCGCCCGTTTCCGCAACAGGCTTCGGTTCAGCTTCGATCTGCGGCTCATCTGGAGGATCCGTCGGGTGCTCCGGCGGAATACGCGAAGGTTGGTCGTCCGGTAGCTGATCTGTCATTTTCATCTCCAACATGTTGTTCGTGCCGCGCGTTCAAGCGGCGTCACACTGTCTTTTTTCGGCAGCAACCTCTCATCGGCATTGCGGTGTAGACTGAATGCGCCATCGGTAGCATCATTGTTGCAATCGCCGTTCCCGCTTTTGGTATTTTTCCACTGGAAATGAACTGTCCCCGGTCATGCGGTTTGAAGAAATCAGGCGGGGCCGGATACCGGGTTGGGATGGATAAAACGATAGGGCTGCGCCGATCGCCATTGATGGTTTTTCCAATAAATCGGCCTGGCAAGATTTACCGGAATCAGTAATAACTGCATGCGCAAAGTGGAAGATATACATACACTCGAAATAGGTGAAAAGCAGTCGTTGAATATCGCCATCCTTTCAATATCGGGTGTGGTTCTTGCGTCATTGTTGTACCGCAATCTTTATCCTTAACCGAGCGAGAACGCCCATGCTACAAAGCGCCAGAAAATTGAAAGGCTTTGCTATTGCCGCAACCGACGGCGATATCGGGAAAGTGACCGATATTTATTTCGACGACCAGAAGTGGGCGATCCGGTATTTCGTGGTCGATACAGGCGGTTGGCTGACGGGACGAAAGGTGCTGATTTCGCCGATATCGATTCAGGAAGTCGACTGGGAGCGTCATTCAGTGCGCGTCGCCCTGACGCGCCAGCAAATCAAGGCCAGTCCAGGTATCGACACCGAGCAACCGGTATCGCGGCAGCAGGAAGCCGAGTTCTATCGGCATTACGACTACCCGCTTTACTGGACCGGCCCCTTGCTGTGGGGATTCGGCGCGTTTCCTCCGTTGGGCGACTTGCTGCATCGTGGCGGCGCGCCCGCCGAAGACATGGGCGACGAAACGGATCTCGATCATGAAGATTCGCATCTGCGCAGCAGCAATGAAGTGATCGGCTACGACATCCGTGAAACCAATGATCTGATCGGTCACGTCGAAGATTTTTTATTCGATAGCCGCGACTGGTCGATTCGCTTCATGATCGTGAACACGCGCCAATGGTGGCCCGGCAAGCATGTGATGATTTCGCCGCAGCTGATTCAGGAGGTCAATTGGCCGAGCAGGCAAGTCGTTGTTAACGTAACCCGTGAAGCGGTGGAAAACAGTCTTGAGTACGATCCGGCCCATCCGCCAGCCGAAGACGATAGCGCCGACCTGTATCGGCGCTTCGACAAGCCGCCGGACAAGACATAGACTGTCAGAAATCAAAGCGCCGTGGCCTCAAGCACGCAGCATTTGAGCGCTTCGGTTCGATGCATTTCAATTTTCTTCAATTGATCCGGAAACTGGACGTTGCATCTCGCATAATCCGATACGAGCCGAACCTGGTCAGCGATATCCTTCTTCCGTGCAATATCGTTCGTGACACGGGCCAGCGTTTCAAGCGCCTCCAGCAGGCGCACGTAGATCGCGACGTTCCCCTGCGCAGTTTCGCGTATCTGCTCGAACGCTTCATTGAGAAAATCGCCAAAATCCGGGCCTTTCGGAATAACCAGCAGCTCGCCCTTGCTGAACTGACGATTCGGCGCGATCCGGCGCGGAGCAAGCTTGATCATGATGGATGAAAGGTAATCAATGCACATGATTGCCGTGGTCGTATCGTTGATCGCCGGCGACATTGCTTTCAATGCAATGTCGGCCAGTTGCCTGATGCCCGCACCCACATCCTGTTCCACGGTTCGATAGTGCCCGATTAAATAGAAGCTGTTCAGCTTGCGCGTCATTTCTCCGCTGGGAGGTGTCGTAATCGATATAAGCGTCAAACCCCGTGTCACGAATTCACCTACCGATTTTTCCATCCTGGCTGTGACGAAGTAACTTTTTGCAAAAGCAAGCAGCGCATCGTGATCGAGCGTCTGCAGATAGCCGCTACGTAATGAGCAGACCGGAAACCATTCATGGTGCTCGGTCTTGCCCAACCGCCAGACCGCATCGTTTGCATTGCGGCGTTCCAGCGGATCGGGAAATATTGCGTCGACCGTCTTCAGCGTATCGGCGGATACGGACGATACGATAGTCGACACTTGTATCGACGACGCCATATGGTGAATGAAGAACATCAGAAGTCCGGCGCCGGCCAATGAAAGAAGTAGTGCAATTGTCACGGCGGCAGATGGAACCATGCTTTCGGTGCTGCCCTGAATGGAGCGCATCACAATCAGGCAGTAGACAAAGGTGCCGACGAACACCCCGAGCACCGCTTGGGTGCGATAGCTGCCCATGAAGGTGCGGATCACGCGAGGCGTATATTGCGCCGCTCCCAGAGACAGTACCAGCAGCGTGATTGAAAACGTCAATGCGGCTAAGGTAATCATTGCGCCTGCCGCCACGGCCAGCATGCCGCGTGCGCCTTCGGCACTTGTGCCGAATAGCCACGGCCAGGGCGAAAGTGCGGCTACGTCGATTCTTGAATCCAGTTCGATCGCGGAAATTGCCAGCACAACGGCGCCGGCCGTGATGATGGCCGGCAAAAACCACAGACTGTACCTAATATCCTGTAAAAATCGCATGATCCGTCTCAATCGGTCAATCCTCCATCCGGTCGATAATGCAAAACAGGCCGCCGCGTCGGGCGCCGTCGCCTCATGTGTGCACCTGTGGCGTAGTGCGTAACCAATGGAGCATCGTGCCGAATTTAACAAGGCAAGGTGTATGCCATCCGCGCACGCCAACCGCAGTCGACGATTCATTCTTCAGATTGGCCCCTCTTATCTCTTGCATGAAAAAGCAATTGGAATCCAGTTCATTTTGCGATAATCCCGCACGGTCACTTCAACCAATCGCAAGAAGAGGCTGACTTGATGCTCGAATCAGGGTTGCGGATTTCCGGCAGCGCATGGAGTTCCATTGATCTTTTAGAAAATAATTGCAGCATCATGAATTGATGCCTTCGGCCCCCAACCTACACCCCAAAGGGCACCTCGACCGCCCCCCTCGCCGCACCGGCTTCAGTGTGGATGGCGTTTCCCGCGCACCGATACGGTACGATCGGGCGCAGCCGGTAGAAGGACTGTATGTCTACCTGAGTTGAAGGCGGCTATATACATCGGCTATATACATTTCATACTGCTTTTTCGGGAGTTTGGCCGAGTTACTCAAGAGGCAAAGAAACCCGTGCTTTGACGTATAACAACATCCTTGTTAAAATCGCCGTTCGTAAATCCCTGCCAAAATACCAATGTAGTCCTCCTTTCTTCCTGTGGGAAAATTTTCCCGCGCCAGAGATCTGAAACAAGCTGGTCTATCATCCGCTTTTTTCGGTCGCATCTTGCATCATGATGATTGCATTGCAACCTGGTAACTCAGGATTTGTCTCCTGCCAATTGTGCTGCTCCGTACTGCTTGTGGTAGCTGATCTACTCCATTCAGTTGTCAATTGATTCGATGTTCGACATCGGATCAGCGAATGCCTGTGATTGGTGTTTTTAGCAGCGTGTACATCCACGTTTGCGAAGCTCCGATCGCGTTTTTGAATACAAAATATACACAATGGCAATAAAAAGACTGCGCCAGGAATGGCTTTCCAATACTCGCGGCGATCTGCTGGCCGGACTCGTTGTCGCACTCGCGCTGATTCCGGAGGCGATCGCATTTTCCATCATCGCTGGCGTCGATCCGAAAGTCGGACTGTATGCGTCGTTCTGCATCGCCGTCGTTACCGCCGTTGCCGGCGGACGGCCGGGAATGATTTCCGCCGCCACGGGAGCGATGGCGTTGGTCATGGTAACGCTGGTGAAAGACCATGGCCTTCAATACCTTCTGGCTGCGACGGTCCTGACGGGCGTGCTGCAGATCATCGCGGGCGGCTTGCGATTGGGCTCGCTGATGCGCTTCGTATCGCGTTCGGTGGTGACCGGCTTTGTCAATGCGCTTGCCATCCTGATTTTTTTGGCTCAGCTGCCGGAACTTACCAATGTCACGTGGGTGGTGTACGCAGTCGTGGCAGCCGGCCTGGCGATCATTTATCTTCTTCCATACCTGACCAAGGCGATTCCATCGCCGTTGGTGTGCATCGTAGTACTGACCATCGTCGCGATAGGATTGGGACTGGATATCCGCACCGTCGGCGATATGGGCCAGTTACCCGACAGCCTGCCGATCTTCCTGTTGCCGCAAGTGCCGCTGAACTTCCAGACGCTTGCGATTATTCTGCCTTATGCCTTGACGCTGGCAACGGTGGGCCTGCTGGAGTCGATGATGACGGCGACCATCGTGGACGACCTTACCGATACGCCAAGCAACAAGAATCGCGAATGCGCCGGGCAGGGCGCCGCCAACATCGCGGCCGGTTTTCTCGGCGGCATGGCCGGCTGCGCGATGATCGGGCAGTCGGTAATCAACGTGAAGTCCGGCGGCCGCGGCCGGCTATCGACCATGACGGCCGGCGTGGTTCTCCTGATCATGGTGGTGTTCCTCGGACCATGGGTCGAGCGCATTCCGATGGCGGCGCTGGTTGCCGTGATGATCATGGTCTCGATCGGGACTTTCAGCTGGGAATCGCTGCGCAATATGACAAAGCATCCGAAAAGCTCAAGCATCGTCATGGTCGCCACCGTGGTGGTGGTGGTGGTCACCCACGATCTGGCGAAAGGCGTCTTTGTCGGCGTGCTGTTGAGCGCGTTGTTCTTTGCGGCGAAGGTCGGACGGATACTTCACGTCGGATCGGTTTCGGCCGATGAGGGGCGCGCCCGCCACTACATCGTGACAGGCCAGGTATTTTTTGCATCCGCCGATCGGTTCAATGCATCATTCGACTTCAAGGAAGTCATCGAACAGGTACGCATCGATGTCAGCCATGCGCACTTCTGGGATATCACCGCGGTCAGCGCGCTGGATAAAGTGGTGCTCAAGTTTCGCCGCGAGGGTACACAGGTCGAGATCGTCGGTTTGAATGAGGCCAGTGCGACGCTTGTCGATCGCTTTGCAGTGCATGACAAACCCGATGCCATCGAAGGGATGATCGGCCATTAAGTGGCGCCACACCAAGGAGAGGTAGGATGAATAACAAAGTACTGGCTTGCATCGACCATTCCAGTTATACGCCGAGTATTTGCGACTATGCGGCATGGGCCGCAACGCGTCTGGCGGCCCCACTGGAATTTATCCATGTGCTCGACCGACACCCGGAAAAAGCCCCTGTGCGCGATTTCAGCGGCAGCATCGGCCTTGGGACGCAGGAACACCTGCTTGAGGACTTGGCGCTGCTGGACGAGAAAAGAAGCAGGCTGGCACAGGAAGCCGGCCGCCAGCTGATTGAAGCAGCCAAGCTGCGAGCCGCATCCGCGGGTGTGGCACATGCCGAAGGACGGCAGCGCCATGGCGAACTGGTCGAGACGCTCGCGGAAATGGAAAACGACGCCAGGTTGTTTGTCCTGGGCAAGCGCGGCGAGGCGGCTGAAACGGCGCGCCAGCATCTCGGCAGCAATCTGGAGCGGGTGGTTCGCGCGCTGCATCGCCCGATTCTCGCTGTTCCGGCAGACTTTCGCGCACCGCGCAACATCATGGTTGCTTTCGACGGCAGCGCGACTACCCGAAAAGGCGTGGAAATGATCGCGTCGAGTCCGCTGTTTCGCGGCCTGCCGTGCCATGTCGTGATGGCCGATTCGGGTTCCGCCTCCGCGAAAGAGCAGATCGAATGGGCACGAACCACACTGGAGAGAGCCGGATTCGAGACGCATACCGCCATCGTCGCCGGCGACGCCGAAGCCGCACTCGCAGCCTATCTGCAGGCGCATGACATTGACTTGCTGGCCATGGGCGCGTACGGGCATTCGCGGATTCGTCAATTACTGGTCGGCAGCACTACCACCACCATGCTTCGGACCTTGTCGGTGCCGATTCTCCTGTTGCGCTAACCGTTCATGCGGTCGATACGGACGCGGCGATGGTCAAATACATCCGCTCGCGTCCGGCTTCGCCATCAAATTATTTTCGAGCAGACACCGCGTGCAACAACGCAAGCCGAGCCGGTGGGAAATATGCGCCTGCACGGCACATTAAGGCGGCCATCTCTCTTCCTCAACCAAAAAAAATCACAGGCCTTTCGGCCGTCTACCCCGGTTCCGCAGAAACTTGTCCGTATGTATGTTGATTTGCGTCAAATGATAATCATGGGCGCGCTATTGCATGTCGGCAGATAGTCTTCAAAATAGCCGAGACGGTTATACGGCAGGTAAATAACGAGTCGGAACGCTTGCGGCATAAAAATTGCCGCACATAACAAGAATCAATTCCGCGTCATACCCCATATCAGCTTACGGCGTGCCGTCACAGCCATAAGTATGGACAGGTTCTACAGGTTGCACCGTAAAAGAGGCGGGCAGGATCGTGCCACGTCCATGAGAAAAAAATATAACGCGGCTGAGGGAAAATTGAAATCACTTAACGGCAATTGCACTCTGGACCAATCAGCAGCATGGATGGTCGGAGGCGGCACGACGGGCGAGATGATCCGCTCAATGGATTGGGGAAATTCGCCACTCGGCCCGATCGAATCATGGCCGTTGAACTTGCAAAGCACAATCAATCTATGTCTCGCTTCGAACCTGCCGATGATCATTATCTGGGGACCGCACTGCACGCAAATTTACAACGATGCTTATATTCCGCTTTGCGGCGCAAAACATCCCGCTTCGATGGGACAGGATTTCCGCCGCTGCTGGGCTTCGGCATGGCCGGTCATCGGCGATGCAGTCAACGATGCACTTGCGGGCCAATCGCAAAAACTCGAGAACCGGCGCATGTTTCTTGACCGGGGCGACAACCTGGAAGAGGCCTTTTTCACATACTCCTTCAGTCCGATATGGGACCAGGCCGGCGCGATTGCCGGAGTGTTTCATCCGGTAATGGAGACTACCGGCGCGGTACTCGCTGAACGGCGAATGCGGTTAATGCACGCCATCGGGTCGCGAAGCGCCAGAGCGCAATCGATGCCGGATGCATTAATCCTGACTGCCAGGGTATTGTCGGAATGCGATTCTGATATTCCATTCGCATTGTTCTATCTGTTCGATGCCCACCGCGCGCGTGCGACGCTGGTCGCCGCGGCCGGCGTCCCGGCGGGCATGAGCTTCAGTCCAAAGACAATCGCACGTGGAGCCGACGCGTCGGCATGGCCCTTGTTCGATATCGAATCGGAGCCCGGCTCTCAGGTGATGCTGGCCGGTCTTGAAGAGCGCTTCGGCGCGATTGCGTGTGGGCCGTATCCCGAGCCGCCGAAATCCGCGATGATGATGCCATTCATGGCGCCCGGCTCGGCATTTCCCGCCGGCGTTTGTATTTTCGGGCTGAGTTCGCGCCTGCCGGCCGATGATGCCTGGCGCGGCTTGTGCGGTCAGATTGCCGCAACCGTTGATCTTGCAATCGCCGGCGCCCATGCCCGCGATCCGGAAACCCGGTCGAACGGCGCGGATGCATCCTCGCGGCACATCGACGTTGAAAAGCTCGTGCAACAAACGTTCACGCAAAACGAACAGCGGCAACGCTGCAGCATGGAGGCGGGAGAAATCGGCGCATGGGACATGGATTTCGTGACCCGTCATATCTGGCGGTCGCCGATACACGATCACATTTTCGGCTATCGTGAACCTTTGCACGAATGGACCCAGGAGATTTTTTTCAAGCATGTACTGCCCGAAGACCGGGAGCGCGTTGACAAGCAGTTTCGAGCGGCCCTGAAGAGCGTCGCACCGGGACATAAAATCGAATGCCGGATCCATGATGCAAACGGGATGCAAAAATGGATCGAGATTCATAGCCAGGTAAAGTTCGACGGCTACGGCAATCCGGAACGGATTTTCGGCACCATTAAAGATGTAACGGAGCAGTTGAACTTGAAAAATTCGTTGCAGCGTCAGACCGATATTCTGCAGATGATTCTCAACGGCATGTCGGAAGGCGTGGTCGTGTGCGACGCCGATGCCAAGCTGATCCTGGTCAACAAATCGGCGGAACAGATGTTGAACCTGGATGGAAGCGTATTTGGACTTCTGGATTCGGCCGGCGCCTATGAATGGCTGCAACCCGATGGGAATACGCCGTGCACATATGAAAATCGCCCGCTGGTGCGCGCGCTGCGGGGCGAGAAGATCGCGGATTTCGAGATGGTGGTCCGCTGTCAGGAAAGGAAGGTCTACATTGCAATCAACTGTTCGTCAACGCCGCTGAAAGACGTGGATGGAAACACCATCGGTGCGGTAAAGGTGTTTCGTGATGTAACGGCAAGCAAGAATGCGTTGCAGGACCTGCGGAATGCCGAACAGCATTTCAAGCTGCTGGTGGAAGGCACGACCGATTATGCAATCTTCATGCTGGATGCCAACGGCCACATCGTCAGCTGGAACCCGGGCGCACAACGCATCCTTGGTTATGAAGAGGGAGAAGTGGTCGGCAAGCATGTGTCGATTTTCTATACACCCGAAGATATCGCCAGGGGCGAGCCGCAGCGTAAGTTGGTCCAGACCATTACGGAAGGGCGGGCGGAAGAAGACAGTTGGCGCGTGCGCAAGGACGGACAGCGTTTCTGGTCGACAGGTGTGCTGGATGCGTTGCATGACGAGGCAGGCGGTGTGCGCGGTTTTGTTGAAATCATGCGCGACAATACCGAACGCCGGCTGGCCGAGGAAAATACCTATTTCCTCGCCAACCACGATCCGTTGACGAACCTGCCGAACCGGGCGCGCTTCATGGAGCGTTTGCATGAAGCATTGTTGAATGCGGATCGCGACGACACACAGGTTGCGGTTCTGTTGCTCGACCTCGATCGTTTCAAGCTGATCAATGACACCATGGGTCATCATGTCGGTGACCTGCTGCTGAAAAAAGTGGCGATGCGACTGTCCAAATGCGTCAGGGAAACCGATACTGTTGCGCGGCTGGGCGGGGACGAATTCGTGGTTATTCTCACGCGCCTCAAGGATTTGGGGGCCATTGAATCGCTGGCGGGAAAAATCGTTCAAGAGATGAGCCGGCCCTACCATATCAATCGGCAGGAAGTCCGCAGCGGCACCAGTCTCGGCGTCGCCTTATATCGCAAGGACGGCCATGATGCGGGCGAGTTGCTGCAGAAGGCGGACCTTGCGATGTACCGGGCCAAATCAGCGGGGCGCAACCGCTATAGAGTCTTCGCGCCGAGCATGCTGACTGAAATGCGGATTCGCAGCGAGCAGGAAAACAGCCTTCGCCATGCGCTGGAGCATCAGGAATTTGAACTTTACTACCAGCCGCAAATCGATTTGAATACCTTGTACTTATCAGGCGCGGAAGTGCTGTTGCGCAGCAGGAATCGAGTCTTGCAAGGTATCCCGATCAGCAAGGTGATTGCACTTGCCGAAGAGACCGGACTGATTATTCCACTCGGTGAGTGGGTTTTGCAGACCACTTGCCGCCAAATGAAGAATTGGCAAAAAATGGGTTTGCCGGAGTTCAAGATCGCGGTCAATTTTTCTCCTGCGCATTTGCTTGCGTCGAACTTCATGGATACGGTGGAGCGCGTGTTGAGCGAGACCGGACTTGATGCGAAGTATCTCGAAATCGAAGTAACGGAAGGATTGCTGGTAGCCGCCAGCGAGGCCAATAATCAAGTCATGACTGCGCTGAAGGAACTCGGCGTGTCGATTAGCGTCGATGATTTTGGTACCGGATATTCCGCTTTGTCGTACCTGAAGAATTTTCCGGTCGACGTGTTGAAGATCGATGAATCGCTGGTACGCAATCTGCCAGCGGATCAGGACGATGTTGCGATCGTCTCGGCAATCATCAGGCTGGCTCAGGACCTGAACATCAAGGTGGTTGCCGAAGGGGTGGAAACGGTCGACCAGTTGGCGCATCTGAAAACCACCGATTGCAATACCGCGCAAGGATATCTGTTCAGTCCGGCGGTGAAGATCGATAAATTCGAAACCTTGTTGCATGGCCGAAAATGGTCGACGCCGATATTTCATTGATGACGACAGAGGTATGGCCTACATTTCCGGGACGCATGCGTAACAGCCGTAACCGGGTGTCCGGAATTTCACCTCAAAATGAATATAGCGCCGCAGCAAAGCCTTGTTGATGGATCCGATGCCGAGCCTGGCTTGCTGCAACCTGGACGCAATTGCTGGCGTATCGAACATGCCGACCGGTTTGGCATGCTGGTCGATGCAGATGCATATTTCCGTGCAGTACGTGCGGCAATGTGCAAGGCGCATCACAGTATTTTCATTCTGAGCTGGGATATCGACAGCCGGACCTGCCTGGTGCCGGAAGGTGCGGGCGACGGCTATCCGGAATTGCTGGCTGATTTCCTGCGGGCGATTCTCGACGCTCGTCCGGAACTGCATGTTTATATTTTGAACTGGGATTTCGCGATGCTGTACGCGCTGGAGCGCGAATGGCTGCCGGTCTACAAGCTGGGATGGAGTACGCATCGGCGTCTGGAATTCCACATGGACGGCCGCCATCCGATCGGCGCGTCCCATCATCAAAAGGTGGTGGTGATCGACGATGCGGTCGCGTTTGTCGGCGGACTCGATCTGACGCGCTGCCGCTGGGATACACCCGAACATGCATGCGACGCGCCATTGCGCTGCGATGCCGATGGCAAGCCGCATGGACCGTTCCACGATGTTCAGGCCATCGTCGATGGCGACGCGGCTCGCGCATTGGGTGAATTGGTGCGCGCCCGATGGCGGCGCGCCACCGGGCGATCGGCGCTGCCGGTTTGCAAGGCCGAGTCGGATCCATGGCCGGCCGGCGCGGTGCCCGATGTTAGCGATATCGATGTCGCGATCGCGCGTACCGAACCCGCGTTCGAAAACGATACGGGTATCGATGAAATTCGGCAACTGCACCTCGATGCCATCGCGCAGGCGCGCCATCATTTGTTTTTTGAAAACCAGTATTTCACTTCGGGACTGATCGGTAACGCGCTTTCCGCAAGGCTAGCCGAACCGGAAGGCCCGGAAATCGCGGTCATATCGCCGCAGACACAAAGCGGGTGGCTGGAAGAAGCGACCATGGGAGTTCTGCGCGCGCGCCTGCACCGGCGGTTGAAGCAAGCCGATCAATATCATCACTACCGTTTGTACGGACCGGTAATACCCGGTCTGGCCAATGGATGCCTGAATGTCCACAGTAAGGTAATCGCGGTGGACGACGACCTGTTTTCCATCGGCTCGGCGAACCTGAGCAGCCGCTCGATGGCGTTTGATACCGAATGCAATCTGGTCATCGAAGCGCGTGGCGACACTACCGAAAAAACGCGGATCCGCGGAGTCATCGCACGGTTGCGCAGCCGCTTGCTGGCGGAACATCTCGCCGCCTCGCCTGAAGCGGTGGATGCCGAAGTCCGGCAGCGCGGAAAACTGCATGGCGCGATCGAGGCACTGCAACAGCCCGGCCGGTCGCTGCAGGTGCTGGAACCGGCGGTCGCACCCGAACTCGATGCGCTGATTCCCGAGCAGGCATTGTTCGACCCGGAGCGCCCGATCAATCCTGACGAACTCGTGGCGCAGCTGATTCCGAAAGATGCGCGGCGACCGGTGCCCGGGCGTTTGATAGGCCTCGGAATGGTGGCGGTGATGCTGGCATTGCTGGCGATTGCATGGCGCTGGACACCGCTTCGGGAGTGGGTCAACCTGGCCTCCCTGCTGGATCTGGCCCATAGCCTCAAAGCATTGCCATTCACGCCGGTCGCGGTGGTCGCGAGTTATGTGATCGCGGGATTGGTGGTGATACCGGTTACCCTGCTGATTGCGGTCACCGGCATCGTATTCGGTCCGGTAACGGGTGCGGCATACGCCATCGTCGGTACGCTGTTAAGCGCTGCCGTCACTTATGGCCTTGGTCGGTGGCTGGGGCGCGATACGGTGCGCCGAATGCTCGGCGCTCGGATCAATCGTTTGAGCAGGCGCATCGCCAAGCGCGGCATTCTTGCTATGGTGGTGGTGCGGCTGTTGCCGATCGCCCCGTTTACCGTTGTCAACGTGGTTGCCGGTGCATCCCATCTGAGCTTTCGGGATTTCATGATCGGCACCTTGCTCGGCATGTCGCCCGGCATCGTGATCACCGTTACCTTTGTTCATAATCTCGCGGAAGCGGTGCGCAATCCCAGCATCGGAACCGTGTCGGTACTGGCGGGAATCGTCGCATTGGTAATCGGATTTGCAATCGGGCTGCAGCGTTTGTTTGCAGGCAAAAAAACTCAGGAGGCGCATTGATTCCTTCCATCCATGTCGACCGCCGCGCCTGATCTCAATCCCTGGCCGCTGACCATCGCCACTTACAATATTCACGGCGCGGTGGGCGCCGATGGCGAGTTTGCGCCGACGCGGGTTGCCGACGTGTTGCGCGAAATCAGCGCCGACATCATCGCACTGCAGGAAGTGCCGCTCGGCGGCGCGGGTATGCCGAACGTGCTCAAGATACTGCAGGATGCGACTGGCTTCGTCGGAGTCGAAGGCTACACCTTTAGTGTAAGCGGCAGGCGCTACGGCAACGCGGTGTTGAGCCGATATCCGATTCTTGCCACGCGCCAGATCGATATCTCATTCGGCAGCCGAGAGCCGCGCGGCGCGCTCGATGCCGACATCAGTTGCCACGGCCATCCGCTGCGGGTCATCGCCACCCACTTGGGTTTGCGTCCGGCGGAGCGCCACGACCAGATCCGCAAGCTGCTGCAGGTATTCGACACGGACCAGATGGCGGTGGTATTGATGGGCGATGTCAACGAATGGTTCGTGTGGGGAAAGTCGCTGCGCTGGCTGGTGTCGCATTTTCAGGCGGTACCGGCGCCCGCGACTTTTCCATCGCGCTGGCCGGTGTTCGCGCTCGATCGTATTTGGATCCGGCCCCGGCATCGGCTGGTCCATGTGGAAGTACACGCCACGCCGCTGGCGCGCATCGCATCCGACCATCTGCCGCTGATTGCGCATATCGACGGATAGCGCTTCTCGCATCGCCGCATCACCGGAAAACTCCGGCCACGGGATAAACAGCATAACCGTTTAAAATAGGTTGCAACGCTTTTGTCACTGTCGGGCAATTCATTAACGAAAAATCAACATGCTGGATAACTCTCTCTACAACACGCAAGAAATTCTGGATCTGCTGGTCCTGGAGCAAATCGGTCCGGATCGTTATCGAGGACAAAGCCATTTCATGGGCAGTCCGAATGTTTTCGGCGGACAAGTGCTGGGCCAGTCGCTGTATGCCGCCGCAGTGACCGTCGACAACCGGCGGCCGCATTCCCTGCATTCATTATTCATTTTGCCGGGCAACCACCGTTTGCCGATCGAGTATGAAGTCGAACGCGTTCGCGACGGCGGCACTTTCAGTACGCGCCGGGTGGTTGCGATACAAGAGGGCCGCAGGATTTTCGTCATGTCGGCCTCGTTTCAGGTTACAGAAGAAGGCTTGTCGCACCAGAAGCCGGCGCCCGAAAGCGAGGACCCCGAATCGCTTGCATCGAACCTGCCGACCTGGAAACAGCGTGCGGCATCGACCAACCGTCCGTTTCAACCGGTTCCGGTGGATTTCCGCGCAAACCATAACGGCGATATTTTCAGCAGCGACACCCGCCATCCGAGCAAGCGGGTCTGGACTCGCGCACCGATTCGCTTGTCCGACGATCCGCTGGTACATGAAGCGTTGTTTGCCTACGTATCCGATTACGGATTGCTTTGGACCGCGCTTCAGCCGCACGGCGTGAAAATGGGCGACAAGCGTTTGCAGATTGCCAGCCTCGACCATACCATCTGGTTCCATCGGCCTTTCCGCATGGATGACTGGCTGCATTTTTCAATGGAAAGTCCGAACGCATCCGGCGGAAGAGGGCTTTGCTTTGCCCACGTGTATAACAAGGAAGGTGTGCTGGTCGCCACTTTGGCTCAGGAAGGATTGATTCGCTTGCGTCCGGCAGCATAATGCCGCGCTGCCTTGAAAGTGGTTATCTTCGGGGCAGGTAGATTTTCATTCCTCAAACATCTTCAATTTCGCTCTGATTGATTGTTGGAGAGGAATAAATATCGTCAGCGTGGTTCCAAGGGCGGGTGCGCTGTCGATCCGGAATTTCCCTCCCAGCGCGAGTACGCGTTCTTCAATGCCGACCAGTCCGAATGAGTCGGCCTTGTTCCGGTCGTCGGGATCAATTCCGATGCCGTTATCGGTAATTTTCATTACGAGATTGCTGCCATCGTCATATAGATCGACGCGAACTTCGGTGGCGTTGGCGTGGCGGATCACATTGGCCAGCGATTCCTGCAGAATGCGAAACAGGGTGGTGGCCGGCGCATCGCTCAAGGTGAATTCGTTCGAGTCCATGACGAGCTCGCAGGCAATTGCGCTACGGCGGCGAAATTGATTCACTTGCCATTCGACAGCGGCGCTCAAACCGAGGTCAAGTACCGCCGGCCGCAGATTGTTGATGATGGCTCTGACGCTTTTTACCGTCGCATCGATATGCTGAAGCATTCCCCGCACACGGTCGTTGAGCTTCGGATGCGATTCAGCGGTGCGTATGTCGAGCATCGCCACGTCGAGACGCAAAGCCAGCAGCGTCTGACCCAGTTCGTCATGAATTTCACGGGCGATACGCTTGCGTTCAACTTCCTTGATCCGGTCCTGATGTGCAGTCAATTCGCGCAGCAATTCCTGCGATCGTTTCAGCGCTTCGAGGTTATGCCTGCGATCCGTTATATCCATGATCGTGCCGCGCAAAAGCCGCTTGGGCCCGATATTGCTGGAGCGTGTGATCATCTGCACCCAGCGGATCGAGCCGTCCGGACGGACGATGCGGTGTTCGGTATTGAATTCGAATCCGGTGCGTATCGAAGATTCCAGTCCCTGCTGAATCCGCTCCCGGTCGTGTTCATCAATGTGCGCCAGAAAATCCGCATATCCGGGATTGTTCGCGACGCTGACTGCCCGGAATATCCGGTAAGTCTCGTCCGACCATGTCATCGACCCGGTGTCGGGATCGAGTAGCCAACTGCCAAGCATGGCCATATGCTGCGCTTCCGCCAGATCGGCTTTACTGGCGCGTAAATCCTTGGTCATGTCATTGGCGAGTTCCATCGCATGGCGCCGGGCCGTCAGCAATGAATCGTAATTGCCGTATACGAGCAACGACCCCAGCACGCCGCCCGCCAATAGCAACCAGGGAAAATACGCATCGATTCCGATGAGCATCGTGTTCTTGGGAGTCGAAAATTCGATTTCCCACATATGCGATCCGACCGTCATCGATGTTCTTTTGATGAAAAAATCCTTTACCGACACTGCCGGGGAGCGATCCAGTCTTGATTCAGGCATTGCAATATTGTCGAACAGCAGATAGCCCGGATCCGACGTTCCTGTGGGCACATATTCATCGTTGCGGCCAAGGTCGTAAAGCTTCAACCGCATACCGGGCAGGGTATTTTTATCGATGGCATCCAGCATCAGCTTGCTGATGTCGAACCCGGCACCGACCGAACCGTAAAAGGCAGCGTGTCTTTCAGATGCCGTATTGAGCGGCATTCCCTGGCGATATAGCGGCATTTGCAGCGTCAGGGCAGTGTGATTTTGCTGACCGTCGATATTGAGCATCGGCTTGTATGAGGAAATCAGCTCTCCCGAATCGCGTGACAGCGCAAGCGCTTCTTCGCCGCGCGGGTGGGACGCTAAATCGAACCCGAAGTGGGCGCGATTGCCTGCCATCGGTTCCAGATAGGTAAGTACGTGATATTCGGGACGCGAGCCGGCCGGTTTGATCACAAATTCGGGAGAACCGTTGGTGTCGATGCTACGATCGGACCGAACCGAGGATTCGAATGCAGCCTTGTCCCGGTCAAGCACCAGTGGCGCAAAACTGAGTCTGGTTATTCCCGGAAAGCTGTTCGGCAGATCCAGGTCGGTGACATACGAGTGAAACGCTTGTCTCGTGACGTTATCGCTTGCATGAAACATGGCACGGGTTGCACGCAATACTTCAACGTGGGAATGGATACGCGCTTCGATCGCGAGCCGGGCATTATTGGTTTGAAAGTCGAACTGAATCTTGTTTTTTTCTTCGACCATCTGTGCCGCAAACTGACTGAGAATCAGTGAAATCGTCAGTCCCAGCCACCAAGTGGTCGAGGTAAAAAAAGTTTTGAAGAAGTTTCGTCGAAGGCGCATCTTTTCTCCACGGCGTTACTCCGGGACAATCGTTACGCAGTGTATCGCTTTTTTTCTTGCAATCTCATGTTTTATTGAGGGTTTTTACGACATTTCATCCCGCTGTTTTTGCATTTTTTTTAAGATCAAAATTTTCAAGCATGAAGCTTGATCTCCATCAAGTCATACTCTTATTTCCATGTAGAAACACATGCTACAGTCCTGTCCCATGTTGCTCGTTTCAGCGGCATTTTGCGAATCAGGACATATAGAATCAGGACATATAAGAAGACGAGAGGAGCGAGGCAAGATCGGATCGGGTTTCATGGCGCCGAATCTAAAAAATAGCAGGAAACGGAAGTTGTGAGGGAGCGAAATTTTGTGCTCATCTCCGACGGGGTATGTTTCGATTTACCATCAATGAAAGGTACCGAAAATGACTCAGGAAGTGCAAAGGAAAACGCCGGAACAGATGGTCGATGCGATTTTCGCGTTGAATCTTGATTCCATCAAAATGAAGCTGATGGATAAAACGGAAGGCCACGGATGGACGTGCCGGCAGGCCGATCAGAATGAATTGGAATACAGGCGTTTCCTGGTGTTGCTGGCGAAGTATCCCGGGCAATCGTTGGCGCCGCCTACGGAAGTGGACAAATTCTGGCATGGCCATATTCTCGACACCATGAAGTATGCGGAAGATTGCGATAACGTATTCGGTTGCTTCATGCATCATTTTCCCTATTTCGGCATGCATGGCGAGGAAGACGCGGCCAATCTCGTAAGCGCGTTCATGAATATGCAACGGTTGCACGACCGTGAGTTTGGCAATGAACATCAAGTCGGCGCTGTTGAATCGGCGTGGTGCGCTGCAATCGCCGGCGAAACGCCGAATGCGTCGGCGCATAAAAGTGCATGGTGCGCGGCCATATCCGGTAACGTGCGTCAGGCTTCCGATAAGGATGCCGACTGGTGTACCGCGACCGCGGCAGGCCAAGCCAAGCGATCGGCGGTTCGGCATTGGTGTTGAGGTCGATGCCGAAGGGAAGTGAAAATTCACCTTGAGCGGGCGTCCGGATCGACGTCATCCTGCCGATCCGGATGCTGCGATCGTCAATGGCCGGGCGGAATGCAAATTCCAGTCCGGTGCATCAAACCTTTCCTTCGTTGATCAGCATGTTTCCGATACGCCGTGCCTGCTCGATTGCTTCGTCATAGGTGGCAAACGGCTTGTCGGAAACGGGACGATTCTCCACGACGCATTTGAAATCCTGCGCTTCATCATCGAACTTATCGATTTTGAGATAAGGATCCCATTGTCCGGATTCCGGCAATTGATAGGCAAAAAAATGCATCTGATATTTTCCGATCGTTTCAATCGCCATCGATTGTTTCCCTCCTCCGTGAATATCTAATGCCGGCGATATCCGGTTTACCTGACGGCGTGACGGCGGCATAGGCTGCAGCGGAATCGGCAGGACGGTATTCGATCCAATTCGGATTACCGCGATCGAGACACCGCCATGAAACGCTGGATCTTGTCATTGACGTTTACCGCACTGCTTGCCGGGTGCGCAACCCCGGGTTCGAACGGCGTGAATCAAACCGGCGCGGCGCATGATCCGAACAGTATTTATTCCGATCCGACCTATCCCGGTCCCGGAGTGCATTTTGGCATCGGAGCGGGAAGCTGGGGCGGTCGGCGCGGTGCAGGAGTCGGTTTCGGGCTTGGATTCTAAGGCGGCCCCGGGATTGGCAATAGGGGCTGGGGACTCTGGTCTTAACGGCCGGCATCTGTCGAACCCGCCGTTCCTCCTGGATTTCCCCCGCCTCGCATTCGCTCCGCGGCCGCCGGTTTCGCGGCAGTCCGGTTTTCGACGTGCGGCACTGAAAGTATACGGTCGATCTTGACACCTTTTGTGATGGTGTCTGAATACACGATTCGCCCGTCAGGCATTATCTGCCGGTAAATCGTGGTTGCGCCTGCGCCATCCGGTGCGTTGATCACCGTATTCTGTGCAAGCGCGATCGATGCCGATAAGAAAATCGGAGCCGCCAGGAAGAACGCTCGAGATTTTTTCATACAGCCACTATCGGCTTTTTGCATGGCGCCGAATTGCGTTTTATCAGGCATGCCGCGATTCGGTTGGGAAAATCGATCGAAATATTGCGGCTGAACGGCAGATGGATATATGCAGGTCGGACGCGGTCTAAATTTTGCAGTGAGCAGCAATGATGCCTGTTATTAATTGAAACAGTTCAAAGTGATCGCTGCAAGCAAGGAGCTTTTCTTAACTGAAAGGAGCATGCCATGCCAAGAGGCGATAAGTCGGCTTATACCGACAAACAGAAAAGACAAGTCAAGCACATCGAAGAAGGATATGAAAATCGAGGCGTCCCGGAAGACGAGGCAAAGCGTCGCGCCTGGGCGACGGAAAACAAGGTTTCAGGCGGCGGGAAAAAATCGGGATCGGGCCGTAACCAGCATCATTCGTGACGTCGTCCATTGCATTGGTCATACCTCTGCGGTGTGCCGCAATATGGCGGGCACGACAAGGTCCCAACTGGGTGCGAGCACCAGGTGGCCGCTTTCCGGCAGGACGAGGAGTTCGGCGCCGGGAATCGCGCTTGCCAGTGTCTGGCCGTGGTCGATGGGGAACACGGGATCTTTTTCACCTTGGATCACAAGCGTGGGCGCCGTGATCTCCGCGAGCCGCTGCCGAACCGGTTCCCCGGGATCGATAAGGAAGTGATTGATTTGGCTGGACGCGATATTGACAGTGCGATCGATGTCGCGTGCCACGGCATCGTGAATGGCAGCTGCATCAAAATGCGGCGTGCCGCCGTCAAACGCTCGGAGCAAAGTGAGAATGTGGTCGATCACCGCGTCCCGATCGGACCAGTCGGGCTGATGGCCTCCCTGGATATGCGCCAGAAACGCATCGGAAGGCGGGGAGAGGTCGGAGCCGCCCGGGCTGGTGGCCATCAGGGTGAGCGACGCCACTCGGTCCGGATGGTTGAGCGCGGCCAGCAGGGCGATGCCGCCGCCCATTGACCTGCCGATGAGGTGCGCACGGTGAAGCTCGAAGGCATCGAGTAAGCCGATGGCATCTTCCATTAGATCGTTCAGGCTGTATGCCGGCGCGCCGGGCTCATAGCTTACGGAGCGGCCCGTGTCGCGATGGTCGTAGCGGATGATGAACCGGGATCCCGAGGCCAAGCGTTCGCAGAAATCGTCCTCCCAAGCCATCATTGATGCTGTCGCTCCATGTATGAGAAGGATGGCGGAGTGACGACGGTCGCCGAATGTTTCCACGCAAATGTCCACCCCATTGGCTTGGACAATCCGGTCGTTGCTCATGGTTTTCTCCTTGTTCACGGCCATCGTTTGGCATGCAGGATAGACGCCGATACACCGGCGACTATCCGTACGATGGAGAGGCAGCGAAGCGTTCGGGTCAAGCTTGCAGAGCGCCCGAACGCAGCTCAGGAAAGGCCATTGTAGGTCAAGCAGTTAAGGACGGCGCAAGGAATAACTTTCCGGGTTGTTCCACGTCAGACGCGTCCAAATCGGGATCTTATGTCGTGCGTGTCGCTAAACGCCGCCGGTTTCATTGGCCTCGACATGGGCTACCAGGATGCCAAACTCTTCCCGAATTTCGTGCAAGGGTAACTGCAAGTATTCTTCGAAGTTGTTCCAGGGCCACTGCTTGCGCTGGCGAGCACAGCGGAGGAGAGTGCGCGGAATCAGGAAGATCGAATAAAAAATGGCGACGAGCACTTCGCCTGGCCGCAGCTTCTTGTAAATTTGCAGCGATTCATGGAGTTGATAACCCCGTAAAACCTTGAAGCCGCCTGTGGTCCCGAAGAAGCTTGAGATTTTCACGATCGCCTCGTCGTTCAGCGTGTTGCCGCAGCCATACACAACATGCACGGCGTCGTGGCAGCGAAAGAACTTTTGTGCGGCCGCCGACATTCCGCGTCCTTTAACGAGTTCCGGGTTTGATCGATAGTACTCGGCGACTCCGTCTGCCAACGTCTGTCGCGAGTGTTGGTATTCGAACGCATGCATGTTGACACCTAATATTAAAAAGTGGCTTCCCGGCTATAAGTTGTTGTCCGATGCTACCGACATCACCGGCGTTCGCATTGCAGTATCAGGCATTTTTCTCTTTTGAGCCATGGAGACCGGCGGTTGCGGCCAACTCCTTGGCGCTGGATTTGTTGCGGGTGGTTTTCAATAACCAGAAGTACAAAAGCGGTATGCCTACCAGCTCGGCCAGCAGAGAGCTCGCGAGGTCCGGTCCAAAGAGGATCTGGAACTCCATTTGGGTAAAACGCGCCAAGCCGCCGAGAAAAATGAGCGTCAAGGCCGCCCCGAGCACGTTCCGATACTTTGCGGGATCGGTCGCGGCAAGAAAGAACAAGGCGCCGACCCCGAGCCACATGCCGCCGAGAAAACGGACGTGACTATCTTGGACCAGGAAGGCCTGCTCGTTCGTAACCTGAAGGAACGAACTCTGTCCTTGCCAGCCCAGGGTCGCGATACCGCCGAACCCAATGTTGATGCCCGTGAAGGCGATGAACGCGCCTGCCAGAATAAGAACAATACGTAGCGCAACTAAATTTGGACTGGTCATTTCGGCTCCCGGGGAAGGTAAGGAAGTATTTTTTGAGGTAACGCGGCTATAGAAAAAGTGCTTTGACGATTTTCGTGCGTGGCAACGAAGAATCACTATTCGTACGGATTTCACGGCAAACAACCGGGAATAAAATCAGAGCCTCTGATTTGAGCTCAAAAATTTACTGATTAAAATCCGCTGCGATTTAGCGATGTTCTTTTTGTACAGGCATGCAGTTTTAACCAAAACCGAATCCCAAAATCGCGCAAGCTTACTTGCCAAAAAATAATATCATCTTTGCATCATATGCTTCTATGTCAATAGAAATATTTACACAGGATCAAGACAGGCTATGGATATGCAACGACATCAATGCACCAATATCCAACATTAGTCGACGAGCGAGTAACTTTATTTTCGCAAACACATAATCTCTTCACGGCAAAGCGGCAGGCTCCAGTCAAAACAATTGACAGCGGACCAAGGCATTGCTTACTATCTCGTGCGTAACCACCAGCCGTCTTGCATGAAACTATCTCGTCCATCTCGTTTTGCCGCGGCACTTGTTGCGCTCTTCAGCATACTGTTCATGCAGCTTGCCGTAGCGGGATATGTATGCCCGGACTTGGCAACGGCGGAGGGAAATGAATCGGCGTCGGCATCAGCTTATTCGGGTCATCAAGGCATGTCCAACTGCGAGGGCATGGATGCCAAACAGCCTGGGCTGTGTCATGCACATGCCCACCCAGGTGATCAATCGCTCGACAAGTCGGGGCTGCCGCCGGTTCAACCGTTCGTTGCTGCCGCGCTTACGCTGGTATTTCGGAACATTCAGGCTGTCCATCATTCCACTGCAATACAGCTGGACCCTCCTCTATTGACGCGGACCACCGTGCCGCCGCTCTCCATCCGCAACTGCTGTTTCAGAATTTAACTTTCCGGATCGCACAAGCCGCCATCGTCGCGCGTAGCGTGCAGACTATGTTGTTCAATGCTTTCCGGAAGTTTCATTTCATCGTCGTTTGTCGCGTTCACCCATTAACGCACTGTGGTTCTTCTCTTCTATGTCGAGGCGATGGTGGAGCAAGGGGGAACAGATAGCGAGAGCGACCAAGTTTTGATAGCTGGACCTTCCATTCAGTGGAAACGCACCATGGGCAATCATGACACGGACCTACTCGAGCGAGACATGTTTGGTAATTCGGGTGGACAGCAAGCGTGCCTGACTGTGCTGTACTGAAAATCTTGCACGCTGTGTCAGAAAACTGATTATTGAGGAGGAGGACATCATGAGTTTGAAATATGTGGTCGCGATCATTCGTCCTGACGTGTTGGATGCATTGGAAGCAAGGTTCGAAAGTCTTCAAGTGCCGGGGATGACCGTGACGAAGGCAAAGGGATTTGGCAAGTATGCTAATTTCTTTTCAAAGGATCACCTGACTGAACATATCAAAGTCGAAGTGTTTATAGAGGAATCGAGGGCGGACACAGTAATCGGCGCGATTAGGGATGTTGCGCATTCGGATGTTCCGGGTGCGGGAATTGTGGCAGTACTGCCCGTGGAACAATTCTTTCACCTCCGCACGCATTCCGAGGTTGTGCCTGGCAAGTCATAGTGTCAGCACTTTTTTGACCGGTCCGGCTAAGCAATCGGGGAGGGTGCCTTATCGCATGGATTCGATTCATTTGCCGAAAACCTGGAAGTTTTGCATGACCACGTCATCGCACAGTACATTCAAGTACTTGCAACGCAACGATTTGTTCTTCGGCAGGGAATCCGGTGTTTGCTTTGCTTCGGTTTTTTGTAAGGTTTCCGCCTCGGTAAACGACACAGCTCAGTCTCAAGACTTTTTGGGCGCTTGACAATAAATTGGATGCCCGCTTACCATAAGCCCCGCTTTATGCATTAAGAGAAAAATGAATACTGAATGAAACTGTCCCGCCCATCCCGTTTTGTTGCTGCGCTGATCGCGCTCTTCAGCATACTGTTTATGCAGTTAGCTGTAGCAGCTTATGTGTGTCCGGATTTTCCGGTTGGACAAACGGATGAGCCAGTTTCGATATCGGTCAGCTCTTTGGTGCACGACACTTCGGACTGCCAAGGCATGGACATCGAGCAAGCTAATTTATGCGATGCTCACGATCAGGCAGGAACGCACTCCCTGGACAAGCCTGAATTGCCGCAAGTGCAATCCTTCGTCGCGGCCGGGTCGGGGCTCGCTTTACCTCCGATCGAGGCTACATACCGCGCGCCTGCCGCACAATCAACCTCCTTCTCGTTAACGCGGACCACTGCGCCGCCGTTATCTATTCGCAACTGCTGTTTCCGTATTTAACCTCCTAGATCGCCTGGTCCGTCATCGGTGCGCGTTTCGCGCAAACGATGTTGTTCAATGCTGTCTGGAGGTTTCATGCTGCCCCCCTTTACAACGCGTGATCTAGCGCGCACGTCGGTTTCCCGGTTTTGCGGAGGAATCGTCCTCACCACATTGGTTGGCGCACTCGCGCTGTCGACTGCCGTTTTCGCGGCCGAGGCGCCGCTCACGCTGGCAGAAGCGCAACGCCGCGCCGTCGAGCGCTCGCGCCAACTGTCGGCGCACGATTTTTCCGTTACTGCTTCACGTGACATGGCTGTCGCCGCAGGGCAATTGCCTGATCCGGTGCTTCGACTTGGCGTCGAGAGTTTGCCGGTGAATGGCCCGGATCGTTTCAGTCTGACCAACGACTTCATGACGATGCGCAAGGTCGGTGTAATGCAGGAATTGACCCGTGCCGACAAGCGGCAATTGCGGGCCAATCGGTTCGAGCGGGAGGCGGAAAAGTCGCTCGCTGAAAAAAGCGTGACCATTGCTGCGATCGAACGCAATACCGCGCTGGCATGGCTCGATCGCTACTACGCGGAAGCGATGGCGGCGGTTATTGCCGAGCAGGGAACGCAGGCAAAGCTGGAAATACAGGCAGCCGAAGGCGCCTATCGCGGCGGTCGTGGCAATCAAGCCGATATCATTACTGCGCGTAGTGCGTTGACAGCATTTGACGATCGCGCCAGTGAAATCGACCGTCGGATTCGCAACGCCAAGGTCATGTTGGCACGCTGGATTGGCGGCACTGCGGACACGCCATTGGGTGGCAAGCCTGCCACTGATGCAATTCGTCTGGACGTCGCCGAGCTCGAATCCCAGCTTGCGCATCATCCCGAAATTGCCGTGCTGGCCAAACAGGAGGAGATCGCTGCCACCGAAGCCAGCCTTGCGCAAGCCAACAAGAAGTCCGACTGGAGCGTCGAGTTAATGTATAGCCAGCGCGGTCCGGCTTACTCGAACATGATTTCGGTCGGCGTGTCGATTCCCTTGCAGTGGAATCAAGGCAATCGCCAGGATCGGGAACTGTCGGCCAAACTGGCGATGGTTGAACAAGCCAAGGCCGAACGCGAGGACATGTTACGTGCGCATGTCGCCGAGACACGTGCGCTGATCAACGAATGGGAAAACGGCCGCGAGCGCCATGCCCGGTATCAGCGCGAACTGGTCCCGCTGGCCAATGACCGCACTGCGGCTACGGTTGCCGCTTACCGTGGCGGAAAAGCCGGTCTTGCCGATCTGCTTGCTGCACGCCGCAATGAAATCGAGGTGCGGATTCAGGCGCTGCAACTGGAGACAGACATTGCCCGTCTGTGGGCGCAGCTCAATTTCCTTTTTCCGCAACAAGGCTTTTCCGCGCATTGGACGATCAACAGGGATACAAAATGAGAACGAAAAAAATCGTTGCCGCGCTCGTTGCGGCAGGTGTACTTGGTGCAAGCGGTGTTGGTCTCTACTGGATCGGCATGCAGCAGGGAATGAAGTTAACGCCACCGACGGCAGGCGCGACACAGCCGGCTGCGGGGAATGCGCAGCAAGGCGCTGGCGCGGATTCTGAGACCGGCAAGAAAGTGCTGTATTGGCACGACCCGATGGTGCCGGGGCATAAGTTCGACAAGCCAGGCCCGTCGCCCTTCATGGACATGCAACTGGTGCCAGTCTATGCAAATGATTCCGGCGATGAAGGGACTATTTCGATCAGTCCGCGCGTGCAGCAGAATCTGGGCATCCGTACCGCCGAAGTCATCAGGGGAAATCTGGCGTTAGCGGTTGAGGCAGTGGGCAGCGTCGCTTACAACGAGCGCGACGTCGCGTTGGTGCAAGCGCGCAGCAACGGTTTTGTCGAACGGTTGTATGTGCGTGCGCCGCTCGATCCAGTGAAGAAGGGCCAGCCATTGGCGCAACTGTATGTGCCCGACTGGGTCGCAGCGCAGGAAGAATACCTGGTCGCCAGACAAATGGACGGTGCGGCTGGCGGCGCACTGGCAGACGCTGCAAAACAGCGCATGCGCCTGGTCGGCATGACCGACGATCTGATTCGCCGGATCGAATCCAGCGGCAAAGTGCAACCGCGCCTTACCATTGTTGCACCCATTGGCGGCGTGGTGTCCGAACTGTCGGTGCGCGAAGGCATGACCGTGATGTCCGGCGCACCGTTGTTCCGGATCAACGGCCTTGGCAAAATATGGGTCCATGCCGATGTACCGGAAAACCTGTCCGCCCAAGTACGGCCCGGCAATCCAGTCGAAGCGCGCACGCCATCATTGTCCGGGACAGTTTTCAAGGGCAAGGTGGGCGCAATTTTGCCTGAAGTGGATGCGGCTACCCGTACGTTGAAGGCCCGGGTCGAATTGGCTAATCCTGCGGGTCAACTGGTGCCCGGCATGTTCGCCACCGTCAGTTTTACGTCCGCCTCGCGTGAAGATGCGTTGATGGTGCCCACCGAGGCAGTGATTCAGACCGGCACGCGCAGCGTCGTGATCGTTGCCGAAGGCGACGGCAAGTTTGCACCGGTCGGTGTCGAGACCGGTATGGAGGCGAAAGGCCGGACCGAGATACGCAAAGGACTGGAGGCGGGTCAAAAGGTCGTCGTATCGGGCCAATTCCTGATCGATTCGGAAGCCAGCCTGAAAGGAACTGCCACCCGCATGGGAGAGGCAAGTGCAGCAGATGCCGACAAGGCAGCGAGCGCGGCGCATCGTGGCGAAGGCAAGGTTGAAAGCATCGATCAGGAAGAAATCACGTTGTCGCACGGACCCATCCCGTCGCTGCAGTGGGGCGAGATGACCATGGGATTCAAGCTGCCGGCAAGCGGCCTTCCAGGCAACATCGCAGTGGGCGATACCGTTGCCTTTGCGATTCGCCAGACCAGGGACGGCATGTTCGAGATCACCTCGATCGAGCCGCTGTCGAGCGCTTCCGGGCAGTCGGTGAAGGGCAATGATCAAGCCGGAGCGCGTAAATGATCGCCAAATTGATCCGCTGGTCGATCGCCAATCGTTTTCTGGTATTGCTGGCGACGCTGATGATCACTGCCTGGGGCATCTGGTCGTTGGCGCGCACGCCGCTCGACGCCATTCCCGATCTGTCGGACGTGCAGGTCATCATCCGCACCACCTATCCGGGCCAGGCGCCGCAGATTGTCGAGAACCAGGTCACCTATCCGCTGACCACCACGATGCTGTCGGTGCCCGGCGCGAAGACGGTGCGGGGTTACTCATTCTTCGGCGATTCATTCGTCTATATCCTGTTCGAAGACGGCACCGATCAGTACTGGGCGCGCTCGCGCGTACTCGAATACCTGAATCAGGTGCAGTCACGCCTGCCGCCGCAAGCGAGGGCTTCACTCGGCCCGGACGCGACCGGTGTGGGCTGGATCTATGAATACGCATTGGTGGACCGTAGTGGCAAGATGGATCTGTCGCAGCTGCGCACGTTGCAGGACTGGTTCCTCAAGTTCGAATTGAAGACGGTGCCCAATGTGTCGGAAGTCGCCAGTCTCGGCGGCATGGTGCGGCAATACCAGATCGTGCTCGATCCGGACAAGATGCGCGCTTACGGCATCCCGCATCGCAAGGTGGTCGACGCAGTCAGGAGAGCCAATCAGGAAACCGGCGGTTCGGTGCTGGAACTGGGTGAAGCCGAATACATGGTGCGCGCTTCGGGTTACCTGCAGTCGCTGGATGATTTCCGCAAGATTCCGCTCAGCACCACCGATGCCGGTGTGTCGGTCAGGCTGGGTGATGTCGCGCGAATCCAGGTTGGTCCGGAAATGCGGCGCGGCATTGCAGAACTCGATGGCGAGGGTGAAGTTGCCGGCGGCATCATCGTGATGCGCTCAGGAAAAAACGCGCTGGAAACCATCGAGGCGGTCAAGGCCAAGCTGGAAGCGCTGAAGCCGAGCCTGCCGGACGGCGTCGAAATCATCCCGACTTACGACCGGTCGGGCCTGATCAAACGCGCGGTGAGCAACCTGAGTGAAAAGCTGATCGAGGAATTCATCGTCGTCGCCCTGGTGTGTGTGATTTTCCTGTTCCATCTGCGTTCCGCATTGGTGGCGATCGTGTCGCTGCCGTTAGGTATTTTGATCGCGTTCATCGTCATGTATTACCAAGGGGTAAACGCCAACATCATGTCGCTTGGCGGCATCGCGATTGCGATCGGTGCGATGGTCGATGCGGCGGTGGTGATGATCGAAAATGCGCACAAGCATATCGAGGCCTGGAACCATGCCAATCCGGGCGAGAAATTGAAAGGAGAAGATCATTGGCGCGTGATCGGCAATGCCGCAGCCGAGGTCGGGCCGGCGCTGTTTTTTTCGCTATTGATCATCGTGCTGTCGTTCATTCCGGTGTTCACGCTGGAAGCGCAGGAAGGGCGGCTGTTCTCGCCACTCGCCTTTACCAAGACCTATGCAATGGCGGCGGCGGCCGGCCTGGCGGTGACGCTGATCCCGGTATTGATGGGCTACCTGATCCGGGGACGTATTCCGGAAGAGCAAAAGAATCCGCTTAACCGCTTTCTGATCGCGGTCTATCGCCCGTTGCTGGAAGGCGTGCTGCGCTTTCCAAAAACCACGCTACTGGTCGCTGCATTGCTCGCAGCGGTGACGTTGTGGCCGATGAGCCGCCTCGGCGGTGAATTCATGCCGCCGCTGGACGAGGGAGACCTGTTGTATATGCCGACGGCTTTACCGGGCCTGTCGGTTGGCAAGGTGTCGGAATTGCTGCAGCAAACCGACCGTCTGATCAAGACGGTGCCAGAGGTAAAAAGTGTATTCGGTAAAGCGGGGCGTGCCGAAACCGCGACCGATCCGGCGCCGCTGGAAATGTTCGAAACCACGATCCAGTTCAAGCCGCGCGATCAATGGCGTGCAGGGATGACACCGGCCAAACTGGTCGAGGAACTAGACCGTGTCGTCAAGGTCCCGGGCCTATCCAACATATGGGTGCCGCCGATTCGCAATCGCATCGATATGCTGGCTACCGGCATCAAAAGTCCGGTTGGCGTCAAGGTGGCCGGAGCAAGTCTGCAAGAGATCGACCGCATTACCGGCGAGATCGAACAAGCGGTGAAAAAGGTGCCGGGCGTCTCGTCGGCATTGGCCGAGCGTCTGACTGGCGGGCGCTACGTCGATGTCAATATCGACCGCGACGCGGCCGCGCGTTACGGACTCAATATCGCTGACGTACAAAGCGTCGTGTCGGCCGCCATCGGCGGTGACAACATTGGTGAAACCATCGAAGGACTGCAGCGGTTTCCGATCAGCGTGCGCTATCCGCGCGAAGTGCGCGACTCGGTCGAAAAGTTGCGTCAATTATCGGTGTTGACTGACCGTGGCGCACAAATCCGCCTGGGCGATGTGGCCGCGATCAAAATCAACGATGGTCCTCCAATGCTCAAGAGTGAAAATGCGCGGCTGTCGGGCTGGGTCTATGTCGATATTCGCGACCGGGATCTCAGTTCCGCGGTCAAGGAGATGCAACAGGTGGTAGCTGCCGACGTGAAGCTGCCTGCAGGTTATTCGATTTCCTGGTCCGGCCAGTTCGAATTCATGGAACGCGCCACCGCCAAGCTCAAGGTGGTGGTGCCGGCCACGCTGCTGATCATCTTTGTGCTGCTGTACCTGACATTCGGCCGCTTCGACGAGGCGACGCTGATCATGGCGACGCTTCCGTTCGCACTGGCGGGCGGTATCTGGCTGCTATGGCTGCTCGATCACAACCTGTCGGTGGCCGGTGGCGTCGGCTTCATCGCGCTGGCCGGCGTATCGGCCGAGTTCGGCGTGATCATGCTGCTGTATCTGAAACAAGCGTGGGAGGCGCGCGTGGCCAAAGGCAACATCAGCGAAGTCGATTTACTCGATGCGATCCGCGAAGGCGCGGTGTTGCGCGTGCGCCCGAAAGCAATGACAGTGGCGGTGATCATCGCCGGTCTGGTGCCCATCATGTATGGCACCGGCACAGGCTCGGAAGTGATGCAGCGCATCGCAGCGCCGATGGTCGGCGGGATGATTACCGCGCCGCTGTTGTCAATGTTTGTGGTGCCGGCCGTGTATCTCCTGCTGCGCCGGCGGCAACTGCGGACACAAATGCAACCGAGCGCCTCGTTGAGTATGGCTTGAATCGTGATGAAACTGCATCACACGCTTTTGTCGGTTCAGCGCATCACGCTTCGCGTGGGGCGTTCAACTGTGCTGTTCGTCAGGTTAAAACTATTGATGTAATCGGATGACGAGCGTGCAAACTACTGCGAGGTGTGAATGATTTTTGGCGAGCAATGGGTGCCGATGGAGGTAATGAACACCATCTTCGCTTTATGGGCGGTCGCCGTTGTGATTGTTGTGGCGCTGCTTCTCTGGCTCAGGCATGTTGGACGTAAAAAGAAGTCCGGCGCAAGCGCCATGCATATGGTGAATCCTAAAAAACAAAATAGACGCAAGAAGCGTTGAAGAACCTTTTCGGACGCGCAGTATCAGCAATGCCGATAGTGGATGAAAAATATGAATATGCAAGACAACGAAAAGAAGCCGGATCAAGATGAAAAATGATTTCCCGCCACGGTTTCGGTACGGAAGTGCGATGAACGTACGCGTTCCGGAATTTTGCCTGATGAATCGCGGGCCGCACGCGTCGCTGTCATCGGTGCGCCTGCATTTGTCTGCGCTTGATCCACATCCCCGCAATGTAAAAAATTGCCGGAGGGAGAATCAGCATTTGCAGAATTGGAACAAGGCCGATATTTGTGCCGGGAATGATGGGCATGCCGGCGCTATATTCCCAGCGCTGCAAGAGGTGCATGGCGATCCATTCAATCGCAAGCGCGACAATCAGTCCGCTGCCCAGCATCACGCCATAGCCCTTGAATCCTGGATCGATGAACCAGTTCCACCGCCCGAAAGCGATCCGTCCGACCGCGTGGATGATCCAGAGAATGATGCCGTCCCCCAAGCTCGCGACGAAACAATGTTTCCAAATGTTTTCCCAGCTGTGAATGCCGGCATACAGCGGGCTTTGAGCGATTTCCCACACATAGTTCAATGCAACGGCGACGGTAAATATCGATGCGAAGTGCCAAAGCGGATTGATGCGATCGGGCTGGGGTCTCAACGCCACTACCTCCTGAAATGGATCCAAAAATGGAAGTTGAAGGAATTTTTATATTCGGTGACTTTAGCATGAATTTTCCGCAATGCTTTTTCGATAGGAGTTGGTAATGAATGGGAACAGTGCAGTACCCCAGGCAGCCGGAGAGCTTGTCTATGGCTATGGCAATCGTGTTGCTTATGATGTCGATTCCTCCGCTGGAGCTCGACTTGATTTGCGGGTGAACGAAAATTTTTTGAAAATAGCAACGACGATGGCTGTCATGTCGCTTGTCGTAGTCTGCTCCATATTGACGGCGCATGCCGCCGACCAGAAGGACACGCGACCAAGTACGTCGATCGGTACGGCACATTCGCCCGCAATTTCGCACGCATGGGCGCGAGCGACGGTACCCGGACAAGCGGTCGGCGCGGCGTACATGAAAATTTACAGCGCCGTCGATACGACCTTGACCGGCATCGAAAGCGATGTGTCTCGGTCTGTGGAAGTGCACAGCATGCGTCATCAGAATGGCGTGATGCAAATGAGGGCGCAAAAACAACTCGAGGTACCGGCGGGCCAAAACGTCGATCTGGCGCCGGGCGGCATTCATCTGATGCTGCTTGGATTAAAGAAGCCGTTAAAGGCCGGTGAATCGCTTCAGTTGAAGATGACGTTTGTCGATGGTGCCGGCAACAGGACGATCGTTCCCGTTCGTGTGCCGATTCGGCCGTTCGGGCAATAGACGGAGATTTTGACTCATGAAGAAGCTCTATCAGGTAATCACTTTACTGATCCTTGCGTTTCTACTGGCCGCATGCGACAAGGCAGACCCGCCGCAGAAATTTTCCGCTGTCGACATCACAGGCAGTCCGTGGGGTAAAGACTTTCATCTAACTGACCATAATGGACAGGCAAGAAGCGTCGCCGACTTCAAAGGGAAAGCGGTCGTACTGTTTTTCGGCTACACGAATTGCCCCGATATGTGTCCGATGACGATGTACAAGCTGGCGATGGCGATGGAAAAACTCGGCAAGGATGCTGAACGCGTGCAGGTGCTGTTTGTCACGCTCGATCCGAAACGCGATACGCCAAAAATTCTGAAGCAATATGCGCCCGCTTTCCATCCGAGCTTTTTGGGTATGGTTGGCGATGAACAAACGACGCAGGAAATTGCGAAAGAATTCAAGATTTTTTATCAACACCAGAAGCCGGGCGAGAACGGGTTTTATACGGTCGACCATATGGGACCGAGTTTTGTGTTCGACCCGCAAGGCCGGTTGCGTCTGTTTATCGCGGATCAGCATTCGGCTGACATGATTGCGCAGGATTTGCGCACCTTGTTGAAAGGGTAGGACACAACGTGCGCTTCTTCAATATTCTCCGAAACGGTCTGTTGATTGGTTTGCTCATCGGCCTATATCCGTTAGCGAGCAGCGCGCAGGAAGCTGGCGCGCTTGCTTTCGCAATAGCAGACAACACGGCGTCGGATACGAGCCCATTGCAGTCTTTGAAAAAGTTGTTCGGCGGAGACAGTCAGCCGGAATTGCTGCCGCCCGAGCAAGCCTTTACAGTAAAGGTACGCGTCAGGGATGCCAGCAGCCTGATCGCTGAATTTGTGCCCGCCAAAGGCTACTATCTTTATCGCGACAGACTCAGTTTCAAGATCATTGAGCCCGCGATGATGAAGGTGGCCGGCGTGAACCTGCCGCCGGGGGAAATGAAATCCGATCCTACGTTCGGTCAGGTTGAGGTCTACCACACGTCCTTTGAAGCCATCGTCCAGCTGAATCGGCCGGCGGATGCGGCACCCGACGGCCGGCTCCATTTCAGTTATCAGGGTTGTGCGGATATCGGTGTCTGCTATCCGCCGATCGATAAAACATTTGATTTTGTGCTGCCGGCGACGCTTGTTGCAGACAGCAACAAGCCGAATACTTTTCCTTCCGGTCAACGGCCCGAAACATCGGAACGCAACGTAGACAAAGCGCGAGTGAGTTCCACGTCCGTATCGGGCATCGTCGGCTGGCTGGACCCCGACAGGGCTGCTACGTTATTCGAGGCCAGTAGTTTTTGGTGGGTGGTCGCAGGATTTTTCGGCTTTGGAGTACTGCTTTCGCTGACGCCGTGCGTATGGCCGATGTTTCCGATCTTGTCCGGCATCATCGCAGGGCAGGGCGCATCGATCAGCAAGACCCGTGCCTTCTGGTTGTCGGCATCTTATGTGTTGGGAATGGCGCTTACCTATGCTGCGGTTGGCGTCGCAGCCGGCTTGAGCGGCTCATTGTTATCGACCACATTGCAAACGCCTTGGGCCTTGGGCGGCATGGCGGCGCTATTCGTCGTGCTTGCATTATCGATGTTCGGGTTTTATGAACTTCAGTTGCCGGCATTTCTGCAAAGCCGCGTCGCAACGGCAAGCAACCGGATCAGCAAGCGTACGTCAGCCAGCGTATTTGCAATGGGTGTGGTTTCTGCGATCATCGTCGGGCCGTGCATTGCCGCGCCTTTGGCCGGCGCGCTGTTGTACATCGGCCAAACCCAGGACGTCGTACTGGGCGGCACGGCCTTGTTCGCGATGGCGCTTGGCAAAGGCATACCGCTGCTTGTGGTCGGGACCTCATTGGGAAGCTTGTTGCCGCGTTCAGGAACATGGATGAAGTCGATCAAGGTGTTCCTGGGCGTGCTGCTGCTTGCCGCCGCACTCTGGATCATTTCTCCCTTTATCCCGCTTTCAATCAGCATGGCGCTGGCCGGCGTCCTCCTCATTCTTTACGCGATCCATCTGCGCGCATTCGATGCGTTGCCATCGGATGCCGGCGGGTTCGCAAGGCTGGGTAAAGGCTTGGGCGTGATCGGGTTCATGATCGGCGCCATCTATCTGGCCGGCACCTTCAGCGGAAGCCGTAGTTTTCTGCAGCCGCTGGCCGGCATCAGTGGAAACATCGGGAACAAAACGCTGGCACTGCTGCCATTCGAACGGATAAAGAGCGTCGAAGAACTGGATGCAAGGCTGCAGCAAGCAGCCGGCCGCCATGTGATGCTGGATTTTTATGCCGACTGGTGTGTCAGCTGCAAGGAAATGGAGCACTTCACGTTTTCCGATCCCGCGGTCAGGGCCAAGCTGCAAAACGTCGTGTTGCTTCAGGCAGACGTCACCGCCAATTCGGCTGCAGACAAGCAACTGCTTGCGCGATTCGGCTTGTTCGGCCCACCGGGAATTATTTTTTTCGATCGAGCGGGACAGGAAATCAAGGGCCGTCGGGTGATCGGATTCATGAATGCGAACCGGTTTGTCAATTTATTGAATGAAGTGCTTTTGTAGCGCAAATGGAGAACCATTTATGGTGGATTTAATCATGACGATAAAGCAAAGACGCCAATCTCTTCGCAGTCTTTGGCGGCTGCTAGGCATGGCAGCAGTGTTTGTCACCATACTTGCAGGTCATGGCTTAGCTGGCGCAGCAGCGTCAACTTCATTTAAAGACCGGATAGTTGCGCTCGAATTTGATAGTGCAACCGGCACGCTGTTAAAAGCGACCGCCAAGACGCTTTCCCAAAGTAACGATCAGGGCCAGACATGGACAAGGGTTGCCTTGCCGCCCTCTGCGGCAAAAGCCGACGTGGCCGCAGTTGCGATCTCAGCCGGGGATAAGCGCGTTTTATACATTGCGGGTCCCGGTTTGGGCGTTTTTCGCACCAAGGACGGCGGGCGCAGCTGGACTGCAGCAAACCAGGGTTTACCCAACCGAAGGGTCGTGGCATTGACCACGCATGCAGACCAAGCGGACACGGTGTATGCCTATGTGACTGGGAAAGGTATTTTCCGCAGTCAAGATGCCGGTGCGCGCTGGCGTCTGATGGATCGGGGACCGCGCGAGAAAATCTTGCACTTCGTCCATTCCAACATGCCCGGCAGCATGGAGACAGGCTGGCTCTTTGCCGCCACTTCCGAAGGTGTACGCCGTTCGATGGATTGTTTCTGCGGCTGGCATAAAGCTGGCGAACTGGTCGGCAAGGTCGAGTCTGTGGCCTACGATCCGGATGAGCCGCAGCGCGTCTACGCGGGTACCGCGAAAGGACTTTTTGTCAGCGCTGATGGCGGAGAGCAATGGACGAGCATGAAGTCGCCGGCCTCTGTTATTACCGCGTTGACTGCCGCGCCTTCGGGTGTGTTGTATGCCGGTGCCAATGGCAGCTTGTTCCTCAGCCGCGATCGCGGCGAAACATGGGAGAAAGTCGATGCATAGCATCCCGCTTGGCGTGGTTGCCGGGTTGCTCAGCGTGGCGGCACTGACGCACGCCGCCAAACCGCCCCCGTCGTCGGCGAACCAGCAGCGAATCGGCGCTGGCCGCCTGATCTACCAGCAGTATTGTGCATCGTGTCACGGTGCAAAAGGCGAAGGCAAGCCTGGCTGGCAACAGCGTGACGCACAAGGTGAATTGCCGCCGCCGCCGCACGGGCCGGAAGGCCATACCTGGAAACATGCTGATGGCATGCTGTATCGCATCATTCGGGACGGCTGGCGCGATCCTTTCAACAAGACGAAGCGACAGACCATGCCTGCATATGGACAGACGCTGGCACCAGGCGAAATACGGGCCGTCATTACTTACCTGAAAACACTATGGACTCCGGAGCAAAGGCGTATCCAGCGCGAAGAAAGCCGGCGTCAGCCTTTTCCGCCCGAGGCGCAATGAGCCTTTTTGTGGAGACGATGTAACGCTTCATTTCACAACTATTGATGTGGCACGAATAAGTATGGAGCCGCATCCCCTCACTTGCAGTGCGCGTCCTGGCCTGCAGGCCAGGACCGTTACGCAGGCGGACGATATATCGTCCGAAACCCCTGCTCCACCCCCGGCCCTCTCCCAGAGGGCTGAGGGTGAGAAATGGGCACGATGAAATAGAGACTTCATCGTGCCGGATCAATAATGACCAAGGAGAACGATGATGAAAACCTGGAAAAAAACGATCTTTATGACATTACTCGTGGGTACGCAGCTGCCGGCACTTGCTGCGGGGATCCCGGTAAATTTGTATAAGAATCCGCACTGCGGCTGCTGCGATGTCTATGCTGAACATCTCAAGACAAACGGCTTTGAAGTAAAGATGATTAATACCAATGACATGGCATCCGTGAAACAAAAGTACAGCGTTCCTGAAAAACTGGAAGGCTGCCATACCGCCACGATCAACGGTTACGTGTTCGAGGGCCTTATTCCAGCCGAACACATCAAGCGCGTATTGACAGAGCGCCTTCCGCTTAAAGGATTGTCTGTTCCGGGCATGCCGGTCGGAGCGCCGGGCATGCCCGGAAATAAAAAAGGACCGATCCACGTTTACTATCTGAGCACTTCATCCAGTCCGAAAATTTTTGCAAGCTTTTAGTGCAGGTAGAAAGAATGTGGAAGCGCTCAGCACGCCTCCTAATAGACTGTGGTGATTCCACCGCGGCGCGCTATGCGAATAATTCAGCGGGTGTATCCAACATCCACTGGCGGATGGAGCACATCAACGTTTTTTCGAAAGGTTTAAATGATGAAAATGACGACACGCTTCAAAACGCTCACGCTGGTCGCCAGCGCGGCACTTGCCGGCGCGTTTTCAGCCGGCTGCGACAAGACGCCGGAAGCGCCTGCAAGCCCGGCCGCTGTTTCTCAGGCACCGGCAGCCAACCCATCTGCTATCAAAAAGGAAAAGGTCGAACTGGTACACGTTCATGGACTGTCATATAACCCGGACGGCAGCAAAATCCTGATTCCAAGTCATCATGGATTGGCCGTGTTTGACGGCTCCGGCTGGTCGAAGGCGCCGGGGCCGCAACATGACTACATGGGTTTTTCGGCTACCCAAAATGCGATCTATAGCAGCGGTCATCCGGCACAGGGATCGGGCTTGGTCAATCCTTTCGGACTGATCAAGAGCACCGACGGCGGCCAAACCTGGCAAAAGCTGGGCATGGAAGGGGAGTCGGATTTTCATATACTCGGGACCGGCTACGAAACCGGCGCCATTTATGTCGTAAGCGCCAATTCAAACTCCAAAATGAAGAAGCCGGGAATTTATTTCACTGTCAATGACGGCTTCTCATGGCAGCGGGCCACGGCAAAAGGTCTGGAGAACTATCCACGAAGTCTGGCTGTCCATCCATCGGACCCGAAGGCCGTTGCAGCGGGTGCGGAAAAAGGGCTGTACCTGTCGCGGGATGCCGGCGAGACATTTCAGAAAATCGCCGATGGCGAAATCGCGGGAACATTTTTTGACTTGAACGGACAACATCTCTGGTTCAGCACGGCCAACGGACAGCCTGCGTTACGCCGTTTCGATCTGGATGGCAAACAAGTCGACAACGTGGTTTTGCCGGCGATGGAAAATGATGCGGTGGCCTATATCACCCAGAATCCGGTAAAGCGGAACGAGTATGCGATAGCGACATATCAACGCAGCGTGTACATAAGCCCGGATGAAGGAAAGAGCTGGAAACAAATTGCCGACAAGGGGCAATCTCTTTGAAGTGAGGCGGTTTGAATTGGTTCTTTGTTTATGGGATTCTTTAGCCTGACTGACAACCAGACATAGGAAAACTGAATCATGCTGACACGCAGACGGTTTCTTGGTGCAACAGCAGCGGCACTGGCTGCGCCACTCCCTGCTCGCTACGCTCTTGGCGACGATGCCGACCTGGTGCTGCGGCTGACTGCCGAGGCGGGCAGCGTCCCGCTCTGGAAAGGAACGCGGACGCGAGTGCTGCGTTACGGCGCCACCGTGATGCGCGGCCGCACCGATGCGGTCAAGCCCACGGGCGGCGCTTTCGGGCCGACGCTCGAACTGAAACGCGGCGAACGGGTAAGAATCCATTTCCGCAATCGTATGAAAGGTCCATCGATCGTTCACTGGCACGGGATGCTGGTGCCCGAGGAAGCGGACGGTCACCCTCGTTTTGCAGTAGAAGCGGGCGGCGAGTACGTCTACGAGTTTACCGTGCGCAATCCCGCCGGCACCTATCTGTACCATCCGCATCCGCACGGCATGTCAGGCGCGCAGGTGTACTACGGTCTCGCGGGATTGCTGGTCGTGCGTGAACCGGATGAGCGGGACCGCGGTTTGCCGGCCGTCGAGCATGAACTCGCGCTCGCGATACAGGACCGTCAGGCAGGTGCAGATAACCAGTTTATGTTCCGGCGCATGATGATGGATCGCATGAACGGCGTATTCGGCAACAGGGTGCTGGTAAACGGCAAGCCCGATGCTGCGTTCAAGGTGGCGCGGAGGCCTTATCGCTTGCGGCTTGCCAATGTTTCCAATGCCCGGATCTACAAGCTTGCCTGGTCCGATGGCAGGCCGATGCGGGTGATCGCCACCGATAACGGGTTACTCTCGTCCGACGAGGGGCCGAAAGTGGTGCCCTATGTAACGCTCGCGCCGTTCGAACGCGTCGAGCTGCTGGAAGACTTTGGCGAGCGTCGCAGCGGGACGGAGATTGCACTCGTTAGCGGTGCGTTCTCAGTGAGGTCCGGCATGATGGGCGGGGGTATGGGTGGCGGGATGATGGGTGGCATGATGGGCGGTATGGGTGGAATGATGGGCGGTGACCAGGGATGAGAACTTTCGGTTGCCCGTTTTACCGTCGGGTCAGGATCACGTGTACGCGGTGGATCATTGGTTCTGCCGGCAGTTGCCACATCGACCGGCACAGATCCTGTCGTTGAACTGCGGACCCAGCTCTCCTTCCGCCGCATGCAGGGTTTCATGAACGGCCGATCCTTTGACATGACCGGGTTTGCTGACGATGAGCGGATGCCGCTCGGCAAACCGGTGAGCTGGACGTTTACCAACGATGGGCCGGGAATGGCGATGCCGCATCCGATGCATGTGCACGGCGTGCGCTTCCGTATCCTTGAACGCGTGGGTGGCGAGGCGGCGGACGATCTGCGTGAAGGGATCGTTTCGGCGGGATTCAATGATACCTTCATGATCCTGTCCGGCGAGAGCATACGACTGGCGTTCACACCAACGGAGCCCGGCCTGTTCATGTATCACTGCCACAATCTGGAACACGAAGACAGCGGCATGATGCGCAATTTCCATGTTGGGTGATGCGAGCGACGTTTTTATGCCCGGATTTAGATCTTGTCCCCCATCTTCGCCTATTCCAGCTCGATATTTATAGACGAGCTCGTACAAGGACGGCTCAGCCACAGCAATCTTGCTGCATTTGAACCGGAGGGCATTTCATCGAACCGTAAGAGCAAAATACGCAGCAGTCGCCGGCTTTCGGACGCAGTATCGCTTTGCAATTTTCGCACTCGTAGTAGAACTGGCACGCGTCCACAGGCATGATCTCTCGCCGGGCAAAGCCGCATTGCGGACAGGTCAGCACGGACTCCGGAACGGTGTTCGGCATAGGCTTACATTCCCTGGATAGCGGAAGGTCTCAAGATCAATGATTCTTATGAAGCGACGAAGCCATCATCATGTAGGTTTGCTTCAATTTTTCGTCATGTCCGTCGCGTTCCGCAAGTGTTTCGAGCGCTTGCAAAAGATGTTCCGCCAATTGAAAATCCTGCTCAACACAGGCGCGTTCGAACACTGCCCGTACGTCGTCTTCCAGACTGCATTTTCTTTTGCCCATGGCGATTCCAAATAAGCTAACCGGCCAGCGCCGGAACGACAAAGAAGAATGCGTTCAACATGTACAAACCGGTGGCGACCAACGCGATGCCGCCGGCGGTCTCGAACATGTGCTGGTACCGCGCCAGCGGCTTCAAGCCTTCCAGCCAGCCGATTGCTCCCGCACCCAACGCAATCGGAACCGAACGGCCCAGCGCGAAGGCCAGCAATACGACGACTCCCAGCATCGGCGAACCGATACCCGCGATCGCACCGATCAAGACCACCAGCGCAGGAGTGCAAACAGGGCAGATCGCGACGGAAAACGGTACGCCCAGCGCAAACGCGCCCCACATGCCGGTAACCCGTTTGGCACGAAAGGCCGCGGCGGGAAGCGGCAGCTTTATCCACCCCGGCCATAGCAGTCCCAACAGAATCAGCAACGGACCGAGGACTACGCCCCAGTAGCGTCCAAGCAGTCGCTCCACCCACAACCCGCCGAGCCCCGCAGCGAACCCCAGCACCACATGCGTGACAATCAGGCCGAGAATGAACATGGCGCCGAACAGCACTGCGGTGCGCTTCTCCCGTGCCCGCGTCACATACGCCAGTGATACCGGAATTGCCGCCACGGCAACAGGATTGAGGCTGAACAGCAAGCCGGCAAGAAAACCGACGCCTGCGGAAGCGAAGCCTGCCTGTTCGACCGCCTGGCGCAAGGCATCAATCTCCATCAGGCCGCTCCAGGTCGAGGCGCTGCTGCAATTCCCGAGCCAATTGTGCCGGTGTCGGTAGCGACGAAAATACCAGCGCGCCATTGATGGCCACCGCCGGTAATGTCAACACACCGAGCTCGACCGCGTAGTCGAGTTCCTTTATTGCGTCGATTTCGCGCCAGGTCGTGTCGGGTACAGCCTCCAGCGCTGCCGCCTTCAACCCCTCCCGTGCCGCGGCGCACCTGCTGCAGCCTTCGGTATAAAACAGTTCTACATTCAAGGTTTCTGTCCTCCATTGACTTGGTCGAAAGCGCCTAAAATCGGACATTCGTTTGCGGGCCAGCCTGCATCTGGGCAATCCGCGATGAGGATGTCGAGCGCCTTTGACATCGCTTTCATCGCCTTGATTTTGGCCTCAAGCTGCAATTTTTTTTCGACCACCAGACGCCGAACGTCGCTGCAACAAGCTGAGTCCTGTTCACGCAGAGCCAGGAGTTCCCGGATTTCTAGCAATGTGAAACCGCAGTGCTGGGCATGCCGGATGAAATGCAGCCGGACCGCGGCAGCGTCGTCGTAAAGACGATAGCCGCTGTCGCTTTTCGACACCGGGTGAATCAAGCCTTCGCGCTCGTAAAAACGAAGGGCGTTCGTGCTGATGCCGACATCAGCGGCAATTTTTCCTATGGTTAACATGGCGCTTCAGCCCAATGGTCCAATGAAAAGACCAGTTTAAACCTTATAGTGAAGGCTAAGGTCAACGTATAAATTGAACAAATTGCACCGGTATAAAAGAAATATTAAAAATCCATTGTAAAAACGCCTTGACCTTCCCATCATTGGAATGTCGATACTGCTCCCATTGTTGCCATTCAAGGAATAACACCATGAGTACTGCGCTTGCCGTTGCCGAAACAGAAAGTTCGCCGCATGAAATGTCGATAGGTATCGAAGGCATGACTTGCGCATCCTGCGTGATGCGGGTTGAAAAGGCGCTTGCCAAGATCCCCGGCGTCAGCCAGGCCAGCGTCAATCTCGGCACCGAATCCGCCACCGTGGTCGCCGATGCGTCGGTCGGCTTTGATCAGTTGCAGTCAGCGGTCGAAAAGGCCGGCTACAGCGTTGCCCAGGAAGAATTGAATTTCAATATCGAAGGCATGACCTGCGCTTCCTGTGTCGCCCGGGTTGAAAAGGCGTTATCGAAGGTGGGCGGCGTGACCGATGCTTCCGTCAATCTGGCGACGGAAAGTGCCAGAGTCAAAGCGAACCGCGGCCTCGACATCCAAGCGGTCCTGAATGCAATGGAAAAAGCTGGCTATCACGCAACGCTGCGGCGTCCGGACAGCGGCAGCGCCGCGGACGCCGAAGCGCAAAAAGACAATGGCGGACGCGCGGTGATATTCGCCGCCCTGTTGTCGCTGCCCTTGACAGTCCCGATGGTGATCGAACTGGCCGGCGGACACACCATGCTGCCGGGATGGCTGCAAATGCTGCTGGCTACTCCGGTGCAGTTCTGGCTCGGCGCGCGTTTTTACAAAGCCGGATGGAAGGCGGTAAAGGCGGGCGCCGGCAACATGGACTTGCTGGTCGCGATCGGCACCAGCGCTGCATACGGCTTGAGCGTTTATCAATTATTGGTCAGCGGCCAGGGCGCGATGGCGCATCTCTATTTCGAAGCGTCGGCGGTGGTCATCACGCTGGTGCTGCTCGGGAAATGGCTGGAGGCGCGGGCCAAACGGCAAACCGCCTCGGCGATTCGTGCGTTGCAAGTCTTGCGTCCGGATTTTGCGCGCGTGCGCAGGGACGGGGTCGACAGCGACATCGCGATCGAGCAGGTGAAGCTGGGCGACCTGGTCGTGATCCGTCCGGGCGAACGCATTCCGGTCGACGGCATCATTGTGGAAGGCGCAAGCCATGTCGATGAATCGTTGATTACCGGTGAAAGCCTGCCGGTGGCAAAGCACAAGGATGACAAAGTCACCGGCGGCGCGATCAACGGAGACGGTTTGCTGGTCGCGCGTACCGACGCGATCGGCGCGGAGACCACGCTGTCGCGCATCATTCGTCTGGTCGAAAGCGCGCAGTCCGCAAAAGCGCCGATCCAGCGCCTGGTCGATAAAGTGAGCGCGGTATTCGTGCCGGTGGTTCTGGTCATCGCGTCGGTCACCTTCTTCGGGTGGTGGATGGCGGGAGCAAGTATCGAAGTCGCCATCATCAACGCGGTCACGGTACTGGTCATTGCATGTCCTTGCGCGTTGGGCCTGGCGACGCCGGCCGCGATCATGGTGGGCACCGGCATCGGCGCCAGGATCGGCATCCTGATCAAGGACGCCGAAGCGCTGGAAGTCGCACATAGCGTCACGACCGTGGTGTTCGACAAGACCGGAACGCTCACCGAAGGCAAGCCGACGGTCACGGATCTGACTGCATTCGGGATGGATAATCGCGATCTGCTGCAATTGGCCGCGTCGATACAGCAGGGCAGCGAGCATCCGCTGGCGCGTGCCGTGCTGGACAGCGCCGAGACTCAGGAAGTCGCCACGCTTCCGGCGGCGGAATTGAAAGCATTGCCGGGCCGCGGTCTTGCAGCAACAGTCAGCGGGATGGACTTGAGGCTGGGCAGTACGCGCCTGATGAATGAACTGGCAATCGATCTTGCGCCTTTGCGTCAGCGAGCGGAAGCGCTTGAGCGGTCCGGCAACACGATTTCATGGCTGGCCGAAGTCGGTGTGGCCAATAGACTGCTCGGCCTGATCGCGTTCGGCGATCAAGTCAAGGCCAGTGCAAAAACCGCGGTCGAGCGCCTGCATCAGCTTGGCATCCACACGGTGCTTCTCACCGGCGACAACCGAGGGAGCGCGGAAGCGGTCGGCAAGATACTCGGCATCAGGCAAATCGTCGCCGAGGTGCTGCCCGGGGACAAGGCCGACAAGGTGGCCGAACTCAAACGAGCGAAGCAGATCGTCGCGATGATCGGCGACGGCATCAACGATGCCCCCGCGCTCGCTGCCGCCGATGTCGGCATTGCAATGTCGACCGGAACCGACGTGGCGATGCATGCCGCCGGTGTGACGCTGATGCGCGGCGATCCGGCGCTGGTTGCAGATGCAATCGACATTTCACGCAGAACCTATCGCAAGATCCAGCAGAACCTGTTCTGGGCCTTTATCTACAACCTGATCGGCATACCGCTGGCCGCTTTCGGCATGCTCAGTCCCGTGCTGGCCGGCGCCGCGATGGCATTCAGCTCGGTCAGCGTGATCAGCAACGCGCTGCTGCTGAAGCGATGGAAGCCGGTTACCGGAACTCGGGCTCAGACTGCGACAGCCTTGGTACAGGAAAGGAAACCGGCATGATGAATATCGGACAGGCATCCGGTGCGAGCGGCATTTCCGCCAAGATGATTCGGTACTACGAAAGCATCGGCTTGATCAAACAAAGCCGGCGTACCGATGCCGGATATCGGACCTATGGCGAAAATGATCTGCATACGCTGCGGTTCATCAAACGTGCGCGCAAGCTGGGATTTTCGCTTGAGCAAATTCGCGAGCTGCTGTCGCTGTGGGAAGATTCGGAGCGCGCCAGCGCGGACGTCAAGGCAATCGCGCAAGCGCATGTGGCGGACCTGCAGAAGCGGATCGTCGAATTGACTGAAATGCGCGACACGCTGAGCCAGCTCGCACACACCTGTTCGGGCGACCATCGGCCGGACTGTCCGATCCTGGTCGGATTGGCGGAGGAGTCGAATCACGAATGTGATGAACACATGACGCACTGATGTGCCGCAATCACATCTTTCCTTAGATATACCTTTCAGGTACTCCGGCGACTCGATAGCCTCGGTGTTCATTTCCAGTTTGATGCATGTCAAATGCCGGTTCTTGCAAGACGTTCGCACGATTGCGACTTGCGAAAGTGCGGTACATAGTGAGGCAATACAGGCAGCAAACATAGCGCCTCTCTCTGATCGAGAGGCAGCCACTCCATTGATGGCTGGCATACGTTGATGCCGAGTAGCTTGAGGAGAACGATGATGAGCGAACCCATGTTGCAAGCGCAGATTGATGCCGCGAAGGCTTACGAGGCATTGTTCGTGTCGTCGCTCTTTGGGGAATGGGCTCCCAAAGTTGCAGATGCCGCGCAAATCCGGCCCGGTCAACGCGTACTCGATGTTGCGTGCGGTACCGGAGTCCTGGCGCGGGAAGCTGCTTCGCGCACCGGACCGACCGGGTCCGTCGCCGGGCTGGACCCAAACATTGGAATGCTGAGCGTGGCCAAAGAGCTTACGCCCGCAGTCGATTGGCATCAAGGTGTGGCCGAGTCGCTACCCTTTCCGGATGATTCGTTCGACGCCGTTGTAAGCCAGTTCGGACTCATGTTCTTCACGGACCGCGCCCAAGCCCTGCGCGAGATGTTACGGGTGTTGACTCCCCGCGGCCGCTTGGCAGTCGCAGTCTGGGATTCTCTCGATAACACGCCTGCCTATGCGGCCGAAGTGGCGCTGCTTGAACGTGTCGCCGGTCGGCAAGCGGCGGATGCGCTGCGTGCGCCATTTGTGCTCGGCGATCGGAGCGAGCTCGCCGCGTTGTTTTCGGGCGCGGGGGTCTCATCGGTCGAAGTGACTTCGGAACATGGCACAGCGCACTTCCCCAGTGTTCGCGTCATGGTCGAGGCTGATCTCAGGGGGTGGCTACCCGTGATGGGTGTCTTCCTGGCCGAGGAGCAGATCGCGCGCATGCTGGAGGAAGCCGAACCCGTTCTCGCACCGTATGTCACTGCTGACGGAATGGTTGTCTTTGATTCCCCAGCACATATCGTTACGGGAAGGAAATCGTAGTGAGGGGAATCCGCCTAAGGGCCCGCGCAGGAATAAGTTAGGTAATTTGGCGGCCGTCCCCCAAGGGGACTTCCTTTGGGCGTAGCGGGATGGTGCAGCAGGGGTTTCGAAGGGCATGCCCTTCGCCTGCGTAACGGTATCGCCTTGCAAGGCGATACTCCCGCAAGGCGCATTCCCTCTTCCCCATCCCTTCTCCCAGAGGGAGAAGGGTGCAAATAGCTTCCCTCTCCACAAGTGGAGAGGGATCGAGGGAGAGGATGCCGACGCAGTGCGAGCACTGTAGTGGTCTAGCGACGGACAACTGTAGTGCGCCCGGTAAGGCCAGCAAAATTGGCTAACTTATTCCTGCGCGAGCCCTAAGCCCAGACACTTTATTCACCGATCGCAAATCCGGAGGTGATTGGAATTCCGCGCTGGAATTCGCATGCAATCCGCGTCATGTAGATGCAGTTCGACGGCGCATTCATGCATTTTGTCGCATTCCGCTCTGCATCGGACGGATGCCTTGATAAGCTGACCTTTATTCGCAACATGAAAGGGTCATATCATGGTCACTCCAATCGTCATGCTGGCATTGATGCTGGCGCCGGCTGTCCTCGCTGCGGCCTTCAATGGTTTCACCCGCTACAGATTCGATCTTCGCAATGCGGCGGCGCTGGGCTTGGGCATCCTGTTCATATTCACGGGCATAGGCCACTTCGCGCAGACTGGTCCCATGGTGCAAATGCTGCCGTCGTGGGTGCCTGAGCGCGAGTTGCTTGTCTATCTTTCCGGATTCCTGGAGTTTGCGATTGCAATCGGTTTTTTCATTCCGAGATTCCGACGGCTCGCGGGATTGTCCGCCGCCCTGGTGCTGGTGCTGTTCTTCCCGGTCAATGTCTACGCCGTGTTCAATCACGTTCCAATGGGCGGCCATGCATGGGGGCCGGTCTATCTGCTGATCCGTGCGCCGCTGCAGGCGATCATATTGGTGTGGGTGTATTGGTTCACGATCCGGGCGCCGGGTACTGCGTCGGATCGAAGAGCGGCAAGGACGATGCGTGCTTGATGTTTTGCATGACAAGCAGCAGGAAGAAAATTAAAGAGGACAAGGTGAATACAGTGTGTCGGCTGTCGGCATCACCGTAAAACGACACCGTCATTCCGGCGAGCGAAGCGACGAGGAATCTCAAACGCATCCATTACGATTGACGGATGAGATTCCTCATTAGATTCGGAATGACGGTGCAGAGGTTTCGCTTCGAGGAAGCCGCTTACGCCGCCGAGCTATCCGCCACCAGATAGCCCGCATCAACCACTGCAAACCTGATATCCGCCAAATCCGCCGTTGATTCAACGCGCACCTTCCGGATTTTCAAATCCACGTCCACTTTCGCAGTAGCATCGATATCCCTGATCGCCTTCGTAATCTTGCTGACGCAGTGATTGCAGTTCATGCCTTCGACATGCAGTTCGACCATGGTGAATCTCCTTCAATAAGTGATGGTGCAATCACTGTAGGCTTTGCCACTATTGGAAGGTCAAGAATATTTTACGGGACCATGGGCAGGGCAAAGCGATGACGTTTCATACGTCTCATATTGTTTCATGCATACAGTGCCGGGGGCCGTGGAGATCAATCGCGGTATTAGTGCCGAAGCGGCTGATACGGAGATGAGCGGCGCGGAAAATCTCGTGTTGCTATGGCAACTTGTTCATGGCAGGATACGCACCATGCATTTCCCTCGGCACGTCGTTTTATTGGTCAAGACAATGCCCTATGAATCGCAGTTAAGTAGACCAAGGACCATGCAACTCTTTCACGATATTTCCGAAACGTTTCGGGCCGCGTGGGTAGACCGGACAAATTGGCACGCTTCCCACGCTCTCGGAATGCTGCTTAGTTCGATCGGTTGCATTGCTGCTGGAGGTTGGTTTCTCGCGAACGACGAACTCTTTCCTGCCTTGTTCCTACTCGCGATGGGAACTGTGTGCTTTGGTCTTTGGCGCTATTTGTTGTCTGATGCTGTATGGCGCGCACATATTCAGCGCGTTCTTCAGGACGTGAAGCGTAAACAAAGGAGATAGAGATGGAATGCATCTACTTAACATTGCGTTCGACTCGGTCACGCAAGCGCGCCTGTCAATTTAAACATTAGCACACATAAAAGGGCATCATGCATCGAGCATATAACAACGCACTAGTTCTGATTCGATTCTTTGGTCTCGTCGGAATCATCTTCGGGCTCATGTGGTTTGCAAATGTAGCGGCTGCAAGCCTTCTAAGCGCCGTACGGGCTCCTGAGTGGTTGAGGCTTGCGCTATGGGAGGGTATCGTCCAACAGCAACTATCTGGACCAATTTGGTTCATTGCAGGACTCATCATCCTTAAAAATTCAGAGGAATTGACGGAGTTTCTAGTTAAGGCAACAAAGCAGGATGGCGACTAAGGGTCCGCGTAGCAATAAGTTAGGTCATTTGGCGGCCGTCCCCCAAGGGGACTTCCTTTGGGCGTAGCGGGATGGTGCAGCAGGGGTTTCGAAGGGCATGCCCTTCGCCTGCGTAACGG
>MESE01000019.1 GCA_001770855.1 Burkholderiales bacterium RIFCSPLOWO2_02_FULL_57_36
GGGCAAACCGCAACCGGAACTGCATCTGCGCGTCGAGCGCACCACGCAATATGAAAAAGTCGCGCAAGTGATGGCTGCTGCGCAAACGGGTGGTTTGAGCAAAATCGGTTTCGTCACCGATCCGCAGGCGAAGTGATCGCACAACGCTGACAACGAAACATAGGGCAACCCTTCGGCTAAGGCACTTGGCAATAGCCTATTTGAGGATGCAGGCTTGAATCATGTCGATGATAAAAATTGTGCCGGACCTTCAATGACATGGTCGTTGGGCATCGATTGAATTCCCTCTTTGCGCCAGATGGCAGACATCACCTTACCTTTAGTCACCAATATTTTTGAATGTATTTTATGAAGCCAGGATTAATTGTATTTTTTCGGACGACGGTTTTGCTTTTGTCCTTGATCTCATCCGGCTCTCCCGCATTGGCGATGGATAAGGACACGGAGAACAAGGCAAAGCAAATCTGGCAAATGCTGGATTACGTCGCGGTTGACTATTCCGGTGCGGTGAAGAATGGGCAAGTCATCAGCGATGACGAATATGCCGAGATGCTGGAGTTCTCGCAAACCGCGGAACGCCAGATTCGCGATTTGCCCGAGACCACTGCCAAGGCAAAGCTGGCTCAAGATGCCGGTGGATTGCGAAAGTTTATCGCCGATAAAGCATCAGTCGATTTGGTAGCCGAACAGGCAAGGGGACTGGCAAGCGCTTTATTGGCAGCCTATCCGATTCCCCTGGCACCTGCAAAAACACCGGATCTTAAACATGGCTCGCGACTCTATCAGGCGCAATGCGCCAGCTGTCATGGCGTGCAAGGTAAAGCCGACGGCCCCTTGGCTGCCGTACTGAATCCGCCGCCGATTGCCTTTGCGGATCGTGAGCGCGCCAGCGAGCGCAGCGTCTTTTCGCTTTACCAGACCACGACGCGAGGGGTAGAGGGCACGGCAATGCTGAGTTTCGCGACATTGTCCGAAGACGACCGTTGGTCTCTTGCCTTTTTCGCGTCTACGCTGGCTTATACCGACGATGACCGGCAACTTGGCGAAAAATTTTGGAAGTCGGATAAATCACTGCATGCCGCCGTGCCTGAAATCAGCGCGTTAACGCAAGCATCGGAAGCCGCGCTCGCCAGGCAGGTGGGGCCGGACGCTGCGCGCGGGGTATTGTCATATCTGAGAAGTCATCCGGAGGCGTTGGCCGGTACAAGGAGCGATCCGCTCTCGTTGGCTAAAACAAGACTGCGCGAAAGCCTTGCGGCCGTTGAGAAAGGCGATAACACCCGCGCGTCAGCGCTTGCCATCTCAGCGTATCTGGACGGCTTTGAACCCGTGGAACCGCGGCTGGCCGTCAAGAATCATGCATTGTTCGAGAACATTGAAAGAACAATGGGCATTTATCGTGCCTCTATCAATGAAGACAACGTTGAAAAAGCCCGGAATGCCGAGCAGCAACTGCAGTCGTTTTTGTCGCAAGCGCAAGACACGCTTAGTGCGGCGGAAAGCGATCCGGTGACAGCATTTCTAAGTGCGCTGACGATTCTCTTGCGGGAAGGGCTGGAAGCGCTATTGATCGTGATCGCAATGATTGCTTTCCTGAAGAAAGCGGATCGGCGCGACGCTTTACCTTATGTTCACGCCGGTTGGATGAGTGCGCTTGCAGCGGGCGGCGCGACGTGGGCGATCGCCACTTATTTGGTGGATGTCAGTGGAGCCAGCCGCGAAATCACTGAAGGTTTTGCCGCCATCTTTGCAGCGATAGTACTCTTGACCGTCGGCATATGGATGCACCAGAAAAGTCTGGCCGGACGTTGGCAGGCCTATGTAAAACAAAAGCTTACCCATGCATTGAACAAGCGTTCGCTCAGCGTACTGTTCGTTCTGTCTTTCGTTACCGTGTACCGCGAAGTATTCGAGACGATATTGTTCTTTGCCGCACTATGGACGGAACGCAATGGATTTTATTTGTTCGCCGGATTGGTGACCGGAATAGTGATTCTTGCAGTAATTGCGGTCGCTATGTTGTATACAACTGCACGCTTGCCGATTGCCAAGTTCTTTGGCGCCAGCTCAGCATTGATTGCAGTTCTCTCCGTGGTGTTGATCGGTAAGGGAGTGGCGGCTTTGCAGGAAGCCGGCCTGCTGGATGTGACGCCTGTTTCTATGCCACGCATTGACCTTTTGGGCCTTTATCCTTCCCAGCAAACTTTGATTGCGCAGATGATCGTCGTACTTGTGATTGCTTTAGGTTTTGCTTTCAATATCCGCTCGCAAAAACCAGAAAAAGTGTAATGGCCGGTTTGCGCCAATCTTACTTGGCGCAGACTGCCGAATCGGTGCCGTAAGGCAGAGTTCCGGCAATCCCGAAAATGCGCCTCCTGAATACATTCGTGGCGGGTTGACGTGATTCGCACGCTGTCCCACAGCCGACAGTGTTGCGCATCCACGGAAGCCTATCCGCCTATGTGGAGAATACAGGTAGTACCGCGGCTGCGTTGATCGCATTGCCGAACGGTAAGGGATGAAGCTATACGCAAAACTCCCATACGCTCCGCAATGAATGAGAATCAAGAACGAAATGAGCATGACGGCTTGACGCGGCACCAGCCGCATGCGACGCTCATGCCTTGCAAGTTCATTCAAGGAGCAGCCATGCAGGGCGATAAGAGAATCATCGACATTCTGAACGGATTGCTGGCAGGTGAACTGACCGCCGTTGATCAGTATTTGCTTCATGGCGAGATGTATGCCAACTTCGGATTTTCTCATCTTGCCGAAAAGAGCCTGCACGAATCGGACCATGAGCGTCAGCATGCGCGTGCGCTCATCCAGCGCATACTGTTTCTGGACGGCACGCCAGATCTTGGCAAACGAAGTGCGCTGAAGGTTGGCACGACGGTGCCGGAGATGCTGCAGTCGGATCTGAACGTCGAATACCATGTGGTCGGGGAATTGAAGAAAGCCATTGCCTCCTGCGAAACCGCACAGGACTATGTCACCCGCGACATGCTCACTTCTCAGTTGGAAGATACCGAGATGGACCACGCCTACTGGCTCGAGCAACAGCTTCGTCTGATTGGTTTCGTGGGTCTGCAAAATTACCAGCAAAGTCAAATGAAACCGGGCTCCCCGACTTAACCTCCAGGAGAGAAACAGATGAAAGGCGATCCGACAATAGTGACCTTGCTCAACAAGGTGCTAAAAAACGAACTCACGGCGATCAGTCAGTATTTTCTCCATGCCCGCATGTTCAGAAACTGGGGACTGGAGAAACTCGATCACTACGAGTACAAGCAATCCATCCGGGTCATGAAAGAGGCGGACAAGATCATTGAGCGTGTCCTTTTCCTGGAAGGCTTGCCCAATCTGCAGGATCTGGGCAAGCTGCTGGTCGGCGAAGATCCGGCGGAATGCCTGGACGGCGACCTCCAGTACGAACGAAGCCATCGCCCATTGCTGGTCCAGGCGATCGCCCAATGCGAGACCACGCAGGACTATGTCAGCCGGGATTTGTTGGAAGACTTGCTGGAGCAATGCGAGGGTTCCATCGACTGGCTGGAAACCCAGCAGAGCCTGATCAAGGATGTCGGTCTGCCGAACTATCTGCAGTCCCACATGGGAGGCAAGGAGGATTGAGTAAGCTTGATTTTCTAGAAGCAGGGCATAACTGGTTTCCCAGCCACCACGACAATCATGGAAGAAATCAATTCACAGGCCGATTTGACCGCCACAACATCCATACCCAATATCCCAGGATGCCAAGGGTAAGCAGTACCCAGGCGGCGATGAAAACGGTGACCGCCGGCGGCACGTCTGGCCATTGCTGCGAGCCGTTCACCACCGGTCCATAGTCCTTGATCTCTTGCCAGCCGCCATGCATCGATCCGGCCAATACAAGAAGAGACGCAATCATCGCCGCTGTGGTGCCCGGCCAGCGTGCCCGTTCACGCCCGCCGGCTTCCTTGCCGAGCCGTTGCACATGCAGGTACGTACCCGTTAGACACATACCGGATAATCCCAGCCCGAACACGAACCAGATAAGTTTGCTCGGCAGCCCGCCGAAGTCGCCGAAATGCAGCGGGTCGGCGCTGTCAGACCAGCGCCAGTAAGCGGAAAGGTCGGCGGCGCGCTGGTTGTAAATCACCACGCCATTGCTGGCATCGAAGTAGAGCTTGTTGGCACGATCACGCACCAGCAAATGGCCGGCCTGGCCGTCGACATAGAAATACCCGCCACGACCGAAACCAAGCGTCTTGATCTCCAGTTCGGGCCGCTCCTGCTGGACGCGCGCCAGCAAGTCCTTAAGCGAAAGAGCGGGGCCGGGAGGCAGGAGAGGAAGCTCGTTCACTGCCGACTTGCCCTCGTTAGCCCACGCGATCTTGCCGTCGATCAAGTCGTAACGAATGGCTTCGAACAGGAACCAGACCCCCGTTACTGCGATAACCAGCACAAACCACAAACTCCACAATCCGGTGAGTTTGTGCGCATTGCTCCAGAACACGCGCGAACCCCGGCCGGTTTTCAGGTCGAAGAACCGGCTCCACCAGCGTTTGTAAAACACCAGCGGCGCTATCATCGAAACGAGCAGTGGAATGGACAATAGCCAGACCAGATAAAGTCCCCACTGATTGTTGAACAGGCTGATGTGAAAACTGCGAAAGAAACGCTGCACGCTGAAGTAACTGCTGCTGCCCAGCACTTCCGCCGTGTAAGGGTCCAGGTACACCCGGACCGAACGCTGGTTGGGAAAATCCACGATCACTTGCGCGGCAGATCGGGCATACAGCGGCGCATGAATACGCGCGATGCTTGCTTGCGGGTAAACAGCCTTTACCTTGTTGTACAACCGGTCCGGCGATGCGCGTTCAGCGCCGGGCTGAACGCGCGATGCCGGTGTAAGCACCCAGTCAATCTCGTGCGACAGCGTGGCAACGGTTCCAGCCCAGCACAGAACGAACAACAACAGTCCGCCGATGACGCCGATCCAGCTATGAACGCGAAACCAGTGGCGTGGCCGCATGCGTTTCTTTCTCCGCCAGCGCTTAGAATTTCACGCTGATCGACGTGGTGACAGCCCGGGGTGCGCGTGCCAGCAATACCGACCCTTGGCTGTCGTAGATCTTTTCATCGGTCAAATTGGTGCCGGTGAGGCGGAACGTGTACCGCTTGGTCTCATAGATCAGTCCGGCATCGATCTTGGTGTACGAGGGAAGCCGCAACTGGGCGCTGCTGAAGGCCGCGGTGTTGTTGGGCACGCCGGATTCGCGCTCGCTGGCGTAAATCAGTCCCAGGGTTGCGCTCCATGCGGGCGCCCCAAACGCGGTCAAACGCAGCTTGTTGAAAATTCCAATTGAATGTCGCGGCACGCCGGCCAAGCGGTCGCCCACCGGAAGGCGGTTGTCCCTGGTCACGCGCGCATCCAGGTAGCCATAGCTTGCAGCGATGCTGTAGTCGCGCGTCACTTGACCGATGGCCTCCAGTTCGAAGCCGCGTGATTGTTGCTCGCCCACAGCAATGCTGAACGTTCTGGTTGCATCGTCCGGGTCCGCCGTCAATACGTTTTGGCGCTTGTAGTCGTACACTGCGGCGGACAGCGACAAGCCGGGCCGCAAGTCATGCTTGATTCCTACTTCCACCTGCTCGCCTTCCTGCGGCTTGAACGACTCGTCGGTGCGTGAACGGCCCATCTGGGGCGAGAACGACTTGGTGTAGCTGGCGTAAATTGATGTCGCCGGATTCGGCTGATAAATCAAGCCTGCACGCGGGGAGAAAGCGTTCTCGTCCAAGCGATCTTGCGGCGTCGAGACGCCGCCGCGTGGACGCGAAAACTGCTCGACTGTATCGAATCGCCCGCCCAGCATCAGCTTGAAGCCGCCGGTCAGATCGATCAAATCTTGCGCATAAATGGCGCGCGTATCCGCACCGGACTCGGTCGGCGTGCCGTTGAATCTCAGCGGCCCGGTTTGGATGCCCGGCTGCGGGTTGAACAAATCAACATCGGTGGCCGGAGCGACCAGGAAATCGTATGCGAATCGTTGCTTGCCGAACTCAAGACCCACCAATAGATCATGCGTGAGCGGACCCGTGGCGAAGCTTCCACTCAACTCGGTCTGCGACGAGCGATCGCGTTCCACTTCCGGAACGCTGCGCACACGGCGTCTGCCGGTAAGCCCATCCGGATTGACGCCCAGGAACTGAAAACTCAGATCTTTGGTTTTGTCGACATTGCTGACATACAGTCCCTGGCGCAGGGTCCACCCATTGGCAAGCCGATGCTTCAAATCGAAGCGTGCGACACGCCGGCGATCTGCACCTTCACCGCCGGGACCGAGGTTGGTTTCCACCGGCAGCAGGAATGACACGGGATGCCTCGCGAAAACGTTTTCGCGGCCATCGAAGCGTGTGTTTTGGCCGATCAACTCAATGTCCAACTGTGTGCGATCGGTTAAATCCCAGCTCAAATAGGGGCTGATAAAGCTTGCCTGCTGGTCGAAGTTATCGCGGTGGTTACCGTCCTTGTCGTATGACGCGGTGAGGCGATATCGCAGTCGCTTGTCATCGGTCACCGGGCCGGTGGCGTCGAGTTGCGTGTAGCGATGTCCAAAGCTGCCTGCGCCGACAGTGACTTCGCGATAGGGGATGGACAGGGGTTTCTTGCTGACGTAATTGACCAGCCCGGAAAGCCCGGCCGATCCTCCATACAGCACCGACGACGGTCCTTTCAGAAATTCGACGCGATCCAGATTGACAAGCGCCTGCGCCGAGAGGAAACCTCCGTCACGGAATCCGTTGAACGTGGACGACGAGGTCGAACCGAAGCCGCGAAAGAAAAAGGCATTGGTATAGGGCGTGGCGGCGGATGCAAAGGTGTCGACGCCTGCCACATAATCGGCAATCTGGCTGATCCGGCTTGGCGCCAAATCGCGCAAGAGATCCTGATTGATTACGGATACGGATTGCGGAATGTCTTTCAGCGGGAGTTCCACTCTGCTTCCAGCCGTCGCCCCTCGCGCGACATAGCCCTCATCGGGGTATTGACGGGATCCCGGCAGCGGCTCGGCGCTGGCCGTTACGCGGACCTCCGGCAATCTCGTCTCCACTTGCGTTACCGCGTCCGGCCTGGAGGGGATGAGCGGCAGCGCTTTCAATGTATAGCTGCCATTGGCTTGTGCGACCGCCTCCAGGCCGTTGCCGGTGAGCAGCTTGCTCAGGGCTTCTTGTAGCGTGTAGCGGCCTTGCAGCCCGGCGCTGGATTTGCCGTCAGTTAACTGAGCATTCCCCGCGAGAAAAATACCGGCTTCGTCGGCAAGGCGATTCAGCGCACCGGTCAGCGGGCCGGCGGGTATGTTGTAGGCGCGGGCGGTGCTCGATGTCTGTTGCTGCGCATGGGCGCTGGACATGAAATCCGGCGCGGCCAGCATCAGGCTTGCGCAGGCGAAATGGACGGCTATCGGCAATGGGCGAAGTACAAAACGGGACTGGCGCGCGGCACGGAAGCAACGCGAAGAACGGGATGGCATGGGGTTTCTTTCCTCGGCAAATTGATCAACAAGATATGACTTTCATCTTAGGAATCGAACGAACCTCGAAAAAGGGGAACCAGCCAGTCAAGAAAAATGAAAGAAACGTTGCCCGTTCCTTAGCGCCCGGTTGGTCTGGCTTCGACGGTAACCCACCAGGGCAGCGTGCGCCGCACTTGCACGGGCAGGGCGCTTTCCAGCATGGCGAGCACCCGATCCGGGTCATCCAGCGGGTAGGTGCCCATGACGCGCAGATCAGCAATTGCCGGCGTCACGCCCAGATGGCCGCGACGGTAGCGGGCCAGTTCTTCAATCAAGTCTTTGAGCGGAATGTTATCGGCCAGCAGCACATTGCGCGCCCAAGCTTTGCGAGCGCGCTCGGCCGGCATGGGCGGGGAGATGACGTCGCTGCTGAACGTCACCTGCTCGCCGGCCTGAACGACCTGCGTGGCGTCGTTGCCAGCGGTGCGCACTTCGACCGCGCCTTCATATACGGCCAGGTAAGTCGCGCCGTCGAACTGGCGCACGGTGAAGCGGGTGCCCAGTGCGCGCAGGCGGCCTTGCGAGGTGTCGACGACAAAGGGACGCCCGGCGTCTTGCGCCGTTTCGATGAGCACTTCGCCGGCGACAAGGCGGACGTGGCGCAGCGAAGGTCGATAGTCGGCGTTCAGGGCGCTGGCGGTATTGAGCCACACGCGCGTGCCGTCGGCCAGAGTGATTTCACGGATTTCACCGGTGCCGGTGCGGTAGTCCGCACCCGAGGCCATGGCGGGCAAGGGTGCGTGTTGAATCGTGGTCCAGCCGAGCATGCCACCGCCGGCCAGGATCGCGATCATGTTGAGGGCCTGGCGGCGCGTCACGCGTTGCGCCGCCTTGAGGGCGGCCGCCGCAGCGTGTTGTTCGCTTTCCGGCTGGAGATTTTCAAAACGCTGGCTGACCGTTTCAACGTACTTCCAGGCTTCGCGATGTTCGGCGTGCTGCTCATGCCAGGCGCGCCAGCCGGCGCGGTCCTTATCCGTTACATCCTCTGAGCGCAAACAGGCGAACCACCGGGCCGCTTGCTGCAAGCTCTCGAACTTGGGCGCCCACTTCGAGGTATTGGAGGATGGAAGCGGAAGGTCGGTGGCGCGCACTGGTAGCCTACTTGCACAGCACGTAAGGCATGTCCACCGAGAAATCGGCCTTGATCCCGGCTTCATGCATGGCGCAGTTGAGCATGGCTTGCGCCATGTATTTTTTCACCATGCGTTCGGACACCGCCAGTTCGGCAGCGATTTCCTTGTAAGTCATGCCGTGTATCTGGGCCATGACGAAGGCATTTGCGGCTTTCTCCGGAAGCCGGCGCAGCATGGCATCGACTTCAAAAAGAGTTTCCAGAATTACGGCGCGATGTTCGGCCGAAGGTGCCAATGCTTCGGGCTGGGCCGCCAGCGCATCGAGCCAGACGCGTTCAATTTCGCGACGGCGCCAGAGGTCAATGCACAGGCTCTTGGCAACAGTACTCAGGTACGCTCGTGCGCCGCCGAAGCTGTCGAAGTCGAGCGGCTTCAACAGCAGACGCAGGAAGGTGTCATGGGCGAGGTCGGCGGCATCGAAGGCATTGCCCAATCGGCGCCGCAGCAGCGCGTACAGCCACCCATGATGGCTGCTGTAAAGCTGGTGCATTTGATTGTGAAGTATGGCTTCGTTAGCCGACATGGACGCCCCCGCATGCGATCAAGCGCAAAGCGCCATAATCTTTAATAAGAATGATTCTCATTAATTATATGACACTGACGAGGATTGCGGCAAGTACTGTTCTGTCTGACTCGATACGAGGGGCGGCCGGGCTTCATGCAAAATCCGCAAAAAGCGTCTTAACTCTATGAATTTAAACGGACATTGACCTTGTAATGGATCGGCGGCGCTTTGCGATGCAGATCCAGCGTGTAGTCACCGAATCGATTGATGTGGCTGGTGCGGTATGGTGACAGCGCTTTGAGCACGTCAAGAAATGGCAATGGATCACGATGCGCATCGAACAGTCCCCAGCCGACCACCGCGCAGAATTTCCACTTAGGGCCCGTGCAGAAATAAGTTAGGTAATGTGAGCGCTGCTAGCGACGGACAACGCTGCAGTGCGCCCGGTACGACCAGCAAAATTGGCTAACTTATTCCTGCGCGAGCCCTTGGCCGCCTGCCTGAATTTCCAGAGCCACCTCTACCCGGCCGTGGCGCCGGTAATGACAACAACTTCATGCTCGCAGCCATCACCCGCGCACCGCCGGCTTATGCTTGCGCATGCCGGCATAGGTGCCGCCCAATACCAGGCCATAGATCAGATGAGCGACCAGGCTGACCCAGTTCTGTGCCATGGTAAACCATGGAAAAACTGCAGGTGCGATGATGTAGAAGTTGATGAAATAGATTGCCAGACCGAACAAACCGCCGATGACCAATACGCTTGTACTGGCAAGACGATGCACAATCCAGCCGGCCACAAGACCATAAACAATGGATAGAGGGAAATGAATCATCATTGCCGTCATCACGATGCCCATATCGAAAGTTCCTGGCGGAGGCAAGACCCCTTTTCCCATCACCATTGCTGCCATCATCCTGGGCGGTCCCCAAGGACTTTGTCCCATGAAAATCATGACCATCAGCATTTCGGCCATCAGAAATACAATCCCGGCGATAACACCGGCCCATACTGCCGCACGCCAGTCGGTTCTGTCGTGCTGATAGGATTGCGTATGCCGCTCGGAAGACATTGTTTGTGCCATGAAACCCTCCATTCTGGATTTGGTAGTACAAAATAACGGTTTCACCATGCCGGAAAACAGCCATTCGGTCTTTTTTGGAAAGACACGGGCTCGTGAAGTTCCAGTCGAATTTTCAAATAAACATGTAAGGAACACGTGCGGTCCGACGTCTACTATTATCGGCTTATGAAGAAACTAGCTAGCGCGGCATGGTGTCGGCGACGCTGAGATAGCGACAAATCGCCGGACGCAGGTTATGCCTGGACCTGATAAATATGAGCTGCTAGGGACTGGAGTCGTATCGAATTTTGTCGCGGCGCTGGCGCGTGCCTGGGACGCTTTCATAACAAACCAGGCTGTAGAAGTGCTCGACATATTCCGCGTCTTCAGGAGTGAAGGCGGCACTGAGCGGCCGGCGTGATTGCCGTATTTGATTGAGCGTGCCACGAACAGGGTTTCCAGATTCCCGAGTATCTGCTTCAAAAACCCGCAACGACGGCGCGGGCTTGCCCTTACTAAGTCATGATTTTTACAGACGATTTAACGAGATTCCGCATTCGCTACGCGTTCTGAATAATCGACAATTTTCTGTTCGGCTCACGCGATCATTACCGAAATAACGACGCCGAAACGATCCAAACTCATGCGAGCGCAACATATTTTTTGACTTACTTGCGTAAGTATTTCCACCTCACTGCGTCTATTGTGCAGAGGCCATTCCAGGCGCTCTGTTTATTATTTCCGCCGTGAAAAAGGCATCAATTATGGAGCTTATGATGAAAAACACACTGTCAACCCTATCCATTGCTGCGTTGACCGCTGCAACTTTCTTACTTCCGGCAGCCACTTCCGCCACAACTCGCGACCAGGTACGCGCCGAGCTCATACAAGCGTATGCGAGAGGCGATCTTGCAACTCAGAAGAACATTGAATTCGTCGAGCCTCCCTCCGTCGCATTCAGCAAGCCGCGCGCACAAGTCGACACCGAGCTCAAACAGGCACATGCACAAGGCGCACTCGGCACCCAGAGGAATATTGAATTCGTCGAGTCTCCTTTCATGACGTTCGGCAAGTCGCGTGCACAAGTCAACGCCGAACTCAGACAGGCACACGCGCGAGGTAATCTCGTCAGTCAGAGGAACGGTGAATTTGTCGAGTTCCCCCGCTTTGCGTCCAGCACGCCGCGCGAAGAAAGCGGGAAGGAAGCGGTCCATGCGACAAAAGCCGCGGGCGACCGCACTGCCCAGTCCGGAAGCTGATGCATTTGGAGCCGCCTCGATCGCCAGGCGCCTCGCTGAGCGCATGGCAGGCCATGTCCAACAGTAATCGTATCGCGGTTGACGATTATCTGTTTATAGTCCAAAGATGGAGATGGCCTGTGCGCCGCTACGGAGGTTGTTTTGCAAAGGAACGGATTGCGCCATAAGCGGCGTGGCGGGGAATGAACCTCTTGGCCAATCGATTTCAATGGCTGCAACAGGATCAGAATCGGATTGTAAGAAAATCCGAGTGCGAAGCGTCTATTTGGATAACGGCCAGTGAGGTAACGATGAAAACGCTATGGAAAATTTTGTTTGCAGGCCTGTTGCTCGCGACGTTCCCGGCTGCGCAGGCGATACAGAAAAACGGCTTCGACCTGACAGGCGCGCTGCTGCCGTTGGATGAGATTCTTCAGGGCGGCCCACCTCGGGATGGCATCCCTGCGATCGACCGGCCGCAGTTCGTCAAGGCCGGCGACGCGCGCTTTCTGAAAAACTCCGACCGGGTGCTGGGTATAGTGCGCGGCGGCATCGCGAAGGCTTATCCGGTCCGCATCCTGAACTGGCATGAAATCGTCAACGACGCGTTTGGCACGGAACGAATCGCGGTGACGTTCTGTCCGCTGTGCGGCACCGGCATGGCGTATCTTTCCGAGACTAACGGCAAGCCATTAAATTTCGGCGTCTCCGGTCTTCTCTACAACAGCGACGTCTTGCTCTACGACCGGCAGACTGATTCATTGTGGTCGCAAATCTTGTCACAGGCCGTCAGCGGCCCGCTGAAGGGAGCGCGCCTGACGTCGGTGCCGCTGTCCCACACTACTTGGGCGGATTGGAAAAAACGCCATTCCGGTACGCTGGTTCTCTCTACTGACACCGGCTTCGCACGCGACTACGCTCGCGATCCTTATGAGAGCTATGCGCAGAATCCGGCCCTCCTGTTTCCGGTGAAAGGGCAGAGCACGCGCTACCATCCGAAAGAGCAGGTGATCGGCGTTGAGGTGAACGGCAAGTTCAAGGCCTATCCGTTCGTTGAATTGAGCAAGGGTCCGCGCGAGGTGGTCGACTCGGTAGGCGGACAAAAGATCATCGTGCGCTTCGATGGCGAACATCGCACCGGCAACGTGTATGACGCAGCCAGCAAGGAAATTCCGAGCGTGATCGCGTTCTGGTTCGCGTGGTATGCATTCCACAACGATACCGAGATATATCATTCGAAGTAGGGCCGGTTTGCCGTATCCCAACGCGCTGCTTGCGCTGCTTGGAGTCTCACCATGATGCCGAGCAGAGTACCTACACGTATGGCTACGACCGTAGACAGATTCGCGTCGTACTTTGTGCGACTATTTCAAATTGAACAAGCCAGTCCTTCGGAGCGGATGGCATGATCTACTCCAAAAATGCAAGTCACATATCGGCCAGAGCATCGCGCATCGGTCTCGCAACGTAGCGCACAGTTGCATTGCAGCCTGGAGTAGAGTTTCCTCCTAATGGAGTTTGGTTCAATCGTTCAAAAGCGAATCGCGTCGCAATTGGCACGAACAGCATGCCAATTGCGACGCTAGTGATTCTCAAGACGATTCCATGCACGCCCTTTAGAAGCTATAGCGGGCTGTTAACTGGACATTGCGGGGTGCGCCGGGCGTATTCAAATTAGTGACTGTGCCATGTCCGGATACAATGTACTTGCGGTCGAACAGGTTGTTGATATTGAGCTGCAGATCAAGGCTTGCAATCTTGTAGCCTACCATTGCATCCACTGTCGTGTAGGCAGGCAATGTCACAGTATTGCCAAGATTTGCGAAACGGTCATCGACATAGTTCACGCCTGCACCTGCACGGGCTCCATTGCCGAGCGCCTTGGTTATCCATAGATTTGCGCTGTGTTTCGGCGTCAGGGTGGCACGCTTGCCTTGGACCGGTACATTTCTTACCGTGTTGTCAAAATTGTCCACTGCTGGAGATGAAGTGACTTTGGCATCCAAATAAGAATAACCTGACCAGAGTTGCCAGCCATTCGACAGGTCGCCCGTGAAGGTTAACTCCAGGCCATTTGTTCGCTGCGTTCCTACCGGAATCAGCTGCCTTGTTGCAGGATCAGTCTGCTTGATATTGGTGCGCTCGAGTTGAAACAACGATGCCGTTGCAGAAGCAAGACCACCGAAGAAATCAAACTTTGCACCGATTTCCTTGTTGGTCGTTTCTTCAGGTGCAATGTCTTCATTGTTTGCTGCTAATGGAAAATTTTCTGCCGATGGCTGGAAGGACTTGCTGAAGGAGGCATAATAAGACTGACTGGTTGTCGGTTGATAGACTAGGCCGACACGCGGGCTCCACTCACGGTCTGTTCGTTCTAACTTCGATCCGGCACCGGTGGTGGTGCGTGTCTTTTGCTCAAACCGGTCATAACGCACGCCGGCCAGGGCCTTCCATTGCTTCGATAGCGTCACCATGTCCTGAAGGTAAACGCTGCTGGTCTTCATCGCGCTCAATGTACTGGTTGGTCCCGCAAAGGTCCGGGCGACAACCGGCAAGACAGGGCGGAAGAGATTCACGGGGCCGTAATCTACTGCCGGCGTAAGCGCCTGTCCCTTGTCTTGCTTTCCGAGTTCCATGCCGTACAGAATCTGATGCTCCATTCCGGCAATTTCGAGTTTCTGTGTCAACTCGGTTTGATTGAAATATCCATCATCTTCACGCCGAAAGCTGGAATGATTGAGCATCGCAGTTTGTGCGGCTTCATTGACGCCGCCTGCTGTCTTCACCAACGTATTATTGCGGTCTGATGTGTAGTCGTAGTAGCGGAACGCATTGCGCAACGACAGATGCTCATTGAATCGGTGATCGAAGGTAAAGCCATACGAAGTAACATCCGATTGCACGTAATCGACGTCGCGCGCGTTTGCAGCACCGTAATAGGTACTTGCCGGAACGTCCACCGGCTTCCCTTGATAAGACGGGATGCCAAAATCCGTGATGCGGCGATCGGAGAGATGTTCAGCTTGCAGCAGCAAGTTGGTGTTCGAACCAAGCTTGAACAACAACGAAGGCGATATCACTTCGCTGTCAAGAAATTGCTGGTCGCGGTAGCTATCGGCGCGCTCAACGGCACCAGTTATGCGAAACGCGACGCCGCTGTCGCTGTAATTTCGCGCCAGATCGAATTCGCCACGCCGTTGATTCCAGCTACCGACCGTTGCAGAAATCTCGCTTTTATCAATACCCGGTTTCTTGGTGATACGGTTGATCAAACCGCCTGATGAGCCGCGTCCGTACAGTACTGAAGCAGGTCCTTTGATTACTTCGACCTGCTCGATATTGGACAAATCGCGGAAGTACAGTGCGTCGTCGCGAAATCCATCGACAAATTGATCGGAGATGGCGCTAAAGCCGCGGATCGTAACCTGGTCTCGCTGGCCATCGCCATTCGAAAGTCCAACTCCCGGTACCGACTTGAGCACGGCTTCCAACGAGTGTGCGCCCTGATCACGCAACAACTGCTGTGGCACGACGTTGACCGTCTGCGGAATATCGCGCAAGGGTGCTTCGATCTTGGTGGCACTGGTGGCGGTCGGTGCGTTATAGGTACGTGGCAGCTCACGGCTGCTCTTGACTTTGACTTCGGGCAGCGTCGCGTCAGCCTGTTCTGGCGCGGCTATTTGGGCAAATGCCGGATTGGATAATTGTTGAATAGCCAGCGCGATCATCAGCGCCAGCTGGGTCTTTTTGAATGCCATGATGCTCCCTGTTGAATAAAAATTGGTGGCTGGCTAATGCGTCAAAAAGACTCTTGGCTGGCTATCGGATACGAGTAAAAAACTACATTTATTATTTGCCGAGAAAAGTCATTGCTCGGTATCTATTGCAGATGAATGGTGTGCGAGAAGTCAGACACTTTGCTGCCAGCTATCCATAATTCAACCGGTATGGACTGTGTGGCGCAAGCATCGCGTTTATTGTTCAGCTTATGCCGTTAGCGCGGTCTGGAAGAATATCGGCTGTGCTTGATTTGCGTCTTCCAGTCATTCTCGCAATAGGGTTTTGGCGCAGGAATGGCATTTGCCGCAGCAAGTTCCGACGTCCAGGTTTGTGCGCAATTCGGCCATCGACTGCACGCCTGCATTCACTGCCTGGCGAATCTCTCGGTCGAAGACGTTGTTGCAAATACAAACAATCATTCATGCACCTTGTTGTGTTTGGGATTGGCTAACTGGGTTGGTCGGTGTGCCCACCACGAGACCCCCTTTCAGTTATTAACGCCCGAACAATAGTGCCTCGTCCGCCTCGTCTTCAAATGAGAGCAATTCTTATTCAAATTATTGCTTATCTGCATAAAGACTGCAAGTTTTTTTTGCAGAGACGGGCAATTTCAATAGAGAAATCAATACGATAAATTTTTATTGCGAATAATTCTCATTACTATTATGATGGCGCCAACCTAAGTAATTCAGCTGTTTTTATACAAAAACGGCCGACGAAGATTTTGGTCAGATACCCCCCCACAACGCCAGCCACCGCACCCATTCTCTGGGAGAGGCAGCCCGCCATTTTTTGATTTTCAGCGGCTTCCGATTCAGGAGAATTCCATGCGAATGCGTTCCCGTCACGCAGTATTTGTTCCCTTCAAAACAAGCTTGAGCTTGGCCGACATGCCGGCCCGGAATGGCGGCGTGACGGCCGCAATCCTCCCAATCTGCCTTATCGGAATTCAACGCCTATATAGCAAGCCGGTTGCAAACGTAGGCCTGTCGAGCCCACTCACTAGCAATCGACGGTCCGATTCCGATTGACAACTCGCCGCCCAGCTTTACCAAGACAGGCTTTCCTATTGATGCTGCAAACCGATTTTCAAGGAGAATTTAATGCAAGAACTGATTGTCTTGGCCCACGTGCCAACCGATTCGATCAACGATGGTTTCATTCCGGCCGCTCAGCGCCTCGGCTTGTCGGTCGTGCTGTTGACCGATCATGCCGATGCGCATCGGCAGCATTTCAACCAAGTCGGGCTTGCCGCTTACCCGACCGAAATCATTGCCTGCGATGTGTTCAATCCGCTGGCCGTGATTGGTGCACTGACATGCCGTACACACGCCGCTGCGGCGATTTTTTCCAACAGTGATCATCTGCAAACCAGCACGGCCATCGTGGCCGACTATTTCGATTTGCCGCGTAAAGACTGGCATGTGACTTATCGCGCAAAAAACAAGGCGGAAATGCGTAGCCGTTTGCAAACGCGTGGACTGGACATGTTATGGCATGCCGTTGTCTGCGATATGGCGGTGCTGGCGCAGACGGCGGATCAGGTGCCGTTTCCCTGCATCGTCAAGCCGCGCGAAGGGGTCGCCAGCCAGCAGGTCACGCTCAGTTACAACCATGCTGAACTGGAGGCGCAATGTGCGGCCATTTGGTCCGAGCAACCGGAGCTGCCGCTGCTACTGGAGGAATATATCGCCGGGCCGCTCTATACATTGGAAACGCTCGGCGATGGCAAGCAACTGTGCGTGCTCGGTGGCTTCCAGGTCACGCTGTCGCCGCCGCCGTATTTCGTTGAACTGGAAGCAAGCTGGGGAACCGGGTTGACAGCCGCGCAAGAAGCCCAGGTCGTCGATATGATCCGCAGCTTCGGCATCGGTTTTGGCGCATGCCACACCGAATTCGTGATGACTGACAAGGGGCCGCGCTTAATCGAAATCAATTACCGCAATATCGGTGATTACCGCGAATTCCTGCTGCAGGATACGCTCGCCATTCCATTGTTTGAAATCGTGTTGCGGCTTTATTTGGGCGAGCCTTTACCGCAATTGAAGCTGACGCAGAATGCCGCGCTGATCCGCTACTTTACCGCCCAATCGGCGGGCCGCCTGTCCGATACACCGGAAGCGTTTGTCAAACATGCGAATGACCTTCTGGTGACCTACAAGCCATTGCGGGCAGCCGGCGAAATCATCAGCCTGACCAATTCGAACAAGGATTACCTCGGCGTGCTGCGTGGCACCGGCGCCGACGGCCAGCGTCTCGCTCTGGAGATGGATCGGATCAGCCGTTCTCTGACATGGGGGATCGCTGCATGAACGCGATTACGATCGGAACAGCGACAGATCCCACGGTCGAACTCCCACGCATGGAACATACACAATATATCGGCACACGCGTGCTGGATGCATTGCTGCGCGAAGATGTGCGCGCCTGTGTCAGCACTGCCACACTGGTATCGAGCACCGCTTTGCCGGAACGGTTGGTCAAATATGCGAATGTTGCGAGCAGCTGGCTCAAGGTCATGCATTTCGATGCCGGTTGCCTATGGATTCCCGTTGCCCAAGCCAGCTTCATGCAAGAATGGCGCAGCGCCGGCCTGCCGTTGGTATGGCAGGTCGGCGAGCAGGTAACGGAGCTGTATGCCGTGGAAGACATCATCGCCTGCTTCGCACGCGGTTTGTCTGCCGGCGCCGCGTCGTTGTTCAGCGCGTTCGCGGAGGAGTGCAAGGTTGCGGCAACGCACCGCGCGCTGAGCGAGGCTGAGCGAGCGCGCTGGTTTGATCAGCCGGACGCGTTGCAGGGTGCCGCAACCGGTGTCGATTTGCCGGACTGGCACGCCCGGCTGCTGCATTACGATCGGCTGGGGGCGTTTCTCGATCATCCCCTGTATCCGACCGCCCGCGCCAAACTCGGTTTCGATGCTGATGCTCTTGCCGCATACGGCCCGGAATTTCAACGCAGCTTCCAGTTGTACTGGTTGGCCGTGCCGCGCTCGCTCCATCATCCCAGTATCGCGGATGAACAGGGCTGGCCGGTACGATGGCCGAGCTTCGCAGATGTCGGCTTGCAGGCCGCGATGGCGGACACACATGTGCTGGTTCCGGTACATCCATTCGTGTGGGAGAACCATCTCGACGCTTTCCTGATCGAGAGCGGATTACGCGAACAAGTGATTCGAGCCCCGCGCACCTGTCTCACCGTTGCGCCGACACTATCGGTGCGCACCGTCGTGCTGCTCGATGCGCCGGAATGGCATTTGAAATTGCCGCTGACGATCCGCACGCTAGGTGCGAAAAACATCCGCACTATCAAGCCGAGCACGATCCGGGACGGCCACAGCATCCAAACCTTGCTCGGTGCGATTGCCGACCGCGAACCGTCGGTCAACGGACGCTTGTTGCTGACCGATGAAAAATGCGGCGCCCACGTCGACAACCGGATGTTCCTCGGTTATATCCTGCGCCGTTATCCGGCCGAAGCGCTGCAAGACAGCACCTTGATTCCGGTCGCATCACTGCTGGCGCAGACACCGTCCGGGAAGCTGGTGGCGGAAGAAGCGGCAGCACAGTTTTATGGCGGGGATTTCGCCGCATTTTTTAACGACTATCTCGACTTGACGCTGCGCCTGCACTTCCTGCTCTGGCTGCGCTACGGCATTGCACTGGAATCGAACCAACAGAACTCGGTCGTCGTCTTCAGTCAAAGCGAACCCCGGCTGCGGCTACTACTGAAAGATAACGACGCAGCTCGCATTCATCTCGACTATCTTGGCCAACGCTGGCCGAATCTGGCATCCCACCTTGCACAATTGCGGGATCAGCGCATTGCAGTGTCAGAGGCTTTGCCGCTGGCACAAATGTTCACGACGATCACCCTGCAGTTGAATATCGCGGTTTTGGTCGAGCGCTTCGCGACTGTTCTCGGTCAGCCGTCCGCGGCATTGTATGCGACTGTCCGGCATCGGATCGAAACGGTGTTGACGGAACTGGCGGCAGAAGGCGAGGAGACTGCTTTGGCGCGTCGCGTGCTGCTTGACGACGAGAGGCTGACTATCAAATATCTGCTGATCGCTGCCACCCTCGCGGAAAAGACGGAAACCGGCGCTGCTGACGTCAATAAGTTCTATGGCCGCAGCGCACCTAACTTTTTGAGGCCGGCATGAGTTCCGATTCGCGCCGCTTCATCATCGGCACCATCATGGGTTGCCACTTCATCGCCGCGTTCGCCGCGCTGGGGATGCCGCCGTTTTTCGCATTGATTCTGGATAAATCCTTGCATAGCGATGCGGTGTATCTGGCGGGATGGCTCTATGTCGTGCCGACTTTTTTTACGGCGATCAGCAGTCCATGGTGGGGACGGCTCGCGGACAGGTACGGCAAAAAACCACTGCTTCTGCGCGCACAGCTGGGATTGGCGGGCAGCTTCCTGTTGGCCGGCTTCGCACCCAACGTCTGGGTATTTTTCATTGCCCTGTTGTTGCAGGGACTGCTTGGCGGCACCTTCTCCGCGTCCAACGCTTACCTGGCCACCGTGGTCAATGGCGCGGCCTTGACTAGCAGCCTGACATTGATGCAATGGTCGGCGCGCGCCGCACTCGTGATCGCACCGACCGGTTTGGGTCTATTGATGGTGACAGTCGAATCTCCGCTTGCGTTATACCGCTATCTGGCGTTGCTGCCCTTATGCGCGGCTTTCTGCATTTGGCGGCTGCCCGCTCAGCAAGCGGAGGCGATCCGCCACACACCAGCAAAGGCAAAAGGGAAAGCGATCGAAGCTACGCCGCCGCAGATCTATGCGCTGCAGTTCGCGTTCGTATTCGCTACGGTCATGACGTTTCCGTACTTTGTGCCCTTCATCCGGTCGGATGCCGGCGTTGCATCGCCAGCGCTTGCCGGTCTGTTGTTCGGACTGCCGCATGTGGTGTATTTGCTTTGCGCGATGCCGCTTAGCCGCTATCTGGGGCAGGGCGCCTTGATGCTTACGCTGGCACTGTCGTATCTGTTGCTGGCCGCATCGCTGGCGGGCCAGGCCTTGGCGCCGGCACTGCCTGCGGTGGTTGCCTGGCGCGTCATGATGGGACTCGGCATGACAGCCGGCTACATCGGCCTGCATGCGCTGATTACAGGTTTGGTTAATAGCGGCAATGCCGGCACGACTTTCGGCTGGTTTGAAAGCAGCGCCAAGTGGGGCGCTGTGGCTGCCGGTCTGATCGCCGGTATCGCAGTGCAGGCCCTTGATGTCCGCGCGCCGTTTTTCATTGGTGCGCTGGTGATGTTCATCGCCGGCGGCTATCTCGCAGGTTTGACGTTTTATCGTCACCGTCTCGGCAATTCTTAGTGACAGGAGAAATCATGCAAGCAAATAACTTGGCGCACGCGCTCGATCCAGCTCTGATGGCATGGCAGGAAGCCAGCCGCCGTTCGATGGAAACACTGCTGAACTGTTACTGCCGCGAGGTGGCGGGACCGCAGGGGCAGTTGAGTGTCGGTCCTCTGTTCGGCCAAAACGATTGGCCGCAATCCATACATATGGCACTGCATAACAACGGCGGCAGTGGCGGAAGCATCATGCATATCCGTCTGCCGCTGACCGATGCACGGCTGCTGGCGGTGGTCGAAGGCGCTTCGATTACCGGCAATTACCGTTATCAATCGCCGTTCTATTGCAAAGCGCCGGCCAAACCCTGGGCGTTGCTCGATTGGGAAGGGTTGGCCGGATTGTTGCTGCGCGAACTGTCTTTGCAAACGGAGACACCCGCGAATGACGAGTTGATGCAGCAGATCCGCGATAGCGTCGCGGTGACCGCAGCGATACTGCAAGCATCTTGCGCAGGACCTTTTTCATCGGAGCCGTTACAGGCATTCATCGAATCCGAACAGTCGCTGATGTTCGGCCATCCATTTCATCCGGCACCGAAAAGTCGGCAGGGTGTTTCGCATGAAGACATGCTGCGCTATTCACCGGAAATGGGCGTGAGTTTCCCATTGCATTACTTTGCAGTGCGCCGTGAATATCTATTGCAGCAATCGGTGCTGGCCGCATCGTGCGATGAAATCGTTGCACAGCAGGCACCGGCCGGGCTTGCCGCCGACCGCAGGTACGGATTGATTCCTACGCACCCTTGGCAAGCGCGCTATCTGCTCAGTCATGCCAGCGTCGCGCAAGCGATAGGGACTGGACGCATCCGCGACTTGGGACCGCAGGGCGAACATTACTATCCAACGTCGTCGATTCGCACGCTCTTCCATCCGGACAATCCGTATTTCTATAAATGTTCGCTGAATATCCGCATCACCAACTGCGTGCGGAAAAACGCTGTCTACGAACTTGAGGGCGCGCTGCAAGTGACCCGGATCATGCGTGCGTTGCTGCCGGCTCTGCAGCAACGGTTTCCCGGGCTGCGCGTCATGGAAGAGCCGGCATTCCTTTCAGTGGATTTGAAACTCAACGATGTGCAGTGCGCCAAGGAAGTGACGGAAGGCTTCGGCATGATCTTGCGCCGCGGCTTTCATGATGCCTTGCATCCCGGCGTGACACCGTTGCTGGCCGGCGCATTGTTTGGCAATCACATCCACGGCGAGGCGCGCATGCGCGAATTGCTCGCGCAAATGCAGCGGCACGGGGCAATGCCGTCCAACGAGGCGGCAGAACAGTGGTTTTCGCGCTATGTGGCCGAACTGATGTATCCGGTGTTGTACTGTTATTTCGCACACGGCATTGTCTTCGAACCGCATTTGCAAAACGTGGTGATTGGCGTTGCCGAGGGCGAACCGCAGCAGGTTTTCCTGCGCGATTTCGAGGGCGTCAAACTGGTGCGCGAACGGTATAGCGAACAACACTTGCAAGGTGTCGGCGCGCAGGCACGTGAAGCGCTCTGGTACGACAACGATCTGGGATGGCAGCGGATTGCCTACTGTCTGTTCGTGAATAATTTCTGCGAGGCCATCAGCCAGATCGGCGCCGGCAATCCGGCGTTGCAAAACCGCCTATGGGCCGTGGTACGACATCATTTGCACGTCTATCAAATCCGGCACGGCGATACCGCTTCGGCAGAGCGTATCGGCGCCTTGCTGAGCGGCGAACCGTTTCCCGGTAAAACGAATTTGATGAATCGTTTTTTCAAACGGGCCGATCGCGCCACTACTTACATGCCGGTTGTCAATCCTTTGAGCATCCTCGGGGAGGACAGCGCGTGGAGCTGAGATTAGACAAAGTATTCGACAGCATCCGAGCGGCGCAGCGCAACGCTGACGAGCCGCTGTGCGCCTATGTGTACGACCTTGAAGGCTTGCGCCGGCATGCTGTGCGCGTGGTCGATACCTTGCCGCTGGGGTGCGAGCTGTTTTATGCGATCAAGGCGAACTCCGATCTGCCGATTTTACAGACGCTGGCGCCGCTGGTGCGCGGTTTTGAAGTGTCGTCGGGCGGCGAATTGATGTGGGTGCGCGCGCATTTTCCCGATGTACCGGTGATTTTCAGCGGCCCCGGAAAATTGGATAGCGAACTCCAGGCAGCGGTCGAGCAACGCGTCGAGTGCCTGCATATTGAAAGCATTCACGAATTGCAGCGCCTGGGCAGTATTTGTGACCGCGCAGGGCATGCACCGGCAGTGCTGTTACGGATCAATCTGGCGCTCGATAATCTTGCCGAAACCGGTTTGATGATGGGTGGAAAGCCGACACCGTTTGGCATTTCTGTGCAGCAGTTGCAGGAATGCCTGGCATGGCTGCGCATCCATCCGAAAATTAGATTGCGTGGATTTCATTTTCATTTGTTGTCGCACCAGCTCGATGCGCAAGCCCACTTGCGACTGCTGGCGGCTTATCTGAACCAGGTACGTCAATGGAGCGAGCAATATCAGTTGGTGATCGATCAGATTAACGTGGGCGGCGGGATCGGCGTCAATTACCGGCAGCCAGACCAACAGTTCGATTGGACTGCCTTCAGTAACGGCTTGTCGGCATTGCTGGATCGGAACGGTTTGCCCGACTTCGTCATACGCTTCGAGCTCGGCCGCTATATCACGGCTGCCTGCGGTTACTATGCAATGCAGGTTATCGACATCAAGCAAAGTTACGGCAAAACCTTTGTCATCGGTCGGGGCGGCTCGCATCACTTCCGCACACCCTATGCACAGGGCCATAGTCATCCATTTCATGTGCTGCCGGTCGATGCATGGCCATATGCATTTCATCGTCCGGTCGCCGCAAATGAAAAGGTGAGTGTCGTGGGGCAGCTATGCACGCCGAAGGACTTGCTGGCATTCGATGCGCCGGTTGAATGCGTGCGCTGCAACGATTTGCTGGTCTTTCCTTATGCGGGCGCCTATGCGTGGCATATTTCGCATCACGATTTTTTGCGGCACCCGCATCCTGTGCAATGGTATTTGCCGGTAGAAGGGCAATAGCATGCTGCAAACCAATCGATTGAAACAAGCGCTCGCGGACGGCAAGACAGTATTCGGATTGCTCAATTCGATTCCATCGCCACTGGTGGTCGAGATGATCGGCTATGCCGGGTACGACTTTGTGATTCTGGATATGGAGCATGTGTGCGTGAACCCCGAGACGCTTGAGAACATGGTGCGGGCTGCCGAGTGTGCCGGCATCACGCCTTTGGTCAGGGTGCCGAACGCCGCGCCGGACGTCATCTTGCGCGCACTCGATTGCGGCGCCCAGGGAATCGTTGTGCCGCATGTACGGAACCAGATTGATGCCGAACAAGCGGTCGCCGCCAGCCGTTATCACCCCTTGGGCAGCCGCGGCATCAGCGGCGGACGCACGACAGGTTTTGGCACCATCGATCTGCCGACATATTTTGAACGCGCCAACAGGGAGATCATGGTGATAGCGATGATCGAAGACCGGGAAGGGGTGGACAACCTGGATGCCATTTTGTCTGTCGCAGGCGTCGACATGGTGCTGGAAGGGGCGATCGACTTGTCCCAGTCGTACGGTGTGCCGGGACAGGCGCAGCATCCCAGCGTGCAGGCAGCGATCGACCGGATCGCCATCGCGTGTTGCAAGCATAAAGTCCAATTCTGCGCGATCCCTCGCGTTGCGGATCAATTGAATAGCTGGAAAGCGCGTGGCGTGCAGGCGTATTTGCTGGGAGACGATCGGGCGGTGAGCTTCCGGGCGCTTAAAGCACATGTAACCGGGATGCGAAACGTGGATAGCGCAACAGGGTAATTAGTGGGTCACTCGGCAATGAAGTCGGTATTGAGATAAAAAAGTAGGGCGGGAAGGCCCAGCGCTTTGGCCGTTCCTCGAAACCGCGGCCTGCGGCCTTGTTTTCCGCCCTACTAAACACAATGTACTACGCACAATGCTGTTTCTATTTTCGGGCTAACCTATCTACTTGGCATTAATAAATAAGCTCGATGTTGTGCCGGCTTCAGGTGGATCGCGCGTATTTTCCGTTACGTCTGCACATCCAGATCCTGCTCGTACACCACCACCCCGACATGCGGCGGTACCGGCAGCATCCATGCTTTTTGCTTGAGCGCCTGCGCCGCATCCTGATAACCCTGGTCCCATCGCTCGGCGATTGCCACGGCCGAAAAATCGGCGTCGCGCGTTGCCGTCTCCCACGGTTTTCCGCGATAGCTGAGATGCACGACTTCCATCGTGGTCCGGCATCCCAGCTCGGCCAATTCTTTCAACGCCGGATCGTTGCGCTTGCTCTCAGGCAGCGCCTTGTAGAGTGCGCGCACCGCGCGCCGCAGGTTATGCTTTTCCTGGTACTCGCGGATGCCGCGTTCGGACCGGTTGGCATACGCGATATCCTTGTGCCGGGCATATACCTCGGGCAGTGACGTCGGCTCAGGCCCGTTCGGATTGAACAGGTCCACCATGAAACACAGCGTATTGACGCGCGGCACGTCATCCAGCACCACTTCCAGCGGCGTGTTGGACACGATGCCGCCGTCCCAATACAGTTCGCCGTCGACCGGCACCGGCGGAAAGCCGGGTGGGAGTGCGCCGCTGGCCATGATGTGCTCCGGGCCGATGCGTTGAAACAGGCTGTCGAAATAGCGCGGCGTACCGGTCTTGACATGAACTGCGCCCAGGCTGAGTCGGGTGTAATGCTGATTCAGGCAGTCGAAATCAACCAGGGACAACAGGGTGTCGCGTAGCGGCGAGGTATCGTAGTAGCTCGCGTATTGCGCCGAACCGGCCAGAAACCCGAAAGTCGGATTGGGAATGCGCGGCGTAAACATCCCTGGCTGCCCGCACCACACCGTGGCCGCGATGCCGCCGGCGTCGTACGCCTGACGCAACTCCTTGGGCAGGCGCGAGACATCCCACAAGTCGGCGCGCGATACCGCGTGCCAGAACTCGCGCAGCCGGTCGAGACGCCGTTCGGGCGGATTGCCGGCGATGAGAGCGGCGTTCACCGCGCCAATCGACGTGCCGGCCACCCAGTCCGGCGCAAATCCTTTTTCGTGCAGCGCTTGATAGACGCCGGCCTGATAGGCGCCGAGCGCGCCGCCGCCCTGGAGCACCAGCGCAATGCGCTGGATGTGCTCGCCTTTGGGGAATGAGGCTGTGCTGTTCATTTTGTCGGTTCCATACATGATGTCATCCCGATGCGATGATTGACTGGTTGGACCACTCATGAAATCTTCAGTGCGATCCACGCGATGCCCGCAGCCATCGGCAAGGTCGCAATCCAAGACAGCAGCACGCTGCGCAGCATGTCCCGGTTCAAGGTATCGGCGCCCGCACCAACACCGGCGATCGATCCTACCGATACATGGGTGGTCGAGACCGGCAAGCCCAGTTGGCTGGCGGACAGCACCAGCGTGGCGGTGATCAGGTTGGCGGCCACGCCTTGCGTGTGGTCCATGCGCGTAATGCGCCGGCTCATCGTTTCGGCGACCCGCCTGGCTAACAACAAGCCGCCCGCCGCCATCACGGCGGCGATCAGCAGCACCGAACCCTCGGCATTCACCAGATGCGCCGCAATCAGCAGCGCCGCCAGTTTGGGCGTGTCGTTGACGCCGCGTGCAAAGCAGATCAAGCCGGCAGAGAAAATATGCAGCCGGTCGAGACTATGCGCAATGGAGAACCGCGCCGCCGGCGCCGCCAGAGCGTCGCAAGCCGCGCCTTCGGCGATCACCAGACGCGGTGCCGCAATGCTGATCGCGGCGGCGCCGGGCACCAGGTCCTGCGCCGGTGCCAGCACGCAGGCGCAATCTTTTTTCTCCGGCCGCAAACGCAGCAGCCGATATGCGACGATACCCAGGGATGCCGCAATGACGGGGCTCAACAGCAAGGGCAGCAGGAAGGTATTCCATAGCCTGCCAAACTGGACCTCACCGGGGCTGGCTGCCAAGCCCGCGCCGACCAGGCCGCCGATCAGCGCATGGGTGGTCGAAATCGGCAGTCCGGTGCGCGTTGCGATCATCACGGTAAGCGCCGCGCCGATGCCGGCGCTGACGATGAATTGCGGCGCACCTACGATCACATCGGGTAGCAAGCCCTTGCCGGAGAATTGCTGCACGAGTTCCTGGGCCAGGAACAGCGACAGCAGGCTGCCGGCAACGGTAGCGACAGTCGCCAGCAGCAAAGCGCTGCGATAGCTCAGCGTGTCCGATCCCCACACGGTGGCAAAGCCCTTGAAATTGTCATTCGCGCCGTTGCCGAACGCGAGGAACAGCGCAACGGGGATTAGCAGGATTTCCATCGCGATCTCTTCGCCGTCCGATCAGCAGCACGCAGCGCCGGCATTGCCCGCGCCTTCATCGAAAGGCAGTGCGCCGCCGCAGCCGGCGAACAGGCCGTAGTGCCGGCTGAAGTCGCCGATGAAATCGAAATGCGCGGCGAAGCGCGTGTCGTGCAGCATGCGCCAGGTATTGCCGCACACTGGAAAGACCCGCCCGGTCTCGATGTCGTGATGCTTGTCGAGCACGAAACGGTGCGCATGCCCCGGAATGCTGCCGCGATAGATCACGGCTTGCCCGTAGTCTTCGCAGGCGCTTTCCAGTCCGTCCAGCTTGAACAGGCGGTAGGTCGCGGAAAAGAAACGCACATTGCCGGTGCGCGCAGCCAGCGCGGGATCGGTGATCGCCAGCGGCCGGTCATCGGTCAGACGCGGATCGGCGAAGCCGTGGGCTTGCGCCAGGCGCAGGAAGTCGTTCCAGTACAGCGCGCCGCCCAGGCACTCGCCGTACAGCACCGGATCGTTGCGCACCGCGGCCGGCACGCGTCGGTCCGCATACACGTCGGAAAAATAGAATTCGCCACCGTTCTTCAACAACCGATGCACGCCGCGCAGCACCGCGTCCTTGTCCGGCGACAGGTTGACCACGCAATTGGATACGATCACGTCGAAGCTGCCCGCATCGAGGCCGAGTTCGTCGAGCCGCTCGATATAGCCATGCAGGAAGCGCACGTTGTCATAGCCGAAGGCATCGCGGTGGAATTGGTGGTGCCGTTGCGCCACCGCAAGCTGCTCTTCGGTCATGTCGATGCCGATCACTTCGCCCGTCGGGCCGACCAGTTGCGCCAATGCATACACATCGCGCCCCGAGCCGCAGCCCAGGTCGAGTACGCGACAGCCTTCCAGCAGCGGCGGACAGACCAAGCCGCAGCCATAATAGCGCGACAGCACTTCAGGGTGGATGCGCGCCAGCAGCGGCTTCAGCCATTCCGGCACCTGGCTGATGTCGCAGCAGGCGCTGGTTTTGAGGTCGCCCGAATGCTGCAGCGTCTGGCCGTAATACTCTTGAACGATGTCATGCATGATGTCCCCTGTTGATCTTCATTGGATTGCGGCGGCGTATTGCCGGCCGCGAAAATGTTCGAATTCCATATCCGCTTCACTGCCGATTCGCAGCCGATTCACAGCTGAATTACGGCCGCTTCACCGTGCCTCCGCCGCGGCGCCGGGCAGGAACTCGATGTCGCCGTACCATGCGGTCGCGCTTTCGCCAGTATTGTCGGTATCGGTCGCCAGCGCAACCGCGACAATGTCGGGCGGGTCCTCGCCGAACGCCGCGCGGAAATCCGCCGCCAGGTCGCGCGTCTCGGTAATCCATCGCCCGGCTTGCGCCGCGCCGCTGCGCACCACGATCATGCGGGCGCGGTCGGTGTAGGTATTGGATTGAATCGTGCCGACCGGCTGGCGGTTGTCCCAGATGTAATTCAGCGCGGCGGTCGGGATGCGCTGCCCGTACAGCGCTTCCGCCAGCCGCAATTTGGCGCGCGTACCGAACGGAAGTTTCTCTGCCGGATAATCGAACATCACATAGATGCGCGCCGCATAATCGTCACCGGACTTTTGCGTCATGTCGGCGGTTTGCAGCGGGGCGGCGACCTTCCAGCGCCAGCGCAGCAGAGGGTAGCGCCGGATGTCGACCCGCACCGGATGGATCAGGCCGGACATCGCGCTTTCGGCCTCTGCTTTCAACACGACCGTTCCAGCGTCCGGCACCAGGCGGTAGCGGGTGTCGTTGGCGTTGGGCGCGGGCTTGAGCGTCTGCCAGCCGGCGACCGCGCCGCCCGGCGTCATGCGCGAGAACGCCGGCACTTCCGGCGCGGCGGCAACCGCATGCGCCGCCAGGAACGCCAAATTGAACATCAGTGCGGTATGCAGTCTATGCAGTCGATTCATTTCACACCACCTCCGCCTGCCGCGGCGCGGTGTGGACCGCGGCGGATGATTCCTGCACGATCTGTGCAATGAGCGGAATATCGGCTTCGGGTTCCAGGTCGCGCGCTGAACCCTCGCGCCCGGTCGGCGCGGCTTGCAGCACGTCGTTCGCATCCGGTTCGGCGACAAATTCGCCGCCGCAATTGCGGCAATACAGGGTCGAGCCGGGGATTTGGTCGCGCCGGATTACCAAGGTGGGACCGCACATCGGGCAATGGCGCAGCGGGATGCCGTCGTCGCTGTGGCCGGCGACGTGGTTCAGCATGCCGTCGCGGCCCATGATGACGAACTGGCGCCCCAGGCCGGCGTCGAATTGTCGTCCCAGGTTGTCTTCGATGGCTTGCAGCGCATCTGCGATCGGCATACCAGGGCGGTAGGGGCGCGAACTGGTCATCGCGTCGAATGCGTCGCATATGCCGACAATGCGGGCGTCAAGCGGCACCATGTCGCCGCGCAAGCCGTTCGGATAACCGGCCCCGTCCGGCCTTTCGTGATGCGACAGAACCGCATTGCGCACCAGGTATGCCAGCGGATGCGCCGCCAGCAGGCGGAACCCGATGTCGGGGTGGGTGCGGATCACCGCTTGCTCATCGGCGCTCAACGGACCCGGCTTGCGCAGGATCGCATCCGGCACGCCGATCTTGCCGAGGTCGTGCAGGAATCCGCCGAGCGCGATACGCGCCACATGTTCTTGGTCCAGACCGGCAGCCGTCGCCAGCAATCGGGAATAACGCGAGACACGCCAGAGATGGCCGCCGGTATATGGATCGCGTGCTTCCACCATCCAGCCCATGACCAGCAGGCTGGCGAGAATTTCGTCGAGTTGTCGCATGAGGGCACTCCTTGAATATAAAGCGGACCGGCGTCACCCGAGTTACGCTGCGAGCGCGCCGCCGCAACTGCTGCCTTGTCCCGCAGTGCAGCCATAGCAGTGATCGGCGATCGTGATCGGCAGCCCTTGGACTTCACGATCGACCAAGTCACGCAGATGGGGCTGGACCGTTTCCTTGAGGCGCATCGGCATTCCCAGCATCTGGTTGAAGTCGCAGTCGTACAAATTGCCCTGCCAATCCACGCTGACCAGCGTGCGGCACATCACTGTATCAAGATTACTTGCGCTGAAATTTTCCTTCAGCAGCGTCATGTAGCTTGCGAATTGCCCTTTCGAGACAAGCATGCTGCCGAAACGCTGGATCGGCATGTTGGCCAATACATAAAGCTGGTTGAACTCGATGCCGAAATTCGCGGCCAGTTCGCGCTGGTAATCCGCTTCCAGCGTGTGCTGGTTTGGCGGCAATGACGGCCCCTGCGGGTTGTAGACCAGGCTTAACGTCAAGCCGCTGTCTTGCCGGCCATAGCCGAGCGCATTCAATGCCTGCAACGCGGCAATGCTCTTGTCGAACACGCCGTTGCCGCGTTGCCTGTCGACGTTTTCCTGCGAATAGCAGGGCAGGGACGCGGTGATGTCGACCTGTTGATCGGCAAGGAACCGGGCCAGATCTTCGTAACCGGGTTCGAACAGGATGGTCAGGTTGCAGCGATCGACGACCCGTACGCCCAACTCGCGGGCCTTGCGCACCAAATGCCGGAAGTGCGGATTCATTTCCGGCGCGCCGCCGGTCAGATCCAGCGTCGACAAGTGGCGTGACTTGAGCACCTGCAGCACCAGATCGACGGTTTCTTCATCCATCATCTCCTTCCGCGTCGGCCCGGCATTCACGTGGCAATGCTGGCAGGTCTGATTGCACTTGTAGCCGAGATTGACTTGCAAGGTATCCAGCGTCTTGCGCCGGATTGCCGGGAAATCGGTCTTGCGAAGCAATGGATAAGTGGCGTGCATGACATCCCTCAAAGAGTCTGGTTGTTGTATTGATCGGATTGGGCGCCGATTCCTTACAATCTGATGGGACGAAAGACTACATGATCATCATCGCCATCGGAGAATTCACATGAAACAACTCTTGCTTGCCATTCTGTTTTCGATAGCGGCCGCCGGAACGTCGGCCGCGGACAACGGGATCATTTCGAAGCCGAGCCGTTACACGGTACCGGAAACCATCACCCGCCTTGAGTCGGTACTGAAAGCCAAAGGCGTCGGCATATTCGCCAAGATCAACCACAGCGGCGAAGCAAGCAAGGCCGGTCTGCAAATGCGTCCGGCGCAATTACTCATTTTCGGCAACCCGAAGGCCGGAACGCCTCTGATGAACGTCGCCCCGCTGGCCGCCATCGATCTGCCGCTGAAGGCGCTGGCCTGGGAAGACGCGCAAGGCAAGGTCTGGCTCAGCTACAACAGTCCCGCCTATATCAAGCAACGCCACAAGCTGCCCGAGGAGTTGATGAAGCCTGTTTCCAGTGTTGACGGATTGATCGATATGGCGCTGCAGTGACAACAACTTTTCCCACATAGGCTAATGAATCTTCCCGCGTCGACATGTTCACTTCGTTCTTCCCGCTATTCCTGCTTTATATCGTTAACGATCCGTTCGCACGTCTTGCGCAGAAATGCCATGTTGTCTGCGAAATTGGTGCATCCAGAGCACATCATCAAATGCAGGCGCAAGGCCATCGTCTCGGTTGCCGACAGTTTCCGGTCCTGTCGTTGTGACAGCAGATACGCCGCTTCTTTACATGACATCATGTTTTTTCGTCCCTTTCAAACCAGCACTGTTGCAGGCATAGCCGGAGACTCATGCGCGCGCGATGCAGAATCACCCAGCAATTGGACGTGGTGATGGCCAGTTCCTTACAAATCTCGTTTACCTCCAGCCCCAATAACTCGCGCATGAAAAACACCCGTACGGTAGTTTCGGGCATCCTGGACGTACAGAGGTCGAACACCTTCCAGAATTGTTTATCAGAAAAAGTCTGCTCCGGATCGCCCCACCGGGTCGGCATTTCACTATGCTGCCAGCGATCGTTTTCCATGAACAAAACATCAAATTCCGTTTCATCGCCGGTCGCCTCGGCAAGCTCAACCCGATTCTTGTTCCATCGGTCGCGGAAGACGTCCACAATCTTGTTCTTCAGAATTGAAAACACCCACGTTTTCACCGAAGCGCGATGCTCGAAGCGATCGCTGGCCGCCAACGCGGCAAGAATCGTATCTTGCACAACGTCTTCTGCAACCTCTCGATTTCTGAGCTGCAAGGTCGCAAATCGCAGCAAGTTCTCGCGCAGTTGAATCAACGCAGCATCATTGAGTAATGGGTTCACGCTTTGGTTGAGCGAAATTTCATTGGTCGTTGGCTTCATGATCGTTGCCTTCGGTACTTTTCAAAATGCGTTTTTATTTAACTCCCATCATGTGATCGAGCGACGCTTTCCCGCCGCCACGCGCAATCAGATACAGCAACAAGCCGGCCCATGACAGATGCGTCGGCCATGCGTCCGGATAAACAAAGATCTGGATCACCGCAGTCATGCCGAGCAGCGCAAGCGCGGACAGCCGGGTGAACAGGCCCAGCACCAGCAGGATCGGAAACAGGTGTTCGGCATAGGTCGCCATGTGCGCCGCGACGTCGGAAGGCAGCAGCGGGACCTTGTATTCTTCCTGGAACAGGGCGTAAGCGCTGTCATTGACGGTCAGGAATCCGTCGACCTTGGTGCGGGCTGAATAAAAGAAGATCGCGGCGATTGCGATGCGATCGACAAGCGCAAGCGAGGTGTGGTTAATCAGGTTTTCCAGTTTGTCGGCAAGGCGGTTCCATAATCCGCGAATGCCGCCTGCAGTAGCAGTCTCGGTAGTGGTAGCGTAGTTCATGGAAGCTCCTTTTTATGGTTCGTCGTGGAAGTTGTCAATACGGCTAAATGGACCGACATCAAGCAGTACGGAGAGCGATTGCGCAAGATCGGTACCGGGATTTGCGTTGAGTGCCGCGGCCGCTGCGTCGGCCAGCCAGTGTGGCGAGCCGCTGCAGGTGCGCGGCATCGGGTTCGGCGTCGGCGGCGATTGAGAGCGATACGCCGTGCAGCGAAATCGGATGCCGCGCGCGCATCGCTTCGAGCCATTGCAGCCGGGGGCCATCCGCGACCAGGTAGTTTTCCGGGTGTACCTCAAACCACAATCCTTCGGCACGGCAGGCCAATGCCGCGTCATCATACTGCGGCTTGAGGCTCAGTCCGGCTGTCAGGATTGCGGTCATCGGTACGTCCTAACTTCAGGCCTTGATCGGCTTGAGCGA
>MESE01000020.1 GCA_001770855.1 Burkholderiales bacterium RIFCSPLOWO2_02_FULL_57_36
GCCATGGAACGTCGCTGCTCAATTAAAGGCGCCAAGCTGCGCCGCTGCATAACCCGCCAAAATTCGGCAGTCAATACGGCCTGCGGAAGACGCTTACGCTACATGCGCATGTCGGCAGATTGAACCAGGTCGTGCAAAGTTACGGCAGCATTCCCAAATTCCTGAACGATGTGATTAGAGAGGAGATCAAGGATGACCCGGTCGTCAAGGCGTGGGAAGAACTGAACAGGCCAAAAGTCGAGCCGGGAGACGACGATGATTAGAACAGAGACCGCCCTATCTCGCCTGCACGCCGATGAGATCTGCGAGATCGTTCTGCCAGATGGCACGACCCGGCACGCGAGCTGGGATCCATTGAATCGCAGCTTTCATTTTTGCGACGGCTTGGGAGTTGGAGTTGCGAGCCACGACGATGTCAAAGAGTGGATGCCCGCCAGCGTCGATTTAAATAAATACAAGGATAAAAAATAATGAAAAAGACAAAGGGATTCTTTTCACCTGACGAGCAGACAATTAAATTCAGGCGCAATCTGCTCTTCGTATCCATCATCTGCTTCATCCACTTTCGTGTGCAATCTCTGGATAAGTTGGAGGTTCTACACGTTTCCTTGCCTGCTTATTTCGTGAACTGGGCACTTCCACTCAGCGTCGTTTGGTTTGCATTCAATTATTTTTTCTATTTATATGCTGATTACACTCAGTGGCGCGTAACGTTTTTGGTCGAGCATAAAGGACCGGACGATGCTTCCAACCCGCCCTGGACAAATAATACCCTCGTCATAGAAATAGCAGACATTTCAAACAATGAAATTCGCCTTCGAGGCGGATTCAGTGCACAACATGGTTGGGCCCCTGATCCAAACGGCAGAACAGATCTTTCGAAGGTAATACCCCCGCTTCTCCCACCACTCATAGAGTCTCTGACAGCAAGCGCGATCGTCGCCGTCAAAAGTGATCTTGCGAGAATTGATGCATTTACTAACACACTTAACAATTACAACACGGCGAACAAACTGAGATTCAAGCTCCTCGATATTGCGGTCCCTGCCTTAGCAGCGATTGCCGGCCTTGTGTTTGCTACAGTGAAAACCTTTGCCTGTCCCTTCTTTGTCACATGCTCGACGTACACCATAGCAGCCGGATGCTAGAACACCCTACTTTGTCCGCGCCTTCACGAGTCGCGCGTGGTTGATTGCCCACTTTCCGAGCGGTGGCAGAAGTTCCTCCTCGACCTATGTCTGTCACACGCCGTAATCCTTGATGTCCGAACAGCCAGGCCGGATCCTCTGCGTGATCCAAGCTTTAGATAATCCGCTCCCGCTGATAAGAACCTCTGCCGCCACAATCGACTCGATCTGAAAGCCATCAAAGATACGCCGGATTTCCGGATGATCGTTCAGGATGATGATCGCTTTGCCATTTATTCATACTGCTCCAAGCCGAAGTTGACGCCATAGCCGGCAGTCTCACCAAATGTCGAGCTGAGTAGAACATCCATACGACCTATCACATATTTGCGGTTTGGCAGACCGACCAATTCGAACCGTCAACATATACAAGGCTTGAGGTTTCACTTACACTCACGCGGATAAAAATTTCAACCGGCAGCGAAAAATGTTTGATACACCGAGCTGGGCTATCGCCATCGCATTGTTCTTTTGTTTGTATTTCGTCATTGCAGCGTTGCGCGGTTCAAACGATACGAAAAATATATACATCGCAGTAGCTTCGTTCGCGTTCTACGCTGCATGGAATATATATGCTGCAGTTGGCCTATTGCTTTTGGTCCTCGCGGTGTATGCGTTCAATCAGCTTGAATTTAAACGAGAGACGGCACCCATTTTCATAGTCTCGGCGATTCTGATGTTAATTGCCGCGAAATACTGGCCTGGTGTTCCTTCACTTCTAGGACTGCCCGTCGACTTCAAGCAGCCGTTCTATGTAATCGGCATTTCATTCTATATTTTCACTGTCATTGGTTACATCGTCGATGTGGCGTATCGAGGAGCGCCGCCGCTTAGCCGATTCAGGGAATTAAGCGTGCTCGCAGCTTTCTGGCCACATTTGGCGGCAGGACCAATTTTGCGGCTTGAGAACATTCGTGCAGGACTTTTTGAAAAGCGCCCAGTCACTGACGCCATCCTACGCCTAGGAGTCATTTTAATTCTTTGCGGTCTTGCCAAAAAGTTTTGGCTCGCCGATGGAGTTGGAGTCTATGTTGACGCCAACCTGGGAATAGGCGGCGCCGGCATTGCGGAAATGGATGGATTCCAAGCCTTGATTACGCTGCTGGGATTTGGAACGCAAATCTATTTTGACTTCTCGGGATATTCCGACATTGCAATCGGCTGTGCGTATTTGATAGGTTTCCGCTTACCCGCAAACTTCAATTATCCGTACGCGTCTACCTCGCTTACAGAATTCTGGCGCCGGTGGCACATCAGCCTATCGACATGGTTTCGAGACTATGTCTTCCTTCCACTCGGAGGAAGCCGCCGCGGCAACCTGTCTCTCAATCTGCTAATCGTATTCGCCATTTCAGGACTCTGGCACGGTACTGGATATGCATTTTTGATCTGGGGATTAATACACGGAACATTCGTCTGCCTCGAAAAGTACGCGGAGCCTTGGTTTTCGCGCATTCCCTCAGTAGCCCGACGGATGTATGTCATAGTGGTTGTTATGGGAGCGTGGGCTTTCTTCCGTGTGGACGCCACTATGGCAATGACTTGGCTCGGGAAAATTGTTCATATAACTGCGTACAAATTTTCTCTCGATTCCCCGTTTCAGATCGCGCCGATCGCGTTCTTTATCGCGATGCTCGTGCTAGATCATATTGTCAAATATTATCGGGTCGACAAGGACGGATTCATTCAAGAGCGAATGGCAATGCGATACAGTGCGTACGCTCTTGGCACGTTCACTTTTTTTGTGTTTTTTCACGGTAAAACGTTACCGTTCATTTATTTCAAATTTTGATATGCGCATTTCAAAAGGTACCGCTGCTCTGATCGGCTCTGCTGCGCTAATCTATGCACTTGCTGTCGTCGGGAGATCCAATTTTGAGGATATGGTAAATCGATCTGTATTTGTCGAAAATCCCATTTATGGGGAGTTAGAGTCTCGGGCAAAGCCTTTAGGATTGGACGTATCGTTTGCGAAGCATGTACAGTCGGGGCGGTTTGACGCACAAGATAATAAGGCATTTACAGAAGTGCCCGAAGGCGGCTGGGACGTGATTATCTTTGGAGATAGCGCCCTTGCATGGTCGTTCTCAGCGCGACTGGTCGAGCAGGTCTCAGGCAAACGCGTTGCGTTCGTTGCGCAAACCAGTGCGATTGCAAATAAAGGGATGTTCGACCTTTCCCAAAAAGTAGCAGACCGCTATCTAAAGTCAGGCGGCACAATTGTCTACCTCTTTTCATCTGGACACTGGCAAAAAGAGTCGTCACTGCAACAACCTACCAAAGATATGCAGTCTCTAATTGAATGGGCGAAGCCACGTTCAAATGACGTCAGCATTGCCACTGGCATAGATCTCATTCGTGACGCCTCTTTCCACGTTGACCGCGCACTGAAGTTACCCGATGTGGCATTTAATTCCCAATATATTCAACCAAGACTATCGCCCGAAACTACCGAGAATAATAAGCGTAAAGCATTTGGTCGTGGCTGCGTCGAATTCCAGTGGGAAAAGCGGGGCGGATCTATTTTTTATATTTGCGATAGCGTCAAGTATCCCGGCCCCGGTGCAAAAGATGCACAACGAGCGACACTGATGACTGGTGACGAACCTTGTCGGACGAATCCAAACGCAAAACCTACGATCGCTTCGATCGAGAAAAACATCAGCGAGCTAGCGAGCATAACAGGCGTAAAAAAAATAATCGCCGTGCCATTTTCAATCGATGCATCAGCGATGTGGATGTTCCGTTGTTTGAGACCTGAGGTTCTACTCAATGCCGGCGTTACTATCTTGGACCTACCCAAGCAATCAAAGTTAATCTTTGGCGATATAGAGTATGAGTTTGAGGGCGGACCCCATGTTGCAAATTCATCAGCAGTGCTCACATCATATGTTTTAGGAGCATCCCTCGCTCGACAAAATCCGTCATCTGGGCCAAGCCGCGACAATCCGACGGTGACGGATCGCGCAATCCCCGTAGTTCGGCAGTACGATGTCAACGATCCACGTTAGCCACGAATCGTAATCTTCCGCATCCGGTCTCCCGTTTGCTTTGCATTCAGTCGCTAGGGCCATGTCGAGCGATGGCGTGGTCGACGGCGTCAATAGCATTGGTGAGTTTGCGCACCCTTGGAGCATCAGGGTGGCAATCAACAGGCAGAGGTTTAGCGTTCGCATCCTTGAATTCCTTTCTTATTGCGGTTAGATCCTTGGCCAGCTCAGAAAAATCAGCATTAGCACCGTCGGCCTGCTCCCTGATCTTTTTGGCCGTGGCAACAAAATCATCGAGCACTTCCTTGTTCTGAATGGCGATTTCGTTAGATCGCTCGGCTTTGACGTCAGCGATCTTCGCACCGAGCCGCCAGCCGTTGGCGGTCCAGCCGCCGCCGAAGCCGATTGACATTGCAGCGGCGATGCCGACCAGCAGAATCAATGGATTGATCGATAGTGGATTCACGTTGATCCTTTCAGGCACAGGCGAACCTCAACCTCACGGCGATTTGCCAAGCCTTGAACATACTTTCCGCCGGCATAGGTCCACGCCATCATGCCGCGGCAGGCACCTTCGTAGTCGCCGGCATTGAGTTTCTTGACCAGTGACGATTTGCAGAACGACGGCACGCCGACGTTGTAAGCAAACGAGGTGAAAGCCGCATGCTGATTTTGCGATACCGGGACGGCGATGCATTCAAGAATGCCGTTGCCGTACTTGACCAGCGAGGTGCGAAGCATGCCGTCACATTCCGCATTGGTGTAACGACGCATCTTGACGTTTGTTTCGCCATCGCAGACGGTCCACACCCCGACAATATCCTTGTACGGATCGTTGCTGCGCCCTTCCAATAACGACACCGTTGAGATCGTGACAGCAGCGATGACGCCGAACAGCCATTTGTTTTTGTGGTTACCCAGCCTTGACATCTTGACCTCCCGATAGTGATTTCTGTTTGATGGCGCGCGCGACAATGCCGCACACAGCAAAGACTGCGGAGAGCATGGAAAACCTGCCCGGTGGCAGCGTGGCCTCGAAGGCAGGAAGCACTACACCGAACGCATTCACGACTTCCAGCACCGACGACAGCATCGACAGAAAGGCGAGCCAGACGCTCCAGTACTTGGGGAATCGTTTTTTGAATTCGTCGATCAGTTCGAAATTCATTTGTGCCACCCCGCACCGATCAAGGCCAGATAGACCAGACCAGCAAAGGCTGCAGCCAGCAGGCCACCAGCCGACCATTTCCCGAACATCATGAATTTGTCATCGAGCCACTCACGCAGCCCTTCCTTGATGGCGTCTTTGAGTACGTCCTTGTCTATGCTTGGCATACGCTTCCTTTGAGCGAACAGACATAAAAAAACCTGCCGGAGCAGGTTGGATAATTTATTGAATTCGATATTTCCGGCGATCTACTCAAGGATGTCGAAGCCCCACCACGTCCCGGTGCCACCGAGAACGTCTAAGAATGGTGGTTCTTCCGTTTCAGGATTAAAGTCAAGTCGGACTTGCTTTTGGATAAACTGAATTCTGTCCCCTTCGCACACTTCAATCGGGCCTGAAATGCAAGGGTGATCCGACGTGGTGCACTGCACCCCTGTCATGTTCGTGCATCCACCCATATCAACAAACCAGCCGTTTTTCCAGAAAACACTTTGGCGCAGCCCGGACGTGTTGTGCTTCCAAACCACCTGGCCGCGCGGCGCAATTAGATGTATTCCAGGGCCGATTACGATTTGCAATGGATTGGACAAGTCGCAACCGTCGTTCCAATTTCTGACAATTCGATTGAACGGCAACGCCGCGTTTGCGTTATTCGGAATTGGGAAATCATCTATTGATGGGTCGTCTGTAAGTGCTGCTCGTTGAACCCACACGCCGCGATATGTCATTGCTTTTCTCCGGAATTGATCAAATTTATTTATGTGCCTGCTGGGTATGCAGGTTGCGCTGGAACCTCGCCGGTTTTATTGCGGATGATCTCGCGCAATTTGTCACGATAGACGACCCACTCGGCCGGTACAGCCATGCCTCGCTCAAAGCAGCGAAGCACTGTCCTATCCGACGCCGTGGGCGCCAGTCCAATATGAAGCTGATGGAAAGCGCGACAACTGGGGGCGCGTTAGCACGCCGCCAAATGAAGGAAAGCCTAAAGCCGGGAAGTTGCGACCGTCGATCTTCATGCCGCGATGGGCTAGTCGCATCAATCTGGAAATCGTAGCGGTGCGAGTGGAACGGCTGCAGGACATCAGCAAAGCGGACGCAATAGCCGAGGGTATTGAGGGATGCGATGTCGTCATCAATGGCCGCAGCCAAGGCTGGACATGGCGAGACTACACCTCGAAATGCGACGACCCTTGCGAATGGTTCAGCAATCCGATCCGCAGCTATCGCACGCTTTGGGAAACCATCAACGGCCCCGGCAGTTGGAACGCGAACCCGTGGGTATGGGTAGTCGAATTCAAAAAGGTATCAACATGAGCGCACAGCCTCCATTCCTGACCGATGAAGAGATTCGGGAAATTGTGACACCACTGCAGCAGCCGGCAGCGATCGTGCGCTGGTTCCGGGCAAACGGCTTTCCAGACTGTCGCGTCTGTCCCAACGGCTTACCGTTAATCACCCGGGCACAGTTCGATGCGGTGAGCGCAGGCCAAGCAGGTCAACAGTCGGACTCGGCCAGCGATGATCTCGACCTCACCGCCTACCTGAAAAAATTCGGCAAGAGCCCTAAAAGCAAGGCACATCATTGACTGGTGGTAAATTATGGCCATGGGCCGCAAACGAAAAGACAATCCGCTCGACCTTCCCGCACGGGTATATCCAAAGCACGGAGCGTTCTATTACGTCCACAAGAATGGCGAATGGGAGCGGCTCGGCACGGATCTGACCGAAGTCAAGCGCAAGGGCAATCTCTATAACGATCCGAACAGCACGTTTGGGACAATGACTTACTACCTTGATGCATTCGTGGTCTGGTGTGAGAAGCGGGTTGCCAAGAAGGATCTGGCCCAGCGCACCTATGAAGACTATAAGCGGGACATCGAACCGTTGAAAATGGCGTTTGGCAAGCGTACACCCGCATCAGTCGAGCCAAAACACATCGGGCAGTATCTTGACGCCGGAATGGAGAACGACCGCCCTGTACGCGCTAATCGAGAAAAGGCTTGTCTATCGGCTTGCTTCACTTGGTTGGTCCGCACCGGCGAGGGCAGCGTCAAAACGAATCCCTGCATTGGCGTCCGGCGGAACAAGGAAACGCCACGCGAGCGGTATGTCGAGCATGCCGAATATCAGGCGATCAGGAAGGTAGCCGTGCGTCAGGTGCGCAGCCTGCTGGATCTGATCTACCGGACCCTGCAGCGGCCGGAAGATATTATCCGCTGGACGCCGGCCGACATCATCAACAAGGTGGAGCCGAACGGTTCCGTACGCCGGGTTATCCGCAACGATCAGGGCAAGACCGGTGCGATCGTGGACATTGCCATCACGCCCGACATCGATGCGATCCTGAAAGACCTGCGCATGGATGGAACGGTCACTGGTCCGGGCATGACGTTGATTCACAAAATGAACGGAAAGCCGTACACCTATGACGGCCTGTGCTCGATGCTGCGCAGGTATATCAAGAATGAAAAGGTGACGGGCTTCGGGTTCTACGATCTGAAGGGAAAGGGTGCGACGGATATGTGGTTATCAGGCGTCCCGATCGAGCAGATCCAAGTGCTTTGCGGACATGATTCCGTGCGGACGACTGAAGTGTATGTGAAGTGCAGATGGCGTGGCACTGTTGAACCAAACAAAGTAGAAATGGCTAGCTAGATGAAGACGGTCGACTTGACGGGGGACTGCCTCGACTACTGGGTAGCAAAGGCGGAAGGATACAAATGTCAGGTTGGAGATCCCACGTGGGCCCGCCCAGAACAAGGCTGCCTGGTACAGACCTTAGCGCCTAACCCCTGTCTAGTTGGGTACCGCCCTACAACTGAATGGCGGATCGGCGGGCCGATCGTTGAGAACCAGGCTATCAGTATCAGTTGCGAACCTGGAAATGCATGGACCGCACAAATGCCGGAATCAGGTATCGAGCCGTCAGAATGGATAACAGCGCCCGGCGCTACGCCATTGGAGGCTGCAATGCGCTGCTATGTGACATTCATTTTTGGAAATGAAGTGCCCGATGTCGAAGCAAAACGGTGGAGCGGTGCGTCTAATAAGAGAGCGAAAACCTAGAGTTTATGCGGGTCCTAGGAGGTTGGAAATCAGCAAAATATTAGACAATATACCGAGTCAGTAGTGTCCGGTTAAAAATCGAACAAAATCAATTGGTTATCGACGGGTGGCGCAATGGTTTTGGTGACGTCGGGCTGCAAGGCGCATGAAATCTGGGTTTTCTCGAAAACCGAGACCGATAAAATCTGTAATAAAGTGTAGAGCGAGGCATCAAGTTGAAGCTCCTTTTTGATAATGGCAATGAGCACGTAAGTGGACACGGCGCACCAGATTTGCGTCTTCACGGCATTCTCGCTCGTGCCCAGAAATTTCTTGATGCGCAAATGCTGCTTGATCCATTTGAAGAACAATTCCACCTGCCAGCGGCTTTTGTACAACGCGGCGATGATCAATGGCGGCAGGGTCGTATTGTTGGTCAGGAACACCAGCACCTTGCCCGACTCGAGATCCTTGAACCGAATGCGTCGTATGTACTCAGGATACTCCTTGGCCACGTAAAAGCCATTGAGCGCGATAGCCTGGTCGCACATTACTCCCGTTGCCCGGTCGGTCTTGGTCGAATACACGCGCCGCGCATTCATGCCGCGTTTGGCGCGGGTCACGAAAAAAGCGCCAGCTTGATGGAGTTGGTACAGTCGTGCAAAGTCCACGTAACCACGATCCATGATGTAAAAAGCGCCGGCTTCGACAGGCAAGATATCGAGTACCTTGACGTCGCCCATCTTGCCGTCGCTGACGTGGATAAACGCAGGAATATTGCCGCGCAAATCGAGCAGCGTGTGCATCTTCACGGCTGCCTTCGTCGAACGAAACGGCGCCCAATCGAACAAGCTCAAGCACAGGTCGATGGTAGTCGAATCGAGTGCATAAACCGGGTTGCTCAACCCCAGTTCCAAATCGTCGTCGCGATAAAGTTTGCGCGCGCGACGAATGAGCATCGTTGCCACCTCGAACCAAATGCGCCAGTCGCGCGAATCGTTCGCGTCTGCCAGCGTGGAACGGTGAACATCGTGCCGCAAGCCCATCGCGTAGAGTTTGTGAGAATTGGCGCCCAACGTCACCTCGATGTCGCGCAGGCTTTCGCGCCACGTCAATTGCGCAAACGCCATGACGCGAAATTGTTCGGCGCAATTCATGCGGCGCACCCTGGCATTGCCGGAATAGCGATT
>MESE01000021.1:0-32838 GCA_001770855.1 Burkholderiales bacterium RIFCSPLOWO2_02_FULL_57_36
CCGCACATCGACCTGCAGGACAGCCCGTTTTACCTGCTGCCGCAACAACGGCACTGGGAAGCGCGCCGGGATGCGCAGGGACAAGACTTGCCCAGACGGGCCGGGGTATCGTCGTTCGGCTTTGGCGGGGTCAATGCCCATGTGGTGCTGGAAGAATACATACCTCAAACACGGGTGCAGCCGGTGGCGTCGGAGCAGCCGGCCTTGATCGTGCTGTCGGCCAGGAATGAAGAACGGTTGAAGGAGCAGGTGCGACAGTTGCTGATGTGGCTGAGTCGGCAGTCTGCACACGTGGATCTGGCGCAGGTCGCCTACACGCTGCAGGCCGGACGCGAGCCCATGGAAGAGCGCCTGGCGGTGCTGGCTGATTCAATCGATGCGCTACGCGCCAGGTTTATCGCCTACGTAGCCGGGGAAGCCAGCATCGACGACCTGTACCGGGGGCAGGTCAAGCGCAACAAGGAAGCGTTGCGCGAACTGGGCGGCGACGACGATATGGGAGCGACGATCCAGGCGTGGGTAGCCAAGGGCAAGTACGCCAAGCTGCTGGGGCTGTGGGTCAAGGGGCTGGCGGTGGACTGGGACGTGCTGTACGGCCAGGCCAAGCCGCTGCGCATGAGTTTGCCGACCTATCCGTTTGCCAGCGAACGCTACTGGGTGCCGCGCGGCGACAAAGAAATAGAAGCATCGCATCGGCAAAAAGGGATGATCCAGGCCAGTAGAATGCCCGCCATCCTGCCCGCCTTGTCCAATGCCGGTACCTTGCAAGGCATGGTTGAAGGCGCGCTGGCCAATATCATCTCCGGGTTGCTAAAAATCAGCGAGCCGGATCTTAAGATGAATTGCGGATTCAATGACTTTGGATTCGATTCCATCACCTTGCTTGCCTTTGGTAAAACACTCCATCAGCGATACGGTCTCGAACTCAGGCCGACAACGTTTTTCGAATATCCAACGATAGCCGAGCTGGCGGGCCACCTGGTGAGCGAATACCGAGCTGTGCTGGCAATATATTTTCCTGTTTCGGTCGCGCCGTTAGATGCAGCGGCGATTTTGCCGAATGCCTATATCGAGAAACCAGGCGTTCAACCGCGCAAGCATCACCAAGGTCCTGAAGGCGATGAGCCCATCGCAATTATCGGATTGAGCGGACGTTACCCTCAGGCAGATACGCTTGAGGAGTATTGGAATAATCTCAGCATGATGATCGATTGTATTCAGGAAATTCCTTCTGATCGGTGGTCGCTTGACGAATTTTATTGCGAGGAAAAAGAAGAGGCCATAAGTAATGGAAAAAGCTACTGCAAGTTTGGCGGCTTCTTCAAGAGCATTGACGACTTCGATCATGATTTCTTTGGCATTTCCAAAGAGGAAGCGGCGAGAATCCATCCGAAGGCAAAGATATTTTTCGAATCGGCATGGTCTGCTTTGCAGACGGCCGGCTATACAAAAGAGGAGCTGAAATCCGTCGGTGCGCTTCACGCCGGTGTTTTTGTCGGTGTTACCGAGAGCATGACCGACGTCAGGTCGGCTGCGGGATCGAACTCATCGAAGCGACTTGATTCAACCGCCGAAATTGCACAGCGAGTCTCGCGCTACTTCGGCTTTACCGGGCCGAGCATGGTGGTCGATACACAAAGCGCATCGTCGATGACGGCCATACATCTCGCGTGCGAAAGCCTGCGTCGGGGAGAATGCCGGATGGCGATCGCAGGTGGCGTCAGCCTGCTGTATCCGGAGATTTTTGTTTTGGGTAGTGAGGCTCGGATGATCGCCAGCAGGCCTGACAGCAGAACTCTTACCGATAGTGACGGCTTGATTTTTTCGGAAGGCGTTGGAACCGTCATTCTCAAGCCTCTAAGCCAAGCCATTGAGGAAGGCCACAACATCCTCGCGGTCATCAAAGCCACAAGCATGGGGCACTCTGGCGCCGGTGGTATCGGCTACACGCCCAATCCGATGCAGCAGAGAGAATTGTTTATGGATGTCTTTGCCAAGTCAGGCATCGACCCGCGAACAATCAGCTACATCGAGTCAGGCGCGGCCGGCATGCCGCTGATGGATTCCCTTGAATTTAATGCGCTATCCCAAACGCTGCGCAAGTACACGGAAGACACCCGATACTGCGCCGTCGGATCGGCCAAATCCAACATCGGCCATGCCGAAGCGGCCTCAGGCATATCGTTATTAAGCAAGGCGGTCTTGCAGATGCAACACAAGCAACTTGTGCCGCTGATCAAGACAGATACATTGAATCCGAATCTGGATCTTGACGGATCGCCGCTCTATCTACAGCGGAGTCTTGACGAGTGGCGGCGACCGAAACTGATGATCGATGGACGAGAGCAGGAAGTGCTGCGGCGTGCTCTGGTAAATTCCAGTGGATCAGGCGGAACAATCGTCAGCCTGATTCTTGAAGAGTATGCTGAATCTGAAACCTCAGATCGGTCCGGCGAGCAAGACAGTGCACCGGACTGGGCCTCTTCCGGAAGCAGTAACGGCATCATTGAGCTGGAAAGTGATGATGCGCCGCTTCGTCGCGTACCGATTCATACTGGAATCAGTAAATAACACCGGTCGAAAGACCCTTGAACAATCTTGTGGAGCCTATTTTCTATGAATGCAGTGATATTTCCGGGTCAGGGAGCGCAATTTCGAGGTATGGGAAAAGACTTGTTTCCAATGTTTCCGGGTTTGGCAAAGCGCGCGTCCGAAATTTTGGGTTATTCAATTGAAAAATTATGCCTGGATGACCCGGAGAACAAATTACGATTCACCCAATATACGCAGCCGGCCTTGTATGTGGTGAATGCGCTCGGATACTACAAGAAAAGAGAGGAGAAAGGACCTGGGTCCTTTTCGGTCGATTTCCTGGCAGGCCATAGCCTTGGCGAATACAACGCATTATTGGCGGCGGATGTCTTCAGCTTCGAAACCGGCCTGGAACTGGTTCGGAAGCGAGGCGAACTCATGGGGGCTGCTACAGGCGGGGGCATGGCAGCGATTATCGGTATGAGGGTGGAACAGGTGCAGGCTCTGCTGAAGGAACATCAACTGAGCGGCATTGACCTGGCGAATTTCAATACACCTACCCAGTTGGTCATTGCAGGTACAAAGGAGGCCATTCTCGAAGCAGAAAAAATCTTTGCGAAAGAGGGCGTCCGATGTGTCGTATTAAATGTGAGCGCACCGTTCCACTCAAGATATATGAAAGAAGCGCAAGGCGTCTTCTCGGAGTTCCTCCAAAAATTTTCATTCAGCACACCGAAAATCCCAGTCATCGCCAACATAAGTGCCCGCCCCTACGAAAACGGGAAAATATCGCAAATGCTCAGCGATCAGATTGCCGGCGCGGTGCAATGGACCGATAGTATTCGCTACCTGGCCGGGCAGGGCGAGATGACGTATATCGAAATTGGCAGCAACATCCTGAGCAAGATGGTGGCTGAAATCCAGAAAACAGAAACTCCCATCGTCATTGATTCGACAGACACGCCGAACAATGATACGGATGTATCGGCATGCAATGAGCCGGCAATATTGAATGAGCCGGCAGACATCCCTCAGGCCGCGTCTGAATGTACCGGATGCAGTTCAAAAATAACAATCCGTTCATTGGGCAATAAAATTTTCCGAGATAGATTCAAGCTCAAGTACGCCTATATTGCCGGCGCGATGTATCGCGGAATTGCCTCTCCGGAATTGGTCATCCGGATGGGAAAAGCGGGCTTTATCGGATTCCTTGGAACGGGTGGACTTTCGTTGCAGGAAATCGAAGCGGGGATCCAGTTGATCAAAACCCGCTTGAGCAACGAGGAGCCCTACGGCATGAATCTCCTGGCCAACTACATGGATCCGCCCGTCGAGCGGGACACTGTTAACTTATACCTGAAACATCACGTTCAATATATCGAAGCATCCGCTTTCGCGCAGATGACCTCGGCCTTAGCCCTGTATCGTTTGAAAGGAGCGCGCCGAACGACCGAGGGTAAAGTCGTGTGCGATAACAGAATAATCGCCAAAGTCTCCCGGCCCGAAGTGGCTGAAGCTTTCATGAGTCCGGTGCCGGCGCATATTGCTCAGCAATTGTTCAACGAAGGATGCATTACCGCTGAACAAGCGGAACTGGCAAAACATATCCCGATGAGTCACGATATTTGCGTGGAAGCGGATTCAGGTGGGCATACCGACGGCGGCGTCGCATCGGTGCTATTTCCCACCATGATCCGATTAAAAGAAAGCCTGTCGAAAAAATACGGATATCAAGACCCGATCTGCATGGGCTTCGCCGGTGGCATCGGCACGCCTGAGGCCGCGGCGGCAGCGTTTTTGATGGGTGCGGATTTTATTTTGACCGGATCGATCAACCAATGCACATTGGAGGCAGGCACCAGCGACAGCGCGAAAAACCTCCTGCAGGATATGAATGTCCAGGATACGGATTACGCGCCTGCGGGAGATATGTTCGAGATGGGATCGAAGGTGCAAGTGCTAAGGAAAGGCATCTTCTTTCCGGTCAGGGCCAACAAACTGTATTCCCTTTATTCAAACTACAACAGCCTGGATGAAATTCCGGAGAAGACACGAAAGCAGTTGGAAAATTCGTATTTCAAAAAGACGTTGAACGAAATATGGCTGGATACAAAACGTTATCTCGAAAAGCAGCATCGTTCAAACGAGATCGCAAAAGCTGAAGAAAACGGCAAATACAAAATGGCTCTAGTTTTCAAATGGTATTTCGGATACTCGACGAGGATCGCGATGGACGGCGCTGAAGACAAGGTGAATTACCAGGTGCATACCGGGCCGGCACTCGGCGCTTTTAACCAGTGGGTAAAAGGGACCGAGCTGGAATCCTGGAAAAATCGGCATGCCGATGAAATCGGTAAAAAGCTGATGAGCGAAACTGCAGAGTACCTGAATCGCCGATTCGAAACACTCACGAATCAGATGCGCGCAGCGGCGGCCGTGTAAAACGGTACCTGCCTGAAGCATAGCCATGCCGTTTCGCAGCCAACACGATGGCGACGGGAGCATCGTCATCGTGCCATGCGGCAAAAAAATCTCGCTACTGACAACCCGAAAATTATCAAGCCGAACTGTTTTTCGGCGCTAGTGTGGTTCCACAAGCGCAGCGCAATCAAGCAATTCTTCTTCTCTCAGCGGGACGATTTTTTTCATGATGAGCTGCTGGTTTTCTCCGCTCGCTATTTCGGCGCAGATCGCAGCCAGGTAATCCGCAGACGGCCGAAATTGCCAAAAACGCCAACGTGCCGGATCGTCGTTCAGACTCGAGTCAATTGAAATTGCGATCCCGGATTTCCGTGTAAAGCTGAATCCGAACTGATCCAGTGGAATGGATAGTCCCATGCCACGCGCCTTGATATAGGACTCCTTAAGCGTCCAATACTGGAAAAACCGCTCGTGCCGCAACTCTGACGGCAAGGCCAATAGATCGGAAGCTTCGCCCGGCGAAAAATAACGATTCGCCACGTCGATCGGCGCCTTGCGGCTGCGGATGTTTTCAACGTCGACACCAAGCGCGCCGCCGCAAGTCACGCCAAGTACGATCAGGCCCTGTGTATGGGAAATATTGAACGATATTTTTCCGACCAAGGGGTCTTGGTTAATGATTGCCGGCTTGCCGTACGCGTCCGCGGAGAAGCGCCATTGAGATGGTGCGATGGCCGCATACCGTGACAGAGTGGTGCGTACCAGCGCACGGGTAAGCAGGTAGCGATGCCGGTCTTTGGGAAAGTGAAATCGCTGTTCCTGATTCCGCTCTTCTTCCGTCAGCATTTCGCGATACTGGCGCAGCAGGGATTCATCCGCTATTTCGTCGCAGAACACGAACCATAAATGAATCTGGCCTGGGTCGAGCGCTAGCATGGCAGCACCTGATGCATCGATGAGGCGCCAGCGAATATCGAGAATTCAAGTTTCATGGATGCACACCAGTTTTTTTGCCGCGATCCGTGTTTCGCGCGGATAGGCGAATGCGTTATTGATGTAAGAAATGCCGTCTATGTGGACGCGCCGGTTGACATGGCTATGACCGTATACATGGATGTCGGGCTTGAGACGCCTGATTTGGACTTCCAGCAAATTTGTGCCCAGCACCGGATAAATGAATCTCTTGTCTTGCGGAATAAAGCTCGGCATCAGATCGATGCGGGGAAGAAAATGGGAAAAGGATATTACGGTGTGATTCCTGATATCCAGCGCCGACTCATTCAATTGCAGAAAATGGGCTGTGATGTCGCTTGGGGAAAAATGATCCGGCCAGCGACAGGCCCGATAATCCATCCATGCCGAGAGCAGTTCTTCTCCAGGCTCGCCAAAGGTGTAATCGTACCAACTCAATAACGGAACAATGGATAGCGAGGCACAATGAAATGCCTGCATCGAGACGCCACAATCTTCGGCGATATGAGAGATCCGCCGGAACTTGTCCAGTGATGAGTGATCGCCGCCGTCCCGTACTACCCATAGCTCGTGATTGCCGGGAACAAAGAGCACTTTCCTGAATTTTCCCGACAAGCTTTTAAAGCACCAATGAAGTAATTCCAGCGAGTCGGATACATCGCCTGCCAGGATCAACAAATCGTCCTGGTAGTCCATGGCGGACAGTTCCGCTATCCATTGCTTGTTGGCTTCGTAATCAACATGAACATCCGAAATTGCAAAGACTCGCATCGTGTGGGTACCCTATGATGCGAAGCTGGCCGTGCTGCCCGCACTAGACGTAACCGCCGCCAGATTGGCCATGTCGCGTCCAAACGGAGTCAGGATGCTCTGCATTTTCGATGCGGACGTCGGCGGCAGAATATATCTGAGGAAGGTAGCCAGTGTACCCGCAGGACCCACATCGATATATCGGTAATGCCCGTGGCTTTCCAGATGTTCAATGGTCTTTCGAAACTCGATCGGCTTTCTTGCCATGGTCCAGAAATAATTTTCCGGAAGCGCTTGAATGATCTGGGTGTGCGCACAGCAAGCGATTGGAATCGTTGCAGGCTGATGCTTTAAAGAGGAAAAATGGCTTTGGAGCGGCGATTCAACCTCATCAATCCAGCGGGAGTGGAAAGCGAAAGTCACTGGCAACCGTTGAAAGGGAACACCCATTTTACGCAGAAAAGCTTCAATAGGTTCAAAGCGATCGTACGGCGCTGAAACAACGAAATGGCTTGCGAAATTATGGGAGGCGATCTCGCTGTTGTTGCGTAACACGTCTTCCTGATACAAATTCACATCCGCCAGAATTGCCAGCATTCCGCCTTTTCTGCAAGAGGCTTCAAGAATTTCGGCTTGCCTGATGACTGCAGTCAGCGCCTCCTCTACAGTCATACAACCTGCCACCGCGGCGGCTGCAAATGATCCCATGCTCGCGCCTAGCGTTACATCCGGCGTAACACCCGCCTCGATCAAGGTTCGCGCCAGTGCGTACTCCACCATGAAAATGGCAGGGTGGGTCAAGCGTATCTGTTCGAACACCTCGCTCTTGGTCCTGTCGGCGCTATACAAATTGTCCACAACGGAATGTCCGGAAAGATCGCAGGCCATCGTATCCAATCGCTGCATCCATCTCCGAAATACCGGTTGCTGTTCATACAGAACTTGCCCCATATGGAAATACTGTGATCCTTGTCCGGAAAACATGAATACTGTTTTGGGATTGTGCATACTGTTCGGGAAACATTCAAAGGTGCGTCGGCGAGATGCCGAAACGAAGCAAAAAATTCCGATTGATGGATTGTAATGCCGACGACAAGCAGAATGGGCATTTGCTCACAACCACCTCATGCCCGAGAATAAGGCCGCATCCAGTTGCCAAGAAATCGAGCAATGCAGGTCGAAATTGGAAGGCTGCCCGAGATGGGCACGATTTTTTCAATAGCGTAACCCTTCAGTAAATTTTATGCGAAAAAAAAGACCTAGGCTTTCACCTAAGTCTTTGATCTTACTGCTGGTATTCGTGGTAGGCCGTGCGGGATTCGAACCTGCGACCAACGGATTAAAAGTCCGCTGCTCTACCAGCTGAGCTAACGACCCGAAAGACCGCAATTATAAGCAACTACTGCACCCTCTGTCAAATTGCTTTCAGGTTTTAAATGGATGCGCTCGTTGCGGGTTGATCCAATTGCCCTATAGCTTTGCAATCGGCAAGTCTGCGCGATCTCGTATCGCCCTGATCAGATCGGATTTTTCGGCCTGGCATTGCCGGCCGCGATTTACCTGAGCGCGGCCATGCGCTCCTGCGCCGTCTGCGCAGCTTGCGAGTCGGGATAGCGCGCCACAACCTGCTCAAGCGTTTTTTTGGCCGCGGGCTTGTCTTTCAGTTCGACATAACTGCTGGCGATCGTGAGCAAGGCTTCGGGCGCCTTGGGATTGTCCGGGAAGCTGTTGACAACGGTCTGGTGCGACGCAATCGCATTGCGGTAATCGCGTTGCGCGTAATAAGTATTCCCCAGCCAATAGTGCGCCGCTCCGGCATATCCCGATTGCGGGTACAGGCGCAGGAAATTGGAAAATGTCGTGCCGGCATTCCGATAATCGCCGGCCTTGAACATTGCCAATGCCGCGTCATAGGTTTTTTGCTCGGCGGGCAGGATTTCCACTTGTCTTCCGTCCACCGTCGCCTGTTGCGGTTCCATCTTGCGCAGGCGAGTGTCCAGGTCGGTATAAAAATCCTTCTGGCGCCGCTGCATGTTCGCGACGTCATTGGCCAATACTTCGATTTGCCCGCGCAACCTGGCGACCTCCAGCCGCAATTGCTCATTCTGCCCGGCCAGATCGAGATTGGTGGACTTGTCCGCCTTGCCTTCGAGCCGGTTATTGAGAGAATCGACCCTGGCGCGCAAATCGATAATCGCCCTGCGCGCTTCGACATCGTCGAACAGAGCCGCCTGGCTCTGCATGGGTATCGAGGAAGCGGCGATCAATGCCGCCGCCAGGATGGATTTGATAGGGGTTTTCATGGCTATCAATAAATGATATCCGCGCGGCGATTTTCTGCCCAGGCGGGTTCATCGCTGCCGAGCGCTTTCGGTTTTTCCTTGCCGAAGGATACCGCTTCCATCTGTACTTCCGCTACGCCCAGCAACGACAGCGACTTGCGAACCGCCTCGGCGCGCTTTTGACCCAGGGCCAGATTGTATTCGCTCCCGCCGCGTTCATCGGTATTGCCCTGGATGACGATCTTGCGCGCCTTGTTCGTAGTCAGGTATCTGGCATGGGCTTCGATGAGGGGCCGGAAATCGTCCTTAACGATATAGCTGTCAAGATCGAAATAAATGCTGCGCTTGGCAAGCACGCCCTGCGGATCGTTCAGCGGGTCGCTCGACTGTGTAGTGATTGTGTTGACGCTACGAGGATCGGCACCATTGGTTGTCGGCGCCGTGCCGGTACGCTCTTCCACAGGCGGTTTCTCGTCGAGCGTGACCGTTGAGCAGGCACTGAACAGCAGGACGCTCGATAAGATAATGGTTAGGGTCGACAGAATACGCATTTGGTTCTCCTTGTGATGAATCCGGTTATTTCATGAATGGACCCCAGGTGGGCTCCCTGATATCGCCAGCTTGTGTCGTCAAACGGTGTTTCACGCGGCCATCGACGGAAACCACGGCGAGCGTGCCGCGGCGTCCTGATTCGGTGGCATACATGATGTACTTGCCGTTCGGCGAAAAGCTGGGCGACTCGTCTTTGACGGTGTCCGACAAACGTTGTTCCTGAGAATTTGTTAAATCAAGTACATATAATTGAAACCGGCCATCGCGGCGTGAAATATAAGCAAGCGCTTTTCCGTCGGGTGAGACGCGCGGGCTGATATTGTAACTGCCGTTGAATGTCACTCGCTGCGCTTCGCCGCCGGTCGTGCTCATTCTGTAAATCTGCGGGCCGCCGGTGCGATCGCTGGTGAAATAAACGTGCTGGCCATCCGCCGAAAACTGCGGTTCGGTGGCGATCCCGTTGGTGTTGGTCAGTTGCCGCAGGCCGCTCCCGTCGGGATTTACCAGATAGATCTGCGTCAATCCGCCACGCGACAGGGCAACCGCGAGTTTTGAGCCATCCGGCGACCATGCCGGTGCGGAGTTGCTGCCCTTGTGATTGGCAACCACGGCACGCTGCCTGGTGACCAGATCCTGAACATAGACAACCGGTTTTTTATTCTCGAACGAGACGTAAGCCACTTTGGCGCCGTCCGGCGACCATGCCGGTGAAATGATCGGTTCATTCGAGCGCAGCGCAATGTGTGTACCTTCGCCGTCGGAATCCGCGATCTCCAGGCGATATTCGTTTCCGACCTTGGTGACATATGCGATGCGCGTGGCAAATGCACCGCGTACACCGATCAATTTTTCATAGATGTCGTCGGCAATCTTGTGTCCGGTAACGCGGGTGAATTGCGGCAGCGCGGCCAGCGCCAGCGCGGAAAGCTGCGTCGATCTGACCGTGTCGAGCAGCTTGTAGCGGACATCGAAGCGGCCATCGGCCAGACGCTGCACGCTGCCGATCACCAGCGCATCGGCGCCGCGCGATTTCCAGTCGCCGAAATTAACGGTTGCCGTCTCCGTCATCACGTCGCCGGTCTCGATGATCCTGAACATGCCGCTGCGCGCCAGATCGGCCTTGATGATCGCGGTGATCTGCTGCGGCGCGATGGTTTCACCGGAAAAACCGGCGATCGCAATCGGAATCTGGTTGGCGCCGACACCGGAAATTTCCACTCGCAATTGTGCATGGGCGGTGGTGGCAACGAGCAAACCTATTATCGCAATGCCTCGCAAGAAAAGTTGTTTCATCATGGCTCACTGGTCTTTCGGTCTGTGGATTACGTTAAAACTGCTCGGCACCGTACCCGACCTGTCAGGCGGGAAGGGCGACGATCTCTCGATGGCGCGTGCTACTGCTTCATCAAATCCCGGCACGCCGGACGGTCTCACTTTGCGTACGCTGCGCAATGATCCATCCGGCAGCAATTGGACTTCGTATTCAACGGGAGGATTCCCGCTTAGCGCATCGGAAACATTGAATATCGTATTCGATTTTATCTTTGACCCTACACGCCCGGCATAATCGGAATCGGCTCGCCCCCCTTGCGTTTTGGGGGCGTTGCCGCTGCCGCCTGTGCCGGCCTGGGCGGTCATGCGCTCCAGGTTTTCCTGGTGTCGTTTTTCCGCTGCCTTTTCTTCGGCGGCGATCTGTTCTTTCAATTTTTCCGCAGCCTGCTTTTTCTTCAGTTCCTCGGCATCGGCCTTCTTTTTTGCCGCGGCAAGCTTTTCCTGCTTTTCCTTCTCGATGCGTTTTTCTTCCGCTTTTTGTTCAGCAATTTTTTGCTGGCGTTCTTCTTCCAAACGCGCTTTTTCCTGACGTTCTTTTTCCTTGCGTTTCTCGTCGTCCAAACGCTTCTTTTCTTCAATCCGCTTTTTTTCCTGCTCCAGCGCGATATCGGGCTTGTCAACCGGTTGCTCAATCACCGGCGGCTTCGGCACTTCCTTGGGGGCCGGTTTGGGCTCCGGTGGCGTCGGTTTCGGTTTTACTTCCGGTTCCGGTACAGGCCGCGGCCGAGGCGCGGCTTCTCTTGCCTGCGGACTCCACACCTCGGCCTCGACCGCGACCGGGGTCTCGTTCTGCCAGCGTATGCCAAACCACAATAGCCCGAACAATGCGGCATGCACCACGGTCGCGAGCAAAATCGCGCGCCAGCGGCCCGGTTCCTTCGGCATGTTGTAAGGGGTGCTGTCACTCATAAAGCGATCGTCATCTGGTTGCGAGTCCCACGCGGTCTATGCCGAGTTTTTTGGCTTCCGAAATAGTTTGGATCACTTCGCCATAATTGATCTTTTTGTCCGCTGAAATCATGACCGGCAATTCCGGATTTTTCCGATGCAATGCGTTGAGCTTTGTCATCAAATCACGGGAATTATCAGCCGTCTCCGGCTTTCCGGCACCGCTCTTTTGCGCGACGATGCCGATCATTGATTTCATCTCGGGCTCCAACGTGATCTCTATGTACTCCGTCGGCGGCAGGACTGATTTTCCTGCAGTCGGAAGATCGATCATGTTAGGACTGGTCAACGGCGCGGCCACCATGAAAATCACCAGCAGCACCAGCATCACGTCGATATACGGCACGACATTGATTTCTGACTTGAACTTGCGCGTGCGGCCGCCGCGCAATGACGAAGATGGATTCGGCATTAGCGCGCCTGCCGATGCAAAATATTGGAGAATTCTTCGATAAAGCTCTCAAAGCGAATCGCCAAGCGATCGATGTCGTGCGAATAGCGATTATATGCGACCACCGCCGGAATCGCCGCGAACAAGCCGATTGCGGTTGCAATCAATGCCTCGGCAATGCCGGGTGCGACCGCCGCAAGCGTCGCTTGCTGCACATTGGCCAGCCCGCGGAATGCATTCATGATGCCCCATACGGTGCCGAGCAAACCGACATACGGAGACACCGATCCGACCGAGGCCAGAAATGCCAGATGGGATTCGAGCGCATCCATTTCACGCTGATATGCAGCGCGCATCGCACGGCGCGCACCGTCCAGCAGCGCCGTGGTGTCGACTTCGTCCTTGGCGCCGAACGATGTCTTGATCTTGTGGAATTCGGCCATGCCGGATTCGAAGATGCGTTCCAGCGCACCGGTGTTGCCCGCGCTCTCGCGGCGGTTCAACGCCGCATCTTCATACAGGATGTTCAGATTGCCGCCGGACCAGAAAATACTCTCGAATTCTTCGGTTTGTGCCTGCGCTGTCCGGATCGCAAACATTTTGCGAAATATGTAGGTCCAGCTGATCACCGACACGGCCAGTAAAAGCGCCATGACGAGTTGTACGATGATCGAAGCATTCGTGATGAGATGGAAGAAAGAGAGGTCTTGAGTGACGGTCATGTAGGTTGTTGGTTAAGTCGATTCAGATCAACGATTGAGGTCAATTGTATTCGCAAAATGACGGGACTCCGGTTTTTTGGACAGGTTTGCAAGGTTTGCCGCCAGTCGTTCCGACTCGATAGAGTACTTCTTGCACCGCTATTCCGAGGCTTTTATCTTTTTCAATATTTCGTCCGGTATGATGCTTGGACGAAATGCAATCGTATCCACACAACCGACCTTGATGCGTCCCGTCGCAAGCAATTTTGGGCCATCCTCCGAAATACGCCATGCTTCCTGCAGAAACTGTACCGAGGCACGCCCAAGCCGTTCGACAACGACAGTCAGTTTCAGTTCATCATCTAATTTCGCAGGGGCATGATAATCGACGGCTGTGCTCTTCACGACAAACATCACGCCATGCGTTTCGGTCAGCGCGTACTGGCTGACGTTCGCCGCTCGCAGCCATTCGGTGCGGGCTCTTTCAAAGAATTTGATGTAATTCACATAAAACACGACGCCGCCGGTATCGGTGTCTTCGTAATATATGCGGATGGGCCAACTGAAGTTTGACAGCATGTTATGTGGTTCTTATCGTTTTCACTGGAAATTGAACGATTCCCTTCCGGGAAACGCATGTGTGTGATTCAACCGGGCGCTGACGCTGTTATTGCGAATTCCGCTTGATCGTGAATGGAGAAAATCCCTGGCAGGTCGGCATCATCTCGATGTAATTGATATTGACGTGCGGCGGCAGCGTCGCAATCCAGTAGGCCGTCTCGGCAATGTCTTCAGCGGTCAACGGCACGGTCCCTTCATATACTTTAGCGGCAGCCGCATCGTTACCTTTGAACCGCACATTGGAGAACTCAGTGCCGCCGCATAATCCGGGTGCGATATTGGTTGCCCGTACGCCGGTACCCACAAGGTCGGCGCGCAGGTTCACCGTGAATTGATCGACGAAGGCTTTGGTCGCGCCGTACACATTGCCGCCCGGGTAGGGATAAGCGCCTGCGACCGAGCCGAGATTGATCACCAAACCGCGGCCGCGTGCAACCATGCCGGGCAGTACCTGCCGCGTCATTGTCACCAGTCCCTTGCAATTGGTGGCGATCATGGTTTCCCAATCGTCCAGCGAGGCATTCTGCGCCGGCTCTATGCCGAGCGCCAGTCCGGCGTTGTTGACCAGAATATCCGGATCGTGCCAGTCATCGGGCAATGCAGCGAGCGTGCTATCGATGGAAGCTTTATCCGTGACATCCATGACCACCGGCAGGACTGCCGCGCCGAGTTCTGCCGCAAGTGCATCCAGCCGGTCCTTGCGTCGGCCGGTTGCGATGACCTTGTGGCCTTGTTGAACGAACTTGCGCGTCATTGCGGCGCCGAACCCCGCCGTTGCACCGGTAATCAAGACGATCATGGCAAATCCTTCTCTGCTTAATGAAAACAACAACAAAATTGTAGCCGAAACACATCAGCACCGTACTGTGGCAGCTCAATCGCTTTACTCTGCGCTTGCATGCGCTTGCCAGTCGACCGTTGCGGGAAGCGCACCGCGCAATGCATTGCAGACCATGACTTGGTCCGCATTGCGAAGATCGTCGACGGTCAGCGTTTTCTCGCTCGCATTCCATGCCGGATCGGCCAGCAAGACGGCGCGCATCACGCCGGGCAGCACGCCGGCACTCAGCGGCGGCGTATACCAACGGCCATGTAGTTTGACGAATACGCTGCTGCGGGCGCCTTCTGTCAGTTCCCCGTGCGTATTGAAAAACAGCATATCGAATGCGCCTCGCGCTTCAGCTGTTCGCCATGCGGCGTCGTAGCGTTCGCGTACCGTGGTTTTGTGATGCAGAAATACGTCTTCGGCAAGCACGGCGTGGTCTGCCAGCATTAAACGGACCGGGCTCGACAATGGGGTCAAAGGCCAAGTCTGGACATTGGCAACACCATCATGACTCAGCGTCAGTTTCAATCGGTTTTGGGTATCCGAAGACAGGCGGGCACAGGCATCCTCTATAACGGAAAGTATTTTTTGCTCGTCGAAAGCGAAGCCGAAATAGGCGGCAGATCTTTGCAGCCTCTGCATATGCCGGTCAAGATGACGACATCCATCCGCGCGCGTCGCATGCATGGTTTCAAACAAATCGAAATCGTTCGGTAGTCCAGTAAGGAAGCTTGCTTTCAGCCGGCATTCCGCATACTCATCTGCCGCCTTGCTATCGTGCACGATGCCTGCGCCGACACCCATCTCGCCGACGCGTAAACCATCTGTGTGCGGCGCTTGCAGCAGCAGCGTGCGAATCGGCACCGACAGGCAGAAATTGTCTATCGCGTGTTCGTCGTCAGGCGCGTCAAACCAGCCGATCGCGCCGGTGTAGATGTCGCGCGGCGTGCTTTCCAGTTCGCGGATGATCTGCATGGTCCTGCGTTTCGGCGCTCCCGTGATGGAACCGCACGGATACAACGCGCGAAACAACTCCGTCAGCGTCACATTGTCGCGCGTGCGCGCTACCACGGTCGAAGTCATTTGCAGCACGCTGCCGTAGCGGTTTACCTTGAACAGCTCCGGCACTTTCACTGAGCCGGGTACCGCGATCCGCCCCAGGTCGTTGCGCAGCAGGTCGACGATCATCAGGTTTTCGGCACGATTTTTCGGATCGTTCGCAAGCGTTGCTGCACGAGCCGAATCCGTCTGCTCATTTCCCGATGCGGCCGTGGTTCCTTTCATCGGGCAAGTGGTCAGGTGGCCGCGCCGATGACGCACGAATAATTCAGGTGAAAAAGACAGTACCGCGCGGCCGTCCGGCAAGCCGATTAGTGCGCCATATGGGACCGGCTGGCGGTCACGCAATCTCAGGTAAAGCGCATGCAGCGAACCATAAGTATTGAAGTGCAAACGATATGTATAGTTGGTTTGATAGGTGTCGCCGGCTTCGATATACGCATGAATTGCAGCGATAGCCTGGTTGAATTCGTCTTCGCTCACGCTTGCGCGAATCCGGGTAATGCCTGCGTGCGCCCCATGGGAGACGGCAGCGGCATTGCCTGTCGGCCGAGCTTGTTCATGCAGCCACTGTCCGGCTTCAGCCGCGGACAGCCGAGCGCAATGTTCGAACAACAATATTCGCGCGGTTTCTGCATTGTTTCGCGGCGCGATATCGTGCAATTGCTCTCCCAATGCGTAGGAAAACAGGGCGACTGCATGCCGGCCTTGCCGCAACGCATGCTGCATTTCATCCAGCATCTTGTCCAGTTCCGCGGGATTCCGGCATGACAGTGTGCCGAGATGGCCGGTATACAGGCGTGAAGTCGGCATGGCGGCAGTGGCATCGCAGTCGTCCAGCAATGCAAAACAGTCGGCAGTCGCACCGGGCTTAAGATCCAAAGTCTGCATAGGGGAAGTGACGATTCAATCGAACGCGCGTTTTTGATCAATTCGTGCGTTATGGCAATCGCACATGATAGTGGTTTTCAAGGAGGCAGATGCAATCCACGTATGTCGGGCAAACGGACGAGGAAAGTGTATAAATATTTCTTGCATGAAATTGCCTATCGTAATTAGCTGCCGAGCGCCTGGTTTCAATGAAAATTCGCGGAAATCGCCTTCATCTTGCCGAAATTATGGCCGTCACTTACAATGGACGTCCATTCCGTCTCACGTGACTGGCGAAAAACCGGCCTGCTTCGGCATCCGGGAATAGGTGGATATCCACCGGGAAGCGTGAGATTTCAATAGCCGTGCGCCTGGGCAGCCAAGATGGAAAGAGCGTTTGAGGCTGCCGTCATCCCTTTTTTCTGGCCCTCATTCGATTGAGAACCTCATCTCCCTTAATCGATTGGAGTATTTCATGTTTACTAAAGATCACACCATCGCCAAAGTCGATCCCGAACTCTGGTCTGCAATTCAATCCGAAAACAAGCGTCAGGAAGAGCACATCGAGCTGATCGCGTCGGAAAACTACACCTCGCCCGCAGTCATGGAAGCGCAGGGCACCCAACTGACCAACAAGTATGCCGAAGGTTATCCCGGCAAGCGCTATTACGGCGGCTGCGAGTTCGTCGATATCGCCGAGACGCTGGCGATCAATCGCCTCAAGGAACTGTTCGGAGCGGAGGCCGCCAACGTGCAGCCGAATTCCGGCTCGCAAGCCAATCAGGGCGTGTTTTTCGCGATGCTCAAACCGGGCGATACCATCATGGGCATGTCGCTTGCCGAAGGCGGCCACCTGACCCACGGCATGGCGCTCAACATGTCGGGAAAATGGTTCAACGTCGTGTCTTACGGCTTGAATGAAAAAGAAGAAATCGACTATGACGAGATGGAGCGTCTGGCGCATGAGAAAAAACCGAAGCTGATCATTGCCGGTGCTTCCGCCTACGCGCTGCACATCGACTTCGAGCGCTTCGCCAAGGTGGCCAAGGATGTCGGCGCCTATTTCATGGTCGACATGGCGCACTACGCCGGCCTGATTGCCGCAGGCGTCTATCCCAATCCGGTGCCGCACGCCGACTTCGTCACATCGACCACCCATAAATCGCTGCGCGGTCCGCGCGGCGGCTTCATCCTGATGAAGGCCGAGCACGAGAAGGCGATCAATTCAGCGATCTTCCCGGGTATCCAGGGCGGTCCGCTGATGCATGTGATTGCCGGAAAGGCAGTCGCGTTCAAGGAGGCGCTCGAGCCGGAATTCAAGGCTTACCAGCAGCAGGTGGTCAAGAATGCCGATGCATTGGCCAAGGCATTGATCGCGCGCGGATTGCGCATCGTGTCAGGTCGTACCGAATCGCACGTGATGCTGGTCGACCTGCGCGCCAAGAAAATCACCGGCAAGGAAGCCGAAGCAATTCTCGGCTCCGCGCACATGACCTGCAACAAGAATGCAATACCGAACGATCCGGAAAAACCATTCGTGACATCCGGGATTCGCCTCGGCAGCCCGGCGATGACCACGCGCGGTTTCAAGGAGGCTGAAGCGACCAAGGTAGGCAATCTGCTCGCCGACGTGCTCGACAATCCGCACGATGCGGCAACCATCGAGCGCGTGAAGGCCGAGGTCAGGAAATTGACCGAAGCCTTCCCGGTGTATGGTCGATAATCGGTCAACATCGGCAATGCCATGATTGCAGGTGTTTATATGGGTAAAACGGAGCGGACATGCAGATTTACCGATGCCGCATGTCGCTTCGCAGTAACACCATGTTCATGGGATTAATATCGTTTAGAGCTAGTATCCATCAGCCTTTCCCGGGTTCCATGCCGGGAAGGGCAATTGAAAGGAGGACGTCGACGCCTTGATGTTTTTATAGTTTGATAACAAAATTGATGAATTGATAATTCATGCAGTCGATATGTGCAATCAACAATACACAGAACGAACCTATTCAAGGTACCAGCAAGCGCAATGAAATGCCCTTTTTGCCAGCATGAAGAGACGCAAGTCCTCGATACCCGGGTATCCGAAGAAGGGGACAGCATTCGCCGTCGTCGTCGCTGCGCAAGTTGCGAAAAGCGCTTTACCACCTATGAACGCATCGAACTGGCCATGCCGGTCATCGTCAAGAAAAACGGCAGCCGCGCCGAGTTCGATTCCGCCAAGCTTCGCTCCAGCCTGATGCTTGCCTTACGCAAGCGCCCGGTGTCGGCAGAAGCAGTCGACGGCGCAATCCACCGTATTGAAGAAAAGCTGCTCGCCAGCGGCGAACGCGAAGTCGTCTCAGGACAGATCGGCGAATTGGTCATGCGCGAGCTGAAACGGCTCGACAAGATCGCCTATATCCGCTTTGCCTCGGTTTACAAGAGTTTCGAGGATGTGGCGGAATTCCAGGATGCGATTGCCGAAGTCGGACGCGAGCGTAAATCTCCCTCCAAGACCAAGTAATAAATAACGACGTACCAGCCGGCATAACCGCGGCGAAAATGTTGCGTTTTTATTAATGAAAAACGAATGCTGTCTTGCTGGCGCGGGCCAGTCGCGTTTGGACGCGGCCATGCGTCGATTTCCTCGGACCCGGTGTCAATAGTGCTGCCGAAAATGATGAAGCATCCAAAACAAAGTGGTTTCACGCTGGCCGAAGTGCTTGTGTCGGTGCTCGTACTTGCGCTCGGGATCATCGGGACCGCCGGTATGCAGTTGACCGCGCTGCGCACTTCGCAACAAACCGCATTTCAGACTGCCGCGATACAGCTGGCCTCCGAGATCGCTGACAAAATGCGCGCGAATTCCGGTCGTTTCAACTTGGCCGATGACGTGAACCCATTCCTGGATCTTGATTACGCCTCTTCGTCCGATCCTTTGCCGCCGCTCGGCAAGACATGTCACGCAAGCAGTTGCAGCGCAGAGGAATTGGCAAATTTCGAAATCCATGAATGGAAAAGCAGGATAAAAACGGCATTGCCGGGCGGGCGCATCCGCATTTGCCGCGATGCCCAACCCTGGGATGCCGGCGCCGGCATGTTCCGATGGAATTGCACGGTTTCGGCAACAAGCAAGAACGTTTCATCCTTGGTGATCAAGATCGGCTGGCATGGAAAAGGCCGGAATCCGGACGGCAGCATCGCCGAGGATCCCAGCGCGCCGGCTCCGCCCAATATGGCGGTTACCGTTGCACCTTACTCGCGATGACCAATCGAACTGCATTCGGAAAGACATGCCTTCGCATGCCTGCCGTTCATCACGGTGAATCCGGCTTGACCATCGTGGAACTAATGGTGGCGATGACAGTGGGCATGCTGGTCGTGCTTGCAGCCACCTCACTTTTTCTATCGACAAAAACCGGCTACATCTTCCAGGATGAAGGCGCGCGCCTGCAGGAAACCGGACGTTATGCGATCGAATCAATTACCCGCGCGGTGCGTCAAGCCGGGCACGAAAACTGGGGTAATGATGCGGCGGCATTCCTGAGTACACCGGAGATCAGTGCAAACATTGCAGGATTGGATGCCAGCAGCTTGAAAGAATCGGATCCAGGCATCGATGCGCCATTGAGCAAATCGATCAATGGCAGCGATGTGCTTGCGGTGCGGTTTATCGGCTCCGGAACAGGCACGGGCGGCGATGGCACGCTGCTTAACTGCGCCGGGTTTGGCGTCGCTCAGCCGATTAATCTGGAAATCGATCGCGGCTGGAGCATCTTCTATGTTGCTGCCGATAAAAGCGGCGAACCTGAATTGCGTTGCAAGTATTTCGGCAAGACCAGCTGGAATACCGAGGCGATCGCGCGCGGCATCGAGTCTTTCCAGGTTTTGTATGGCATCGATACCGATGCAGACGGCTTGTCCAATCAGTTCCTTACCGCATCGGCAATCAATAAGCTGGACACGCTGTTGTTGCTGGAAGGGCCCAATGCAAGCTCCAGGAATATCGACAAGAATCGGAAGACCCACTGGAAAAAAGTGGTGGCGCTAAAGATTGCGATCCTGGTTCGCAGCGGCCAAGTCGCGCGAGCCGACCCGCAAGCACGCGAATACGATCTGTTCGGCAAGGATTATGCCGACATGAATGCGGCAATCGATGTCGGCACGCGAGTGAAAGAAGCGGGCATGTCGGCCGCCAATCGCAATCGGCACAGGAAAATATTCGTTTCGACCATCCAGTTGCGCAATCACGCGGCAGGAAGCGGCACATGAAACCGCATCGTGCGGTAAATTTCGTTGTCCGGACATGCGATGGCAAGCCGAAGATGCGGCTCTGCAAGCAGAGGGGAGTGTCGCTGGTCGTATCCCTGTTGATGCTGATTGCAGTCATGCTGTTGGGGCTTTCAGCGACACAGATTGCACTCCAAAGCGAAAAAGCATCTCGCAATGATCGAGATCGGCAGATCGCTTTTCAGGCTGCGGAAGCCGGGCTGCTTGATGCCGAAATGGATATCGAGAACTCACCGGACCCGGCCAGATCGAGAAGCATAATTTTTTCGAGGGAGATCGCATATGCCTTCACTGACGGTTGCGGTAACGGCGATGCGAATCCTTTTCTGGGACTATGTGCGCACGTTGCAGACGGTGCGGCGCCGGCATGGCTCACCGTTGATCTTTTGAATGACTCGCCATCGGCCGCGTCCGTTCCTTTCGGAAAATTCACTGGCCAAACCTTCCAGGTCGGCGAAGGTTCGCTGCCCGCCAAGCTGCCGCGATACATCATCGAACTGATGCCATACAACGGCCCTGGCGAGAGTGCCGAACTGTCATCACGCAGCTATTTTTATCGCATAACCGGCATCGGATTTGGCATGCGCGATACGACATTGGTCGTGCTGCAGACCTTTTATCGAAAGAAGGACTAGCAATGCAGTTCAATATCACGACATCGACTGTTGGAAGGAATCTGCTTGCCGGCTTGTTTTTGGCTGCCGCGATAAGCAAACCATTGCATGCGGCGCCAAAGATTCCTGAAATAAAAATTGCGGACGGTCCGCTGCTCATCGACGGCAATGTGCATCCAAACATGGTGTTGAGCGTGTCGGGCGGAATATCAATTTCCGGCATGGCGTACCGCGGCAATGCCGATTCCTATGACAGGACCTTCGAGTACATCGGATATTTCAATCCACTCAAGTGTTATCAGTACCAGGGTGGAAATCGCAATATCACCGATGGCTATTTTGCAAGTGCCGGCGATGCCGATGCATTGCATGAGTGTGGCGGGGGCAGGTTCAGCGGCAACTTCATGAATTGGGCGGCATCGTCGACCATTGACATGCTGCGATATGCATGGACAGGCGGCGATCGCATCGTCGACACACCGGCCATGACGGTGCTGCAACGTGCCGTCCTCAAGACTGGTTTCTATGCAAAGGAAGATTATTTTCCACGAAGGACCGTAACCGGCGGCGGCAACACGAGCGCATCGGAGCGGGTTACGCCGTTCAAGACCGACCGCCTGTTCATCGTATCGTGCGGCAATCGGATTCTCTTCAGTGATAGCGCGAATAATGGAAATGATTGCGACACGCCGGCGTTCGGTAACAGCGGCGTGCTGCTGAAAACCGACAAGAACCTCGGCGAATATCTGGCCAGGGTACAAGTCTGCGACCAAAACGAAGGATTCAGCCGTACCGACCTATGCCAACGATACGGTGAGAATTTCAAGCCGACCGGCGAAATGCAGCGGTATGCTGAAGCAATCCGGTTCGCCGCAATGGGATATTTGCTCGACGACACGGAGAGCCGTTACGGCGGCGTGCTCAGAGCGCCGATGAAATACATCGGCGCGAAAAAATTCGCCGAGCCGGGATTTAGTGCGAGCGCGAATGAACATCTTGAATGGGATACCGCAACCGGGGTTTTCTATAGCAATCCGGAGGACAAGGACCACCGGACCAGCAAGCTTGCCAACAGCGGCGTCATCAACTATCTGAACAAGCTCGGCCGCTCCGGGAACTACGGAAACTTCGAACCGCTCAGTGAACTTTATTACGAAGGCCTCCGTTATTTGCAGGGAAAGCCGCCAACTCCGGATGCAATTCGCGGCATGGGCGAAGCGATGAAAGAGGGTTTTCCCGTCATCACGCAATGGAAGGACCCGATAACGGCATCATGCCAACGCAATTACATGGTTTCGATTGCCGGCGCCAATACGCAATGGGATCGGTACCTGCCTGGAAACGATCGCACCACGTTTAATCGTACGGAATATGCGCATGACCTGGCGCGTCCGGCGGAAGCCGCGGTTGCCGATAAAACGCCTGCCCTCGATGTCAAGCTGTGGACGCGCAAGGTCGCCGACATGGAGGCCGATATTGCAGGCCTGTACGCCAATTCGTCGCCGCGTCCGCATCTGACTGGTTTGGAAAACAAGGACACCGGTTTCGGCGGACGCGGTACTTATTACATTGCCGGGTTGGCTTACTGGGCCAATACCAACGATATCCGCCTGGACCGGCCGGTCCGCGTGAAAACCGTCGCAATCGATATCGACGAGGGCGGCAATGGCCTGATCGAGGGCAGTAGCCGCAGCATCCAGCCAAAGGACAGCCAGCTCTATCTGGCGGCCAAATACGGCGGCTTTGACGATGTAAATGGCGACGCCAATCCGTTCGTCAGCCTTGGCACCGACGGCAGCAGCACCGCGAGAGGCAGCAACGCCGAATGGGACCGTAACGGCAACGGCGTGCCCGCAAACTATTTGCTTGCGCATCAGCCGCGGGACTTGGTTCGCTCGATTCGCAAGATATTTTCCAGCGTGTACGATACGGCCGGCGCCACTTCCGGTTTTGCGGTATCGACTACCAAGATCTCTTCGGATGGCGCATTTGCCTACCAGGCTGGGTTCAATGCCGCGCGATGGAGCGGCAGCCTGAAAAAATTTGCGGTAATGTCAGGCGAGGGTGGCACGATCAAGATCGCCGGAATGCCTGAATGGGACGCCGCCGATATATTGACCGGGACAAATCGCCGGCCTCCTTTTTTCGATGCCGCCGACCGCAAGATCTATACCGCCGCCTACAACTCGCGAAATTCTTTCGCTCTCGTGCCTTTCAAGTGGGATGACCTGACGGAAAGCCAGCGCGTTTCCCTCAATCTTTCTCCGATCGACTCCAAGCATGACGGACTTGGTGAAAAACGCGTGCATTACCTGCGCGGGGAACGCAATCTGGAACTGGACCGGCCGGGCGGGATCTTTCGTGTGCGCGATTCTGCCCTGGGCGACATCGTCAACAGCGGCCCGGTCTATGTTGGAGCGCCGGCGCTGGCGGCGCAAGGCGACGGGTACCATACATTCCTTGAAGCGAACAAGAGCCGGACCAAAGCGCTCTATGTCGGGGCCAACGACGGCATGCTGCACGCTTTTAATGCCGCGGACGGATCCGAATTATTTTCGTATATCCCCAATATCTTGGTGCCGCACCTGCGCCATCTCACTTCGCCGAACTATTCGCATCTGCCGTACGTAGATGGCGCATTGACCGTGAGCGACGCCCTGGTTTCAGGTGAATGGAAAACCGTTCTTGCTTCGACAATGGGCGGCGGCGCACAGGGAATATTTGCACTCGATGTTTCCGATCCATCCGATTTCAGTGCCGGCGCGGGTGTTCTTTGGGAATTTACCGATCGGGACGATCCTGGCATCGGCAATCTTTTCGGGGCGCCGGTGATTGCCAAATTCAAGACAAAAATCACCAAAGGCACACCCGAATATCAGTATTTCGTGGTTGTTCCGAGCGGCCTGAATAACCATAAGGAGGACGGTGAAGGAACGTTCAGCGATAGCGGGCAAGGCGCCTTGTACCTACTGTCATTGGACAAGGCTCCTTCCGCGAAATGGAAACTGGGCGTGAATTTTTTCAAGATCAAAATGCCGCTCCCGGACCCCGCCGCTCAGTATGGACTCGCGCCACCGGCCCTGGTGGCGGGTAGTGACGGTACCGTGCGGTATGTCTATGCCGGCGATCTTCAGGGAAATCTTTGGCGCTTCGATTTCACTGGCGTATCACCATGGTCGGCGGCACTGGGCCCGGCTCCGGTTCAGCCTTTGTTTGTTGCACGAGATGCTAAAGGCGTCCGGCAACCGATTACAGCGGCACCGCGAGTTGTTTTTGCACCAGGCGGCGGATATGTGGTCTTGTTCGGCACAGGGAAATTCATCGAAGATGCCGATGCTGCTCCGGGCAATTTCAGGACTCAATCTTTTTACGGGATTCTGGACACGGCCGGCCAGGCTTACCGAGTAGCCGGCCGCGACGACCTGGCGCAGCGGATTCTCTCGATGACCTCGGCGCACGGCAGCGAAGCGATCGATATCACCGGCGCTGGTTTCAACTTCGGTGTCACCGACCAGGGCAAGAAGGGATGGTATTTCGATTTTCCGGCATCGGACCGGACCGGTGAAAGATCGGTGACACCCCCGTTGATCGCCAACCGCAACCTGATCTTCAATACGCTGATACCCGGCAAGGATCCATGTTCTTCCGGCGGCGGAAGATCTTATTTCCTGAATTCGCTTACCGGTCTCGCCTCGGACGGCAAAACGACCGGCTATGTTTCAGAGGCCGGCTATTTGGGCACGCCGATACTTCTGGAATCGACCGCCGAAGTCGGCATCAGGGATCCGATCGGAAGAAGGACGGTAAAGAGGAAAGTTACCATTTTGAATCCCGGCAAGGATGGGGCAACAGCACCGATTCCCGATTCGCCCGGCGGCCGCGTTGAATTCGCATTGCCCGCAGGGCGTTTGAGCTGGCGTGAGGTTATCAACTGGCAGGAGTTGCGCGATGCAGTCAAAAAGAAATGACAAGCGGTACAGGCCAACTGGCGCGCGGCAAGGATTCAGCCTTGTCGAGTTGATGGTCGTTCTGGTTATTTTGGCGATACTGGCGGCGATCGAATATCCCTCCTATCTTGAGTCGGTGCGCAAAACCAGGCGGGCCGAGGGTCGAGCGGCATTGATGCAGCTTATGCAGCAGCAGGAGCGGCATTACTCGCAGAATGGATCCTATATCGCGTTTTCTTCCACGGCACCGAACGGTTATCAATGGTTCTCAGGGAATACGCCGGCAAGCAGCTCATACGAGATTGTCGCAACAGCATGCAAGGAGGACACGCTCGATAACTGCATTTTGCTGATTGCAGAGCCGGGCACAAAAAACGTGAATGCGGCGCACAAGGACGACGCATGCGGGGAATTGAGCTTGTCCAGCAACGGGATAAAAGCCGCCGCCGGTCCTGGGACGCAATGCTGGTAGCACGCGTTCAAATACCGCGGCCGTCATATCGGCGGCCACGCGGTTACACCATGGTTGAGCTGATGACTGTTTTGGCGATTGCGGCGGTTTTGCTTGCGGTCGGCGTGCCGAGTTTCAACGCATTGATAAAAATCCAAAGAATAAGCACCACGGCCAATAATTTTTTTGCAGCCGTGAACCTGACGCGGTCCGAAGCGATCCAGCGTGGAATTCGTGTGGATTTGGTTCCCGCCGACGGCACCAACTGGGAAAACGGCTGGATCGTGCTGATCGACCGGAATGGCAATCAGAAAGCGGACCCGGGAGAGCAGATTATTTTCTCGACCGGGCCGGTGCCTCCGGGAATCACGATCAAATCCAGTTTTACCGATTCAAAACGCCCTTATCTTGCCTATAACGGCACCGGACGGACTCGCACCAACGCCAATAGCCAGACACCGCAACTCGGCTCCTGGTCGTTCACCCTTGACGATCATGCCAGGCGCATCGTCATCAATTTTTTGGGCAGGCCGCGAGTGTGCAATCCGAAGGTCGAGACCACGACTTGCTAGAATAGCGTCTACTCACACTGCTTAAAGAACTCCGTGGAAATTTTCAGCGATTCACATGGCATCGGCCGCGCCTTGACTTTGGCATCCGGGGGATTGTTTACGACTTCCCCGAATCCTCGGGTCGGCTGCGTGATCGTCAAGGACCGGCAAATCATCGGCGAAGGCCATACGCAACCGGCAGGGCAGGCGCATGCGGAAGTGCAGGCGCTTGCCGATGCCGCCAGCCGCGGCTTTGATGTGCGTGGTGCGACAGCCTATGTCACGCTTGAGCCGTGCAGCCATCATGGCCGCACGCCGCCTTGCGTCGATGCGTTGATCACCGCTGGTGTCGCCAAGGTGGTCGCGGCGATTTCGGACCCGAACCCATTGGTGGCGGGACAGGGCCTCGCGAAGCTGCGAGCCGCCGGTATCGAGGTGGTGTGCGGCGTGATGGAGCAGGAAGCGCGCGAAATGAATATCGGTTTTTTCTCGCGCATGCAGCGCGGCAAACCATGGGTGCGAATGAAGGCGGCAGCCAGCCTGGACGGCAAGACCGCGTTGCATAACGGCCGCAGTCAATGGATCACCTCGCAAGCCGCGCGCGACGACGGACACTGGTGGCGCGCGCGATCCTGTGCGATTTTGACCGGCATCGGCACGGTCCGGGAAGACGATCCTCAGATGAATGTGCGCGCCATCGACACGCCTCGGCAGCCGGCGCGCATCCTGATTGACAGTAATCTGCAGGTCGATCCGAAAGCCCGCATATTGGAAGGCGGCGGAACATTGATCGTTGCGGCGCAATCGAATCCGGAAAAAGAAGGCAACTTGCGCGACATGGGTGCCGAGGTCATCGTTCTGCCAAATGCCCAAGGCAAAGTGGATTTGCCCGCCTTGATGCTGGAGCTCGGCCGGCGCCAGATTAATGAATTGCATGTCGAAGCCGGATTCAAGCTGAATGGATCCTTGATCCGCGAAGACTGCGTCGATGAGTTGTTGTTGTATCTTGCGCCGGCCCTGATCGGCGATGCGCAGGGCTTGTTCGACCTGCCGGCGCTGGAATCCATGGATCACCTGCGCCGGTTATCCTTTCATGAAATCAAGCAAATCGGACCGGATTTGCGTATCCTTGCCCGTTTTACCTAACTGACTGCAATCATCATGTTTACCGGAATCGTCGCCGCTGTCGGCACCATCACTTCCATCACCTCCTTGGGCACACAGGCAGATGCCGGTCTCAGGCTTGCGGTCGATGCCGGCGGCTTGCCGCTGGCCGATGTCGCAATCGGCGATTCGATCGCATTGAACGGCGCATGCATGACCGTGGTGGAGAAAACCGATACGCATTTCGCTGTCGATATATCGCGTGAAAGCCTGAACCGCACAGCCGGACTCGATGCGCCGGGCGAAGTCAATCTCGAAAAAGCCTTGACGCTGGCGGACCGGCTCGGCGGGCACATGGTGTCCGGCCACGTGGACGGCCTTGGCATCGTGCGCAGGTTTGCGCCGGTCGGGGAGTCGTGGGAGCTGGTGATCGAAGCGCCGAAGGAGCTGGCGAAGTTCCTCGCCTACAAGGGTTCGGTTGTGATCAACGGCGTATCGCTGACGATCAACCGCGTCGACGACACGGCGACCGGATGCGAATTCTCGATCAACCTTATTCCACATACCATCGAGGTCACGACTCTCAAACATTTGAAATTCAATGGCAAGGTCAATCTCGAAATCGACTTGATCGCGCGTTATGTCGAACGGATGCTGAGTTTATCAGGGCAGTCGAACTGACAGGACATTGAAATCGGAGGACTCCAAAGGAAATCCCTGTTCAATAAGTGTTGCGAATATGCCACCCTGGATGATGTTTTTCAAGATCGATGAATCTTGAAAGGCTGCTCAGTATTTGTAAAATATCAAGCCGACTCACATTAAAGTACTGTACTTTCAAGCGCGGTTAAAACGGTTTTTCGCCTTGCTTCATTTTTTTACGTGATGAGGCAATCGATCAAGTCACATGGCCGGCATATCGATGCGAACCAAAAGCCGGAAGAAATGCAGTCAACAGAAATACATGTGCAAAAAAATAAAAACAGTGCATATTTCCATCTGAAGATATCCGCTTCCGAATGAAAAGCCCATCGTGTTGAGTAAGGTGTAGCCGCTTTCAATGGCCGCAGCACAAAGTAGCAAGTTCGGCGTTGTTCAACTGCTGCAGTCGAGCGTTACGGTTAAGGCTTGAATTGGTATCAGGATGTACCTTCAATATGGAAGATTTCTGGATGCACAATGCAACTGAACTAGTGCTGTTACTGCCAAAAACAAGGCCACCGCGTTTTGCTTCGAAAATAGTGCTGCGTCCGCGGCTGGCGCAATACGTGAAGTCGATCGAGGACACTCGACTCACCGTGGTCAGTGCACCATCGGGATTTGGCAAGACAACGATCGGCACCGCATGGGCGCGCGACCTGAAAAGCAGGGCTGGAGTTGTAAGCTGGCTCAACCTGGACAAGGAAGATAACGATCATTCCCTGTTCCTCAACTACCTTGCCTTCGCGATCAATCAGTCTCTCAGCGAGCATTCTCAGAATGCGTCTCCCACTCCCGGCAACATTCCATCTCCGCTCAAAGGCAACCAGCTACTTACGAGTCTTATCAATAGCATTGCCGAAGAGGGCAGCGAATTTTTCCTGTTTCTGGATGATTTCCAGACGATTACCGAAAACCCGATAAGAGAATCCACTCAGTTCCTGATTCGAAACGCACCATCCAATTTCCATTTGATCGTACTGTCCCATCCTCATGGTGTCGATGATTTCCTGGTAGGCAAGCCTGAAGCGGTGCTTCAACTGAACGCAAGCGACTTGCGTTTTACTGAAGCGGAGACTAAGGAATTATTCGAGATTTACCGTAAGCACAACGATCAGGCATCGTCGGCGCACTCGATTACCGGCGGCTGGGCAGCCGCATTGAGGATACTCGCTGCATCCAATGCCTTATCCAATGGCAATCCCAAGGAAGAGAAAGCTTTTCTTCTGACTGAGGACTACCTCTCCAATCTGCTCAACGTTGTGTTATCGGGTTTGAATGCGCGCGAAATCAGCCTGATTGAAATGACCTGTATTACCGGCCGTATGTGCAGTCCGCTGTTTACGGCCCTGACCGGAATTTTACAACCGAGAGATGTCATTCACTCTGTCGAAACTGAGCACTGTCTGGTGTCAAAGGTGTCAGAGGACGGCGACTGGTTCAGCTGCCACGACTTGATTCGTGAGTCCGTGATCGCGCGCCTGTCTGACACCGACCCTGCTCGCATCGCCGATGTCTTGAATCGCGCGAGCCAATGGCATGCGGAACAAGGATATTGGGCCGAGGCAGTCAACCTCGCTCTTGCGACCGACAATCGTGCATCGGCATTGTGCATGATCGAGCGTTGCTCAGGAAAGGTGTTAAACAAAGGCGACTTCCTGATGTTATTGGGATGGGAAAACCGTCTTCAGCTATCCAGGATCTCCTCGACATCGGTCAAGACACTGATGGCGCTGGCATTGGCAGTAATCATGGCCGCAGACCAGGAACGGAATGATAACCTGAACGATCTGATCGATCTGATTTACGATCGAATGCGGAATGAACTTCCTCCGGCCGCGGTTGAACGCGCGCATTGGTTTTTACACGGAATTCGCGCAATGGTGGCTTGCAAAAACGACGATATCGCGACGGGCCTCAAGCTCGCACAAGAGTGCCTTGAGCAGCCGGAGATATATCCTTCGTTGACAGAGACCGTACGCTGCGTGGCTGCGTATTCATATCTGCAGTACCGGCAATGGGACGAGTTTTATAAAGTACTGACTGAAGTATCCCGAACAATAGATGACGAGTTTACGTTCTTATCAAGCCTCTATCGCAAGATCTTGCTGGGTCTTGCTTTGATTGTGCAGTTGAACCTGAAAAGAGCACAACGTTATCTGGAGGACGCAAATCAATTAGCGCATAAAAGTCTTGGAGCAGTTTCACTGCCCGGCGCGCTTTCCGGCGGATTGATGGCGTTGATTCATTGCGAAAGGCTGGAGATACATAAAGCGGAACAATTATTGGGAGAAGGGACCCTCGATCTGGTGATGCAAAGCGGCTATATCGACTGTATCTGCCGTGTCTACTCAGCCGCATTCCGTGTGGCCGTGCTACGCCAGGAAAACGAATATGCGCTCAGCGTGCTGGAGAAATGGGAAAAAACAGTGTCCGGCCCGCAGGGGACCCGGGTGCAGATGATTTGCGCTTATGAAAAGATGTGCTTTTTCCTGCGCGAGAACAACAATATAAGAGCCAAGGTAAGTCTGACGCATATTCTGCAGCTCTATGATTTAGCATCATGCTCCAACAAAAATTTAAAGGGAGAACTGAAGAGCTACGTTGGACTCGCGCAGGGCCAATATGCATTGGCAACGGGATCGCTTCCTCAAGCAGAAGATTTTTTGAGGGAGGTATATCAAACCGCAATAAGTGACGACGATGCATACATGACGATACTGAGTGGGATGGCGCTGGCACTTGCTGAATTCAAGTCGAATAACAGCGAAAATGCATTTAAATATCTTGGTGCGACGCTGACGACGGCGCAGGCAGCCGAACTTAACGCCAGTTTTCTATGTCAGCCTGGAGACATATGGCCAATGCTGGAAATGTATAAAAAGCACATTGCCCGTGAATCGGAATTTAATCGGCACGATACGTATATTGATGTGCTTAAAAGAGCGCGCCGTCTAAGTTTTTACAATGTTGACGTCAATCTCACTCCTCGAGAAGAAGGCGTTTTAAGGCTTCTAGCCCAAGACAAATCGAATAAGGAAATTTCGATCTCCTTGAAAATCACGATAGAAACAGTAAAGTCCCATTTAAAAAGTATTTTTATAAAACTGGATGTCACCAAAAGAAATGCTGCGGTACGTCGAGCGAGTGCACTCAAGTTATTGTGAGTTGACGTTGCAGCAGTCGCGGGTCTCTCATACGCCAAGGCCGGGTTTTATGTATTTGGTCAAACAAAACGGCGTTTTCTAATTTCCTGCCGATGACAGCATCTGTACCTTGATCAAGTCGATCAGGGCTACATCCTTACCGGTGTGTTCCATCCGCCTGCATCGATTAACAATCAATCGATCCCGTGTTTGCGATCTAAAGCCGACCTCAGGCCGCCTTGCATCAATATTTCAGTATGGACACCGACGAATAACTTGAAACTCGTCCTCCCTCAACGGAGGGATAGCATTTACTCATCATTATTTTGATAATCGAGTCGTAGCCAAAGGAGCGGTTGCGAATGTGCGAACGAGTTCTTGAAGATTGATCTCGTTCGTGATCAATATAATATGAGGAGATTTAAAATGAAGATGCAAGCCCTTAAGGGTGACATTACTGCGTTTAACCCGGGTATTCGGCGTTCACGCAGCCATCTCGCGAAGGCAGTGTTGGTCACAGGCGGTTTGCTGCTGTCGATGGCGGCACAAGCGCAAGTGGTGGTGTTTGAAGAAGCTTTCGGCGCCGGTCTGGGCAAGTTCACGTCCGTCGGCAGCGTCAACACCAGTTCCGGTAACGCCAGCATGGGCGGCAGTAGTTCGACAGATGGCGCGATCACCTCGGTCGCGATCAGCACGGTCGGATTCACCGCCTTGAAACTGAGCTTTGACCGCACCACCTCCGGTCTGGATTATGGCGAATCCGGCATTGCCGAATTCTCCACCAACGGCAGCACCTATACCGCCGTGGAATCGATCCGGACCGCCTCGGGCCGGATCACGTTCAACCTGCCCACCTCGGCACAAAACCAGAGCGGCCTGCGCTTGCGCTTCCGTGTCAATGCCAACTCGAGCACGGAAACCAATACGGTCGACAACATCCGTCTCGAAGGCACCAGCGGTGGCGGTACAACCAATCCGTTCGCGAAGGGTCCGGCACCAACCAAGGCATCGGTAGAAGCATCGACCGGCCCGTTCACCTACACGACCACGAACGTTTCGTCCTGGTCGGCAGACAACTATGGCGGCGGCACGATTTATCATCCGACCAACGTGACCGGCCCGTTTGCCACAATCGTTGTCGTCCCGGGTTATACCGCGTATCAGTCGAGCGTCAGCTGGTGGGGTCCGCGTCTGGCATCGCACGGTTTTGTGGTCATGACCATCGACACCAATACCACCAGCGATCAACCGCCCAGCCGTTCAGACCAGCAAATGCGCGCATTGAATCAGCTGAAAACCTTCAGCAACACCAGCAGCCATCCGATCTACCGCAAGGTCGACCCGAATCGTTTGGGCGTGATGGGCTGGTCGATGGGCGGCGGCGGTTCGCTGATCTCGGCGGAAAATAATCCAAGCTTGAAGGCGGCGATTCCATTTGCACCGTGGAATACCACCCAAACCTTCACCAGGATCACGGTTCCGACATTGATCCTTGCCTGCGAAAGCGATGCGATTGCACCGGTCATCTCTCATGCATCGCCGTTCTACAACAGCATTCCGAGCACGACCAAGAAAGGCTATCTGCAAATCAACAACGGCAGCCATTACTGTCACAACACTGGCAACGACTACCCAGCCTTGATCGGGAAGTATGGCGTGTCATGGATGAAGCGCTTCATGGACAACGATACCCGCTACAGCCAGTTCCTGTGCGGCCCGCTGCATGATGCCGATCTGTCACTGTATGCCGTTGACGAATACCGCCAGAACTGCCCGTATTAAAAGATAGAGGTACGG
>MESE01000021.1:32863-33298 GCA_001770855.1 Burkholderiales bacterium RIFCSPLOWO2_02_FULL_57_36
TGCCGCCCCGGTTCAGCGAGCTGGTCAATGTCTTCGATACCGCCAACGTAGCAGTAGACCATCCTTGATGCCGATGTTGAGCATTCTCACAATGATGCGGAAGCGAGTAAGGACCTTTAGCCACGTTCGCATTGAATTCTTAATTTCCATAATTGTTATTTGGTTGACAATAAAAAAGGTGCTCTCCCTCAACAGGGGGATGGCGTCTTTTGTTCCTTGTTTCGATAATCAAAACGTAGCCAAAGGAATGGTTGCACTGGTTCAAACGCACCAACGGGCATTGATAGCTTGATCGCGTTTGAAAACGATATTAAGAACTAGGAGACAGAGATGAAGATGCACATTCTTACGGGAGACGCGGCTGCGTTCACCCCGAGTATCAAGCGATCGGGTGGTCATGTTGCAAAAGCAGTGTTGGTCACGGGTGGTTTGCTG
>MESE01000022.1 GCA_001770855.1 Burkholderiales bacterium RIFCSPLOWO2_02_FULL_57_36
TGTGCTCCACCCATTCCGCGTTTCTCTCCAAATAGCGGCGTCAAGAAATGAAGATTATCGCGTAAAAGTTAAGGGTTTTCCAATGGTTTATAATCAATTTTGCAGACCCCAATAAAATCGCTGGTTTTGCATTCTGGATAAGCTTCGGAACTGGACATTCGCCAGTAGCGGCAACTGGCACTGAACGGTCGCTCAGCTTAAGCACTTCGAACGACAGATTCTCGGCCTTAGCGGATCATGGTGACTTTATAAAATGTGTGTCGGCTCAGCCTGCCGGGATGTCCGCTTTCAATTTTGCCGAACCGTTACTTGCGACACATGACCGTCATTGATTTTAAGATGGTAACGCACAATCAATCACGCAAACATGGATGCGATGGCTCTCTTCTGGGGTGAGTGTCTGCCGTAAGCGGGTTTCAAGTTCTGTGGCGCTGCGGAGTTTCTTTCCATCGGGAGGCGGTTTCATCCCTTTGCCGCCGAACCAGAACACCAGGTAAATGCCATACCCGTCCGCGCCGGGATCGCGGGCATATCTGGGGATCAGTTGCTCGTGGATTGCGCGCCAGAGGTCGTGGCTACGGTCTTTTTTTATTTCTATGGGTACGTTGAAACCATTGGTTCCGCCAAATGAAACCCGGATGTCAGCCCGTTTGTTATCCGCATAATTAGTCTCACGCTGGGCATCAATTCCTAGCGGGCCAAGCCGCACTTTCAGATCAGACAGTAGTGCATCACGGCAATCGCTCTCCGATTTTGGCTCATCTTTCTTCTTGTCACCTTCAGCATAGCCCCAATACTGCCTGTAATCATTGGTGCTGCCATCGCGAATATTTTTTGCAATGTCGCGCAGATGGTCGAGTGTCAGCGCAATTAGATCGGAGGCGCTGGCGGGCTGGAGATTAGCCAAAGTGCGATCAACATCTGTTGCGCTTAATTTGCGAAACGTGGCTTTGCGCCGGGCGATACGCTGGCTATGCAAAGCGCCGCGCAATTCATCGCGCCAGTGTTCCAGTTTATGCAAGGCGAGCAGGCGTTCGAGTTCGCGGGATGCAGCTTCGTCCGGGTTGTTGCCCAAGGTATTGATGTATGAGCGCACCATGTCCGCCATGCGCATGGCCGCAGTGACAACTCCATTACGCCGCTGGTTTGAACAGCCCGGCCCCAGCAACTCAACCAATCGACCCAGCGTGGATGTGGGTATGGATACCCAATCCGGCAAACCGCGCCTTCCGTAATCGTTATAAATAAAATTCGCCAGATAACCCCTGCGCACCTCGCTCTTGCCTATATATTGAAACAGCGGGGTTTCGTAAACATCCGGAGCCAAGAGCAAGCCGCAACTCAGCCAATATACGCGCTGTGCCGCATCCATGCTGGTCAGCCCAAGCTTGCGGGCAACCAATGCCGCGAACGCATCGCGGTCGAGATAATGCAAGGCTCCTTTCAGCAGCGAATCGAGCATGAAGGTCAATTGGTTTGTTTTGGCGCGCAACGGAAAACCTTCGAGCAGTTTCGGCAACGCGATGCGCGCCACCTCGGCATAGGCCTCGTCGCGAACCAGTTGCGAAAGTCCGGAAACATGCTCCTTGCCTGCGCGCAGCATAGGCAGGGCATAAGCCAGCAGCACTTCCGCCACTAATGCGGGGCGTATCCGCATGAGCGCAGTAAACCATGCTGGGTCATCGCCTGTCTGGTAACTTAGCCGGAATGCCAGCAGGCTGGACAGCACCCCCTCCGGGAGCTGCATCGCGCCGACTGGATCGTTCTGGAAAAATTGATCCATGCCGATCAGGCAAGCCCAGTGTATATGGTGCATTTCGCCCTTGAGTTCCAGAGCGACAATCTCGCTGACATTGGGCAGGTCGGCGCGATCCAGCACATGGAGAAAACCGGAATATGCAGCCTCGACCAATTCTGTATCGCCATCGAGAAAATCTTCCAAGCGCTGGCGCGGCGTGTCACCGCGCGCTTCATATTGCAACCCTTCATGCGCCTCTGCGAGCTCGTAAAAAATTCGAGGGTAGGCGCTGCCTTCGCGTATGGCGGCTATGTGCTGGCGGTAATAGCCGACCCATTCGCTTTTGCGCTTCTGTTGCTCAATTTTTCTTTCGCGGTCTTCTAAAGCGTGTTCCTGCTCACAATCTCCGATGCTGCAGGATATGAAAGGCTCCAGCCACGCATGGAATTTTGGATAGGCCGCCACCCAGGATTCAAGAAACTCCAATGCCACGAAAGCCAGTTCCTCTTGCCCGCCTTGCCGCTTCAGCATATGAACTGACTGGGCAAAATAAAACTGGGCTAGCTCGGCATGTTGCTCTGCCGCCGCCTTTTCTAGATACCACATGCCGATGTCTGCGGACTTGGGGGCACCATATAGCCGCATCACACAGCGGTTCATGCAATACCAAGGATTCTCATGTGTTGCACACTGGGAAAAGCCATATTCGATTACGGCCTTGTAGCGTGCGGGGCGCGCGGCAAACCATGCAGAGATATGTTCGGTATATTCCCTATCCAGTCTTGGATGTTCGTATTCATCCAATCCAACACCAAGCCATGTAAAGAGTCTTTCATCCGGAATGGTATCGCCGTGATCTTCCAGCCCACGCACCAGTAACTTTCCTGCCAGCCGGTTGAGTTGATATTCCTTCAGGATGCCCCGTATCGTTGGCCGCATTTTTGCCAGGTTGTCGAGCAGCAACGGCAAATCGTCTCTGGATGCCGCATCCGGAAGTTTGTAGCTCCAGAACGTGGAATAGCTGCCTATCAAACTGTCTGCCTTGGGGCGATGCAGGTAGTCGAATATTCGCGATGGCAGGATGGCGTGGGGATAAAGCTCTCCCAGCAGCACACCCAACAATTCGTCTTCACTGTCTTCGACTGTGTTCGCACAAACATCTTCTGCAAGTTTCAGCAAACCGGGTTGGGTATCCGGTAAAACATGAATCAACGCCCTCAGGGCATTCTTGCGTATCACCGGCCAGTAACTCGCATCGCGCACCATGGTTTCCAATGGAGCGGCAAGCGACTGCATGCGTTCACCATGCCTGATGGCATCGAGCACACAATCCATCAGCGCTTGGTAAGCTTCCTCGCGCGAGGGCGAGGTGAAGATTTCGAGAAATGCAAATTTCATATCTGCCGTGGCTAGCGCGCCGAATGGTGAGGATGCCCAGTCCCCCGACCGGAACCACGGATAGCGACGAGCTTCATTCCCTAACGCCGCAAGCACAATTTGCTTATCCGCCACCGGAAAGTCGCGCACATCGCCATACAGCACCACGCCCAAAGGATCGTGTTCGATCAACGTGCGCCGCCCGTTCAGGCAATGCACAGACAGCCATGCGGCGAGGCCGCGCAGGTCGCTCACCACGCCGCCATCTTCGCCCGTCAGCAGGGCAAGCACGCGACCGAACGGTAATCCATCGCTCTCAATGCGTGAGGAGAGATAACGCGCGCCGAGGAATTCGGCGATGCTGCGGTGGGCGGGGTTTCGTCGTTCTTCGCCATCTTTCTGGAAAATGTTGGTTTTCAGTGCAGATAACAGGGGCAAGCCCTGTTTCGCCAAACCTTTCCAGCAAGGATGCTCCTTGTCTTCCCGTGCCTCGTCCAGCGCAAAACCCGCAACACCGGACAACAACTGGATGGCGCATAAATATCCGGAGGCATCGAGCAGCGCCTTGGCGGGAAGCGCTTTTTCGCGTTTTGCCTGACGGTGTTCCGGGTTTGGTTCGCTCACCAGTTTGCTGCATGCCATCTCATAAACCTGCGTGCGGCTTTGCGGCCAAGCGTCGCCACCCACCGCATCCACCAGCAGATTCAGCGTCTGCGGGTTGCGCAGCAACCCTTCCAGCCCGTGCTCCGTGGCTTGGCGCATGAAGTCTTCCGCATCGGCAATCTCCGGCTTGTGCCGCAGGATTTCGGCGATATCGCTGTTGCTCAAGGGGTCGAGGTGCAGCGCGACTATCTCGCCATCGGGAGAAACGCGCTTCAGTGCCTCGCTGTCGCTTGCGCCCAACCAGTCCGCCTCACGACAGGAAATGCGGAAACGCGGTCGCTCCAGCCTGTCCAAATGGTTGCGTATATGGTCGAGCGGTGTCCGTCCATCGCCGCCATCGGCGCGCATCTCGTCCAACCCGTCTATGAACAACGTCTTGCCCTGATACTCTGCGCCCGGCTCGAATGTGGCAAAATCGCGCGCCTTGACGCACTTGCCGCCCGATTCTCCGGCTTCTTTCTCGAAGGATGAGGTTTTGCCCGCGCCCGGATCGCCCAGCAACACGTACGCGGGCAGATCGCGGTATTCCTCCAGCGGGCGGCATTCGTCTTGCTCACCAGCTTTTTCCGTTTTGAGCGTGCAGGTGCGCCGGACGAGGAAAGGTTTTGTGATCTCGCTCAAAGCCAGTGCTCCGCCGGGTAGGAGAGGAATTCCACGAGCGGAACCCCACCATCGCCGACCAGCAGCTTGCGGCATTTGCCGAAGTTTTCTGAAAATACGTCGAGGCCGCTGGCATGGCCTGAAGCGGTGCCGCTTTTAACTTCGATGGCTGTAAGCTTCTTGCCGCGTTCAATTACAAAATCCACCTCGCGTGAGCTTTCGCGCCAGTAGTGGAGGCGACAATCGGGGTGACCGGTATTGTAGAGATGTGCCCCTACCGCACTTTCCACCAGGCGCCCCCAGTAGCTGCGGTCGGCTTTGGCTTCCGCCTTGGTGTAACCCGATCCGGCAGACATCAAGGCATTGTTGAGCACATTAAATTTCGGGGAAGAGGCACGCCTCCGATGTTGCTGCCCGGCATATTTCTGCAAGCCGTAAATCAATCCTGCATTCCCCAGCATCTCCAGATACCGTGCCAGCGTCGTCGTGTTACCAGCATCCTGTAGCTGTCCAAGCATCTTGTCGTAGGAAAGAATTTGCCCGGAGTAATTGCAGCCCAGGTGAAACAGTTGCTTGAGTAGCGCCGGTTTATCAACCCGCGTCATCATCAGGATGTCTTTTTCGATACTCGGTTCAATCAGGCTCCCGTTCACGTAGTTACGCCAGCGCGGCTCGTCGCGGATGTAGGCGGCGCTGCCGGGATAGCCGCCAAAATAAACATAATCTTCCAAGTCAAAATCGAATGCTTCGTGCATCTCAAGAAATGACCAGTGTGTAACGTGTATCAATTCATAGCGCCCGGTCAGGCTTTCGCTCATACCTTTCTGCATCAGCAATGGGGATGAGCCGAGCAGGACGATGTGCAGTTTCAATTTTTCAGCCCGATCTGCATCCCACAATCCCTTGACGGCTTCCGACCAGCGGGGGATTTTCTGGATTTCATCGAGAACTAGGATGTGCCCATCATCTGATTCCCGCGTTGCCGCACGCGCACGCTGCCATTGCGCTACCAGCCATGCTGTATCCCGTGGCCTGGCATCCTGAACATAGGCAGCGTCTTTGCTAGACGCAAATCCGGGTAAATGAAGCACATCTGGTTGATCGACGGGAATGAAGTGGTATTTACTGTGTTCATATCGGGATAGCGCGTCTCGCACCAGCGTCGTCTTGCCGACCTGGCGCGGCCCAGCCACGAAAATCAGAAATCGCGGCGGCTCTGAAAGCCGCTCAAGCAGGGTGCGAACTTCTTGGCGCTGATAAGGTTTGGTCGGCATGATTACAATTCTGAGTTAATTTACTCAGAATTGTAATTGGCGGCCTAGATATATTCAAGAGGTATTTCCGCTATCCACTTATGCCCTATGACGCGAAGTGTCCACCTAATCAAGGCACCATATAGCGGACATCTAGGTGATGGTGGATTCATCATGGAACTGTCCGCACCGAAAACTGGTTGCTCATGGCAATCTTCTTGATCGATTTCTATTGTCACTTAGCCGGGCTCATGCTATCGAATTGCTTGCCGAAAAGCGGGCGCTCGCGATCCCATCCCAATCAATTCTGAAAATTGATTTCTGACACTGCCTGTCAGATCAAGTTACGACTCATAAACATTTTTTGAAACACACCGTCATTGTTTCTTTACTATCCAACTCTAGGGTAGGATGCTATAGCGTTAAATAACCTCTTCCGCACAGATTACTCCGGCACTGCCGATATAGAAAAATGATTGATTTTGCTGCCCGATTCAGCCGCACCCTCCGAGGATCAATCCAGACTGACCCTATATCCCTCGGTCTCTACTCCACCGATGCCAGCATGTACCAGATGTTGCCGCAGGCTGTTGTTACGCCAATCGACCGCGACGACACGGTCAAAGCGATCAGGCTCAGCGCAGAACTGGGTTTGCCTCTATTGGCCAGGGGCGGCGGCACCAGCCTGACCGGGCAATCCATCGGCGAGGCAGTTATTCTGGATGTCTCGAGACATCTGACCCAGGTGCTGGAGCTGAATCCGGCGGAGAGTTGGGTGCGTGTGGAGCCGGGCGTGGTGTGCGGCGAACTCAACGCGTTGCTCAAACCGCATGGCCTGCATTTTGCGCCCGACCCGGCCACGGCCAACCGCGCCAATATCGGCGGCATGATCGCCAACAATGCGGCAGGCATGCGCTCGGTGCGCTATGGCATGACCATCGATCATGTGATGGAACTGGATTTGGCATTATCCACGGGCGATGTGCTCAACCTGCGACCTTTGGATGCGCAGCAGTTGGCTGCCAAATATACACTGCCTGACCGCGAAGGAATCATTTATCGCGGTTTGCGCGATTTAATAGCTCGCCATGCGGACGAGATTCGCACACGTTATCCAAAAGTAATTCGGCGCTCCGGCGGCTACGCCCTGGATGCGCTGGTTGACGCCAATCCGCTGAATCTGGCCAAACTGATCTGCGGCAGCGAAGGCACATTGGGCGTAATTCTGGAAGCCAAGCTGCTCCTTACGCCTCTGCCGCGCCACAGCGCCCTCTGTCTGGCGCATTTCGACAGCCTCGATGCAAGCTTGCGCGCGGCAGCACCCATCGTGTCTGAAGCGCCCTCGGCGGTGGAATTATTGGATGGCGTCATCTTGCGCCAGGCGCGGCACCATCCGCTGACGCGTGATATTTGCGCGATGGTTCAGGGCGATCCCGCCGCCGTGCTGGTGATCGAAGTTCAGGGTGATGAGCGCGAGGCTGTGTCAGCACATATCCGGCGAATTTCCGGCAAGCTCGCGCAGTGCGCGTATGCCGCGCCAGTGATGACCGAACTTCAGGCTATCCGGGATGTATGGCAGTTGCGGGATAGCGCGCTGGGGCTGATGACCACCGTGCAGGGAGCCAAAAAACCTGTGCCTTATATCGAGGATGCGGCCGTGCCGCCTGAAGCATTGGCCGATTACGTGGCCGAGGTGCTGGCTATTTGCCGCAAATACGATCAGGCCGTATCCATGTTCGGCCATGCCAGCGTCGGGCTGATTCATATCCGCCCGCTGCACGATCTGCATCAGGGCGCCGACATCGCACGCATGGCGAAGATTCAGGAAGATGTTTTTCCTCTGGTGCAAAAATACGGCGGCTCCTGGAGTGGCGAACACGGCGATGGCATCGTGCGCGGCGGCTTTAACCGGCGCTTCTTCGGCGATCATATTTACGAGGCCTTCCGCGAAGTAAAACAGCTCTTCGACCCCGAAAGCCGCATGAATCCCGGCAAAGTGATAGACACGCCGCCCCTGGATAGCCATCTGCGCTTTGGTCTCGGCTACCAGCCGCTTCCGGTCGAAAGCCGGTTTCATTACCGCGCACAAGGCGGCATGCTGGCGGCTGCGGAACAATGTACCGGCGTAGGTGCCTGCCGCAAGACACAAACGGGTGTAATGTGCCCGTCCTATGCGGTCACCCGCAATGAAGTCCACAGCACCCGTGGCCGCGCCAATGCGTTGCGCCTGGCCTTAACCGGGCAGCTCGGCCCCGACGCATTATGCGGCGACGAACTCAAGGCTGTGATGGATATGTGCCTTGGCTGCAAGGGTTGCAAGGGCGAGTGCCCAAACAGTGTGGATATGGTGCGCCTCAAATCCGATGTGTTGTACCAACATCAAAAGCGTCACGGCGTTCCGTTGCGAGCGCGTTTTTTTGGCCATCTGCCCGGTTTGGCACGGCTGGCATCCGGGCCGCATGCTCGGTTGGTCAACGCATTGATGGGCAGCACACCCCTACGCAGCCTGATGGAAAAAGTGCTGGGGATTAGCCGCAAACGCCAGCTACCGCCGTTCACAAGCCAACGCCTGAGCAAATGGTTTGCACAGCGCCCATCCAATGTTGCCGATGCGAATAAGAGCTATGCACTGGGCGTTAGCCGCCGCGTCGTGCTTTTCAATGACACTTACACCGAGCACTACCTGCCTCAAGTGGGGCGCTCGGCCATTGAAGTGCTCGAGGCTGCGGGCTATCAGGTCGAGCTGGCTACCCTGGGCGACAGCCAGCGCGGCGCCATCTCTCAAGGGCTGCTCGATCAGGCCAAACGCGATGGCGCCCGGCTTTTCCGGCGGCTGGATGCGCTGCTTGCCGGCGATACGCCGCTGTTGGTCTGCGAACCCAGTTGCGCCTCTGCTCTTTCCGATGACCTGCCCGATCTGCTGGATGATACCGAACTGGTCCAGCGTGTCGCCAGCCGCGTTCGTATGCTGGATTGTTTTCTGGAACAGGAATTGGCCTCTGGCCGTTGCACGCTACCCTGGAAAGTGCCGGAAGCAAATGCGCCGAGGCACTTTCTGGTGCATGGCCACTGCCATCAGAAAACCCTGGATGGTGGCCGCTGGACGCACTGGCTGCTATCCCGCATTCCCGGCGCAATCGTGGCAGACAGCGAAGCCGGTTGTTGCGGCATGGCCGGAACCTTTGGCTACGAAGCCGAGCACGCCGAGCTTTCGGGCTTAATAGCCCACCAGAGGTTGCTGCCACGGCTGGAAAAAATCGACGAGGGCACCCGTATCGTAACCAATGGCTTTTCGTGCCGCCATCAGATTGCCGAGCTTGGCGAATGCCGCCCCGTGCATGTGATGGAAATAATCAGGGAATTCCTGGAAGAAGCTGTTTAAAGAATGCTGCGCGATTGCGATGCAGGATTGCCCGGTTTCGGAATCATCATGTGCTCAAGTGCACATCATCTTTCGCAAGAGCCTCCCTTGATGCCGAACTTTCCCAGGATGCTGGTGAGCGGGCAGAAATTGGTGAAGCCGCTCTGGAACAGATTCAAGCCAACAAAAGCCGTGAACCATAAAAAATACTTGCTCACAAACAGCGGGCTGCCTTCCACCCCCAGCGACAGGGACAGCAGGATGAAAAATCCTGCAACGATGTGAACAATGCGTTCAGCGGTCATGAACTACTCTCCTTTGCTTGGGTTAAAACACTACCCGGCTTTCCGGTATAGCGAGGCGTAATACAGCACGGGGATGACCA
>MESE01000023.1:0-3055 GCA_001770855.1 Burkholderiales bacterium RIFCSPLOWO2_02_FULL_57_36
ACACAAGCCGTGTGTATTCATTACGGCATCTTCACCCATATTTTTAACCCCCTTCCTTCAAAAAGAAACGAAAATTGCCAACAAATCTCCTTTTGAGCGCCGCTTTGGGCCCCTTTTAAGGGTAAATCGGCTCTAATCTGATATCGAGTCAACCATTTGTATGTTGGCGGCGTTGGTTCGGAGTTGTAACGATCAATCAATGAATTCTTCTTCTGAAACTTCCCCAGATGCTCTCGGGCGCCGGTTTGCCAGCAGGTTGCAGGCAATCCTTGACCAAATGCGCTATCCAGCCACCCCCCTCGATCGAGCGCGAATGCTTTCGCAGAATCTCGCCATTGACGAGGGCTTGGCTTCAACCCTCCTCAACGGACTGATGCTTCCCGACTGGGACTTGTTTCTGGGCATTTGCTCCCTTACCAAATGCCAACCTGGCTACTTCCTGGATGAATCACTAAATCAATATCCGCCTGAAACACGCCTTGTCAAGCCCCTTACTTCTGGGGAAAACATTGTTGTTCGCATGCCCCCAAGAAAGGGCCGGTCGTGGGGCCCTTCGTCAGCCGAATGGACATACCTCAGATCAAAAGACGCAATGGGTTTTGGAATTCAGACGGACGACTTCGTGGTCAATTTCAGTGGCCCGGCCGACGCGCAGCATGTGGCTGTCGACAATCTCTACCTGCTAGGGGTCCGGAACCGATATGAAGTTCGGACCTGCATCGAAGTCGCAAATGGACGTGCCGTGATGGCAGGGCCGCGGACCAGCACAGACGCGGCTGAATTCCTGATCCTTCCGATAACAAGCGCGCTAACCGTAGACGGCGCTCGGATGAATTCTTCCGGCATTCACCATTTCGGGGAGATTGCATCTCTGCTTCGCAGCCCGGACGGGATGTTGGCCACGGCTCACTGATCGGGCACGAGCTGGTGCCTCGCTGCTGCAGCTTGCTGCGCCCCCAGTGATGGCCTGGGCAAAAAAAAGCGCCCTGCAAATGAATGCAGGGCGCCTTGAATGTAAAAACTCTGTTTGAGAATGTGGGGCGCATAGGCCCCACGTCTTCAGCTGCAGCTGCAGCTGCAGCTAAGCAGCAATTCGAGCACTCCAGTAGTTGGCCATGTCATGGCCAACCTTAGCAGGTCGAACAATCATCGTCCTGAGATTCCGCGCACGGGATCTTTCGGCCAATTTGTCGGCATATTCGCTACCCGCCCTCTTCCATTTCGTCCCACCACTCTGCGTGGAACCCGACGGCTTCAACTCGTCCGAATCCGCGAAGATGATCAACGTGCGGACCTGCGCGCTCAAATCGCCTGGCACTTCAAACGCCGCTAAGGCTGGCCCATTGAGACAAGGCCAGATGGGAATGTTTTTCAACATCGCCGATGCCCAACCCGTTTCGATACCCTCGCAAACGCCAAGCGTGTCCCCGCGCATCTCCATCATCCGAACGGCAAAGGAATTTACGCCAACGCCTAAGTCGGTCTTTTTGGCCACTGGTACATCTGCCTTTTGTCCATCCGCGGTCAGGTAAGTCTTGTGCAGTTGCACGAGCTCACCAGTCGGCCCTTGAGCGTAGGCCAGCATCGCCGGATACTCTCCTAGCAACACCGGCCGATCATTGGCTGACTTCCCTGGCATCCAATACTGCAGCGCAGGGTGGAATCGTATGCACTTTGGCATGAAATCCATGCCTCGCACCCGATTCTGCATGTACTTGTCCACAGGGTCGCCATTGGTGACCTCGCAAGCCTCGTTCCAGAACTTGAGCATCCTTGCACGATTGCGCTGGATCCGCTCAGGAGTCATTTCATTGGACATTGCAAGCCGCTGAAGCCTCGGAATTGGTTCAACCGAGGGATTGCATCCAAAGTAGTCCCGAACGTCGTCAGCTGCTTCACGAAACGTTGTAAAGCCCATGTGTCGCATGAGCATCGCGAAGCCAGACGCGTACTTCCCGCCAGTGCATCCCGCGCTGCAGACCCACACACCGCCGTATTTTTTCTGAGTCCAGCGGTACCGATCCTTGCCCCCGCAAAAGGGGCAGGGTCCATTCCTTCCTGAGAAGAATGCACTGTCCATCCCTCTCGCGGTAAGAATGTCCGGCCATCGGCCGAACGCGAGATCTTCTGCTTTATCGCTCATGATCCCTCCGATAAAAAAGAGGACCGAGCTCCCCTGTTGGGACGCATGGCCCTACAGGGTTAAAGATAAATGCAGCCTCAGGAGGCTGCGATGTTCGCGGAATAGCGAAAACAGTGAGATTGTCCATCAATTCCTATCCTCAGTCCAACGATCACGACCCCCACCGAAGTCCCGCTTTCCCTAGTCGCACGCCCGGCTTTTTACAGGGGCCTTGTTGGGCCGCTGTAAAAAGCCCCCACCTCTGCAACGCAGAGGTAGAGACTTCAATTTCAAGCTGTCAGTCTTTCGGCCATTCGGCCACTGAACAACTTTTCCAGTCCATCGGGCAACTCGGAAGTTGACCCAATGTGGATCGAGTAAGGCAGTAGCCTCTCGATTTGGCAATGTTCTCCCATGCCGATCCCCATGAATTCGATACCCTGAGCCTGCGCCTGCGCAATTAGCACCTGGACCTCCTCAAAGCTGTTAGGGTTTCCGTCGGTCACGAGGATCACAAGGTGCTTCTCGGCCCGCTGCTTGAGCAAACGTGGAAGAACCTCGCGAAGCGCAGCCGCGAGCGGCGTGCCACCAGCGGCATTGATCTGCCCCAACCGCTTTACGGCTTGCCTGGCAGACTCACCAAATGACTGCAGTGTCATCGTCGCGTCAACAAATGCCTCGTAGCCGGGAAACATCTCAATTGACGTTCTCACCTTTGAGATTCGTTCCAATGCCTGTGCGCACGCCACGCTCACCTCCGCAGCAGCCACGATCTCGTGCTCCATCGAGGCCGATCGGTCAAGCAGTACTGTCACGGCCGCATCGATCCCAGCTGCAGGCCTGCGGATGCGGAACACGTTGGTATCGCCCAATCGCTTGAGACGCCACACACGGTCCCCGGCCACCTGCCCACCGGTTTGCCCGTATTTCGAC
>MESE01000023.1:3137-6192 GCA_001770855.1 Burkholderiales bacterium RIFCSPLOWO2_02_FULL_57_36
CCAGGTGGACCTCTGCGCCATTGCCGTTTCCAGTTCCTGCAGCTGTACCCGCCAGCCCCAAAGACTCTTCCGCCTCCTGTGCTGCAACTGCCAGTTCAATGGCTGCGAGCACCGCTTCCAGTGGTTCGCCGCTGGCTTCCGCGTCACTCATCAGGATTCTGAGGTGCGCTGTAAGCTCCTCGTCCGCCTCCGTTGCTTCTGCCGCTACTTCAAGCTGCCCATCAACGTCCGGTTGCCCGAACTGGTCAATGTATGCCTGCTTAAGCAGCATCCCTAGGTCAAGGCCGTTGATAGAGGAGAGATCCAACGGCTTGGCGGAGTCGTCCGGCGCATGCGCCGTATTTCCCGCCTCACCGTCCTCACACGGCACTGGCAAGTCAATCCCACCAGGTGCACCGGACCCGGCAGGGTCCTGGCCTCCGCCCTCCTTTGCCGGCTGTGGTTGGTCTGTTTGTCCCTGGTCTCCTGGTTGCCCAATTGACGCCCCAGTAGCCTGCCCATCGCCGTCACTTTCAGTCGTTTGACCGTCTGGACCTGAATTGCCGGGTGACGATTCAGCATCTTCGTGCTTCGCGTTTGTCTTTTGGGTCTCGTCCGCTGCTGGTTCTCCTGCCCCCTCACCCGATGCTTTATCGGTCGTTGGGGAGCCAGGTTGCCCATCCTGCGGACCCTCGGCCGACTCTGGTTCCGCGCCCTGCGACGATTGAGCTCTTTCACCGCTGGAAGCGTCATCGCCTTCCGGGCCGTCAAGCTCCCCACCGTCGGTTTGGCCGGAACCATCAGGGCTGCCTTGTGCAGCCCCATCATTAGGCTCAGCGGAACCCATTCCATCGCATCCCGGTGCGTCGGCATGTTCAGAGGCTTCGGCCTCGGGCGTGTGCGCCTCATCGGCCTTACCCTGCTGATCTTTCTCGCCCGCTTCGCCACCGGTCGGCGAGGTAGCCGAATCCTTCTCGCCATCGTTAGGCACCTCCGGAACCGCTGGCTCTTCGGGCGCCTCGCTCTGCGCGGGTTCGTTCAATGCGTTCAAAAGCTCATGCGAGAGAGCAACAACATCGGCACTGTTCGCGCAGCTGGAGAGCCTTGCTACAGCCGCCTGCACTGCATCGCGCATTTGGGGCGTGAGAGCTGATTCGAACCTCGCAAGGAATTGCGGACCATGCTCCCGCACGGAGTCATGGGGTGCAATCGCCAGAAAGCCCCTGGTGAGCGTCGTCACCGCAAGAATCATCGCCTGGTGCTCTACCTTCGAAGCGTCGAGCTTTGCGAATATGGATTGGTACGTCGCATCAAGTCCTCGGTTCAGGATCAGGGAAGCGCCCCTGAACTCCTTCATTTGCTCCGCCTCGATTCGCGGATCTTCAAGCGTGTTGAAAATCGTCTGTATTTCCGCGCTGACACCATCCAATGCGGAGAAGTCCGTATGGCTGTCATGTCCTGCTTCGTGCACGGCCTGCCGTGTCAGTAGCGCAATTTCATCAGCCTCACCCGTTTTTGGACGCGGAAGGCTAATGACTCCGTTCTCACCGCAAGAAGCCGGCTGGCCCCATACGATGACGGCCTTTCGGCCGACGATCAACGAGAGGAAACCGGCTATGGTCTTCATCGCCGTTGCAATCTTCATTTGTACCAAGTTGGTCATTGTGTATTCCAAGCTCCCCTGACGCCAGAGCGCCAGGGGGTGGTTTATCGGATCAGAACAGCCCGATGAACATCGGCTGCTCTGCTTCAGCGCCCGTTCGTTCCAGCTGGCTCCCATGGAACGCCGGCTGAACAGGTGCACTGTGAGGTTGATCCAGGAATCCAGCGTCAACGCCGGTCCCTGAATTTGAAGTCTCCACTGCGATAGCTGCGGGAGATTCAAAAGTTGCGGCAGGAGCGCCGCCGAAAGTCAGCAGCTGCTCGAACGCGTCGGCCGGTGATTCCGACTCGAACGCTAGTCTGGCGATCCGCATTGCCTTGCCGGGATTGGCAAGCGTTTGACTGATTGTCCAAACATGCATCAGGTTCACGCCATCAATCGGCCCGTCATTCGGCAAGAGCTTCAAGACGTGGTCGATCATCCGTGCCAGCGGCTCGCAGGTGGGATCCAGAAAAGAAAAGTTCTGGAACTTTTCACCGATGCGCTTGAGCGGCCGCAGGGTCTTCCAGGTCACCTTCTCGCGCTTCGTGATTGCCCCTGACCCGTTGTCGCCGGTCAGGTACTTGGTAATCAGGATCTCCGCCTCCTTTGCCGCATCTGCAAACAACTCGCCCTTGAGGCCAGTCATCTGTTCTGCGTACATCGCGTTGGCATCGCTGAACTCCTCGCTGCTCGGCGCGCTCACGCGGCAGAGGTAGAAGCCGAAGGACAGCCGGCCGGCAACATGTTCCGGTGTCGGGATGTCGCTGATCAGACCTGACCATTCCTTGTTGTCGGGATGGTCGCGCCAGAGCTCGATGGCCGTTTCGAAACGGCGTTTGAAGCTGGTCGCGGTCTGGTCAAACTCGGCCTTGATGCGAACCAAGGATTTGTAGACATCGTCAAGTTTACCCTGCGGGATGCCGATCGTCCCCAGAAGGGGCAGACCGTTGTAAGCAAGGAGCTTTTCCGCTTCACGCTTCAGGCTCAGGAACGGCGCAAGATCGTCGGTGTCGCAGATCTTGATCGAGCCTAAGGTAGCAAGCGTTTCGGGGGGAAGGTTCGCGAACTCCGGGTTCTTGGCAATCAACGCTTCTTTTTTGAGGCGTTTACGTCCAGACCAGAGATGCACATCAAGACTCACACAAACCAGTCCATCAACGGACTTTTTCGTGATTGCTTCGTCGACGGTTTTATTCGTCATTGGGTTCTCCAAAAAGGAAAGCGGGAACCCAATAACCCCGTGCGGGATGGATTCCCGCTGGGGTTGATTTGAATGCAGAAACTAGTTCTGCGGACGGCATGGCCGAACGGTGCCAATATAGGCCAAAGAAACGAGGGGTGCAAACGATGGCGACCAGCCACGTTTGGAAAGCAAACTACGGTTTGCTGGGAGGAGGAAATCCTGCCACAAGACTCGGAATGTCTTGTGGC
>MESE01000023.1:6209-6937 GCA_001770855.1 Burkholderiales bacterium RIFCSPLOWO2_02_FULL_57_36
TCTCTTTCGAGAGCCTGCACGGGTCCGCATGTGCGAACCTCTTCTTCTATCCCCCAGGCGCTTTGAACGCCGCCCAGGGCCTGCTCTAACCGCAGCTGCCAGTGTGGCCGCAATTCTCGCAGATATCACAGCCGTCACGCTTGTGCAACGACATGCTCATGCAGCTCGGGCACTGGCGCCCAGCTGCCTTGAACACTGGAGGGTCAACCTCGACTGCTACGGGAACAGCCTTCTTAAGGGTCGTTTCACCGTTGATCAGGCCCAGCGCCTTCATCCTGGCCAGAAGAACAACTGCCACATATGCCACCGTACTCGGGTAGCTCTGCTGCTTGCTCTCGCCTGGCACCTGCGCCAGAAAGTCGCCCCTGAGTTCACCAAACGATGTCAGCTTGCTCAATTTCATTGCCACCCAGGCCGGATCGCTGATCCGCATGTCGATTGACAACGTCTTCATCAGGCCGTCCAGCACCTTCGGGTACTGCCCGGAAAGCCAGACCGAGTAAGGCCTGATCTGCCCGCCCGGCAGAACGAGTTCCTTCGTGTGAAGAAGAAAGTCATCGCCAGTAGCCGGGTTGGAGATGTCCACATGCCATCCCAATGCTCCCATCGGGCCGGTCTTGGGCTCCCGCTTGGAGAACAGGGCATTCATCATTGGCGAGCTCTCGCCTACCTCCAGCGCACCGATCTGCATCAGGCGATGCTTCACGACGCTGGCGAAGCCTGCTGCA
>MESE01000024.1 GCA_001770855.1 Burkholderiales bacterium RIFCSPLOWO2_02_FULL_57_36
GTCGTTGCCGAATACCTGGCAGCACAGCATGGTCAGCGCTTCCGCCTGCGTCGGATTGACCTTGCCCGGCATGATCGAACTGCCGGGTTCGTTCTCCGGGATCGTGATTTCGCCCAATCCGGAACGCGGCCCTCCCATCAATTCCGAAGCACGATTGGCAAGCACTTCGTTCATGTTCATGTTGGTCTGGGTGCCGGAGCCGGTTTACCAGACGGAGAGGGGGAATTTTTGGTCATGACTTCCTGCATTCACTTCCTCAGCCGCCTGCATGATTGTCACCGCTTTCGCAGCGAGCAACGAACCTGAATCGCGATTGACGAGTGCGCAAGCGCGCTTGACTGAGCCGAGTGCAACCACAAGCATGCTTCGGCATGCGTTCGGAAGAAATACGAAAGTATTCGAGGGAGCGTTGCGTTTGCGCTGCCCACAGCCTATCGGCTGGCACCGCGATCACGCCGAATGTGTCTCGTTCAGTTCTGGTAGCCATCACAAATATACCTCGCGAAATTTGTCTTTATTCATTTAGTAAAACGAATGCCACTACTACATTGTGCTTTTTCAATACCGCATATTTAGTGTGACAGATTCATTGCGCAGGCAATTCGTTCGCCGTTAATTTTTACTGGAAAAAAGAAAAGATGCTTAGCTCGACTTTAATTACCTCAAGGAAATGATGTGACATCAACCCATACCGTTTATCGGTTTCCTGCAACCGTAAGTCAGCCGCTTGTTGTTGTATTTTTTATACTACACAATACTTTTGTCAATTCGTTATATGGAGATCCAGCATGGCACCATCCAACCCGACAGGACATCTGCAACGTTACGCGACAGCAAAAGGATTCACTCTCATTGAGTTAATGGTAACCGTAGTCATCATTTCGATTCTTGCTGCCATCGCTATTCCAAGTTATAGCCAATATGTAATTCGATCGAAACTTACAGAGAGTGTAAATAGCTTGGCAGATATACGAGTCAGGATGGAACAGTTCTATCAAGACAATCGAAACTACGGTACAACAACAAGCTGCAATGGCGCAACTTTGCCTGTGTCTGCGCCTACTTCAAATTACTTCACCTTCACTTGCGGAACCACTACAGGTGCGCAAACCTTTTCTATTGCTGCATCAAGCCAAGCGGGCAAAGGGCTTGGCTCAGCTGCGGGCGACTACGCCTACACGATCAATCAGTCCAACGAAAAGGCAACGACAAAATATAAGGGTACGACGCAAACTAGCAAGGCTTGCTGGCTTATTTCAGGGAGTGAATGTTGAGCACCCCGCACCAGAGTTCCTTGCCGAGGAGGGCAGGGTTTACGCTCGTCGAACTAATAATAGCGATCGCTATTTTCGGACTGTTGCTTGCCCTTGCAGCGCCCAGCTATACCCAATGGATCGCGAATACGAAGGTAAGGACAACGGCGGAGGCGATACAGAATGGACTAATGCTTGCCAAAGCTGAAGCGGTGCGAACAAACAGTAAAGTGCAATTCGTACTTACTAACGGCACGCCAATTGCAGCGAACACCAATTCGATCACGTCCAGTACATCCGGCAAATCCTGGATGGTAAGGACTTTTCAGTCCAGCGGAACCTACACCGCCGCAGATTTTATTCAAGGGCGTAGCAGCGCCGAGGGAAGTTCAAACGTTACAGTGGCCGCCGGGCAGGCTACTTTTGTTTTTACCGGCGTCGGCGGCCTGTCACCGGTACTTGGGTCAGCGCTGGTCAATATAGTTGTAACCAGCCCCAGTGCATCGCGCGAGCTACGGGTTACTGTTGCGCGCGGCAGTGCTATACGCATGTGCGATGCCGGACTCAGCATTGCCAACACTACCATGGGGTGCTAAATGACTAACGACCCGTCCCGCAAACAAAATGGACTCATGCTGGTCGAAAGCCTGATGGCGGTCGCCATATTCTCATTCGGTATTCTTGCGCTAATCAGTATGCAAGCGGCCGCGATCAAGCAGGCCGGCGATGCCAAGCTACGTGCTGATGCGAGTTATCTGACTGGCCAGATAATCAGCCAGATGTGGGTAGACCGTTCGAATCTCGTAAATTATGCGCACAATACAGACGGTAGCGATTGCGTCTTTACCGGCGGTACGACCACCTCCACCAATCTGAGCAACTGGCTTGGCAATGCAACCAAAAAAGGAACGCTAATTGGCACACTACCAAATGCGACGTCGCAAATCCTGGTGGAGACGGGAACCAACAAGGTTACGGTAACCGTTTGCTGGCGCGGGCCACAGGAAACAACGACGCATAACTTCACCAGTACTGCATTGATCTCGGGATAACCACCATGAACATCAATAAAGGTCATCACGAAGGTCGCGGCTTCTCTTTGGTTGAAGTCATGATCGGCATGGTCATGGGCATGATCGTTTTGCTGATCATCATGCAGGCATTTTCCGTCGCGGAAGGATACAAACGCACTACGACCACGGGATCGGATGCCCAAGTTAACGGCTTGTTAGCACTTCGCACGTTGGAATCCGAAATACGTATTGCTGGTTACGGCATGATGAACACTACCAGCCTTTGTCCTTCAATTAACACTATTGATCCTGTCACTAAAAATGTCGCCATCCCTGTCAATAACATGCCAGTGAAGATCGTCGACGGCGGCAATGGTTCAGACACGGTCGAAGTTATTTATAGTAGTTCCGCGACAGGCGCCGCTCCAGTGCAGATCACGAAAGGCATGCCAACACCATCGAATACGGCGTTCGTAAGTAACACACTGGGCTTCGCCCAATGTGACTTTATTCTTTGGGCATCCAAGGACGGGAGCAAGGCCTGTACCATGGAACAGGCTACCAACGTCTTCAAAAGCCCCGCCAAACTTTTGACCAGCCATGGGGGGTCAAACTACAACACCCCAGGTGGCTTTTCAGGAGCCCTTTATCCAACCGGCGGCTACTCGACAAATGACATCATCATCAACATGGGGTCGTTTATAGACCGGCGGTTCTCAATCTTTAAGGAAGGAACGAACGATGAATATTACCTACGTCAAACCAAAGTCAACTCTGCGAACGATGGTTGCAATCCTACCGATCCAAATCCAAATCTGGATCTCGTCAGTAACATCGTCAACATTCAGGCGCAATACGGCGTAGCTGAGACCGCCGGAAGCCAAGAAGTAACGTGCTGGACTAGCGCCGCAGCGAGCGATACTGGTTGTGGCATAACGACAGGCGGTAATTGGTCCGCGCCATCTTCTACTGACGTCAAAAAGATCAAGGCAGTAAAGGTTGCCATCGTAGCGCGCGGCGCACTATCCGAAAAACCATCTGAAGGTAGCAGCAGTTGCAATACCACCACCACGGCGCCGGTTTCGTGGGATGGCGGCCCGACCATTAACCTAAGCAGTATTCCTAATTGGCAGTGCTACCGCTACAAGGTCTATCAGACCGTCGTTCCGATGATCAACGTCATATGGTCCAACTCATGATGAATACTATAAAAGTCTTCCGTTGTGAACAGTGCTTCACCATACCAAGGCGAGAGCGTGGCGTAGTTTTATTGGTAGCGCTGATTGCGCTTGTCGCCATGACTCTGGCAGGACTCGCACTTATGCGCTCGGTCGACACAGGTAACGTTATTGCCGGCAACATGGCATTTCGACAGGCAGCCCTACAGAGCAGCGATATCGGAGTTGAAGCAGCCTTCAGCGCGCTACCGAGCATCCTGGCCACCAGCAAAGATGCAAACATAGCCAATCAATACTATGCAATAAGACAGGCAATCGATAGCCGTGGCGTGCCCATAACCGTCGACTGGGCAAACGTTCCCTGTCGAGATAACACGAATGCCACCGTCAACTGTAGCGATCAGGATTATAAGGTCAAATATGTTATTGACCGCTTATGTGATCAGCAAACTGCCGGTTCCACCACTGTGACGAACATACAAACCTTCTGCCTGGTTGACGTTGGCACTGGAGAAACCGGCTCCAAAGGTGCATTCGGTGCAGTTTTCTCCAGCGCCAACGCGGTTTACTACCGCCTCACAGTTCAGGTTACCGGTCCTCGCAATACGACTGCCTATGTCCAGACCATTCTGGCCAGAGGCTAACCGCTACCAGCAAGCTAGAAGGAAACACAAAAATGACTTTCAAACTGCACCCTTATCTGCTTAACGCCGGATTGATTGCATTGCTAGGAATCGGCCATCCGTCGCTGTTTGCCGCAAGCACCGACGTTTCGGATAATCCGTTGCCAGTGACGAGTACGGTAGCCCCAAATATCATGTTCATGCTAGACACATCGGGCTCGATGAGCAACATCGTTCCGGATACGCCCTATGATTCTTCAGTGACCTATCTTAGCTCCTGTCCCGCCGCCAACATACTGGCAGGCGGAGCCGCAACGATCTCTGCACTTAGCTCAAATGACACCTTTGACATCACCATCAAAACAGATGGAACAGTCAGATTAAAAGTTAGCGGAGCAAGTAGCGCCAGTACAGGCAAGCAGTTCGGCACTGACGCGGGACAAGTTTGTTTTGATACGAACTTGCGCTATAACGCCCGCCTTAATGCAGATTCGTCTTCCACAACAAATTCTACCGGCACCTGCGGCACTGGCGGCACACCATGCAACTATCCTGGTAGCGGTTATCTTGACGCTGTCTATACTGGCAATTACTTGAACTGGTACCTCTGTACAGGGACGGCGCCAAATTGCAATACTGCTGCAGACTTTGGTGCCAATGCGCGCCGAAAATCTGGAACAAGTACCCGGATGGAAATTACGCGTACTGCCGCAAAGAACATCGTCGACTCGCTAGACCGGGTACGCATTGGACTTTCACGTTATAACAGCGTAACAAGCGGTCAAGGCGGAGAGCTGACAGTGCAAGTCGCTGACAATTCCGCAGCTCACAGAACCACGCTTAGAACAGCAATTGACGCTTTTTCCCCTTCCGGAAATACGCCGCTTACGGAAACGCTGTCCGGCATTGGAGCATATTTTTCCAAAGTGCCGACCGGGACGACCGCGCTTAATCTTACGCTTCACCCTGGAAAAACCGGGCAGACACCGACTTACCTGAATCAGTCAACAGTATCCGCCGCTACGGTGTTTAGCGGAGACGGTGCCAGCCTGCGCAACGGTGTCACTGGTACACCGACGATCAACGCGCCGGTTCAATACTATTGTCAAAAGAATTTTGCAGTGTTAATGACCGACGGCCGCCCCCAAGGAGATCAAAGCATATCGTCCTCACTTTGCGACTATCTTGGAATCGTCGGTAGCTGCCCCACGTCAGGGACAGAGAAATATGGACAAAAAGGTGCCGCGAACGGCAGCGGTGCCGATACCGGCTATCACGTTAATGGCAATAACAAGCAGTTACATATTGGAGGTGTACACGAATATGAATCAGCCGGCAGCGATTACCTCGACGATGTCGCCGCAGCATTATATGAAATTGACCTACGTCCGGATCTAACAAAGCCGAGCGGTTATGTAGGTAAGAACAATTTACTTACCTATGCCATCGGCCTCGCCGATGAGCAGGCGATCAACGATCCGCTTCTGCAAGAGGCCTCTGCGGCAGGTGGTGGATTATTTCTTACTGCAGCCAATAGCGCCGAATTGATAACTGCATTCGAAAAAGCGACTGATGATATTCTTGCTAAAGACGGTTCCGCAGCAGCAGTAGCCGTAGCCAACGCCCATGTCACAAATACTGATAACGCTTCCTATGCCACCAGTTATAACTCTGGTATCTGGACCGGCGATCTGATCGCTTATCCAATCAATACAACCACTGGTATACCAAACACGAATTCTCCTATCTGGAACACCGGCTGTGCCAATCCGACAGCTTATGTCGATCCAACCGATACTACAAAAGGAGTTCTTGGCTGTTCCGCTCAGACGCTGCTGGACTTGAAAACATCGGCGACACGTACGGTTTTCACCAATAACGATACCTCGACCTGCTTCGCCAACTGCGGTATTCCTTTCCAGCCAACGACTGCAAGCGGCACTTCTGGCATCGACAAATTGAGTGCACCCCAACAAGCCTTGCTCAATACACCGTCGACAACTGATGGCGCTGCTGTACTCAGTTATCTGCGCGGCGACAAGACTGGCGAAACGGCAGGTACCTATCGTGCGCGCGCTCACCTCATGGGTGACACAGTAAACGCCGAACCCCTGGTTGTCCGCGAGCCGGACCGCAATTACATCGACGCCGGCTATGCAAGTTATAAATCAACGAAAAGTAACCGTGCGCGAATCATTGTCCAGCCTGCAAACGACGGCATGGTACATGCGTTCAACTCGCTGACCGGAGTCGAAGAATGGGCGTACGTTCCCAATCTGTTGATCAGTAACTCCAGGGACCCGAACAGCAGTTCAACCAGTTTGCTCAACACCCGCACTCGGAAAGTCAATTTCAATCATTATTTTCTTCTGGATGGCACTCCTGTCGTTGGCGATATTGATTTTGCCAATTCCGGCACTGTCGGTGTGACCACAACCGATTGGGGCACCATTGTTGTAGGCGGTCTAGGGAAAGGCGGCCGTGGATACTACGCCCTTGACGTGACCGCGACTATTCCTACCGGCGTAACCAACAGCGCCAAAGAGTCCAATGCTGCGACGAAGGCGCTATGGGAATTCCCTCGAAGTATCACAGACACCGATGATCGGAATGCTGCGTTCCTCAACATGGGATACAGCTTCGGCAAGCCAATTATCGTCAAGACAGAAACTAAGGGATGGGTCGTGCTGGTTAGCTCCGGTTACAACAATGGGACGAACAGCGGCGAAAGCGGTGGTGACGGCCTTGGCCATCTGTATGTATTGAATGCTAAAACTGGAGATCTCATAAAAGACATCCCGACCACGGGATGTAATGGAACACCGACTACGCATCCCTGCGGCCTGTCCAGTATTAATGCGTATGTCGAAACCAAGGACATAAACAATACGGTAGAAATGGTTTATGGCGGTGACCTCTACGGAAATGTGTGGCGCTTTAATCTCACCGGTGCCGTAGGCGATTGGGGCGTTACCAAGCTGGCTACGCTACGTTCTGGAAGTACCGGAAGCGCATTGCAACCAATAACAACAGTACCCGAGTTGGCTAAAATAACCGTTTCTGGCGCTGACAAGTATCTTGTTTATGTCGGCACGGGCCTGTATCTTGGCAAAACGGATCTCCCCTGCCCAGCGTCTCCACCAGCCTGTGCTTGGACGCCGAACAGCCATTCCACGCAAACTCAAACCATGTACGGACTGATTGATGCGCGGGATGGCTCCACTCTCCCAGACCCACTACGCTCACACCTGGTTGCTCAAACCCACACCACTTCTGGCGTCACCCGTACCGTCACAACAAATACAGTCAATTACAGTACAGACAAGGGGTGGTACATAGATTTCACCAACGGCGAACGTATCGTTACCGATTCTGCGCTTGCAGCAGGTGCGCTGATATTTACCACCAATATTCCTAGTACCACCGCATGCATTCCGGGTGGCAGCAGCTGGCTATTTGCCCTGAATTACAAATCAGGGGGACAAATCGCCGGTTCGTCCTGGGGCGGGACATCTCTAGGCAGTGCGCTCGCGAGTCGCCCGGTTTTGGTCCAACTCCCCAACGGGTCAGTAAAGGCAATTACTCGGCTATCGGATACAACCACCGTCACCACCGGCATTCCTACTACTAGCACTCCGGCAGCCGGACGCAGGGTCTCATGGAGAGAGCTGATCGACAAATAGTGCCCTGCGAATGAATAGACAAAGAGAAGGGACGAGCATTTTCGTTCCTTCTTATTACATAAAATGAGACGACAATTCAACAAGGGCTTGACACTGGTTGTAGCAATCTTGCTCCATACCACATTACTGCTTACCGCCGTGGCGCGACCAGAGATAGGCAAGAACGCCCCATTACTTGTCTATCCAGTACGGGAACGCGTGCCAGGCATTCACCTCGCCGAGCGCAACACCATTCCATCCGCCGGGCGATCCATATCCATCATGCCGCACATGGCCATGATTTCTCGCCCTGTATCGGTTACCGAAGGCAAACTCGAACGCGACGAAAAAAGATACATTGAGCATTCAGCGCGGTATTTCATGCTGGACGAATTGGACGATCGCCCGGCTATAACTTCGTCACCCGACTTGGGAGTGGCTGACCTCAGCCCAACAATTGAGGGAGCTGCGGTCTTGCTGTTTTATATAAATGAAGTCGGATCTGTAGATAGAATCGAGGTTGAGCAGAGTACGCTACCCGAAGTGATGGTAGAAGACTTGCAGTTAAAACATTATGAACTTCTTTTTACACCAGGAAAAAAGAATGGGGTGAATGTAAAAAGCGTCGTTCGTTACGAAATCGTACTGGCGAGGGATCCGAGCATCATTTCTGTTCACAGCTCGGACGATTTCTCGGAATAGGAATCAGCTTCGATTTGAACCCAGTCCCGTACCAACATACGATGGGGGAGCTCTCATTGCCGGAATCGGCTTTCCATAGCGATGCAGTCTGCCGCACACCTATCAGGCAAGCGTACACGAGCCCTGGCCGTTATTTTGCCTGATCTGCAATGTACTATGCTGTATTCCAAAGCGCCCTCGCAACTCGCCGGCTGCAAATTCCAGGAAACTATCTCCTGGACATCCATCCGGCATAACCAAATGCACCGTCAGCGCAGTCTCAGTCGTACTCATCCCCCAGATATGCAGATCCTGGACTTCCGCGACGCCCGGCAACTCTGATAAGAACCGCTGCACTTCCTGCAAATCTATATGTGCCGGCACGGCGCTCAGGGACAAACGTATCGCATCCCTTAACAATCCCCACGTACCGATCAGGATCACGACAACGATCACCAAACTCAGTACCGGATCGACCCAGTACCATCCGGTATAAATTATCGTTACGCCGCCGACCACCACGCCCAGCGAGACCAACGCATCGGCAACCATGTGCAGAAATGCGCCGCGGATATTCAGGTCTTTTTTGCGGCCTGCCATGAACAGCCATGCGGAAAATCCGTTGACTGCGATACCGATGGCTGCCACCACCGCGACTGTAAAGCCGGCGACCTCCGATGGCTCGGCAAAGCGGCGCATCGCTTCCCACCCGATACCGCCGCACACCACCAACAGCAGCATTCCGTTGGCGAGTGCCGCCAGGATCGAGGTATTGCGCAGACCGTAGGTGTAACGATCGCTAGGCTGTTTTTTCCCCAGTACCGCCGCACCCCAGGCCAGAAGCAAACCAAGAACATCGGATAAGTTGTGCCCGGCGTCAGCCATCAATGCAGTCGACTCTGCAATCACGCCGTATGTGAATTCGATGGCGACGAAGCCGACATTCAGCGCAATGGCCAGCATAAATGCACGACTATGACTGTCCATTGCAGCGTGATCGAATCCGCCGTGATGGTGAGGCGCGCCGCTATCGTGCGAATGTCCGTCGTGATGGCGGTGAGAATTGGCCACTCTTGTTTCTCCACGGGCTGTTGTGCAAACGGTTGATATGTTACCGCGTGCTGTGCCGGAGGTTCACGAAAAGTGAACCGGTGCGAGCGTTAAATGGTTAACGCAAGACGGCCATAACGTGTTTTGACATGGTAACCATTTTTCCGTCAAAACCGCTTTGCATCATCGTTCAAGCTTTTTTTCAAGCACGTCCGCCGTCCGGCACGCAGCTACTATTTGCAGGTCATTGTCTTTTGCGAAATCCACGACAAAGTGGTAAGCCAAAGGCTCGATGTTGCGCAAGTCTTCATTGACCACGACGGATTTGATACCGCCCAGCATTGCGGGACGGACATAAGGAGAATATTGCAGATGCGAGTTTGGTCCGCGCGATCCTTCTGGACGGAAACAGGACATTGCGCCGCACAAACGCTCGGTCCAGTCGCTGGGCCGAAACGGCTTGCCATCGCTGGTAATGCCTTGAATGAAAAACTCGCGGGCGGGTGTTGCGGAAAACGGGTCTGCCATGTGGTCGGCTATCCTATGTAGAAAAATACAATGCATTCTCGCGGCCATCGTGTAGCCGCGAGAGGTTCGAGATTCCTCGCTGCGTTCGGAATGAAAAGAGTGGTTGATTTTGTGACGTGTATACTTGGAACAGCGCTATCGGCAGTCGCGGCAAACAGGCAATCAACCCATCCACACCGCAACCGACAACAGCAATAACAAAAGCATCCACAGCAACAGCGCACGCCAGACCAGGCCGACGGTGCTTTGCAGTGCCCGCACCGTCGGCTCGTCGCCAGGCAAGCTATCGGCATCAGCGCCGGTGGAGTCGACGATCGATGCATCCGCAGGCAATACGTCCGCCGCATTTTCAAGCGGCGTACCGAGGCGTATGCCCATTGCACCACCGCCTGCGGACAGGATGATGCCCGTCGTTTCATTTTTCCATCGTCCGGCAAAATTTCTCCACGCATAAATCGCATCTTCGAAATTTCCGACGATGGCAAATGCGGTGGCTGTCAATCGCGCCGGAATCCAGTCGATCCAGTAAAACGCCTGCGCTGCAAAACGTCCGAATGCTTCAGTTCTCAGAGGGTCCGACTCATTCCATGCTCGAGCAAGATACTCTGCCGAGCGATACAGCACCGGACCGGCAGGGCCAAGTGGCATCAGGAACCAGAAAAATACGCCAAATACATGTCGATGCGAAGTAACCAATGCTTTTTCGATCGCAATACGCGCGATCTCGTTGACGTCCATTCCAGTCGTGTCCTGCCTGGTCCACTCTGCAAGCAAATCGCGCGCGCCTGCTTCGTCACCGGTATTGAGCGCCAACTGGATCGATGTGAAATAGTGGCTGTAATGCCGGAAACCCAGCGTGAGATAAACGATCAGGACATTCCATGCAAATGCCAGCAATGGACTTGTTTTGCTGCAAAGCCAGTACACCAGCATGGTTGGCAACACGAGTGCGGCGATAAAGACGATCCAGGCGAGTCTTCCCTGATTCGCCTCGCCGGCATTAAACCACCCTTCCACCCGCACCGCGAACAGCTTGATCGCGCCGTAAATTGGATTATCCGCGCGCAGCGGCTTGATCTGTTCAATCACGAGCGCACAAAGAATAGATAGGAATGTCATCGAACCGCCTTTTAAGAACTTGTCTTTTTTCACCAGCCCATACGATAGCGCAGCAAACAGTTGTAATCAAACTTCGGGACCAATGATACTTGCCAACCGGATCACGCCCGCAGGAAATGGAACAGGTTGCGCAACATGCCTGCGGTCGCACCCCAGATAAAGAAACGATCATACGGCATCGTATAGAACGTGCGGCGGCCGATCCCGTTGGGAAATTCGGCAGAGCGCCGTTGATGGTTCATTCCATCCATCAGGAAGGAAAGCGGCACTTCGAAAATTTCTGCAACTTCAAACGGATCTGCTTTCAGGTCGAACGGCGGCTGCACGATCGACACTACCGGTGTTACGCGAAAGCCCGTGCCGGTAAGGTAATCCGGCAAAATGCCGATCACTTCCACATGCCGCCGATCCAGGCCGACTTCTTCTTCGGTCTCGCGCAACGCGGTTTCAATGGCGGAAATATCGGTCGCCTCTACACGGCCTCCGGGAAAGCTGACCTGCCCGCCATGGTCGGTCAAATGTGCCGTCCGTTGCGTAAACAACAGCGTCGGACCTTGTTCCCGCACCACGATCGGCATCAGAATCGCCGCCGGCGTAGGCGGACCGGGACGTGCGCGCAACAAATGCTCGTCATTGTTTTCCGGCTGCCACTGCGGCGGATTCTCGAAGCGTGCGCGCAGCCATTCCGCCTTCAGTTGCGAGGGATGAACGGCGCTTTCTCCAGCCAGGGAATCAACTGGAATGATTTGTGGATCGAACAGCAGTTTGGTCATGTTGGTGCAGAATCTAGTCACCGATCAGGCTAAAAACATAAATTACGTGATGCTTAATGCAAAAAGGGCACCACCGGGTGCCCCTTCCACGCAATCGACCTCGATTATTCTGCGACCGGTTTCTTGGCAACAGCACGGCGATTCGGCAGCTTTTCCTTGATACGTGCGGATTTGCCGGAGCGCTCGCGCAGGTAGTAAAGCTTGGCGCGGCGGACATCACCGCGGCGCTTGACTTCGATCGATGCGATCAGCGGAGAATACAGTTGAAATGTACGCTCCACGCCTTCACCGGATGAAATCTTGCGAACAATGAAGTTGGAATTCAAGCCGCGATTGCGACGCGAAATCACGACGCCTTCGTAAGCCTGGGCGCGCTTGCGCGTACCTTCAACCACGTTGACGCTGACAATGACGGTATCGCCTGGCGCGAAGTCAGGGATACTTTTGCCGAGACGGGCAATTTCTGCCTGCTCAAGTTGTTGGATCAAGTCCATTTTTAGCTCCAATTGCCATCTTGCCGGCGCTGGTCGTTGTAAACCGTTTTTGCCCGGTAGAGGATGGGGTTACACATACGGATGACAAAGATTGCATCCGCTCTTTACTGCAAACTGCTTAAAAACTTTTCATCGGCTCGTGTCAGCAAACCCGCTGCACGCGCCTGTTCGATCAATTCCGGCCGCTTTTCAGCGGTAGTTTCCAGCGCTCGTTCGCGCCGCCATTTCACGATCTCCGCATGGTGCCCACCCAACAACACCGAGGGTACGGTAACCCCTTCGTATGCTTCCGGCCGGGTGTAATGCGGACAATCCAGCAAGCCGTTCACAAAACTGTCTTCGACCGCCGAAGCATCATCATGCAACACTCCCGGCAATTGGCGGATCACCGCGTCCATCAATGCCATCGCAGGTAATTCACCGCCTGACAGCACGAAATCGCCAAGGCTGATTTCTTCATCCACGCAACGGTCCAGCAAACGCTGATCGACCGCTTCATAGCGCCCGCACAACAACACCAGGCCCGGCTCCGCTGTCAATTGCATCACCCGTTGATGCGTCAGCGGCCGGCCTTGCGGCGATAGATACACCACGCGCGATTCCGGCAATTTTCGTTCCGCCTGGCGCGCTTTGGCGGCATTGATCGCCGCTTCCAGCGGTTTCGCCAGCATCACCATACCCGGACCGCCGCCGTATGGCCGGTCATCCACGGTACGATGATTGTCGCTGGTGAAATCCCGCGGATTCCATAACGCCAGTTCGCATTTCTTTTGTTCAAACGCGCGCCGGGTAATCCCCGACTGCGTCAGTGCGGCAAACATTTCGGGAAACAGCGTGACGACATCAAATTGCATCTCGTGTCCACCTAAACTGTTTGCCATGCGGACTAGTAATCAAGACCCCAGTCCACCGTAATTTTCTTTGCCGTTTGATCCACCGTTTTGACGAACCGGTCAACATAGGGAATCAGGATTTCCTGCGGCGCCTTGTCTGAATCCGATGTCGGCGGAACTGCCACCCTCAGGATCGGATGCGCACCGTTGTCCATCAGATCTGCAACCAGCCCCAGATGCACGCCTTCCAGGTTTTCCACCGCCAGGCCGATCAAATCGACCCAGTAATACTCATCGTCCGACAGCGGCGGAAAATGACTGCGTGAAATCTGTACTGATGTCCCTTTGAGGGCTTCTGCGGTATCACGGTTCGCGATGCCCATCAAGCTGGCCACCACATCTCCGCCATGGATTTTTGCCTGCGTCATTTCGACGTCGTGGAAATCCGGCTTGTCCAGCCACCATGTCCTGGCGGAAAGAAGCGCATCCGCATCGGCGGAATAGGCTTTAATCCGTACCCAGCCATGTATGCCGTAGGCGCCCGACACATAACCCACCACCACCAAATCGTCGGGGATATGAACCCCCGATGCAGTTTTACCCACCAAACTCAGGCAGCGGCTTTCTTGCCGGCCTGGTTGACCAGACGCGCGACGGTCGGCGACAACTGGGCGCCAACACCTTGCCAATGCGTCAGGCGATCCTGGGCAATGCGGAAGCTTTCTTCACCACCAGAGGCAACCGGGTTGTAGAAACCGATGCGTTCGATGAAGCGGCCATCACGGCGGCTGCGCGAATCAGTGGCGACGATATTGAAAAACGGGCGCTTCTTGGCGCCTCCACGAGCTAAACGAATAACGACCATAATGACTGACTTCCAAAAAGTGTTCGAATACGGAAAAAGCCGTAGATTATAGCGCAAGTTAGGTGAAATCCGCAACTTCAGCAGCCCGCTTACTAGGGCGATTGCACCAATTTATTGTGGTGTTTTCAATCCGGGCACGATTTTGAGGTAATCGGCATCCCACATTACGCGCCGGCGCTTGACTGTCGGGCCGTCCCGGCTGCCGGCCTCCCGCCGCCACGCCGCCAGCTCTTGCTCGTCCTCAGCGAGAAGCAGCCGCATGACCGATATATCCCGGTAACGGTAAAAAGGATGCGTTGTGGTTCATGTACTCACCGAAGAGACTATTGATGTAAAACCTGGACCGGCGATCATGAATGCACGCCGAGACTTTCTGCAAAATGACAGCTTATACCAATCTTCATCCATAACGTGACAAAGAAATCGATGGATTTTTTCGGCTGGCAAGGCGCAGGAGGAGTGAATAGCAGTGTCCTATTCACGACGAGTGCAACGCAGCCAGACGGAAAAAGACGCGATTTCATGTCGCGTTATGGGTGAAGATTGGTATTACACGTCCTGGAGCGGGAAATCGCTGACAGGAAAGCTCTTACGGAGACTTTCCAATTGAATATTTGAGGACGAGAATCAATCGAAGGCCTTGAGAAATGCAGGGCCCGGTTGCAGGACTAACAACTTGCCTGGCGGGACCGCCTGCGGCACACTACGCCTCGCCTCACGGTTCTATTCAGAATTCGACGAAAAACCGGCACTCCCTTTTTATCCAGGCTGCTTTATTCAAGGACCATCATGGCAAGTATGCACAAGAACAAGACTTTCACCACATTGCTTGCATTGACGCTGGGCGGCTTGGGTATGCATCGATTTTATCTGGGCGGGCTGCAGGATCGCTGGGGGTGGCTGCATTTGAGCACCGTCCCGATCTCGTCCGGATTGATATTTATGGCGCCCGATTGGTCGATCATGTTCTCGGCAAGTCCGCTTATTGCCTCTATCCTGATCGGCTTTCTGGAAGCATTGGTATTGGGACTCACTCCCGACGAAAAATGGGACGCCCGGCATAACCTCGACTCCGGCCGCCAATCCAGTTCTCGTTGGCCATTGGCAATATTACTGGTACTGACGCTTGGCGTCGGCACCACGGCTTTGATCGCTACTTTGGCGCGCACTTTCGATATTTTGTTTACAGGCGGCGCCTACGGTTGAATGCCAATGTGCGTCACACTGAAACGGTCGTGGTTTCGATCAGCCCGCAACCGGCTATTTTCCACTTCCCGTCGGACTCTCTTTGCATCTGGTAAATCGCAAGCCAAACGGAACTGTCGCTATCGGTCAGCCTGACAACCTGCACCATATGACCGCCAATCACTTCCGGCGCGGAAAAAATGGCGCGCTGATGACGATAAATCGGGGCGAACTGCTGCTTGATGATTTGCAGGAAAGTATCCGAATTGCCCAGCCTGCTGCGCGTGTCCGCAGTCGCCTGCGCAAAGGCGGCCTCCGCATCGTCGTCCGCCAGCGCTTCCAGTTGCGACTGCACCACCGACCTGATCGCGACCCGATCTTCCTGTGTAATCTCATCGGCCGCCGCTGCGGCCGCGCCGCTCCAGGATAATGCCAATCCGGCGAGCAAGATCAGCATCGCGAAAAACCAGCGCTTCATGGCAGTTCTCCAGAGACGGATATGTGATTTCAGTCTAGGATAAATATGTGCGAATACCTTGCTATTGCTCAGTCCCGTGAACTTCCGGCCGAAAAAAAAAGCAGCCCGCGGGCTGCTTTTTCCTGGCCGGTCGGATTGCCTAAAACTGCTCTTCAGATAATGCCAGAACACCCTTGCTGCCTTCGATGATCGCGGTGCGATAACCGCTTGCCTGAGACAGGAAGTGATCGGCGAAAAAACGCGCGGTGACAATTTTTGCCTGGTAAAAACTCGCATCGCCTTCTCCGGCTTTGAGCTTTTGTTCGGCAACCAACGCAGCGCGCGCCATTTGCCAACCGCCCAGAACGACGCCCGCCAGTTTCAAATACAACACGCTGCCCGCGTACACACCCTTGATGTCGGACTTGATGTTCTCCACGACATAAGTAACCACTTCCTCCAGCGCCTTGGAACCGGCCGCGAGTTGATTGCGAATGGCGGCCAGATCACCCGAGTCAACCGATGCCAATTCCGCTTCGGTTTGACGTACCTGCGCCAGGATGCCATTTGCAACAGCACCGCCGCCGCGTACGGTTTTGCGCCCGACCAGGTCATTTGCCTGAATCGCGGTGGTGCCTTCATAGATCGTCAAAATCCGCGCATCGCGATAGTGTTGCGCGGCGCCGGTCTCTTCGATGAAACCCATGCCGCCGTGAATCTGCACGCCGGTCGATGCGACATCGATTGCCAGTTCGGTGGACCAGCCCTTGACGATCGGCACCATGTATTCGTAAAAAGCCTGATTTTCCTTGCGGGTCGCCTCGTCTGGATGATGATGCGCAGCATCGAACGCGGCGGCTGTGACATACGACAATGCGCGCGATGCCTCAATCTGTGCACGCATCGACATCAGCATGCGGCGCACATCAGGCTGGTGAATGATCGATACCGGCCCGGCGGAACCAGCCAGGTCGCGCGACTGTACCCGGTCTTTCGCATACTGCACGGCATGTTGATACGCGCGGTCGGCAACCGCAATGCCTTGCATGCCGACAGCGAAGCGTGCCGCATTCATCATGATGAACATGTATTCCAGGCCGCGGTTTTCTTCACCGACCAAAGTGCCGATTGCGCCGCCGTGGTCACCGAATTGCAGGACCGCAGTCGGGCTGGCCTTGATGCCGAGCTTGTGTTCGATCGATACGCAATGCGCATCGTTGCGCGCGCCCAGAGAACCATCCGCATTGACCAGAAATTTCGGCACGACAAACAGCGAAATCCCCTTTACGCCTGGAGGTGCATCCGGAGTACGCGCCAACACCAGGTGAACGATATTTTCCGCCATATCGTGCTCACCATAGGTAATGAAAATCTTGGTGCCGAACACCTTGTACGTACCGTCGTCCTGCGGCACCGCGCGCGAGCGCACCATCGCCAGGTCGGAACCGGCCTGCGGCTCGGTCAGATTCATTGTGCCGGTCCATTTGCCGGAAACCAGATTGGCGAGATAAGTTTTCTTTTGCGCATCACTGCCCGCAGTCAGCAGCGCCTCGATCGCACCGTCGGTGAGCATCGGACACAAGCCGAACGACAGATTGGCGGCATTGAGCATTTCAATGCACGGCGTTGCAACCAGCTTCGGCAAGCCCTGGCCGCCGAAGTCGACCGGATGCTGCACGCCTTGCCAGCCAGCCTCGCCGAATGCCTTGAACGCTTCCTTGAAGCCCTTGGTGGTAGTGACTTGGCCGTCGTGCCAATAACTAGGTGCCTTGTCGCCCTCGAAGTTGAGCGGTGCGACCACTTCGCTGCAGAACCGGGCATTTTCTTCGAGTACCGCTTCCACGGTTTCCGGTGTGGCGTCCTCGCATCCGGGCAGTGCATTGACGTTGGACAGGCCTGCTAGTTCGTTCATCACGAACAGCATGTCCTTCAAGGGGGCGACATAACTCATTTATTACTCCAAAAAATTGGGCAGGATTGCGGAATTATCACCGGCCCGCAGAAAAAATCCTGTCAAGCCGGCGACAAACGCCGCATACCCTGCCCTTTATTACTGTAGCGGTCGGATTAACCCAGTTCTTTGACGAGTTGCGGCACGAGTTCGAACAGGTCGCCGACGATACCGTAATCCGCCACGCTGAAAATCGGCGCTTCCGGATCCTTGTTGATCGCCACGATCGTCTTGGAATCCTTCATCCCGGCCAGATGCTGGATCGCGCCGGAAATGCCGACCGCGATATACAGCTGCGGCGCGACGATCTTGCCGGTCTGGCCGACTTGCCAGTCATTCGGCACATAGCCGGCATCGACCGCGGCGCGCGACGCACCCATCGCCGCACCGAGTTTGTCAGCCAACGGTTCGAGAATCTTGAACGCATCGCCGGAGCCCATGCCGCGTCCACCGGACACGATCACCTTGGCGGCGGTCAGCTCAGGACGATCCGACTTGGCCAGCTCGCGCCCGACAAACGACGACTTGCCCGAGTCCGCAACTGCGGTCACGTTTTCAACCGCGGCCGAGCCGCCAGTCGCAGCAGCATCGAAACCGGTGGTGCGTACGGTGATGACTTTGGTCGCATCGGTGGACTGTACGGTGGCAATCGCGTTGCCGGCATAGATCGGCCGTTCGAACGTGTCCGGCGAATCGACCTTGGTGATTTCGGACACTTGTCCGACATCGAGTTGCGCGGCGACGCGGGGGGCAATATTCTTGCCGTACGCGGTGGCCGGCGCCAGAATGTGCGAATAGTTGCTTGCCAGCGCCACGACTTGGGCGGCGACGTTTTCCGCCAGGCCGTCGGCAAATTGTGCAGCGTCGGCGACCAGCACTTTGGCCACGCCGGCGATTTTCGCGGCAGCTTCCGCTGCGCCGCCACAATTGTGGCCTGCGATAAGGATATGGACGTCGCCGCCGCACTGGATGGCAGCGGTAACGGTATTCAGGGTGCTTCCTTTTAACGAAGCGTTGTCGTGTTCAGCAATGACAAGTGCGGCCATGATGGGTTCCTAATGGTGCGGGGACGGCAATGCGATGCCGCTCCCCTTTGGGATGATTAAATGACTTTCGCTTCGTTCTTGAGCTTGCTGACCAGCGTGGCGATATCCTTGACGATGATGCCGGCCGAGCGCTTGGCCGGCTCCACCACCTTCAGCGTCTTCAGGCGCGGCGTGACATCGACATTCAGGTCGGCCGGCTTGACGATTTCCAGCGGCTTTTTCTTGGCCTTCATGATGTTGGGCAAAGTCACATAACGCGGCTCGTTCAAGCGCAAGTCGGTGGTAACGATTGCAGGCAAGGTCAATGCAACCGTTTCCAGACCGCCATCGACTTCACGCGTGACGGTCGCCTTGCCGTCGTCGAGCACGACCTTGGAGGCGAACGTCGCTTGCGGCCAGCCGAGCAATGCCGCCAGCATCTGGCCAGTCTGGTTACAGTCGTCGTCGATCGCCTGCTTGCCCAGGATGATCAGTTGCGGCTGCTCTTTATCGGCCAGCGCTTTCAACAGCTTGGCGACCGCCAGCGGCTGCAGCTCTTCGGTGGTCTCGACCAGGATGGCACGGTCGGCGCCGATGGCCATCGCGGTGCGCAGGGTTTCCTGACATTGGGTCACGCCGCAGGACACGGCGATGACTTCGGTGACCTTGCCCGCTTCTTTGAGGCGCATGGCTTCTTCGACGGCGATTTCATCGAATGGATTCATCGACATCTTGACGTTGGCAATATCGACGCCGGAGCCGTCGGATTTGACGCGGACCTTGACGTTGAAGTCCACCACGCGCTTGACTGGAACCAGTACTTTCATAGCTCTGCCTTTGTAAAAAATCGAATTGACGTAACGTTAATGAAACCCGGATTATAAAAGAGATTTTGACGCTCTGCGGAAATTTAGCACGATCGTTCTATTAAATGGTAGAGCAAAGCCACTAAATCACTGAAGAAATCTGAGGAAATGGATTGGCTTGTCGGGAGCTTATGCCGATTGCGGCATTCGCGTTTGATATTTTATAAGGACAATCTACGCAATTAGCTGAATGGCTAAAACAGGAACCTCTATTTTGCGGTTCTTTATTTGCGGCGCATGAAAAAGATGAATTCCTTATTCTCTTCTGATTTATCCAACAATTCGTTTCCGGTCTGTCTGGCGAACGCCTGAAAATCGCGTACCGAGCCCGGATCAGTCGCGACCACGCGCAGGATCTGTCCGGTTTTCATGTCGGCCAAGGCCTTTTTCGCTTTCAAAATCGGCAGCGGACAATGTAAACCACGCGTGTCGAGATCTATGTGAAAGTCCATGGTCGTGCGCTTTCAAATGAAAAGAAAATAAAGTCTACCGCAATCTGCCGACATTGATGCGTCGCACCAAAAATATTCCGCTGAGGAACATCACTTCATGATGAAGAAATTCATGTCGGCCAATCCATAAACTCGACCGGCAAGCCGCGCTCACGCATCCAGTCTGCCATTGCGTAACCGGTGCCGGCACGCCAAGGCTTTAATTTCTCGGGAGCAACAAGACGAAATTCAACCAGTTCTTCGGATAGCCGAATATCGCCTGAGGCTTTCACGTGATAGGCAATGATCACTTCGTTCTTGCGGATGAATTCATAAACGCCGATCAGCTTGATATCGTCGGCATCCAGGTTGGTTTCTTCCTTCAGTTCGCGCGCCACGCCCTGCTCCGGGGTTTCGCCGCTTTCCATGAAGCCGGTGATCAGCGCAAACGTTTTTTCAGGCCAGGCGGCATTGCGTGCCAGCAGTATGCGGCCTTCAACCTCGACCAGCGCAGCCAGCACCGGCAATGGATTGTCCCAGTGCGTCCAGTGGCCGTCGGGACAGGCAAGGCGCACCTTGCCGGCTTCGCCGACATCCGCGCGGCTGACCAGCGGCGCGGCGCACATCGGGCAGTACTGAACCATCATCATGCGCGCTCCCGCACCCAGTTGGCGACGCCGTCGAGTGCCTTGGCGAGTCCGCTCGGATCGGTGCCGCCGGCTTGCGCCATATCGGGCCGCCCGCCGCCTTTGCCGCCGACCTGCTGCGCAACGAAATTGACCAGCTCGCCGGCCTTCACTTTCGAAATCGAATCGGCCGTGACGCCGGCGATCAGGCTGACCTTCCCGTCGTTGACCGCAGCCAGCACGATGGCCGCGGTTTTCAGCTTGTTCTTCAGCTTGTCCATGGTTTCGCGCAGGGTTGCGACGTCTGCACCGGTCAATGTGGCGGCAAGTACTTTCATGCCGTTGACATCGACCGCCTGGCTCACCAGATCGTCGCCCTGACTGGCGGCCAACCGGGATTTGAGCATCGCGACTTCTTTTTCCAGCGCCCTGACCTGATCCTGCACCTGCACGATGCGCTGGGTCAATTCCTCGGGCTGCGCCTTCAGCGCGGCAGCGGCTTCACTGACCCGGCTGCTCAACGACTGCACCAGAGTCAGCGCGCCTTCCCCGGTAACCGCCTCAACGCGCCGGATACCGGCGGCCACGCCGCCCTCGGAGACGATCTTGAACAAGCCGATATCGCCGGTGCGCGACACGTGCGTACCGCCGCACAATTCGCGCGACGAACCGATGCCGAGCACGCGCACATGGTCGCCGTATTTTTCGCCGAACAGCGCCATCGCACCGGCCTTGACTGCGTCGTCGTACGGCATGATCCGCGCTTCGGTCGAAACGTTGGCGAGAATTTCATGATTGACGATGGCTTCGACGCGGCGAATCTGATCGGCGGTCATCGGCGCGTTGTGGCTGAAATCGAAGCGGGTTTTTTCCGCATCGACCAAAGATCCTTTTTGCGACACGTGCCCGCCCAGCACCATGCGCAATGCAGAATGCATCAGGTGAGTGGCCGAATGGTTACGCATGGTCCGCGCACGCAAGGTGGCGTTGACGATCGCATTCACGGTGTCGCCGACCGCCAGTTTTCCTTTGGTCACGACACCATGATGGCCGAACACTTCCGCCTGGATTTTTTGCGTATCGCTCACTTCGAACGATGTATTGGCCAATTCGAGAATGCCCTGGTCGCCGGCCTGGCCGCCCGACTCCGCATAGAACGGCGTGCTGTCCAATACAACGATCGCTTGCTGGCCCTGCTCCACGGCATTTACAGCAGTGCCGCCGACATACAGCGCCACCACTTTGCCTTCTTGCGTCAAGGTGTCGTAACCGACGAACTTCGTCTTGTCGCCGCTGTATTCGACCGCTGCCGCCATCTCGAATTTTCCGGCTGCGCGCGCGGTGGATTTTTGCCGCTCCATCGCCTCCTTGAATCCGGCTTCGTCCAGCGTGACATTGCGCTCGCGGCAGATATCGGCGGTCAGGTCGAGCGGAAAACCGAAGGTGTCGTACAAGGTAAACGCGGTCTTCCCGTCGAGATGCGCCGGGTCTTTCGTCAGCGCCGCTTCGAGGATCCTCATGCCGTTTTCCAGCGTCTCGCCGAAGCGTTCTTCTTCCTGCTTCAAAACTTGCTCGACGCGCTCCGCGGCGTCAGTCAATTCAGGATACGCGACGCCCATTTCCTGTACCAGGTCCTTGACCAGCTTGTAAAAGAATGGCTGTTTCTGACCGAGCTTGTTGCCATGACGCAAAGCGCGGCGAACGATACGGCGCAGCACGTACCCGCGTCCTTCGCTGCCGGGAATAATGCCGTCAACGATCAGGAAAGAGCATGCGCGAATATGATCCGCGATCACGCGCAAGGAATTGTTGCTCAGGTCTTTTTCACCGGTCTCGCGCGCCGCGGCCTTGACCAAGCGGTCGAACAGGTCGATTTCATAATTGCTGTGCACATGCTGCAGGATCGCTGCCAAGCGCTCCAGGCCCATGCCGGTATCGACGCAAGGTTTCGGCAATGGCGTCAGCGTGGCCTCACCGGTTTTCGGATCGATCTGGCGATCGAACTGCATGAACACGTTGTTCCAGATTTCAATGTAACGATCGCCGTCCTGCTCCGCACTGCCCGGCGGGCCGCCCCAGATTTCAGGACCATGGTCATAAAAAATTTCCGAACACGGACCGCACGGACCGGTATCGGCCATCTGCCAGAAATTATCCGACGCATACGGCGCACCCTTGTTGTCGCCGATCCGCACCACGCGCTCTTTCGGCAAGCCGATCACATTGACCCAGATGTCATACGCTTCGTCATCGGTCTCGTAAACGGTGGCCCACAATTTTTCAGGCGGCAAGCCGTAAACATTCGTCAGCAATTCCCAAGCCCAGATCAGCGAATCGCGCTTGAAGTAATCGCCGAACGACCAGTTGCCCAGCATTTCAAAAAACGTGTGGTGCCGTGCGGTATAGCCGACGTTTTCCAGATCGTTATGCTTGCCGCCGGCGCGCAGGCAGCGCTGCACTGAAGCGGCGCGCACATAATTGCGCTTGTCGATCCCGAGAAACACATCCTTGAACTGCACCATGCCGGAATTCGTGAACAGCAACGTCGGGTCGTTGCCCGGCACGAGGCTCGACGAACGCACGACCGTGTGGCCTTTCGATTCGAAAAATTTGAGGAATTTATCGCGGATTTCTGACGAGTTCATGTTCTTTGGCGGAAAAGGGAGCAAGCGTTGCAAAGCGCCGATTATACGTGATAACCCTAGCCGATTCTTCAGCGGAAGCGCCCTGGAACGAGCGCAATCCAAAGCCGGACCGCCTGCGCCGTCGAAGTACCAATTCGGCACAGCAGGAATTCCGATTCACGAAAAATCCGGCCCGATCAAGTCGATCCGATCCGTACAAAATGCATCCACGCCCCAGGACAGGATTTTCCGCGCCCGCGCCGGATCGTTGACGGTATAACAAAACAGTCCGAACCCGGCTGCGGTCACTGCCTTTGCCTGCTTCGCGGAAAGGTATTTTTGGTTGGTGTGCAGCGCAACGGCGCCGAGTTCGTCAAGCTGCGCGCGCCAATCGGCGCGGATTGCGTCGGTCAGGTAACCGCGTGGAATTTCCGGGGCGGCCGCCTGCGCTGCGGCAAGCGCCGCATATGAAAAGGATGAAAACAGGATACGTGCGCCAGGATCGGCATCACATCCGTCGGCAGTAAGCCAGCGCCGCGTCAATTCGGCCACGACGCAGCCTGTCTCTTGCTCGAAGCCGGGCGCCGGCTTGATTTCGACATTCATCCAGAGTTTGTTGTCCGAGCAGAAACGGTAAACCTGTTCGTAAGCCGGAACCGGTTCGCCCGCGAAAGCCGCGCCGAACCAGTTGCCTGCATCCATCACGGTCAGTTCCGCTGCGGTGAAATCGGAAACGTTGCCAGCGCCCTTGACGGTACGGCCCAATTTCGGATCATGGACGAGGACCGGCACGGAATCGCGGGACAGCATCACGTCGAATTCAACCGCACGGAATCCGTACGACAATCCGCAACGCATTGCAGCCAGCGTATTTTCCGGTGCGAGCGTTCCGCCGCCGCGGTGGGCGATTATTTTTGGATAGGGCCACATGGGTCGAGAGTCAAGAAATGAAAGGGCTTTAGCTGCAGTGTAATCGGTTTCAATCTTGCGCTGCATTGATGCCGAACTTGTCCTACACTGGCACACTGCAAAAAAGGCCGCAATTCACTTCCAATCTTCCCGGACGATTTGAAACATGATCAATACTTCACCGAACGCACCGATAAAGAAAGCCCTGGGACACATCCGCGTGCTGGATCTGACCCGCATCCTTGCCGGGCCGTGGTGCGCGCAGAACCTGGCCGATCTGGGCGCCGATGTGATCAAGATCGAGCGGCCCGGCGCCGGCGACGATACCCGCTCCTGGGGCCCACCGTATCTGCGCGATGCGGATGGCAGCGACACCACCGAAGCCGCCTACTACCTCGCCGCCAATCGCGGCAAACGCTCGGTGACGCTCGACATCGCCAGCCCGGAAGGCCAGGCGATCGTGCGCGACCTGGTCAGGCACTGCGACGTGGTGCTGGAAAACTACAAGGTCGGCCAACTGAAAAAATACGGCCTGGATTATGAATCGCTGCGCCAGATAAAGCCGGACCTCGTGTATTGCTCGATCACAGGTTTCGGCCAGGACGGTCCATATGCGCAGCGTGCCGGTTATGATTTCATCATCCAGGGCATGGGCGGCTTCATGTCGATCACCGGAGAGCGCGACGACCTGCCCGGCGGCGGCCCGCAAAAAGCCGGTGTCGCGATCTCGGATCTGATGACCGGCATGTATTCGACCGTTGCGGTGATGGCGGCACTAATGCACCGCGACCGCACCGGCGAAGGGCAATACATCGACATGGCCTTGCTCGACGTGCAAGTGGCGATGCTGGCCAACATGAATACCAATTACCTGGCTAGCGACAATCCACCCAAGCGCTGGGGCAATGCGCATCCGAACATCGTACCGTACCAGACGTTTGCCACTTCCGACGGGCACATCATCGTCGCGGTCGGCAACGATGGCCAGTACCGCAAGTTCATCGCCGCGGGCGGGCGACCGGAACTCGGCGACGATGCACGCTTCGCCACCAATCCGATGCGCGTGCGGCATCGCGATATCCTGATACCGATGCTGGCCGACATGGTCAAGACCAAGACCAAGCAGGAATGGATCGACTTGCTGGAAGCGCACGGCGTACCCTGTGGGCCGATCAATAATCTCGATGAAGTATTCGTTAATCCGCAAGTCGAAGCACGCGGCATGCGGATCGATTTGCCGCATCCGAGCGGCGGCAAGGTCAAGCTGGTCGGCAGTCCGATGAAACTGAGCGGCACTCCGCCGCGGTACGACATGCCGCCGCCGCTGCTGGGGCAGCATACCGAGGAAGTGCTGCGCGATTTGCTGGGGCAAAGCGACGAGCAGATTGCGGCTTTGAAGGGGAAAGGCGTGGTGTGATTTTGCCTGGCGCAAGGTTTTACGGAGCCTGATCGTGGATCGACACTATTTTGTTTATGTGATGGCGAGCATTTCCAGGGTTTTGTATGTTGGCGTTACCAATGATCTGGTGCGCCGGGTTTGGGAGCACAAGGAAAAGCCGGTTTCCGGATTCACGGAGAAATACAACGTCGATCGACTTGTTTATTATGAAGTCGCTGATGCGGTCTTGACCGCTATCGCACGCGAGAAACAGATCAAAGGGTATCGCAGGGAGAAAAAGCTGGCGTTGATTGATGCGATGAATCCGGAGTGGAAAGATTTGTATCTGGATTTGACGGGAATCTCATCCCGTCAATCAACGAAGCAGATCGAACAGACCAAAGTCCCCGACTCCCCTCAGCTTCCGACAGTCATATCCACCCGACATAAAAAAAGGCAATGCTCCTTTTGAGAACATCGCCTTTCCCTTGCTCCTGACGATCAGTCAATCATCTACCAGCGCACCGCTACTTCGAGCGTGACGACAGGATCGCACGCCTGGCATCAATCGGGTTGTCGTACTGTACCAGGCCGTTCTTGACACGTCCCAGCACCAGCATCGAACTGCCGAGCGCTTCGTGGTCGTCTTTTGTGAACGGCTTGACATAGGTGGCCAGGACGCCGGAGATGCGGCGATCCAGGTTTTCCAGCGAATGCTTGATCGACGGACCATCCATGCCCTTGGTATGGAACAGCGCATTCAGCAACAGGAACATCGCGTCGTAAGTCTGCGCCGCACACATCGCGCACGGGATGTTTTTTACATTGTTCATCTTCGCGTACTGCAAGACCAGCGAGGTGCTGCGCTCGTTCATCACGCCGTCCTGAATGAACGTCTGCGGCATCACCGCGCCGTCCGATGCCGCGCCTGCAAGATCGATATGGTTGCGAAACGCCACTGTCCAGGGGCCGGTTTGCTGCACGTTCCATCTCATGGCTTGCCGCCCCTTGGATGCGGTTGCCATGTCGGGGCCGAGCGCATAAACGAACAGCACATCGGCACCGGCGCTGCGCGCGCGCTGCAACGCGGGCGTCAAGTCATCAGTCCCCTGCTTGAACCGTTCCACGATGACCGGCTTCATGTCGCGTTGCGCGAGCAGGCGCTCCACGTCCTTCAGCCCGCCTTCGCCGTAACCGGTGTCGTCGGCAAATACCGCGATCTTGGTCAGCTTGCGCTTGTCGATCATTTCCTTGAGGACGAAATCGACCTGCAGCACATCCGCCATTGCGACGCGGAAGATATAGTTCTCCTCCGCCGCGGGCGATGCATATTTTTTCGTGATCGCGGTACCGGTTGCAACGGGAATGATCAACGGCACCTTGGCATTCTGGTACACCTCGATCGCCTTCGCCGCCACGCCGGAGTTGCAATACCCGATGGTCGCAACCACCTTTTCCTTGTGAACCAGGTCTTCAGCCACTGCCTTGCCGACATCGGGATTGGCCTTGTCGTCGCGTTCGACCAGTTCGATTTTCCGGCCGCCCACACCGCCGACCGCATTGATCTCCGCAACCGCGATGCGCAAGGCCGCGCGCACGCTGACACCCATTTCAGCGGAGCCTCCTTCGAAGGTGCAATTGGTACCGATCTTGATGGGGCTTCTATCGATTACCTGCGCGATCGCCTGTGTGCCGCTCATTACGCCGGTCAACATAACCAAAATCAACAATACTGATTTCATGACTCGTCTCCTTGGAATAGTTTTTCCCGGAGTCTAGGGTAATTTCCCGCAATTTCCAGCTTATTGGCGCGTTCCCAGTATTTCTACTGGGCCATCGCAAAAAATGAACCATGCAGAAAATCGCCCGTCTTCAGGTGCTGCGGTTCACACCGTGAAAATGCCGCTTTATCGCATTCCGCTACCGTTCAAATTCACGCCGCACGACAATGCTCCCATCGACCGATCCAACGGGAGTCAATCATGTCATTCACACCAATCGTCCTGGTACATGCCGCAGCCGCCGTCGGTGCGGTGGCGCTCGGCGAGCTGGTATGGCATGCAGTCGGAATAATCTAAGGAGATGAACATGGACAAGGCAATCAACTATCGCAAAGCCCGACGCCAAGTGGAACGCAAACTCGGCTTCTATATCCACCTGTCGGTTTACCTTGCGGTCAACTCCGGACTGATCATGCTCAACGTGTTGCTGGCATCCGCCAAACCATGGGCCGTGTTCCCGTTGCTGGGCTGGGGAATCGGGTTACTATTCCACGGGCTGGCCGTGTTCCTGCATGCGTCAGGTTCCGCATGGAAGCAGCGCATGATCGACAATGAATTAAAAAAACAGCTCCCCGCTAAAACAGAATGAATTTGTCTACCCCATCCGCGCCCCATCCCTATCCAAGATTGCGCCGCTTCGCGATCGATGTTGCAATCACGTCCGTCTTCAATGTGATGATCGCCGTTGTCATCACCTACGTGATGCAGGTGCATAACAATTTTCTCGTGAATCTGACCATCTCGATGTGCATCGGCACGCTGGCGGTCACCTTCATCGACGGCGGCCGCCTGCTGCTCTGGGGCCTGGAAAGACCGCCAAAACTGGCGTTCTTCCTGCTTCTCGCGGTGGCGCTGCCCGCCGCGCAGCAGTTGGGCAACATCATCGCCGCACAGATAACCGGCGTGCCCGCGGAATATTTTTCGGCCGCCAGGATGCGCAACCCGACCAGCTATATGGTCGTCCTCTTGCTGATCAGCCTGTCCATTACCTGGTTTTTCTGGAACCGCACCACACTCGCGCAACTAAGAGCCGCCGCCGAAGAACAGAAGGCGCGCGCCGCCGCCATCGAAAAGCAGGCGGCCCAGGCCCAGCTGCAACTTCTGCAAGCCCAGATCGAGCCGCACATGCTGTTCAACACCCTGGCCAACCTGCAAGGCCTGATCGCGGTCGATCCGGCGCGCGCGCAACATATGCTCGACCATTTGATCCGTTACCTGCGCGCCACGTTGTCTTCTTCGCGTGCCGAACAGACCACGCTGGCACATGAGTTCGCGCTGATGGAAGCGTATCTCGGCCTGATGTCGGTGCGCATGGGTGCTCGCCTTTCGTATTCGCTTCGATTGCCCGAAGCACTGTCCGGAATCAAGGTTCCGCCGATGCTGTTGCAACCGTTGATCGAAAACGCAATCAAACACGGCCTGGAACCCAAGATCGACGGCGGCCACATTAACGTCGAGGCGGCACAGGATGCCGGTACGCTGATCCTGTCGGTAGCGGATACCGGCCTCGGCCTGGATGCCGTCCCGGATCACGGCATGCAGGTCGGGCTGAAAAACGTGTCCGAACGATTACAGGTACTGTACGGCGATGCCGCATCGGTTTCGCTGGCGCCCAACGTGCCGAACGGCGCGATAGCTCAACTCAAACTTCCCTTGCAAACATGACCGATTTTCACGCACTGGTAGCCGAAGACGAACCGATCCTCGCCGCTGCCTTGGTACAAACGCTGCAACGTTTATGGCCGGAACTGCACATCGGCGCAGTCGTCTCCAATGGAGCTGATGCAGTCGAAAAAGCGTTGACGTTGCAACCCGATATTCTTTTTCTCGATATCAAGATGCCGGGCAAGACCGGACTGGAAGCGGCGCAGGAACTGGCCGAGGATTGGCACGACACAGCACCGTTTCCGCTGGTGGTGTTCGTGACCGCCTACGATGAATATGCATTGCAGGCATTTGAACAGGCCGCCGCCGATTACGTGCTCAAGCCGGTCAGCGACGAGCGTCTGGCAAAAACGGTGGAGCGCCTGAAAGCACGATTGGCCCGACATCAGGACCGCGGCGGCGAACTGGAACGCATCGTCAGTCAGTTGCGCGCGCTGGCGCCGGCCGCCAGTCCGGCCGGCGAACGCCTTACGATGATACGCGCAGCGGTGGGCAACCAGATCCGGCTGATCCCGGTCGCCGACGTGATCTATTTCGAAGCCACCGACAAATACGTCAATGTCGTCACCGCCGACAGCGAATCGCTGATTCGCACCAGCCTGAAGGAACTGCTGCCGCAACTCGACGCCAACCAGTTCTGGCAAATCCATCGAGGCACGATCGTCAATGTGAGCTGGATCGATGCGGCGGTGCGCGATGAATCCGGGAAGCTGTCAGTCAAGCTGCGCAACCGCAAGGAAAAACTCGCGGTTAGCCGGGTGTTCGCGCATTTGTTCAAGCAGATGTGAGCGGAGGGCTTTCAAGAATTCCTTGCTTGAATGACCGCGGCGCATAGCAAGCACCAGGCTTCAACAAGCGAAATACCCCATCATCCGCCGTTGTTTTTAAACCAGTCGACAATCGCCGGCATGTCCTTTTCAAAACCGCCCGGGATATAAATGTTGAGAAACCCGGCCCGCTGCGCTGTCGTGTTCTCGAAGTCGTGGGTCACTCCCGCGGGGACCCGCAGGAATGCGCCTTTCGATGCATCGATGGCTTCGCTACCGGCCAGGAAGCGAACCGTGCCTTCCAGCACGTAAAAGATATCATCGTTGGCTTCATGCGAATGCGCGCCCGGACCCTTTGTAAAAGGATCAAGCCACCATTCGGAAATCGAATAGGCGTCGCTGGTTTCCTCGCGGTCGGCTTTGAAAACGCTTTGCATTTTCCCTGGCGCATACGAGCGCCCTTCGCCGGGCGGCAGATAGATGACGCCCGTTCGTGGATTTCGATTTTTCATGTGAGGGATTCTCCGGTAAAGTCCGACCAGTCATTGCTGACGATGAAGATTTCTATTCGGGTTTGACTACCATCAGGTACATCGCAATCAAAGGCAACACCGACGCGACGCTTCCCGCGACTGTCCAAATCGTGGCCAATCTCCAGTAACGGTCCGGAATCGAATCCAGTGATCCAAGGCTGTCGAGCAGACGCGATTGACTGCGCTGCACCGGTATTAGAATCAATGCCCAGATCACGCCTGTAGAAATCAACAGGAAATAACTCCACCGAATCCAGTTTTTTGCCATGACACCGCCGTATTCTGGCGCCATCGCATGACCGGCGCCCAGCAGCAGGATGATTCCACCAGCGGTAAAAAAAATATCCGCCAGATTCACCGCGCGGGTCGCATAGCGAATCACGGCAAGGTCGCCGGTTCTGTCGGCGAGCACTTTCCAGAAAGCGCTGACGATGATATTACCGACAAAAAGCACGACGCCGATGATATGAATGAATTTGATGAGAGTGATGGACATGACGGTCTTCCGGTTAATGGACGGGCATTCCTTTGAAATCCTTCAATGCATTCTTGAACATTCTAGCAACCGCCGCAATCGGCCTGCGACGAAATGCACAAACCGTAGTGTGAATCACGACATTTACCGACAGGCAGTATTACAGGAAAAGCGTCTTGATTCGGTCTGGTATGATCCGCAACACCATACCTATTAGAACGGAGATACCATGTTAAAAACCCTAGGTACCATCGCAATCATCGTATTGATTGCCTTACCCGTAGCAGTATTGATTGCAGGACAGCTCAATCTGTTGAGCGGGCAACGTCCGGCGAATCTTGGCGTCAGGGACGGCAAGCTCAAGCCGCCGCGCGCCACGGCATGGAATACCGTTTCCAGCCAGGCGGCGCTGCATGCGCACACCGAATACCATGCGATCGCGCCCCTCGCCTATCAAGGCGACGGCAAGGCCGCCTTCGCCAAGCTGACGTCCATCGTGCGTGCGGGAAATGACGCGAAGGTCATCACCGCCGAACCGGGCTACCTGTATGCGGAATTCCAGACCAAATTGCTCAAGTTCACCGACGACGTTGAATTCCTGCTCGACGAGCCGGCCGGCGTGATCCATATGCGTTCCGCATCGCGCCTGGGACGCAAGGACTTCGGCGTCAACCGGGCACGGCTGGAATCGATTCGGGCAAAGTTCAATCAGTAAACAGCAAGGCGCGACATTTCCCTATCGGCATAGGGGGCAGCCAAGTTGGCTGCTCCCCTGCCACACCACCCGGCATGCGGGTCCGCACCGGGCGGTTCGAGAGTTGAGGTCAAGACAGGCGAGGTACGCCCAGTCGATCGAAATAGCCGATAGTCATCACCGTTTTCAGCAGTCTATCGCTGTTGC
>MESE01000025.1 GCA_001770855.1 Burkholderiales bacterium RIFCSPLOWO2_02_FULL_57_36
TGCCGATCCCGCTGGAGCTTTCCGCTCGGTTGGATGCGGCGCTCGCGTCGGGCTGCGTTGCCGTGTTCCTCTCCAAACCGGGCGGCTTGCAACTGCCACCCAAACGATTGGCTGCCCTGTATGGACTTTCCCCCGCCGAAGCGCGGCTGGCCGTGAAACTGGCCGCATTCAGGAACGTGGAACAGGCCGCCGATGAACTGTGCATCGCCGTTTCTACCGCACGCGCCCAGCTCAGGTCGGTGTTTGCCAAGACCGGCGCACAAAGCCAGTCCGAGCTGTTGATGCTGCTGGCCACCGGCACGCTGGCGCATTGCCGGGATGATTGATAAGCAACCCTACATTTGCTGCGGTTCTCTGCGATAATTTCGTAATGCGTAGTAGCGCGTTGGGCAAAGCCTGTCCTGAGCCAGCCGAAAGGCGCAGCGTACACAACGAACGAAGAGCCATTGGGCGCGGGTCACGACAGGTACTTTCTCGACTGGTGCGTCACTGCAACGATGCCGATTTTCTTTGGGGTCAAGCGGTAAATCAGGGTGTAAGGATATTTCGATAGCACCAGCTCCCGCGTCCCAACCCTTTCCCCGGCATGCCCCATCATGGGGAAGTTTCGCAAACTCTCCGCCACCCGGCGTATTTCACCAAGAACCGATTGCGCCGCTACCGGGTTATCCACCGCAATGTAATCACGGATTGATTCAATATTCCGCTGTGCCCTGGGCGACCATTCAAGCGGCTTTTTTTCTGGCATTTTTTACTGCCCCTATTTTTGCCCAGAATTCATCATTAGGAATACCCTTCCCCGCCTTCAATTCGGCAAGCCCCGCGTCGATCTGTTCGAGCTTCCATTCTTCGTATTCGATACGATCCGCTATGGCCTGCTTGATGATGGATTGAGGCGTTAGCCGTGTCTCGGCGGATATTTTTTCCAGCTTCTTGAAAATGGCTTGCGGCAAGGTGATAGTGTTGTTCATGATGGCTCCCCGAGGCTTGTTGCGTGCCCCGGATTCTACGCCAAACAATTCTGAAAGAAAACACGCAACGCGCGGGGTTGCGGTGAGAGTTCGAGCGAATAACTACGGGAGGACATCGGCATCCACCGGTTTGCCGGTGTGCATGTCCTGTAGGGCAGTTTGCGTCATGCTCTCCATGAGCTCCGGGGTATAGGCAATTCCTTCACTGCGGTCGAGTTGCGCATCGCCCTTCGCCACCGCCGCACGAAAAACGGCCATCCGCTCCTCCTCGGCTTGCATACGCCGAATGGCATCCCGGATTACCTCCGTGGCGTTGTTGTAAAACCCACCGCCGACCTTGCTTTTTATGTAGCTCTCCATTTCCGTGGAGAAATTGACATGCATAGTCATGATCCAACCTCATTGCATAATGAGGTACATAGAGTATCCATAATATGGATATAAGTCAATAACCTGTTGTTCGTGCGGATGAATTTGCACATACCCCCTCTGCTAACTGCTTTTTCCGGGATTCCACTTCCCCAAAAATATTTTCAAACATACCTCATTTGGAGGATGCGGAGCCAAAAAGCCCCGGTTATAGTCCGCCCGCAGGAATTGAAGATTGCCTTTCTCGTTTGCCCTTTCTCCCGCTTGCGGGGGAAAGTTGGATAGGGGGCTTTTCTTCGGGAGAGGGTTGGGGAGATAACCAGCCACTTGGTTGTCGTTCTTTGTGCCATACCTGTTGGGATAAAAATAGCCTGAAAAATAGCCGTTTGGCATATATGGTGCGGCATCCAAATTTAATGTCGCAATCGTAGGGTGGGCTCCGCCCACCATGTCGGGCAGAGCCCGACCTATAAAAGCATTTACTCCGGCCCGCCCGGTTTAGAAATTTAAAATTTACCCCGCTGACCTTTAGCGGATTGATTAAGGTCAGCGTGAGAAAAAAGCAGCCACACCTGAAAGCCGTTTGCGCCTCGCTGGTGCTGGCCTTTTTTGCCCAGGTTGCAACCACCCAGCACGCCCAAGCCAACCCGATCGGCGCCGCCGTCGTCAACGGCCAGGCCAACTTCGCGGCCAGCGGCAACACCCTCACCGTCACCAACACCCCGAACACCATCATCAACTGGCAAGGCTTCTCCATCGGTGCCGGTGAGATCACCCGCTTCGCCCAGCAGAGCGCATCCTCCGCCGTACTCAACCGCGTCATCGCCAACAACCCCAGCCAGATTCTCGGCAGCCTCCAATCCAACGGGCGCGTGTTTCTCGTCAACCCCAGCGGCATCGTGTTCGGCGCGGGCGCCACCGTCAACGTCGCGGGCATGGTCGCCTCCACCCTCAACCTCAGCAACGAAGACTTCCTCGCCGGGCGCTACAACTTCGCCAACGTCCCCGGCGCGCAGAATATCAGCAACGCGGGCAACATCACCGCCCAAAACGGCGGGCAGATTTACCTCATCGCCCCCAACGTCGAGAACACCGGCATCGTCAACGCCCCTGGCGGCGAAATCCTGCTCGCCGCCGGGCACAGCGTCGAACTCGTCAACAGCAACGACCCCAACCTCAGGGTCAACATCACCGCCCCGGCGGGCGACGCCACCAACGTCGGCCAGCTCGTCGCCTCCTCCGGCAGCCTCGGCCTGTTTGGCGCGGTCGTCAAAAACACCGGCACCGTCAGCGCCAACAGCGCCACGATGCAGGGCGGCAAGATCGTATTCAGGGCCAGCCAGCGGGTGGAAGCGGGCGGGATCATCAGCGCGCAAGGCATGGGCGGCGGCACCATCAATGTGTTCGCTGACATGCAAGCTGGTACGGTCAATGTCACCGGCACACTGGATGCTTCTTCACTCCCCTCTCCCGCAGGCGGGAGAGGGGCAGGGGGAGAGGGCGTGTCCGGTGCCAACGGCGGCTTCATCGAAACCTCCGCCGCCCACGTCAACGTCGCCGACACCGCCCGCATCACCACCGCCGCAACCGATGGCAAGAGCGGCATCTGGCTGATCGACCCGTTCGACTTCACCATCGCCGCCACCGGCGGCAACATGACCGGTGCCGCCCTGACCACCAACCTCGCCGGGGGCAACATCAGCATCTTGAGCACCACCGGCACCACCGGCACGGCAGGCGATATCAACGTCAACGACACAGTGACCTGGTCGGCCAACAAGCTCACCCTCAACGCCCAGAACAACATCAACATCAACGCCAACCTGAACGGCTCCGGCACCGCCAGCCTCGCGCTGGAATACGGCCAGCAGGCAGTAGCGGCGGGCAACACCAGCACCTATAACGTCAAGGCCGCCGTCAACCTCTCCGCCGGAAGCAACTTCAGCACCAAGCTCGGCTCGGATGGTGCTGTCAAAAACTACACCGTCATCACCAGCCTGGGTGTGGCGGGTAGCACGACTACTACGGACTTGCAGGGCATGAATGGCGGACTGGCGCTTAACTACGCGCTGGGCGGCAACATCGACGCTGCGGGAACTTCGGCGTGGAACACCAATGCGGGTTTCACGCCGGTCGGGAATGCAACCACCCAATTCACCGGAAAGTTCGACGGGCTGGGGCACACCATTAGCAACCTCACCATTAACCGGCCTTCAACAGATTATGTTGGATTGTTTGGATACACGGGCGCGGGTTCCGTGATTCGTAGCGTCGGGTTGGTCGGTGGCAGCGTGAGCGGGCTTGGCAGTGTCGGCGAGTTGGTGGGATTCAATTCCGGGACGATCAGCAACAGTTACACCACGGGTAATGTAATCGGCTCTGGCTACATCGTCGGCACTGGTTACATCGGCGGATTGGTGGGGCACAACTCCGGCACGGTCAGTAACAGTTATGCTGCGGGCAGCGTGAGCGGCTTGGGTGCTGTCGGTGGGCTAGTGGGGGAGCACTTCAATGGTGGCACGGTCAGCAACAGCTACGCCACGGGCAGCGTGACCGGCACTGAAAGCTGGGTTGGAGGGCTGATGGGGGTTAACCACAGCACAGTCAGCAACAGCTACGCCACGGGCAGCGTGAGCGGCACTGGCAACTATGTCGGTGGGCTGGTGGGGGAAAACCAATGGGGTTCTGTCAGCAACAGCTACGCCACAGGCAACGTGAGCGGGGCTTCCTACGTCGGCGGGTTGGTGGGGTGGAATTTCGACAACACAATCAGTAACAGTTATGCCACAGGTAGCGTGAGCGGTACCACTAATGTCGGTGGACTGGTAGGGGTCAATGGCGGCAGCGTCACCAACAGCTTCTGGAACACCACAACATCAGGCCGCGCAACCTCCGCAGGCGGCACCGGCCTGACCACCGCCCAGATGATGCAACTCTCCAGCTTCACCAGTTGGAACACCGCCACCCCCAACACCATCGCCAACACCGGCGGCAGCGGCGCGACTTGGCGCATCTACGAAGGCAGCACCGCGCCGCTACTCGCCAGCTTTCTCACACCGCTCACCGCGACTGCCAATGCGGCGACCAAGACTTACGATGGAGCTGCCTATACGGGCGGTAACGGTGTGACTTATTCCACCACGCCCAACGGCAACCTGCTCGGTGCGGTCAGCTATAGCGGCACTTCGCAGGGCGCAACGAATGCCGGTAGTTATGCCATTACGCCAAGCGCTCTGTATTCCAACCAGCAGGGCTATGACATCAGCTACGTCAACGGCACATTGACGGTGAACAAAGCACCGCTGACCGTCGCCACCAACGCCACCTCCAAAACTTATGACGGCCTCGCCTACACGGGCGGCAACGGGGTTATCTACAGCGGCTTCGTCAACAGCGAAAGCACAGGTGTGCTGGGCGGTACATTGGCCTACGGCGGCACCTCGCAAGGTGCGATCAACGCGGGCAGCTATCTCATCACGCCGGGCGGACTGACCTCAAGTAACTACACTCTGAGTTATGTGGACAGCACACTAACGGTGAACAGAGCATCGCTCGCCGCCGCGATCACCGGCACACCTGCCAAGGTGTATGACGGCAGCACAGCCGCAACGCTGTCCACGTCGAATTACAGCTTGACCGGCTTCGTTGGAAGTGAAAGCGCTATCGTCGGACAAACAGCGGGCACGTACAACAGCAAAGATGTCGCCACCGCCAGCACCATCAACGCCGCGCTGGCAGCGAACAATTTCACCGGCACGGGCAGCACGCTGCTGGCGAACTACTTTCTACCTACCTCAGCGGCGGGCGCAGGCAGCATCACTGCGGCAGCACTGACTGTCACCGCAAACGCTCTAAACAAAACAGCGGGCAACGCAGATCCGCTGCTCACCTACATGACGGCGGGATTGAAACCACCCGATACTACAACATCCACCCTGAGCGGCGCATTGGCGCGTCTGGCCGGTGAAACGGCGGGATTGTATCCAGTCAATCAGGGTTCGCTGACCTCGTTGAGCAGCAACTACACCTTGAGCTACGTCCCCGCCGATTTTGGTATTGTGGCGGTTCCGGTCGTGTTAACGCCTACCGTAATGGATACTCTGGTAAACAGCATCACGGTGATTCCGCCGAGCGCGCCGGTCAATCCACCCACATCGCCCGTGCTCATGCAGGCGCAGACTACTGCCCCGGCAGACCAGTCGCCCGCTGATACGAATAGCCCCGAGGGCGACAAGAAAGATGCGCAATCTGTAGTTGTGACGGACGCAACCGCCCCATCTGTCGCACCCATAGCCGCTGCACCGTTGCCAGTTTGCCAATAATCCGAAATTTTCTAATCGCCACCGCTCCCAAAGCCCTTGTGGAAGCGTAGCCTTTAATGTAATGCATTGAATAGAGGTGTTTTATTATGGGTGATGAGCAGTTATTTATTTACATTTTATGAATAGAATCCATTGCGTTCGCCATTTTTCCAAGCGTAGTCGTGTCGATAGCACCATAAAGGTTCCCACGGAGATCGTGTGAACGATGCAACTCCAAACCAGTATCGTTTGAGCACGAATTAAAACCGGGAACCATGAGGAAAATTATCAGGCTCAATACGCACCTTTCTCTGACAACAATTCTATTGCTGATGCCGCAGGTATTGTTTGCGCAAGATGTTGTTGCCGCTGCTCCAAAAATAGAGCTTTCAGCAGAGTCAATCGCACTGCGCTTTGACATCATCGGCTACACGCTCGAAGGCGCGACCTTGCTGACCCAAGACGAGATCGACGAGGCGGTCGCGCCGTTCGTCGGCAAGAACAAGGACTTTGCAGACGTGCAGCGCGCGCTGGAGGCGGTCGAGGAAGCTTATTCTGAACGCGGTTTTTCGGCGGTGCGGGTAATTCTGCCGGAACAGGAGCTGGAAAAGGGAGCGGTGCGTTTTCAGGTGATCGAGAGCCGTTTCGGCAAGGTGGCGGTCAAGGACAACCGCTTCGTCGGCGAGGCGAACGTGCTGAACGCGCTCCCCTCGGTGGCCAGCGGCGGCGTGCCCAGATCGAAGCAGATCGCGCGCGAGCTGAAATTCGCCAACGAAAACCCCTCACGCCAGTTGAACGTCGTGCTGAAGGCGGGCGAAGAAGACGGCTTGGTGGATGCCAACATCCTCGTCACCGACAGCGATCCGGTTACCTGGGGCATCACGACCGACAACACCGGCACGGTGGAAACGGGGCGCGAGCGCCTGGGGTTTTCCTGGCGCCATGCGAACCTGTTCGACGCGGACCACGTGGGCAGCCTGCAATTCCAGACCTCGCCCAGACACACGGACCGCGTACGGGTATTTGGCGGCAGCTACAAGATACCGCTTTACGGGCTGGGTGACAGCCTGGATTTCACAGCGGGTTATTCCAACATGAATTCGATATTGGGCGGCGGGCTGGATGCGGTCAAGGGTGGCGGGTCTACGCTGGGCGCGCGCTATACCCACACCCTGGATAGGATGGGCAGTTTCGAGCCGCGCCTCGTGTTTGGCCTGGATTGGCGCAAGTTCACCGGTATCTATTTCAACGGCATGCTCATCTCCCCGGAAATCGTGGTCACCCCGTTGAGCCTCACCTGGTCGACTCAGGGAACGCTGGACAAGAGCCAGGTCGGTTTCAATGCCTCGCTTTCCGGCAACCTGCCGGGAGCGCACAAAGGGACGGCGGCGGATTTTACGGCTTATAACCCGCTGGCCAACCCCCGCTACAAAGTGGCGCGCTATGGCGCAAGCTACCTGCAAATGATCGGCGACGACTGGAAAGTGCGTATCGCCCTGAATGGGCAGTACAGCCCCGATACCCTGATACCGGGCGAACAGGTGCGCCTGGGCGGAGCCGATGCGGTGCGGGGTTTCTCGGAAGGCAGCGCGGGTGGCGATTCGGGCATGCGCTGGAACCTGGAAGGCTATACGCCGGATTTCGGCAAGGGCGATTTCAAGATACAGGCGCTGGCGTTCTTCGACACGGGCGAGGCGCGTGCCGCCGACGGCACGAAATCATCGATTTCGGGCGGAGGCGTCGGCCTGCGCGCCGGTTATGGCGAGCTGTTATCGCTGCGCCTGGATGCGGCGCGCATCATCAACGCGGATACCGACCCGTTGCAAGAAGTCGGCGATTGGCGGACTCACATCAATTTGTCGGTATCTTTTTGACGGGTATCGTAGGGTGCGCAGGGTTAACAATTGCTCTTCTCGTTTGTCCTTTCTCCCGCTTGCGGGAGAGAGTTAGAGAGAGGGGTGCGCTGTGCGCACCATGGTGCATGGAATGCACCCTACGCAGATGGCCTCACATTTTTGGTTCCGGCTAGTCCGGCTTAGGAGATATCCATGAACAAAATAAATATTCTGATCGCATTGGCGCTACTTCTGGTTGCGACGGCACCCCAAGCTGCCGAGGTGGTCGGAAAGGTCGGCTACATGAGCGGCTCGCTGGTGGCCAAGCGCGCGGACGGCACGATCAAGATCATGGGGGCGAAAGCGGATGTGCTTGCCGGGGACGTGCTGGGCACGGCCCAGGGCAGCTACGCACAGATACAAATGAACGACGGCTCAAAAATGACGCTGAGACCTAACTCCAACCTGAAGATCGTGGAGTACCAGTTCAACAGGCAGGAGCCGCAGTCGGACAAGGCTGTGTTCGATCTGATCAAAGGCGGGCTGCGTTCGATAACGGGGCTGATCGGCAAGCGCGGCGACCCGGACGCTTACAGGATGCAGACCAAGGTGGCGACCGTGGGCATCCGCGGGACGGATTTTTCTACGCGGCTGTGCGCGACGCCGAATTGCCAGGACGACGCGGCGGCTTCGGCAAGATCAGCGGACAAACCGCAGGCGATGCCAACGCAGGTGTCCGGCAATGCGCCCCCCGCCGCTCCGGCGGAAGCGCCCCCCGGCTTATACGTGACGGTACACAGCGGCCAGATCATCGTGGCCCAGCCCACCGGCAACACGCTGAACCTGGGGCGCGGCGAAACCGGATTCGCCAACCAGGCCGCGCTCATCAAGCTCCCCGCACCACCGGCGTTCATGAACGCCGACACGAAGCAGACCAACGCGATAGAGGCCAAGGCCGCCAAAGCCGAGGAGAAGGCGGGCAACAAGGCGGACGATGGAAAGGCTGGCAGCAAACAGGATAAGGAAAAATCCGAGAGCAAGCCGGATGAGGAGAAAAAAGACAGTAAATCCGATAAGGACAAGGACGGCGGCAAGCCGGAAGAAGAAAAGAAGGACGGCAAATCGGATAAGGAAAAAGACGGCGGTAAACCCGATCAAGAGAAAGACACGGGTAAGCAGGATGAAGGGAAAACGGATAGCAAGCCCGACGGGGGAAAGGTCGACAGCAAACCTGATGAAATAAAAAACGGCGCCAGCCCTGATGAGGTAAATGCCGATAGCGCGAATCCGAGCGTGAACAAGAGCGGCTGTGTGGTGAGGTAGTCCGTATTGGTTATTTTGACAGGCTGGCGCGCGCCTTTGCAATCGCGGAAGCAACCTGATTCGGCGCGGTTCCGCCGGTATGGTTGCGGCTGGCGAGCGAACCTTCCAGCGATAGCACCTGGTACACGTCTTCGCCGATCAGGGCGGAGAATTGCTGCAATTCGGCGAGGCCGATGTCGCCCAGGTCGCAGCCGCGCTGCTCGGCGAAACGCACCGCCAGCGCCACCGCTTCATGCGCATCACGGAACGGCAGGCTCTTTCTCACCAGATAATCGGCTAGATCGGTGGCTGTGGCATAACCCTGCAACGCCGCGTTGCGCATGGCTTCCGGCTTGACGGTGATGCCGCCGATCATGTCGGCGTAGATGCGCAGCGTTTGCGTCAGCGTTTCCACTGTGTCGAACAGCGGCTCCTTGTCTTCCTGGTTGTCCTTGTTGTAGGCCAGCGGCTGGCCTTTCATCAGCGTGAGCAGCGCGACCAGGTGGCCGTTGACACGGCCGGTCTTGCCGCGCACCAGCTCGGGCACGTCGGGGTTCTTCTTCTGCGGCATGATGCTCGAACCGGTGCAGAAGCGGTCGGCGATATCGATGAAGCCAAAGCGCGGGCTCATCCACAGGATCAATTCTTCCGAGAAGCGCGACAGGTGCGTCATGATCAGCGCGCCACAGGCGGTGAATTCGATCGCGAAGTCGCGGTCCGAGACCGCATCCAGCGAGTTTTCGCAGACGCCGTCAAAGCCGAGCAGTTCGGCGACATATTCGCGCTTGATCGGATAGCTGGTTCCGGCAAGCGCCGCCGCGCCAAGCGGCAGGCGGTTGACGCGTTTTCGGCAATCATGCAGCCGTTCCGTATCGCGCTTGAGCATCTCGAAATAGGCCATCAGGTGATGCGCGAAGCTGACCGGCTGCGCGACCTGCAAATGGGTGAAGCCGGGCATGATGGTATTCGTGTGATTTTCGGCGAGGTCGAGCAGCGCGATTTGCAGCGCCCTGACAAGACCGAGCAGGTCGTCGATCGAATGGCGCAGGTATAGCCGCACATCCGTCGCAACCTGGTCGTTGCGCGAACGCCCGGTGTGCAGTCGCTTGCCTGCGTCGCCGACCAGCGCGGTGAGGCGCTTCTCGATATTGAGGTGTACGTCTTCCAGATCGACCGACCAGGCGAATTCTCCGGCGATGATTTCGTTTTCGATTTGCGCGAGACCGCGCTGAATGTCTTTCAGGTCCTGTGATGAGATGATGTTGCATGCGGCCAGCATCTGCGCGTGCGCAAGCGAGCCTTGAATGTCGAAAACAGCCAGCTTGTGGTCGAAACTTATCGATGCGGTATAGCGTTTCACCAATTCTGCTACCGGCTCGTTAAAACGTCCCGACCAGGTATCGTTGTTTTTATCTTGCCTTGGATTATTATCTTGCGCTGGATCTTGCATTGTTGCCCCCACTTGCCCCTGAAAGGCGGTAAGATTTCCCACCATGAATGAAGCGAGCAGTATAAAACAAAATACCCTGTCCGATGCATTGCCAAACTTCCGCAACCTCGGAGTCACGCTACGCATCCTGCTGATCAGCAACGGGCTGGCGCTGTTGCAGGCATTGCTGCAGGCAAACAGATGGGCGGAAGTGCCCCAGATCATGATGCAGATCGCGTCGCTGCTTACACCGATATTATTGTCGGCTTTGCTGTTGCTTTGGGCCGCGCAACCCTGGCTGGATAGACTTGTCTATTGGCGGGGTGTGCTCGCAGTGAATGCGCTGGCGATGGTCTTGACGCTGTCCATCTATTATTTTGGCGGCGAGCTGTATCACCCTCGGGCCAGCGATGGCGCTTATTTTGATACGGTGCGTTACGCATTGCTTAGCGTGCTGGTGTGCAGCATCCTGTTGATGTATTTCCGCTTGCGCAGCCGGGTTTTGTCACGCGCTTTGGAAGATGCGCGTTTGCAGGTGTTGCGGGCCCGTATCCGGCCGCACTTTCTTTTCAATACCATCAACGCCGTGCTCGGTATCGTGCGCGCCAACCCGAAGCAGGCGGAAACCGCGCTCGAAGACATGGCGGATTTGTTTCGCATGGCGATGTCGGATGCCCAGGATCTCGTGCCGTTGCGCCAAGAGATTGAGTTGAGCAAACAATATATCGCCCTCGAACAATTGCGCATGGGCGAACGGTTGCGTGTGGATTGGAGAATTCAGGATGTGCCGGGCGATGTGCTGATCCCGCCGCTGTTGTTGCAGCCCTTGCTGGAGAACGCCGTCTATCACGGGA
>MESE01000026.1 GCA_001770855.1 Burkholderiales bacterium RIFCSPLOWO2_02_FULL_57_36
GCCGGATTCGAGCAGCACATCGCATTCGACGGTGGGGTTGCCGCGCGAGTCGATGATTTCACGACCGATGATGTCAACAATTGCACTCATTCAATTCTCCAAATCAAAAGAAATTCTTGTTCTACGTAATTAATTGATTACGAAAAATCGGTTTCGAGAAAGCCGGTTTTTTTGACGACACGATCAAGCTCCAGCAACGTCGCGAGCAATTCTTTTATGCGTCCCAATGGCACTGCATTCGGCCCATCGGATTTCGCCTCGGCCGGATTCGGATGGGTTTCCATGAACAAGCCGGCAATACCGACCGCCACGGCAGCCCGCGCCAGTACCGGCACGAACTCGCGCTGCCCGCCTGACGAGGTGCCCTGCCCACCAGGAAGTTGCACGGAATGCGTCGCATCGAACACGACCGGGCAGCCGGTCTCGCGCATGATTGCCAACGAGCGCATGTCGGATACCAGGTTGTTGTAACCGAAGGATGCGCCGCGTTCGCACGCCATGAAATTGTCAACGGGAAGACCGGCTTCCGCTGCCGCTGCACGCGCCTTGTCGATCACGTTTTTCATATCGTGCGGTGCGAGGAACTGGCCCTTCTTGATGTTGACCGGTTTGCCGGACTGCGCGCATGCCTGAATAAAATCAGTTTGACGGCATAAAAATGCCGGGGTTTGCAATACATCAACGACTGCGGCGACCGGCTTGATTTCATCGATTTCATGAATGTCGGTCAGCACCGGCACGCCGATCTGTTGCCGGACGTCAGCGAGAATTTCCAATCCCTTTTCCATGCCGAGGCCGCGGAAGGAGGTGCCGGACGACCGGTTCGCCTTGTCGAACGACGATTTGTAAATGAAAGGAATACCGAGCGCTGAAGTAATTTCCTTCAACTGGCCTGCGGTATCGAAGGCCATCTGGCGCGACTCGATCACGCACGGTCCGGCGATCAGGAACAAAGGATGGTCGAGGCCAACATCGAAGCCGCACAGTTTCATGCCGCTTTCCTCTCCGACGCGGCGCGCTTGTGGGCAAGCGCTGCCTTGATGAAGGAAATGAACAATGGATGTCCGTCGCGCGGCGTCGATTTGAATTCCGGATGATATTGCACCCCGACGTACCAGGGATGCGCATTTTCGCCGGTGCGCGGCAATTCCATGATTTCGCACAAATTTTCAGTCGGCGTGCGCGCCGATACGATCAGGCCGGCCTGTTCCACGCGACCGAGATAATGATTGTTCGCTTCGTAACGATGGCGATGGCGTTCGGTGACTTCATTGCCGTAAATTTCGGCGGCGAGCGTGCCGGGTTTCACCGCGCAGGTTTGCGCGCCCAGACGCATGGTGCCGCCCAGATCGGAATTGGCATCGCGCCTTTCGACCTTGCCGTCCTTGCTTTGCCATTCGGTGATCAATGCCACCACCGGATTTTCGGTTTCGGTATCGAACTCGGTTGAATTCGACTTGGTCAAGCCAGCCATGTTGCGCGCGTATTCGATCAACGCAACTTGCATGCCGAGACAAATTCCCAGATAAGGAATCTTGTGTTCGCGGGCGAATCTCGCTGCGGCGATCTTGCCTTCGACACCGCGCTTGCCGAAGCCGCCGGGCACCAGGATCGCGTCGTACCTTATCAATGCAGCGGTGCCGTGCAGTTCGATCTCTTCGGAATCGACGTATTCGATTTTGACGCGGCTCTCGGTATGGATGCCCGCATGCCGCAGCGCTTCGGTCAAGGATTTGTACGACTCGGTCAAGTCGACATATTTTCCGACCATGCCGATGGTGACTTCATGCTTCGGATTTTCCAGCGAATGCACCAGCTTGTTCCAGATCGTCAGATCGGCCGGCTCGGGCGATAATCCGAGTGCATCGCAAACGATTTTATCCAGCCCCTGGTCGTGCAGCATTTGCGGAATCTTGTAAATCGTATCCGCATCCCACACCGAAATCACCGCATCTTCCTGCACATTGGAAAACAGCGATATCTTGGCCCGCTCGTCATCCGGAATCGGACGGTCGGCGCGGCACAGCAATGCATCCGGCGAGATACCGATTTCACGCAGTTTTTGCACACTGTGCTGGGTCGGCTTGGTTTTCAGTTCGCCGGCAGAGACCAGGTACGGCACCAGCGTCAGGTGTATGTATGCCGCGGCATTGCGTCCGGCGCGCAAGCCAAGCTGGCGCGCCGCTTCGAGAAACGGCAACGATTCGATATCGCCTACCGTGCCGCCGATTTCAACGATCGCAACATCGAAGCCTTCGGCGCCGCGATAAATGTATTCCTGGATTTCATTGGTGATGTGCGGAATCACCTGCACCGTTTTTCCAAGATACTCGCCGCGCCGCTCCTTGCGGATCACGGATTCGTAAATCTGGCCGGTGGTGAAGTTGTTGACCTTTCTCATCTTGGCGCTGATGAAGCGCTCATAGTGCCCAAGATCAAGATCGGTCTCGGCGCCGTCGTCGGTAACGAAGACTTCGCCGTGCTGGAATGGACTCATCGTACCCGGATCCACATTGATGTAGGGATCGAGCTTGAGAAGAGTGACTTTGAGGCCGCGCGATTCGAGAATCGCGGCGAGAGAGGCGGCTGCAATCCCTTTGCCAAGGGAAGATACAACGCCGCCTGTGACGAATACAAACTTGGTCATTGCAGATGGTGCCGAACGGCACGTGCGGGAAATTCAAATTATACCGCAAACCATCTGCGATTCCTGATCCTTTCCGGTGATTTCCAGTGTTTTTAAACTATCGAGGCAAAGCCGAAGCTGCCATTTCATTTGATGCGCTCACGGCGTATACGAAATCTGCAGGCGGGCAAAATTCTGTGTCCCGATGGAATTCGGCAGGTCGCGAACCTCATTGCTGCGCCGGACTATCGCCAGGTTGAAGCCGTATGGCGCTGAACTCCAGGCAACGCCGAGCTCCGCCTCGGCGACAAAACGCTTCGGCGCCACCGTATGAACATTGTTTTTTGAAAAATACCCGCCCTGCATGCTTGCGTTATAACCGACAGCGCGGCCATCGACCCGCAAATATGCATGCAATGCCGATTGATCCGGCAGTTGATTCAGCCGGCCGGCACGTACGGTGAGACCGGCGCCGATGTCGGTAAATATATTACCAAAACGGCCATGAAAATTCGGCGTCACATCGAAAGACGAACCGGAGGTCCAGCGCACCGGAGCCGCGTCTGCATACAGCACGACGCCCGCCTCGTTTTTCACTTGCCTGCTCCATCCCTGCGGCAACGGCTGATTGAGCAGCCGATGCAGATTGGTCTGCGTCCATTCCCCGCCGGCACACGGACCGAGGCAACCGATATCGATGCCGAATTTCCGATAGGTGCCGTTCGCGTGATGCGTTTCCTTGAAGACCCCGCCATACAGCCAACCCGCATAGGGATGATCGGACGGTCTTATCGATGCAGGCGGCAGCTTGACGTCGGATGCGGTGTACAGTTCCTGCCCCATGCGCCATCCGAACGCGGTTGATTTGGCGGCGTCGCCGATCGCATAGCGCTGCGTGTAACGCAGGCCGCTGGTATAGAAACCATCGTCCCTCTGCAGCAGCAGGGAATCGTTGTCGATATCGACAAGGTGCGTGGTTTTCCCATTCCGGTAGGCGTTGCCGAAGTCTTCCACCAGGCCGCCGAGAGTGCCGGCTGCGGAGGATTGCACGCTGATGCCGGCAAACAGCATGCAAGCAACAGTATTGATCAATGAATAGCGCATAGGTCCGGTCAGGAGTGAAGCAAGCAGTGAATCATGTCATGCACGGCATCGGCAGCAGGCTTTGGAGATTCCATCGGGAACAGATGTCCTCCGGGAATCTGACGAAAATTGCGGCCGACCAGTTTCCTGGTCGCTTTCAAACCGGCCTGCCGGCATTCTACCGATTCCGCGCCGCCGACAAAGCCGACCGGCACCGGGAAAGGTTTGCGCGTCAGCGACCCCATATGATGCGGCAGTCCGCGATACACGGCGGTTTCCGCTTCACGGGTAAAACGCAGCGTAACGCCTTCAGGATGCGGCATCAATCCGTACTCGACATAGTCGCGCAATACTTCGGGAGGCCATGAGCAAAAAGTTTTCTTTGATGCGAAATGCTGAAAGGCTTCTTCGTGATTTGCCCAAAGATTACGGCGCTTTTCCGATAAACGCGCCGGCGAAAATTTCCTGTCGGCGCCGACCGACTTCGCGAATCGCAGCAGGAATGCCCGCCATCCCGCAACCACCGGGGAATCCATCAATACCACGCAGCGCACCAGATCAGGGCGCGCTTTGGCCACCATCAATCCCAGCATGCCGCCCATTGAATGGCCAACCAATATTACCGGCCGGTCGTAGCGCGCGGTCAGCTCATCGATCAATTCCAGCGTCAGCGCATGCCAACCGTTCCTGACCGGATATCTCGGATTGTGTGCATGCATCGCAAGCGCATGTATATCGTAATGATCGTGCAAATGATCGAAAAACACTCGGTACGTGTCCGCGGGAAAGCTGTTGGCGTGCACGAAGTGCAGCACGGGACGGCTTGCGGCCTGGTTCGGGCCGATATCAGCGGACGGTTGAATCGGAGGTGGCATATTCCGGTCGCAATTCATCAGGAAAGGCAGGATGTTACCAATTAGTGCAGGAATATGTCAGATGCACCGTAATCACGCATCGATAACGCAAATCCTTTCTCAAACTATCCGCTTGCGGTTCATTGCCTGTCGGTAACCTGTGGCATGCCGCTTGCTTAGGGGATATCGGCACTCGCCAAAGGCGGTGGGGCACAGAACACAGACGTTCATCCAGGGGAGCATATCGCTCCGTCGGGATGGACGTTTTTTTTCATCCGCGGCAAAGCGGATTTCCTTTCATTGCTTTACGACGGAGTCAACATGAAATCGAAGGCAAAAGGTTCATATCTGGGCAAATACCGGGAAATCATTCTGGCGGTTGCCTTTTTCCTGGTGTTCGACCTGGCGGTATTGGTACTTAATTTTTACATCTCATTTCAAATTTCAGAAGATGCGTTGGCGATCAACCTCGCCGGTCGGCAGCGAATGCTGTCGCAGCGCATGACCAAGGCGCTGCTGACCATCGAAAGCGACGGACTGCGCGGATCGCCCGGTAACGATGCGCTGGCGGAACTCAAGAAAACGGTCACGCTATTCGATACCACGCTGATCGGCTTCCAGCGCGGAGAAACCGTCATCGGCGGGGATGAAAAGCCGGCATTCCTGCCAGCAGTCACCGCGCCGGCAGGACAAGAGACGCTGGCCAAGACGGATGCCATCTGGCGCCCTTACAAGACCTTGCTCGCGCCGCTTGTTTCAGGCGCTGCTTACGAGCCCGAGCATCTCGATGCCGCGAACCGCTACGCACGGGACAATAACCTGAAGTTGCTGACGCTGATGAACAACCTGACCACGCAGCTGGAACAGACTGCCAATGCCAAGGCCGACACGCTGCGCAAGGTACAGACTGCCGGCATTCTTCTGGCGTTGCTGAACTTTGCATTTATCCTGCTCAAATTTATCCGCCGCTTGCGAGAAAACGACCGCAAGGTCGAATCGGCGCAAAAGGAAACCGCAGAGATCCTGAGCACGGTGAAAGACGGCCTGTTCCTGCTCGATCCCCACTTCAGGATAGGCTCGCAGTACTCGAAATCGCTGCCCAGAATATTGGGACGCAACATCAAGGCGGACGAAGATTTCCGCATCCTTCTCTCGGAGTTGGTCCCGCAAGACACCGTCACGCTGGCCTGCGACTATATCGAGCTGCTGTTCGGCAACCGGGTCAAGGAAGCGCTGATGGGCGACCTGAATCCGCTGACCGAGACCGAAGTCAGTGTGTCCGGCGTGAACGGCAACGTCGCTCGGCGCTTCCTGACACTGCAGTTCAATCGCGTACTGGAAGCGGGCGAGATCACTCACCTCCTGGTGACCGTGATCGACGTGACGGTACAGGTCGAACTGGAACGTGCGCTGACGGTAGCCAAACAAAAATCCAAGGCAGAGATGGAAATCATGCTTGACCTTCTCAAGGTCAATCCGATGACGCTCGAACAGTTCCTCAAGGATGCGGAAAAAGCGCTGCTGGAAGTCAACGATCATCTGCGCTCCGCCGGTCAAACTCTCAACTATCGCAATACCGTCAACACCATCTTCCGCAAGATTCACACGCTCAAGGGCGAAGCGGCTTCGCTGGGCCTGGAGATGTTCGAAAACCTGGCACAGCAGTTCGAGTCTCTGCTGGCGGGCCTGCGCGAGAAAGGCGATGTGTCCGGCGACGACCTGCTGTCATTGCCTTTTCCCCTGGAAGAATTCCTGCAGCGGGTCTCGATGGTGCGCAACCTGGTGACACGTCTGGCGGCTTACCACGATGCGTTTGCGCCAGCCGCAACCGACGATGCCTTTGCCGGCAACCTGACCCGGCTGGCTCAGCGCATCGCCCAGGATCATGGCAAGGAAGTCCAATTGGTGACCGACCTCGATCTGCTGGATTCGATTCCGCAAAAAATGCGCAATGAGTTGAAGGACATCGCAGTGCAACTGCTGCGCAACGCCGTCACGCACGGCATCGAGCCGACCATCGAGCGCACCGGACGTGCCAAGCCGCCGAGCGGCAACATCTACCTCGCATTGAAACCCACCGAAGCCGGCGAGTACGAACTGATCCTGCGCGATGACGGCCGCGGCTTGAACGCGCAAAAAATCAGGGCGGAACTGGTGCGCTCGAAGCGCTACACGGAAGTACAGCTGGCGGATCTTGACGATCGTCAGATCGTGATGAAGATCTTTGAGCCGGGATTCTCGACCGCCGGCCAGGCAAGCCGCGATGCCGGACATGGCGTCGGCATGGATGTGGTGAAAAGCAAAGTAGAGCAGTTGGGCGCCCGCCTGCGCATTTCATCGCGCGAACACGCCTTCACCCAGTTCAGCATTCATTTTGCGACATAAATATACGGGCCCGAAAATGAAACTGCTTATCGTGGATGACTCCAACATCATACGTTCCCGCATTGCCCGAATCGCGCTGCACCCGCGGCTGTCCGACATCAGCATCGTCGGCCTGGCAAAAAACGGCTTGGAAGCGGTCGAGCTATGCCAGCGCACCACGCCGGACGTGGTCACGATGGATTTGACCATGCCAGAGATGGACGGCATTCAATGCATTGAAGTGCTGATGAATGGCAACCCGGAACTGAATATCCTGGTGGTATCCGCCCTCGGAGACAAAATTACCGCACTTTCGGCAATGAAAAAAGGCGCTCGCGGATTCCTGCAAAAGCCCTTTTCCGACGAGCAGCTCGCGGACGCGTTGCTTGAACTGGCATGTTGAGGAGAATGAATTGACGAATCTGAGCGAAAGCGACTTGAAGGTTTTCATCGATGCGGTCACGCATTATTTTTCGCACCTGACCGGCGAGCCGGCGGAAATCCGCTCCTCCTATCTGACCGACGCAGCCATGCCGCGCTTCGACTACACCGGCCTGATTACCGTCTCGGGCAACTTCCGCGGCTGCGTTTATTTTTCGGCGCCGCGCCTGCTTCTGCGCGAACTGCTGATCCAGTTGCAGGAGCCCGACACCTGCGAGGGCAATCTGCTGGATGCGGTCGGCGAAGTAGCGAACACGATCTCAGGCAACGCGCGCCGGCACTTCGGCAGCTCGCTCGACATATCGGTGCCGATCACGATCCGCGGCGCCACCGAGCAGATCAAGGCCGCGGTACGTGCCCGGCCGTTTGCCATCCTGCTGCGCTGGCAGCGCTACGAGGCAGTGGTGGTGGTCGACCTGGAACCGATGTAGTCGTTGCAGACCGGTGCTAACGCCCGTGCCAATAGCGTGCGTGTTCATTTGTAACCGCTAACTGAGCGGCGTTCTATACAGAAGTGGCGGCGTGATGTAGCGGCGAGCGTAGCGGATTGGCAGCGAACAATTGCTTCCACCTTCTCGGCGTGAGCTCATGCACCGTTGGTCGGGGCAGCTAATCTTGGTCGGCGTCGTCACCCATGAATAGGCCATCGAAAAAATCAGGCGAAAATACACGGCGAAGAAATGACATAGGGGCCAGCGGCCCCTATGCGGTTTGTATCCTGGGATTCAAGAATAATGTGAAGCTGACTCCTTGGCTCGGATCCTTTGGCTCGTCATTTTTTCGTGATCTTTTCGATAAGCGAATCAATGGTCGATTTATGAGAGGCATATCGAGACTCCTCTCCAAAGTACTCAATCCAAATGTCGGCGCCATCAATTAAAATATACTGATGAAAGATTGTCCGACTTGGACCACCGTACATTTTAACGAACGTGAAGATATCGACTTTTTCGCCGTTAACTACGGTAGAAAATTCGCTTACATGCCGACACTCTTTGGGTGCACAGAAATCAGACACGAAAACTCTTTGATGTGCGCTAGTCCGTTTACCTGCATGAAGTACGATGGTAGCATCCTGCGACTTCCAGTCGCCGATGAATAAGTTTTCACTACTATGGTCGAATCGAGAGAAATATTCTCTGTCATTTAGCTCAACTTCAATTCCATTCCAATTTATGTTATTTCCATGCCATAGACGCAAACCGTAGACCATAGCAGAGTGGCTATTTAAAGCCACCCACACTGCTATGACAGAAAGTAGAGCAGCAATAATCAATCGTAATAATTTAGGCTTCATTATTTTATCCACGGTGCCGGTACCTCGCCTTTTTTCCCGACAGGGATTTTGTCTGGAAACATGCCCTGTATTGCCTGGCCAGCTTCAAAGCTCGCACCCCTATATCGAAGATAAGCTTCATTAAGTCGCTTTTTTTCTGCATCACAATCACAATTTATTCCACTCGCCTTTTTCACCAAACACTCGTCGTATGCTTTTGCGGCGGCGGTATATTCGGCCGCTGCCTGCGTAGCCGCATCAACACTTTTTTTCGCTTCATAGCCACCCAATGCAGTAGCAACTGCTGCAACGACATACGGAATATATTGTGCAAACTCGCCTGTTGGATCAACATAAGAGACCGGATTGCCTCCGACATAGGTGTAGGTGTTCAATCCACCTGCAAGCCCGATCGGATCACTCTGCACGTACCTGCCTGTGGCCGGATCGTAATCGCGATAGTAGTTGTAATGTGTTGGCCCTGACACGACTTCGTCGTACCAGCAGCCCAATCGCTAGACGCCGTGCGGCTTCGCGCACATCACACCTGATCC
>MESE01000027.1 GCA_001770855.1 Burkholderiales bacterium RIFCSPLOWO2_02_FULL_57_36
CTTTTATCCGGTTCTTGTCCATCGGCTCGCAGGTTCGCTCCACGCTTCCTTCCCACGGTCGGTCGCCCTTCCGCAGTTGCGCTTCGCTTCGCTCACTGTGGTCAGCTCGCGGCGGGACTTTCACCCACAGGAGTGCGCCCATGCTGGGCGCACCCAAATAAAAAATCCGCTCGGTGAGCGGATTTTTTATTACAGCAGGAGTTTCGATCGTTTGCGTCAGGGACGACAATCACGAACCCTCGCTATGCCCGGAGCGGCAACGCGCGCCGATTTTTCCGGCATGTTCAATAACCCAGATTCATCTCTTCCACAGCGCCAGGATCTTTCACAACCGGTTTCACAATTTCAACCTTGGCCTTGTTTTTCAAAACACCGATATAGGCATTCATTTCCTGCTGCGCAAGTGTATTTGCGATTTGCTGTTGCTGTGCCTTGCGCTGCGCATCATCCGCGTTTGCCGGCTGCGCGATCTTGTTGATGCGATACACGCCATAACCTTGAGCGGGCAACTCGACGCCAACGTGGGTAGGCAATTTGGTAACATCCGCTTTCATCACCGCAGTGAATGCCTCGCCACGCAAATCCTGGGTTTTTGCCCGTGAAACCATTTTCGGCTCTGAAAAGCCCGACGCATTGCCTTTTTCCTTCACCTCGGCGAGCTTGGCTTCACCAGCCTTTTTCGCGAGATTCATCGCCTCAATCTGGGTGACGTGCTCACGCACAACTGCCTTGACTTCGTCGAACGGACGCCGCGAAGCCGGCTTGTGCTCAACGACGCGGCCTGCAACCAGGGTATTGGGTGCGATTTCAACTACTTCAGTATTGTTCTTGCGCTTGATCGCTTCATCGGAAAATATCGCTGCCAGGAATTTCGCATTACCGGCCGGTGAATTTGGAGCCGCTGTCGGGTTTGGCGTACGAGTCAGGTTCGCGATCGTTTCGATCTTCAGTTGCAGTTTGTCTGCCACCGGCTTCAGGCTGTCGGCATTCTCGTAGACCGTGGTGCTGAAGGTCTCAGCCATGTCAGCGAATTTTTTTGCCGCCAATTGTTTCTTGATTTCCCCGGCGATTTCGCCTTTGACTTCGTCCAGGCTTTTTACTGACGCCGGTTTCATCTCGGTGAGTTGGATGATGTGGTAACCAAACTCGGACTGAACGATGTCGCTGATTTCACCCGGTTGCAACTTGTAGGCGGCGTCCTCAAAAGGCTTGACCATCATCCCCTTGCCGAAAAAACCAAGATCGCCGCCACGTTCCGCGGAACCAGGATCCTGCGATTGTTCCTTCGCCAATTTAGCAAAGTCACCTGGGTTCTTGCGTACTTGCGCCAGCAGACTTTCCGCTTTGGCTTTTGCCTTTTCTTTGTCGGCGCCGGATGCATCCTTGTTTGCTGTGATCAGGATATGACTTGCGCGCCTTTGCTCATCAATCGAATAACGCTTCATATTCTGTTCATAATACGACTTGACGTCTGCGTCGCCGACCGATACCTGCGCCGCTGCGGCAGCCGCATCCAGCACAACATACTCAGCCTTGACCTGCTCGGGGATTTCGAACTGACCTGCGCTCTTGTCGTAATAGTCCTTCAGCATCTGGTCCGTGATTTTTACCTGAGACACAAAGTCGGATGCCTTGAACAGCATTTCCTGTACTTCGCGCTCTTGCGCGCTTATATCCGACAAACGATCTGCAACCGATTCCGGTGCGAATGCGGAATTCTGAATCGCTCCATTCAGCTGTTGCAATGCCAAATCAGTCCGCAATCGCGCTTCGAACATGGCAGGATTCATATTCTGCACCGAGAGCAGGGATCTGTACCGTTCGTTGTCGAAGCTGCCATCGGGGCTCTTCAACTCCGGCATGGCCAGAATCGCACGTTGCAGGCTCTGGTCGGATACCGACAGGCCCTTGCGAGTCGCCTCGGCAATCAGCAGTTTCTGCCCGATCAAGCTGTCGAGAATCTCCTGCTTCGCTTCGGGCGTATCGAATATCTTGGAATCGAATTGCGGACCGAACATCTCGCGAAAGCGCTGCATCTGGTCACGATGCGCAGCGTCCAGTTCTTGCTGCGTAATCGATTGTCCGGCCAGCTTCGCCACTGTATCTTGACGGTCGCCCATACGGGTATAACCTTCGAGCCCGAAGAATAGAAACGACGGAACAATCAGGAAAATCAACAAACCCATCATCAGTTTCTGATGTGTACGAATATACTCAAGCATGATCAGCCAATCACAAACAGGATGCGACAATTTTAGCGGATAAGAAAAAAGGCGAACATAAGTTCGCCTTTTTTGATTTTTGGCGGAGTGGACGGGACTCGAACCCGCGACCCCCGGCGTGACAGGCCGGTATTCTAACCGACTGAACTACCACTCCTAATTTGCTCACTTGTAATGCATTGTGCTTGGCTGCTTTGGTGGGTGCTGAGAGGCTCGAACTCCCGACCTACGCCTTGTAAGGGCGCCGCTCTACCAACTGAGCTAAGCACCCGATTTCCCACTTAGCCAGCCAAACATTTTGGCGTTTGTCACCACGCCGAAAGATCGCTAGTTTACAGCATCTTTCAAAGCTTTGCCAGGCTTAAATTTAGGCACTTTTGCTGCCTTGATCTTGATCGCTTCACCAGTACGCGGGTTACGGCCGGTACGTGCCGCACGCTTGCCTACCGAAAACGTACCGAAACCGACGAGGGTTACGGTACCATTTTTTTTCAGCGTTGTTTTGACTGCACCGATCAATGCATCAAGCGCGCGCGTTGCAGCTGCTTTCGATACATCCGCGGACTTGGCAATGTGCTCGATCAATTCGGTTTTATTCACTGACGCCCCCTCACAATGGTTAGATTCCGCAACAGTGCATATTCATCGTTCTCAGTTGCACACTCATTGCGTCATGCAGAAAAAAACTGCAGTCCGTATTAAACAAGCCGCACAGTCCTGTGTCAAGCGCTTTGCAGGCCATCGACCGTGAATAGGGGCGACCTTTCGGCGGGTGAATACCCGATTGTGCGGCCCGCAATCGATCACATGAGAGAGCAAAAACGGTATTTCTCGAATACCGTACCCGGCACATGAAAAAAGCGCTCCGTGGAGCGCTTTTTAAAGTCCGTCGTCAACGTCTCAATGTTTAACGAAGGTGGTGACACCCGGTTCTTCAGTAGATTTGGCAGCGGCAGTTGCCGGCGCCTCTTCTTCGACCAGCGGAACAGGGTGCCGCTCAAGCGCGATCTCCAGTACCTTGTCAATCCAGCGCACGGGAATGATCTCGAGCTTGTTCTTGACGTTGTCGGGAATCTCCGCAAGATCCTTCACATTCTGTTCCGGGATCAGCACCGTTTTGATGCCGCCGCGATGCGCCGCCAACAGCTTCTCCTTCAATCCGCCGATCGGCAATACTTCGCCGCGTAAAGTGATCTCACCGGTCATCGCCACATCAGCCCTAACCGGAATACCAGTGAACACCGATACCAACGCAGTGGTCATCGCAATACCGGCGGACGGTCCGTCTTTCGGCGTCGCGCCTTCGGGAACGTGAATGTGAATGTCGCTCTTCTCGAAGATGTCGCTCTTGATGCCGAGCTTCTTGGCGCGGCTGCGAACCACGGTGCGCGCCGCCTCGATCGACTCTTTCATCACATCGCCCAGGGTACCGGTGCGGATGATCGCGCCTTTGCCGGTCATGGCCATCGCTTCGATCGTCAGCAGATCGCCGCCGACTTCGGTCCATGCAAGACCGACGACTTGACCGATCTGGTTATCCTTCTCGGCCATGCCAAAGTCGAATCGCCGAACGCCGAGAAACCTGTCGATGTTCTTCGAGGTGATGTTGACCTTTTTGTCCTGCTTTTTGAGCAGAAGCATCTTCACCACCTTGCGGCAGATCTTCGAAACTTCGCGCTCGAGCGAACGCACGCCTGCCTCACGTGTGTAATAGCGGATGATGTCGCGAATTGCGGATTCCGCCACACTGATTTCTTCTTCCTTCAGACCGTTGTTCTTGATCTGTTTCGGCAGCAGATAACGTTGCGCGATATTGGTTTTTTCATCCTCGGTGTAGCCGGACAATCGAATCACTTCCATCCGATCCAGCAACGCTGGAGGAATGTTGTACGAATTCGATGTCGCAACGAACATCACGTCCGACAGATCGAAATCGACTTCGATATAGTGATCGGAAAACGTATGATTCTGTTCCGGATCGAGCACCTCCAGCAGTGCCGAAGAAGGATCGCCGCGGAAATCCATGCCCAGCTTGTCGATCTCGTCGAGCAGGAACAACGGATTGCGCACGCCGGCCTTTGCCAGGCTTTGCAGGATCTTGCCCGGCATCGATCCGATATAGGTCCGACGATGACCGCGAATCTCCGCTTCATCACGCACGCCGCCCAACGCCATGCGCACGAACTTGCGATTGGTGGCACGCGCAATCGACTGGCCAAGCGAAGTCTTGCCCACGCCGGGAGGTCCCACGAAGCACAGGATGGGCGCCTTGAGCTTGTCGACGCGCTGTTGCACGGCAAGATATTCAAGGATGCGTTCCTTCACCTTGTCGAGACCGTAGTGATCGTTTTCCAGCACTTTTTCGGCGTTGGTCAAATCGTTGTTCACCTTGGATTTTTTCTTCCATGGCAATCCGACCAGCGTATCGATGTAGTTGCGAACCACGGTTGCTTCCGCCGACATCGGCGACATCAGCTTGAGTTTTTTCAGTTCGTTTTGCGCCTTCTCGCGCGCTTCCTTCGGCATCTTCGCCAGCACGATTTTTTTCTCGAGCTCTTCCAGGTCCGCGCCCTCTTCGCCTTCGCCGAGTTCTTTCTGAATCGCCTTAACCTGTTCGTTCAGGTAGTACTCGCGCTGCGACTTCTCCATTTGCCGCTTGACGCGGCCGCGGATACGCTTCTCGACCTGAAGAATGTCAAGTTCGCCTTCGAGCTGCCCGAGCAGATGCTCATGCCGTTTCGCGACATTGAAGATTTCGAGGATGACCTGCTTCTGTTCCAGCTTGAGCGGAAGATGCGCTGCAATCGTATCGGCCAGGCGGCCTGCATCGTCGATACCAGCCAATGAAGTCAGAATCTCGGGCGGGATTTTCTTGTTGAGCTTCACGTATTGATCGAACTGCTGAACGATCGCGCGACGCATTGCTTCCACTTCGGATTCATCGCCGGGCTCGGATTCAACCGGAGTCAGATCCGCAACGAAATGGGTTTCCAGTTCGCTGATTTTGTGAATGCGTGCACGCTGGGCGCCTTCGACCAGCACCTTGACGGTGCCGTCGGGCAGCTTGAGCATCTGCAGGATGTTGGCAACGCATCCGATTTCATAAATATCCTCGGCAGACGGTTCGTCTTTTGCCGCGGCTTTTTGCGCAGCGAGCATGATGCTCTTGCCTTGTTCCATTGCCGCTTCAAGCGCCTTGATGGATTTCGGCCTGCCGACAAACAGCGGTATCACCATGTGCGGAAACACGACGACATCGCGCAATGGCAATAATGGAAGTTGAGTTTGTTCAGTAAGAGTAGGAATAGACGTCATGGCGAGCCTTATCAAAAAACCTGTTAATGATGTTGGCACGAGTGAGCGAAAGACAAGCCCGCGCATCAACAAAAATCACGGCGGCTCCATCGAAGATCAATAAAAAAAGCCACACACGAAGTTACCCTCGGGTGGCTCTACGATGGAAGCCTGTGTGAATGTTGATGGATCAAATTGTACTGCTTTTGTTCAAAAAACGGAGCGGAAACACGATTATTTTGATGTTTTTACGCTCTTTACACCTGTCGTTTCTTCAAGATTTTAGTTATTTGACACCGGATACCTTCTGTTGCTCGTGATAGATCATCAATGGTTTTGCACCGCTGACAATAGTGTTCTCATCAATCACGACCTTCGCGACGTTTTGCTGGTTTGGCAATTCAAACATCACCTCCAGCAAAGCGTGTTCAAGAATCGAGCGCAATCCTCGCGCACCGGTCTTGCGCGCCAATGCTTTCCTTGCAATTGCATGCAGGGCCGCCGGACGCACTTCCAGTTCGGCGCCTTCCATCTGCAACAGTTTTGAATACTGTTTGATCAATGCGTTTTTCGGCTCAATCAGGATTTCAATCAGCGCAGCTTCGGTCAATTCGTTCAGTGTCGCCACCACCGGCAAGCGGCCAACCAGCTCCGGAATCAATCCGAATTTGATCAGGTCTTCCGGTTCGGTCTCCAGCAGCACTTCGCTGGCAGTCCGTTCCTTCTGACTCTTCACGTTTGCTGAAAAACCGATGCCGCTTTTCTCGGATCTGTCGGAAATTATTTTCGATAACCCGTCGAATGCGCCGCCGCAGATGAACATGATGTTGGTGGTATCGATCTGCACGAAATCCTGATTCGGATGTTTACGCCCACCTTGCGGCGGCACCGATGCCATGGTTCCTTCAATCAGCTTCAACAGCGCTTGCTGCACGCCCTCACCCGACACGTCGCGCGTGATCGAAGGATTGTCGGACTTGCGCGAAATCTTGTCGATTTCATCGATGTACACAATCCCTTTTTGCGCCTTCTCGACTTCATAATTACAGTTCTGCAGCAGCTTTTGAATGATGTTCTCGACGTCTTCGCCAACATAGCCGGCTTCGGTCAAGGTTGTTGCATCCGCAATCACGAACGGTACGTTCAGCATGCGGGCAAGGGTTTGCGCCAACAGCGTTTTCCCGGAACCGGTCGGACCGACGAGCAAAATATTGCTTTTTGCCAATTCGACATCGTCTTTTTTGCCCAGGTGCTTGAGCCGCTTGTAGTGATTGTAAACCGCTACCGACAGGATCCGCTTGGCGGCGTCCTGACCAATTACGTATTGCCCGAGCAAATCGTAAATTTCCTGTGGTGTCGGCAAATCGGATTTGGGACCCGACACCGATTCGACGCTTGAAGCTTCGTCGCGGATGATGTCGTTGCACAGATCGATGCATTCATCGCAGATGAATACGGACGGGCCGGCAATAAGCTTTTTTACCTCGTGCTGACTCTTGCCGCAAAATGAGCAATAAAGCAATTTTTCGCCGCTAGAAGACTTTTTATCTGACATGGAGAAAAGTAGGTATAAGGGTTGGTTGATCTTACCTGTGAAATTCAGATCCGTCACGATACAGCGCAATAATATCGGTAAACTCCGGTATTTTCGTCACTATAAAACAAAACGCCCGAACGTGAATGCGTCCGGGCGTTGTGCGCTGGGACTGTTGATGTCAGGCGCGATTGATCAGTACCCTGTCAATCATGCCGTATTCCGCCGCCTGATCGGCAGACATAAAGTTATCTCGATCGGTATCCTTGCTGATTTGTTCCACAGTTCTGTCGGTTTTTTCGGCCAGAATTTGATTCAACCGCTCACGCAAATAAAGAATTTCGCGCGCCTGGATCTCGATATCCGCAGCCTGGCCTTGCGCCCCGCCCAAGGGCTGATGAATCATGATGCGGGAATTTGGCAAGGAGAAACGCTTGCCTTTTGCCCCCGAAGCCAGCAAGAACGCGCCCATCGACGCAGCCAGGCCGGTGCACAAAGTCGAAACGTCCGGCTTGATGAATTGCATCGTATCGAAAATCGCCATGCCTGCAGATACGGACCCGCCCGGCGAATTGATATACAACGAAATATCCTTGTCCGGGTTTTCGCTTTCGAGAAACAGCATTTGCGCCACGATCAGGTTCGCCGTATGGTCATTGACCGGGCCAACCAGAAAAATGATGCGCTCCTTCAGCAAGCGTGAATAAATATCATACGCCCGCTCACCGCGGCCGCTTTGCTCGATAACCATCGGCACCATGCCGAGCATCTGTGTATCAAGTGCGGATTGTCCTGTCATGCTTGTTGTCATGTGCTTTCCTCGAGGAGAACGCGGTAGCGGTTTACGCTGCCGCGTTATTGCCCATCAATTCGTCGAAGGGAACCGGTTTCTCGGTTACCTTGGCCTTGCCCAGTACGTAATTGACGACGTTTTCTTCCAATACAAGAGCTTCCACCTCCGCCAGGCGGTTGCGATCGCTGAAATAGTATTTGATGACCTGTTGCGGATCTTCGTAACTTTGCGCGAATTCTTCGACCTGCGCCTTGATCTGTTCAGGTTTTGCCTGCAGGTTATTACTCTTGACGACTTCGGCAAGAATCAAACCAAGCCGCACACGACGTTCCGCCTGCGTAGTAAACAGTTCCGGCGGGAAAGGCATGTCCTTGACGTTCATTCCTCGTTGCGCCATGTCCTGGCGGGTCATTTCCACCAATCGTTGCGTGTCCTGATCGACCAGCGCCTTCGGCACATCAAGTTGGGTCACGTTGATCAGTGCGTCCATCACGCTGTCTTTGGTCTTCGCTTTGACTCGATTACCGACTTCACGTTCCAGATTCTGCTTGATATCGTCGCGCATTTTTTGCAAGTCGCCGTCGGGAATCCCGAGCGATTTTGCAAATTCCGCATCGACTTCGGGCAGGTGCGCCCATTCAAGTTTTTTCAACGTGACTGTGAACTCAGCGGTTTTTCCGGCGACATCCTTGCCGTGATAATCCTCGGGAAATGCCAGCGTGAAGGTTTTGGACTCGCCGACTTTCAAGCCGACCGTCGCTGCTTCGAACTCGGGAAGCATGCGGCCTTCACCCAGAACGAATGCATAATCTTCCGCCTTGCCGCCCTGAAATTCGACGCCGTCGATCTTGCCGACGAAATCAATGGTGACGCGGTCGCCGTTTTTCGCGGACTGGTCTGCACCGCCGTCGCCATGCGCGCCCTGCTCGCCCTTGACATGGTAGTGCACACGCTGTTTGCGCAGGATCTCGATCGTCTTGTCGATCTCCGCATTGGAGACTTCGGCTTTGGTCTTTTCCACTTCAGCCTGCGCCAGATCGCCGATCGTCACTTCCGGATAAATTTCGAAAGTGGCATCGAACACGATCGTCCCGTCCGGATTGTCGGCACCGGTCTTCGGCTCGATCTTCGGATAACCGGCGACACGCAGGTTGTTTTCGCTTGCTGCATCGCTGAAAGCGCGACCGACCTTGTCGTTCAATACCTCGCTCTCAACCTGGTATCCGTATTGTGCGGCTACCATTTTCATGGGCACCTTTCCGGGACGGAAGCCGGGAGCTTTCACGGTGCGTGCGCGGATTTTCAGGCGCTTTTCCACTTCCGCCTGAACATCGGCCATCGGAACCGTGATGGTGATGCGGCGCTCAAGTTTTTCCAGAGTTTCGACTGCAGTTGCCATGTGAAAATCGTCCAAAAAATTAAAAATGCTGTGGTGCGAGGAGGGGGACTCGAACCCCCACACCATTACTGGCGTCAGGACCTAAACCTGGTGCGTCTACCAATTTCGCCATCCTCGCCGATCGGCGCCTTCTGCAAAAGCAAAGGGCGACCCTGAAGTGAAAATACGGTCGCCCTACTATGCGTCTTGTCAGTGGCTCTTCAACTTCAACCGCGCATTTTACTGGATTTTCCTGCCAGCCGGGTCGATTTTTGCCAAGACATCAAATGCTTTCCCTATGTCAAGCCGGCTTCTTTACCCTGAACCAGGCAGCATATAAAGCGGGCAAAAATAACAAGGTCAGCGCGGTTGCGACGATCAGGCCGCCCATGATCGCGACCGCCATCGGCCCCCAGAATACCGAGCGCGACAACGGAATCATTGCCAATACCGCCGCCGCCGCCGTCAGAACAATCGGCCTGGATCGACGCACGGCCGCTTCGACAATCGCATCCCAGGGCGCCGCGCCGGCCTGAATGTCCTGTTCGATCTGATCGACCAGAATTACCGAATTGCGAATGATCATGCCGAACAATGCAATCACGCCGAGCTGCGCGACAAACCCGAAAGGCCTTTGCAAAATCAACAGCGCCATTGCCGCGCCGGCCACTCCCAAAGGTCCGGTCATGAATACCAGCACGGAACGCGAGAAGCTATGCAATTGCAGCATCAATAAGGTAAAAATAATAAAGATGACGAGCGGTACATTGGCTGCAATCGATTCCTGGGCCTTGCCGCTGTCGGCGGCCGCGCCGGCCAATTCGATCCGGTAGCCGGCAGGAAGCAGTTCGCGCAATTTGCCGAACTGGGAATCGATCTGGCTCGATACAGTCGGGCCTTGAATGCCATCGATCACGTCGGACTGCACCGTGATGGCCCATTCGCGCCCTTCGCGCCACACCACCCCCGGCTCCCAGACGAACCGTGCATGCGCCAGTTGAGAAAGCGGAATTGATCGGCCGCCTGCAGTCTGTATATTCGCCTGATTCAAAGCGGTAATCGTCGAGCGCTCCTCGACCGGCTGGCGGATTGCGATATCGATGAGCTTGTTTTCATCGCGGTATTGTCCGATGGTGGTGCCGGTCAATATCGTATTGGCGGTTCGCATCACGGTTTGCGAGCTGATGCCCAGCGCGCGCAACTTGTCCTGGTCGAGATCGAGTCGCAGCACTTTAATCGACTCGTTCCAGTTGTCATTGACGCCGATGGCATTCGGATTTGCGCGCATGATCTCCTTGACCTGATCGGCGATCGCGCGCACTTTGGCGACCTCGGCGCCGCTCACGCGAAATTGCACCGGATATGGTACCGGCGGGCCGTTCGGCAACAGCTTTACCCGGCCGCGCACCTCTGGAAAATCAGTTTTGAAGATGTCCACAATTTTCAGCCGCAGTGCTTCGCGCGCTTTCAGATCCTTCGGCAACACCACGATTTGCGATACGTTTGTTTGCGGAAAAATCTGGTCGAGCGGCAGGTAGAAACGCGGGCTTCCGGTACCGACATACGTGGTGACGCTTTCCACACCGTCTTGTTGCTGGATAAAACGCTCGAATTTCTTGGCCTGCGCTTCGGTCGTGGAAAAGGAACTCCCTTCGGGCAGCCAAAGTTCCACCATCAGTTCGGTCCGGCTTGAATCGGGAAAGAATTGCTGCTCGATGAAACGAAAGCCGAGTACGCCCAAACCGAACGCAAGCAGCGTCAAAAGGATCGTGGTCTTGCGCCATTCGACGCACCAGGTCACCAGCCTGCGGAAGCGCTTGTAAAATGGCCCGTCAAACAGTTCATGGCGGGCGCCTGCCGCGCCGGCCGGTTTGACCTTCAACAGCACATAGCCGATGTATGGGGTAAACAGCACGGCGGCAAACCAGGAAATCAGCAGCGCCAGCGCGTTCACGGAAAACATTGAAAACGTGTATTCGCCGGCAGCGGATTGCGCCAGTCCGATCGGCAGGAAACCGGCCGCGGTAATCAGCGTTCCCGTCAGCATTGGCATTGCGGTGGAGTTGTACGCAAATGTCGCCGCGTCGAATCGTGAGTACCCCTCTTCCATTTTGCGCACCATCATTTCCACCGCGATGATCGCATCGTCCACAAGCAGGCCGAGCGCAATGATCAACGCACCGAGGGAAATCTTGTGCAAGTCGATGGAGAACATGCGCATGAACAAGAATGTGACCGCAAGCACCAGCGGAATGGTCAGCCCGACCACCAGGCCGGGCCGGAAGTCCAGGCGCAGCGGCTTGGTGTGCAAGCCGAGCGCGAGGAAACTCACTGCCAGCACGATCAGCACGGCCTCCATCAATACCATGATGAATTCACGGATCGACGATGCAACGGCCTTGGGCTGGTCCGCCACACGCTGCAGTTCGATGCCGATCGGGAGTTTGGCCTTGATGCCCCCGACCGCGCTTTGCAGGTTCTTGCCCAGTTCGATGATGTCGCCGCCCTTCTGCATCGAAATGCCGAGGCCGATCACTTCCTTGCCGTTGTAGCGCATTTTGTCTTGCGGCGGATTCCTGTACTCGCGCTTGACCGTCGCAAAATCGCCGAGACGGAATGCGACGCCGTTGGCGCGCAGTTCGAGGTTTTCCAGATCCTGGACCGATTGCAATGCACCGCTGACGCGCACCTGCAAATTGTCGGTCGGCGTCACCAGGATACCGCTGGATTCAACCACGTTTTGCGCATTGAGTTGTCCGACAATGGCATCGAACGGCACGCCGAGCTGGGCAAATTTTTTGTGTGAAAACTCGATGTTGATTTTTTCGTCCTGCACGCCGTACATCTCGACCTTGGCTACCGAAGGCACTTGCAGCAGCTGCTGGCGCACAAAGTCCGCGTAGTCCTTTATCTCCGCATAGGTAAAGCCGTCGCCGGACAATGCAAAGATCGAACCGAAGGTATCGCCGAATTCGTCATTGAAAAACGGGCCGATCACCCCCGGAGGAAGCGTGCCTCTGATATCGCCGACTTTCTTGCGCACCTGATACCACGCGGCGGAAGTTTCCTTTGGCGGTGTCGATTCGCGCAGCTGCAGCAGGATCAGGGTTTCGCCCGGCTTGGAGTAACTGCGGATCTTGTCGATGTACGGCGTCTCCTGCAACTTCTTTTCCAGCTTGTCGGTGACTTGTTCGGCCATTTGCAGCGCGGTGGCGCCGGGCCAGTTTGCGCGCACCACCATTGCACGAAACGTGAATGGCGGATCTTCATCCTGACCCAGATTGGCGTAACTCAGAATGCCGCCGAGCAGCAGCACAACGATCAGGTAGCGGGTAAGGGGAATATGTTCCAGCGCCCATCGAGACAGATTGAAACCGCCTTTCATTTGGCGGCCCCGGCATGCGCCGTCAGATCGCTGTCATTCCCGGCAATCGGGTCGTCGCCGAGAATGTTTACCTTCTGGCCCGGCTTCAACAGGTTTACGCCGGCAGTCACAATGGTCTGGCCCGGCGCAACGCCGCCGGAGAGCAGGATGTCGTTTCCCGAGGGGCCGGCGACTTGCACCGAAGTCAATCTGACCGCACCGCCGTCGACAACCCATACTGCCGTCCCTGCCTTGTCCTGAAACAGTGCGGACAGCGGCACTTTGATCATTGCGTTGGGCGTTTTATCTGCAAATGACACATAAGCTGTCATACCGAGCCGCACATCATCAGGCGCATCGAGAATCGAGATTTTTGCCGTATACGTGCGAGTGGCCGAATCGGCAATCGGCGAAAGTTCGCGGATCTTGCCGGCGATTACATCGCCGGGATTGGCCCAGATTCTCACTCGAACATCGCTGATTCGACGCAGCGATTCGACCTTGTTCTCCGGTATCCCAATGACGATTTCCTTTTCACCGGTTTGTGCGACACGAATTACCGGGCTGCCGGCGGCGACCACTTGTCCGACTTCGGCATCAACGCTGGTGACTACCCCATCGACGTCGGACACCAGTGTGGTGTACCCGGACTGGTTTGCCTGAGTCCTGTAGGCGGCGCGCGCCTGATCGCGACTCGATTGCGCTGCCTTGAATCCGGTTTCCTTGGCGTCCAGTACGGCTTGACTGACGAAATTCTTTGCGCGCAAGTCTTGATAGCGATTGAACTCCGCACGGGCCAGCGCCAAATTACTGTCCGCCGCTTTCAGGGCCGCATCGGCTTGGGCCTGGACCAACTGCAAATCCTGTGGATCGAGTTGCATCAGCACCTGACCGCGCTTGACCACTGCACCGAGGTCTACTTTGCGGGCAACGATTTTGCCGCCAACGCGAAAACCCAGGCGGGATTCGACCCGCGCCCTGACTTCTCCGGGAAATTCTGCTATTACGTCGGCAGTGCCGTTCTTCAGGGTCATGGCGCGTACCGGCCGAATGTCTTCGGCCTTTTCGACCGGTTTGGCGCAGGCTCCCAGCAGGACGACAATTCCGATGCACAGCGGAAGTATTTTCGAGATTTTCGGTTGCCGGCTGATGAAGCGGCGTTCAATTTCGGAATTCGGCACGTTGTTTTCCTTTACTATGCGGCTTAAATGAAAGGCAAGTCGCCATTTCAAATAAGCAACTTATTTTTACTGACTTCTGGGTTAGTAATTATATGAATACTATTTGCGTTTGTATATGACTATTTGGTCATTAAAAAATAATGCCTGTTGAACACTACGAAAATTTCCCGGTTGCGTCGCTCTTGTTACCGTCCAAACTGCGTCCGGCAGTCGAAGCAATCTATGCATTTGCCCGAAGCGCGGACGATCTCGCCGACGAAGGCGATGCAACATCGGATGAACGTCTGGCTGCATTGGCAGCGTATGAGTCGGAGTTGGACCGTATCGAAAGTGGTGAGCCATCCGATTCAAGCTTGTTTCGCGCGCTTGCCGCGGTAATCAGCGAATACGGTCTGCCGCTGCAATCGTTTCGCGATTTGCTGTCCGCGTTCAAACAGGATGTGATGGTCAAGCGGTATGCAACTTTCGATGCATTGCTCGACTATTGCAGGCGCTCGGCAAACCCGGTCGGCGCGCTGATGCTGCATCTATACAAGACCGCCGATACCCGCAACATGCGGGACTCCGATGCGGTTTGCTCCGCGTTGCAGCTTATTAATTTTTTGCAAGACATTGCGATCGACTGGCAAAAGCAGCGAATCTACCTACCGCTGCAAGACTTGACGCGCTTTGGCGTGACTGAAGACCAATTGGCGCGCGCCGATGCAAATACTGCTTGGCGCGAGTTGATGCAATTTGAAGTCGAGCGCGCACGGTCAACAATGCATGCCGGTGCGCCGCTGGCATTGCGCCTGCCGGGACGCATCGGATGGGAACTGCGGCTGGTTATTCAGGGAGGACTGCGTATCCTTGAGCGCATCGAAGCCGTCGACCACGATATATTCCGGCGGCGGCCGCAATTGCGTAAAACCGATTGGCTTCTTCTGCTCTGGCGCGCGATCCGGATGCGATCGCATTACAAGAGTCTTTAAAAGAATGCCAATTTTTGCTTATTTATTCCACCATAGTCGGCTAGCATAGCGACTCGATTGCGTTCCAAACCGCTCTTAATTATGTCTCCAGACGATTACTGCCAACAAAAAGCCGCTCAAAGCGGCTCCAGTTTTTACTATAGTTTCCTGTTCCTGCCGCCCGAGCGGCGGCGGGCAATTACCGCGTTGTATGCCTTTTGCCGTGAAGTCGATGACACAGTCGACGAATGCACCGATGCGTCGATCGCCCGCACCAAGCTCGCATGGTGGCGCAAGGAGATCGGCGCAATGCTGGCCGGCAATCCGACGCATCCGGTCAGCCTGGCGCTGCGGCCGCATGTCGCGACCTTTTCGCTTGACGGCAAGCATTTGCAGGCAATTATCGACGGAATGGAGATGGATCTCGACCAAACCCGTTATCTCGACTATCCGGGTCTGCAACGCTACTGCTGGCATGTAGCCGGCGTGGTCGGCATCCTGTCCGCCAGCATTTTCGGCGCGACGCGTCCGGAAACGCTGCAGTATGCGGAAAAGCTCGGGTTGGCTTTTCAACTGACCAACATCATTCGCGACGTCGGCGAAGACGCGCGCAAGGGCCGGATTTATTTGCCGGTCAACGAACTGCAAAAATTCAACGTCACTGCCGCAGACCTGCTGAATGCCCGGCACAACGAAAATTTCGAAAACCTGATGCGCTTTCAGGTCGAGCGTGCGCAACGTGCGTACGATGACGCATTCGCATTGCTGCCTGCGGAAGATCGCCGGGCGCAGCGTCCGGGCCTGATCATGGCGGCCATCTATCGGACTCTCCTCGATGAAATCGAGCGGGATGGATTCCATGTATTGACCCAGAGGATTTCGCTGACACCGATCCGCAAACTCTGGCTGGCCTGGAAGACGTATGTCCGAGGCTAAAGATCACGAGTTGAATACCAAAGAAAGAAACGTACAAACTCCGGCTATGCGCAAAGTAGCGATCGTCGGTGCAGGCTGGGCAGGATGTGCCGCAGCGGTGGAACTTGCCAGCCGCAATTGGCAAGTCACCTTGTTCGAGGCGGCGCGCACACCGGGCGGCCGTGCCAGGCGCGTCGAGATCGATGAAAAAACGCTCGATAACGGCCAGCATATTTTACTGGGCGCTTATACCGAAACCTTGCGCCTGATGAAAAAAGTCGGCATCGATATCAACCGGGCATTGCTGCGGCTGCCGCTCCAGATGCGTTATCCGGAACACAGCGGTGGAATGGATTTCATTGCACCGCGTCTGCCCGCCCCGCTCCATTTGCTGGTTGCACTGCTGCGTACAAAAGGGCTGTGCGGCGAAGACAAGCTGGCACTTGCCAGATTTTCGACAACCGCACGCTGGATGGGGTGGCAACTAGATATCGACTGCAGCGTAATGGAAATGCTGTACCGATTCGATCAAACCGAACGCTTGATCAAGTTGATGTGGCGGCCACTCTGTATCGCGGCACTGAATACGCCGCCGGAACGTGCATCCGCGCGCGTATTTCTGAGCGTATTGCGCGACAGTCTCGGAGCACGCCGCGCTGCGTCGGACATGCTGATTCCGCGAGTCGATCTGACCGCGCTGTTTCCGCAATATGCGGCAACGTATATCAAGCGAAACGGCGGTAGTCTGAAATGCGGCGCAACAGTGAAGGCAATCAAGCGCAACGGTATGTACTGGCATATCGACGTCGGCGGCACGGCCTTGGAAGAAGACGCGTTCGATGCGGTGATGGTTGCGACGCAGCCGCATCATGCGGCAACGATGCTCGGCGATTTGATCAACGTCGACGGCTTGACTTCGTTCGAACATGAACCAATCACCACCTGCTATCTGCAATATCCGCCCGAGCTAAAGCTGACACAAGCGTTTTTCGCATTGATCGACGATGACAAAACGGATGAATGGGGACAATTCGTATTCGACCGCGGCCAGCTCGACCAAGCTCAGGCAGGTCTGTTGGCTGTCGTGGTCAGTGCGTCCAGCGATGCAATCGCACTCGGCCACGACGCGCTGTCGGCGGCAATCGCGGCACAACTGGCCAGTGTATTTCGCCGCCCGGAACTGGCCCATCCGCAATGGACGAAGGTGATTTCGGAAAAACGCGCAACGTTTTCATGTACCCCGCATCTGCTGCGCCCGGAAAATGCGACCAGCTTGCAAGGCTTGGCAATCGCCGGAGACTACACTGCGTGCGAGTATCCGGCCACCCTGGAATCCGCCGTCAGAAGCGGCGTGAAAGCGGCGCAAGGCCTTTGCCGATAGTCGGAACTCTATTCGTGTTCGCGCACACGAGTCAATGCTTCATCAATGCGTTCGACGCCGATGATGGTCAAGCCTTCGATTTTTTGCTTCGGCGCATTCGACTTTGGAATCAATGCGATTGAAAACCCCAGTTTGGCCGCTTCGCGCAAACGTTCCTGACCGCGCGGCGCCGGACGAATTTCACCGGCCAGCCCAACCTCCCCGAATACGACGAGGCCGCGCGGCAATGGTTTGTTGCGCATCGAAGAATGAATCGCCAGCAGCACAGCAAGATCCGCAGCCGGCTCGGTGATCTTCACTCCGCCCACCGCGTTGATGAACACATCTTGATCGAATGCGGCGATTCCGGCGTGCCGATGCAACACCGCCAGCAGCATCGCCAGGCGGTTCTGCTCCAGACCGACCGACAGGCGCCTTGCGTTGGGCAGATGCGAAGTGTCGACCAGTGCCTGGATCTCTACCAGCAGCGGGCGCGTTCCTTCCTGGGTCACCATGACGCACGATCCGGCCACCTGATTGTCATGCTGGGACAAAAATAACGCCGATGGATTGGATACGCCCTTCAGTCCTTTTTCCGTCATGGCGAACACGCCCAGTTCGTTGACTGCGCCGAACCGGTTCTTGAATGCGCGCACCAACCGGAAGCTGGAATGCGTATCGCCTTCGAAATACAGTACCGTATCGACGATATGTTCCAGTACGCGCGGCCCGGCCAATGCACCCTCTTTGGTCACATGGCCGACCATGATGATGGTAATGCCGGACTGTTTGGCGACCCGCGTCAATTGCGCCGCGCATTCGCGCACTTGCGCCACCGATCCAGGCGCCGAGCTGAGCGCATCCGAATAAACGGTTTGGATTGAATCGATCACGGCCACATGCGGCTTGTGCTCCGCCAGTGTGTTAAGAATTTTTTCAAGCTGGATTTCGGCTTGGAGTTTCAGTTCCTTTGCATCGACCGCGAGACGTTTGGCGCGCAACGCGATCTGCGCACCGGATTCCTCGCCGCTGACATACAGCACTTTCTTTGCACGTGACAGATTCGCCAATGCCTGCAGCAGCAAGGTCGATTTGCCGATCCCCGGATCGCCGCCGATCAGCACCACACCGCCAGGGACCAGTCCACCACCCAAAACGCGATCGAATTCCTCGATACCTGTGCCGAAGCGCGGAACATCGATTGCTTCGATATCAGCCAAGGTCAGAACCGGCGAAGTTTGCGCCAAGCCCTGGTGCTGCGCTGAAAACCGGTTCCCGGCAGCTTCGACGATGGTTTCCACCAGCGTATTCCACTGGCCGCATGCCGAGCATTGCCCGGCCCATTTATTGTGGACACCGCCGCATTCGGTGCAGGTGTAATTTGTTTTTGCTTTGGCCATCTGATCTGAAAAGAAAATTCGCTAAAATTTTTACAGCACCTGATTTTATTGCGCCGTGATCCGCACCCGCTGCGCCAGTCCGCACATCAACTCATATCCGATCGTGCCGGCCGCGTGCGCCACTTCATCGATCGGCAAATCCGCGCCCCACAGCGTGACCGCGCTGCCGACTCGCGCATGCGGAACCGGCGTCAAATCCACCATGATCATGTCCATCGAAACACGTCCGACGAGCCTGGTTCTGACGCCATCAACGACAATTGGAGTGCCGGTAGGCGCATGACGCGGATAACCGTCCGCATAGCCGCATGCAACCACACCGATTTTCATCGCCTTGTCAGCAACGAACAGGCTGCCATAGCCGACCGCATCACCAGCCGATACATCCTGAATACCGATGATCGCACTAGCGAGAGTCATGGCAGGCAGTAAACCAAACTCCGCGGCACTTTTGTCTCCGGGGCTGCCACCGTACAGCATAATGCCCGGCCGCACCCAATCGGCAGCTACTTCCGGATGAAGCAGATCCGCCGCGGAATTGGACAGGCTACGCAGACCCGGCAGGCCCTCGGTTGCAGAATTAAACCGGCGTACCTGCTCCGACAGGGTCAGCGCGGCATGCGTTGCATTGTCCGCATTCGCGAAATGCGTCATCAACGTAATATTGCGAATGAAGCCAAGGGCACGCATCCTGACGTAGGCGGCGCGAAATGCTTCCGGTTTGAAGCCGAGCCGATTCATTCCGGTGTTCATTTTCAGATGTACATCGATTGCCGAAGCTATTCCGGCCTGCTCGATCATTTCAACTTGTTCAATGCAATGGACTACTACTTCCAACCGATACTCGATCACGGTCGCCAAATCGGCCGGTTCAAAGACGCCTTCGAGCAACAGGATGGGCTTTTGCCAACCCGTTTCACGCAATTGCACGGCACCGTCGAACTCGATCAACCCCAATCCGTCGGCTGCCGCAAATCCACGAATTGCATGCATCAAGCCGTGACCGTAGGCATTCGCTTTCACGACAGCCAGTACTTTTGAATTCGGCGCACATTTTTTGGCGACAGCGAGATTGGCTCGCAATGCGGCGACATCAATGGTCGCGACAAGTGGTCTTGGCATGAGGGAAATATTGACTATTAAAAGGTAATCGGCACAAGTGTTCATTCTACCGGACGCGGTACAGCGCCGACATCAATTCCATTCCGTGCCGAAATTTCATGGTATAAAGCAAGCCAAAGATATTTGGTTACACGCAAAAATGCGAATGAATCGCGGGTTTTACACCATCATGGCGGCGCAGTTTTTTTCGTCGCTGGCAGACAATGCGCTTCTTATCGTTGCCATCGCGTCGTTGATTGCAATACAGTCGCCGGAATGGATGACGCCGCTACTGAAGTTGTTCTTCGTGCTGTCGTACGTGCTGCTTGCCGCGTTCGTCGGCGCATTTGCCGACGCCCTGCCCAAAGGGCGGGTGATGTTTGTTACCAACCTGATCAAGATTTTCGGCTGCGCGCTGATGTTTTTCAGCATTCATCCGCTGATTGCATATGCGATCGTGGGTTTCGGCGCAGCGGCCTATTCACCGGCAAAATACGGCATTCTGACCGAGCTTCTGCCGCCTGAAAAGCTGGTCCTGGCTAACGGATGGATCGAAGGCTTGACGGTTTCTTCAATCATTCTCGGCACCGTAATGGGCGGCGCTCTGGTCAATGCGCATATTTCGGCCAACCTCCTGTCGTTTGACTTTCCGATCATCGACATCGGCATCGATACTCCAACCGAGGCGGCCTTGTGCGTCATCGTGACCGCCTATATTGTGGCAGCGCTTTTCAATCTGAAAATTCCCGATACCGGCGCAAGATATGCCCATCAGCAACGCAATCCGATCAAACTCATCACCGATTTCGCCATTTGTTTTTCAACCTTATGGAAAGATAAACTGGGACAAATTTCGCTCGCGGTGACGACCCTGTTTTGGGGTGCCGGCGCGACCTTGCAGTTCATCGTACTGAAGTGGGCAGAGAAATCGTTGCAAATGCCGCTCGACAAGGCAGCCGTTCTGCAAGGCGTGTTCGCTGTCGGCATTGCCATTGGCGCCATTACGGCGGCGCGCTTTGTCCCGCTGAAAAGATCGCTTTCCGTGATGCCGCTTGGCATCGGAATGGGCATGGTCATTATTTCGATGACAATGGTGCACACCGTCTGGCTGGCTTACCCGTTACTGATTATTGTCGGTGCCTTGGCCGGTTATTTCGTGGTTCCGATGAATGCCCTGTTGCAGCATCGCGGCCACGTATTGATGAGCGCCGGCCACTCGATTGCTGTTCAGAATTTCAACGAAAATCTGTCGGTGTTGACGATGCTGGTGCTGTATGCGGTCATGGTCAAGCTGGATTTGGATATCAACATTGTCATCGTCATATTCGGCTTGTTCGTCTCCGGCGTAATGTATCTGGTGATACGCAGACATGCAGACAATCAACGCGAGTACGATTCGCTTGCACTGATCGGCGAGCACAAGCACTGACAGTTAACCCGCCGGATCGCCCGCTGCGGCAACGCGCCTGACCCTTTGTCCGGCCCGTATGCGCCAATCATCCGGCACGATGAATCCCCGGTCCATTTCAACTGCATGGTTTCCGTCCCGCGCAACGATGGCCACCATCACGGGCATCGTGTCGTGGGAAAAATATCCGCTTAGCGCCTCTTGGAGAGATAGCCTGTCCAGCGTCTGGTCCCAATCCAGCTTCGCGGGCGCCAGCCAGCGCAATCTCGGCAACACCGAATATCTAGCGCCGGGTACCTCGCCCAGTTCAGCCAGAGTGCACCAGAATCCCCGGCAATGCGCCCCGGATACGCCCAGCGATCGGGTCGGCGCCGCATCGTTTTCGTGATAAAACAGCCAACCCTTGACCAGAGCCTGCGCGGATGCAATCGGCTGGGATAGATGAATCTGCGCTGCCGAATGCTGCGCAAGCGATAGCTGCCGATCGAGTATCTTGCACATTTTCGCGCCAAGTGTATCGGCCAGGTTCGGCCCGACAAAATAGTCGGCTTCCTTTCCGGCTCCAGTGGACTCAAGCAAATAAAACTTCGTTGCGAATTCCCAATGGATGAGCTCAGTGCCATCCTGCAGCAAGAAGTCGAACTCGCCTACCGTGCCGTTTTTTCCGTCGCATACCTGCACTCCATGCGCAACCAGAATACCCCGATGCCGAAAGTAGAACGCCATCAATTTTTCGGCATAGCGGCCCAATCGGGAGAATGGTTGAAGATTGAGATAGGCGTGCAGTTCGTCCGGCGCACGATCCAGCGCGCACAACCAGTCCTCTGCATGCTTGCCGGCTGCCGCATCGAGCGTCGCGATCTGCCGCCGCCATTGGGGTGCCGTAGGGTCCAGCAAATCGGGAGCATCCAGCAGCCACGCCAGCGCCCGCACATGAGGATCGTTCAAATGGCGCCAACGCCGATGAAACTGGATTTGAAAAGATTCCACGCGTTATGGATTTTCACTGCCGGCGAATGCATTCATCGCCAGGCACAAATCGTCCCATGTCTTGGCCTTGTCCGCCAGCTTGCGCAACAGGTAAGCCGGATGGTAGGTGACGACCAGCGGCAAACCGTTGTAGCGATGAACCTTGCCGCGCAATTGCGACACCGGCGTGTCGGGATTGCCGCCAACCAGCGACAGTCCCGCTGTCTTTCCCAGCGCAATCAGGATGGCCGGCTGAATCAATGCAATTTGTCTTTCAAGATAAGGCCTGCACGCGGCGGCTTCCTCCGGCGTCGGTGGACGATCGCGTCCGTCAGCGCCGGTCGGACGGCATTTGACGATATTGGCAATATACGCATTGTCGCCACGCTTCAAACCCATTGCCGACAGCATGTTGTCCAGCAGCTTGCCGGCAGGTCCGATAAAGGGCTCTCCCTGCAAATCCTCGTTGCGGCCGGGACCTTCGCCGATAAACAGCCATTTGGCTTTTTCATCACCAGTACCGAACACTGTTTTGGTCCTGGTTTTGCACAATCCGCATTTCACGCAGCCGGCGACAGCTGTCTTTAGCTGCGTCCAATCCATCTCGGCAATTTCGGCAGCCGACGGCGCGGCGGCAAACGCCCTTCCCGCATCGGGCGTCGCGGAGGCAGATTGCGCCGCATAGATAAACCCATCGGTTGCCTGCGGCCCCGCACTTTCGGGCATTGAATCCGCCACATCCGATGCCGCTTCACGCCGAATCCACAATGGACCCGCGCCAATCTCGTTCAGGAATATCTCGCGGCGCCTGGACGAAGAACTCATATCGGCAATCTCATCACGATGGCATCCTCGCGCGTATGGAGTGCGGCCGGATAATAGTTCTTGCGCACTCCGATCCTTTGAAATCCATATCGGCTATAGATCACCAATGCGCGCTGGTTCGAGGGTCTCACTTCCAGTAATACGGAAGCCAGTCCCTTTCCCCGAGCGAACTTGACGACCTGATCCAGCATCACCCGCCCGATTCCTTGCCCGTGCAGGTCGGCATGCACCGTGATGTTGAGCAGATGCGCCTCGTCAACCACCGGCATCATCAAAAAATATCCGAGCAGGTTACGTGATGCGTCGCGCAATATCCATGTCTCGTATCCGCTATTCATGGAATCAAGAAAATTCCCTTTGGTCCATGGAAAAGGATAGGCGGCATTTTCGATCGCCAGTACTTCGGCCAAGTCCGTAGCTTGCATCGGAGCGAACTGCATTGATTGAAAATCCAGTTCCGACGATATCGATTTGCTCACCGAGCTCATGCTGTCACCTTGGCAAAACGCTCGCTCGTGGTCAATGCCACCTTGTTGCGCAGATAAATCGGTTGCGCGTCGCGTGGCGCAACCGTGCGGTTTGCGATGAATTCGATGCGGGCCAGCCACGCTACATGCTTCGCATGCGGCATTATTTCCGGTTGTGCTCTTTTCATCGACGGATGCGCCTCCATGCCTGCCGCATAAACGGAAAACCCATTCCCGCAAGCCGTCACGTCCGCTAGCGGAATTACGCCGGCTGCCGGCGACAACGTCGGCTCGGCTACCGTGCTCCATTCTTCCAAAAAGCGATACTGGGCCCAGTATATTTCACCCATGCGTGCGTCCAGCATGGCAAGCACATTAACCGCACCTGTCGCTTCACGGCAAGCTTGGGCCATTGCCTGAAGTGTAACAATAGGAACCACAGGCAAATCGGCGCCAAAAGCCAGCCCCTGGGCAATGCCGCAAGCGGTGCGCACCCCGGTAAATGAACCCGGCCCCGCACCGAATGCGATTGCATCGCATTGCGCCAGCGTTATCCCTGTCTGTGCCAGCAAGTTTTGCACCATCGGGAGAATGGTTTGAGAATGCGTTTGCACACCGGACGATTCGCGCGTAATGACCTGGTCGCCGTGCAGTAGGGCCGCAGAAGCAATTTCAGTCGAAGTTTCCAAAGCGAGAATGGTAGGCATGCGCGTATTTTACCGCGCCTGCTACCCGCCACGCGTACTTTGGATAACTAGTACCGTACGGTAAAATGCGCTCATGTCCAGCCTTACTTTAACTTTAGAAAACCGCTCCCGGTTAGCAAAGACCATTTCTGACGATGCATGGATTGTCGTTTGCCTGTGCGCCGCGTGGTGCGATGTCTGCGGCCAGTACCGGCCTGGATTCGATCAGCTTGCGGACAGGCATCCGGACAAGCATTTCATCTGGATCGACATCGAGGATCAAGCCGATGTCGTCGGCGATCTGGAGGTTGAAAATTTTCCCACGCTGTTGATCCAGCGTGCCGACACCGTGGCTTTTTTCGGTGCCGTGCAACCCGAACCGCAACAGGCAAATCGCCTGTTGCTGGCTCAGGTTGCAAAGACCGGCGCCGAGCTCGATGCAGAAGCGGCGAGCAGTGAAGAACGCCGCACTTGGCAACTGGAATGCAATCTGCGTGCGCGGCTGCAAGAAGCGTTACGTGCGTGATTAAAGCTTGTGGGCCAACTCAACCGCGGGCAGGAATAATCGCTGCCGGGTAGCATCTCTCCTTTCCCCGGCAATAGTCGGCCTTACCCCGCAAAAATTTCTCATACGAAGCGATTTTTTTGTCGATTCGCAGCCGATCCATTCTGTAAAAAAACCTGCTGCGGGTGCATGCCTGAACAAAATGGAATGGGAATAAAAAATGGCGGCTCGTCGAGCCGCCATTCGAGGCAATCAGGATCGCTTCCTAAGCCAGCGTGGTACTGGTCACCGCCGGTCTCGTCAACTTTGACAATATCAACCCAAGCACAACCAGAGCGACGCCCAGCAGTGAAAGCTGCACATGGCTCAGCCCCAAATCGCCACCGCCTGGAAGCGCCATCATCAAACCACCGAAGAACGTCAAGATGCGCGCCATCCATCCGGCCGCATGATGGCCGAGCCGTCCAAAGCCGATCAGATAACCTTCAAGTGCCGACGCAATCAGCAAGATCCCGGCAAATGCTGTCGCCACTACGATGGCGATCTCGGCCGGTTCACCACGCATGATCAATGCCGGATTAAGAACAAAGAAGAACGGCACGAAATACATGGTGCTGCCCAGACGCATCGACTGGAATCCGACTTTCAGAGGCGCCGCGCCGGCCAAGCCGGCCGCAACAAACGCTGCAAGTGCTACCGGCGGCGTAATGAACGACACCATGCCCCAGTACATCATGAACAGATGCACCGCAACCGGATCGAAGCCAGCCGCCACCAACGGTGGGGCAAGCACGATTGCCAGGAAGATATAGCAGGCGGTGATGGTCATACCCATGCCGAAAATAAAACTGGTCAGTGCGCCCATTATCAGCAGTATGTAGACATTGTTGCCTGCAAGATAAACAAGATCATTGGCAAGCGTGCCGGCCAGGCCGGTCACCGACAACGAACCGATAATGAGACCAACTCCGGCAAGAAGTGCGGCCAGTTCCGCAAGCGATTTGCTTACGCCTTCGAGCAGTGCCGAAAATCGCTTCCAGTTGAGCCGGTGGCGCGGCCACAGTTGATTGATTACCAGCAGCAATGCAGTGGCATAGAAAGGCGCAACCGCTTCCTGCTGCAGCACCAGCAGCATCCATACCAGAAGCACGAACACAAAAACGTACTGCCAACCTTCGGCGAAGGTGCGTCCGATTGCCGGCAGTTCCGCGCGCGGCAGGCCGCGCAGCCCCTTCTTTGCAGCGTAGCCGTCGATCTGAACGAACAAGCCGAAATAGAACAGCAGCGAGGGAATCAACGCGGCCAGAATTACCTGGGAATAGGGAATCCCGAGAAACGATGCCATCACGAACGCAGTGGCACCCATGATCGGCGGCATCAGTACGCCACCGGTAGAGGCACATGCCTCGACGCCGCCGGCATATTCCGGTGAAAAGCCGGTTCGCTTCATTGCAGGAATCGTCACCACGCCGGTGGTCAGCACATTGGACACTACGCTGCCCGAAACCGAGCCCATCATGCCGCTGGCAAAAATCGACACCTTGGCCGGTCCGCCGCGCACCACGCCGAATAATGCAAAGGCGATGTTGTTGAAAAAATTTGCCGCGCCGGTATATTGCAATACCGCACCGAACATGACAAACCCGATCACCAGTTCACCGAACGCACGGGTCGGAATGCCCAGCACGCTTTCACTGCTGGTGAAATGATACGCCGCGGTGGTGGTGAACGGTTGCGGCAAGCCTGAAATCGGGCCGGGCATTTGTGCCGCAAAAACCGGATACAGCGAAACCAGCGCAACTACGACGAACACCGCGGTCCCACCGGCACGGCGGGTAGCCTCGAGCAGTAACAGCCATCCCAGACCCGCCACCCAAATTGCAGTTGTCGGCGCCATGAATTCCCATGCTTCCGTAAGAATGCGATGCGCATTAAAAGCGAAATAGCAAAAGACACCGATCGACAAAAAATACAAAACTGCGTCATACCACGGCACTCCGTCGGTTCGTGCACGTGAGCCTGCCGGCAGGAACAGGAAAACCGCACTTACCAACAACGCCGCCAGTAAATATAGATAGGCATTGTCGAGCAATGTATAGCCGACAAAAAATCCGAGGTTCAGAATTTTGTTAAGTGCAAGCAGTATCGCAACCACGCCGGTAACGACGATGACGCCTCGCCAGAATACTGACAACGTACGATGACGGCTTTCAGGAGGCGCAATAATTGAAGTTGGAGTTGTAGCGGACACGATTATATTGGCCAATAAGAAAGAAACGGGTGCAGCGTACCGCACCCGTGAAATGGATTAATTAAATATATTGCCGAAACTAACTACCAGTTTGTTATTACTGGAGCCAAACCGGCTTTCGTTAACGCATCGGCCCGCGCCTTCATCCAGGCTTGCTCAAACGCCTTGTCGTCGGCATGGCTGGCGGCCTGCACCGTTTTCCAGGTATCGGCAAGCAATTTCTGGCGAGCGATCAGCTTGTCGTTATGAGCTTGATGCTCAGGTTTCCATAATCCCTTCTCTTTCCAGAAACGAATTGCACCTTCATGAAAAGGAATTACCCAGTCGAACTTCTGACGCTCGACGGCCCAGCCGTTGTTCCCTGGTGCGGCATCCTTGTAATCGTTGAATGTCTCGACCATTGCCTTGGTCATGCCGTATACCGTATTCGCGTCTTGCTTGTCATACGTCATCAGGACCGGATAAGGATAGGATGCCGACTCTACCTTGTTGTTTTTATCGAGGTCGGCACCTTCGGAACCCATGAATGGGAAAAAGAATGGCGCGGTCTTGTTCATGCGCTCCCAACCGGCCTTGTCCTTATGCGAGATGACAGGGTAGACAATGCCGCGTGGCGATTTTGCAAGCTGATAAGCCTTGCCGGAAATCGATGACGTGAACGCTGCGTCCGCCTGACCATTGATGACACCATCCATCGCCGCGCCGAAGCCGCCGAAGTCAACGCGCGTGACGTCGTCCCAAGTCAAATTGGCAAACGCCAGAATTGCGGTGATATTTTGATTCAGAGAAGGTGATCCGATTACCCAGGCAACCCGTTTTCCCTTCAGGTCTGCGGCGGTCTTGACTCCGGAGTCCTTGGCAGCCACTACGGTCAATACCTGATCTGAATTATTCAACATCAAAGCGCGGATTGGCTGCGGCCCCCACTGCTTGACGCCGAATTCAAATACGCCCTCCTGCGCCAAATAACTGCCGCCGACGCCGTTCGCGGAAAACTGCACCTGACCTTCGCGAATCGGCAGCGTACGCGATACGTCGCTCTTGCCTGGAAGAATACGCAGGTTGGTGCCGTAGCGTTGCTTGAGTGCATTACCAATTGCGACGGCCTGGTTATAACCGCCTGACCCAACATCATAGGCACTCCAGGCCAACGTAGCCGGCAATCCTGCAGGAGCTTGTTGCCCACTCTGTGCAGCGGTAGCGCCGGTTGCAAGTAATGCTACTAGTGCAAATGTGGTTCGCGCAGTGTTCAATTTAAGTTTCATTTTTCAGTCTCCTGTTTATTGATACCTTGATACCTCAGCGTGATGATAATGGCAGAAAAGATGATGGTCAATGCTAAATTGAAATTGAATTCTGCATTGCAGAATAGCAAACTTATCAAGTCGTTGAAAAAGTTTTTTTGCCGCAAATTTGCTTGTTTCCATTGCTGTGCCCATCAGTATGGAGCCTATATCCTACCCGGATATATCGAGGCCACAGCACAAAGGTTTAGCTCTTGTTATGATCGTCGCACTTTTCAATAGGAGCCACGAATGACCATTTCCATGTATTCCGCCTCAGTTCCTGTATTCAAGCAGATTCTCGGGAGCTTATCCGACCTTCTCGACAAGGCTGAAACGCACGCTGTTGCTAAGAAAATCGATCCGAATGCGCTGTTACAGGCACGCTTGTTCCCCGATATGTTCCCGTTGACGCGCCAGATAATGATCGCTGCCGACTTTGCTAAAGGCGCCTGTGCACGTCTGGCCGGCATGGAAGTACCCAAATATGAAGACACCGAGCAAAGCTTTGCCGAACTCAGGGCACGCATTGCCAAGACAGTGGCCTTCATCGACAGCCTGCCCCGGGACCAAATCGACGGCAGTGAAGAACGCGACATCACCACCAGCGCCGGACCCAACAGCAAATCCTTCAAGGGACAAACATACCTGCTGCAATACGCATTGCCTCAATTCTTCTTTCACGCAACCACTGCATATGCGATTCTTCGTCACAATGGAATCGAAATCGGGAAAAAGAATTTCATGGGCCAATATTAAAAACCCGCAAAAAAAAACAGCCGCCTACGGTAGGCGTATCCGCTTACCGTAAGTGACGAATGCTCCCGGTGGCCCCGGATGGCGGCCACCGGTCAACAATCGCGGTTCCGATCTTTGCCTGTGGTGGACCGTAACGCCGAAAGTTTACATCCCGGTCGACTTGCATTTCCCCAAGTCGCCGCCAGTTTGATTCCAACAGCGGTTCGAACCCATCCCGCACCATGAGAAAAACCTGCCTGCTATTGGTCGGGTTGAATGTGCCATGATCAACGGAAAATGCTTGCCATGAATAATAATTGCTGCACCACCGCCAGTTCGTTTGATGAAAACAATCCGTGGGAAGCGGTTGCCGATCATCTCAACCGCGAATGCCATTGCATCAACGTGGACGCATCGCTATTGCAGCAACAGCTGGATAAGGTGCTGGGCGACAGCCACGTACCGGGCGGATTGATTGAACAGCGTCCGCACCTGTTTGCGAAATTCGGCGTTTTTGCAACGCAGCGGCAGGTCGATCAAATGGCCCGCATTATCAAGGTAGTGGAACAGGTCGTATCAATGCCGGCCTACCGGCAGACCGTACTTGGCTGGGCACCGGAAATTGCGCACCATGAACCGGGAGCGCTTGGTGTTTTTTTCGGTTACGATTTTCATCTCGGTGCCGACGGGCCGCGTCTGGTGGAAATCAATACCAATGCGGGCGGCGCTATGCTTAACACGGTGCTGGCAAAAGCTCAGCTTGCATGCTGCGATGAAGTACGCGACATGATGGATGGTCCGGTACCGATCGAGCTGTTGGAAGATGCGCTGGTCACGATGTTCGCCGCCGAGTGGGAGAAGTCCGGCGCTGGTCGTACCAGGGAATCGCTCAAGACCATCGCGATTGTCGATGCCGCACCGGAGGCGCAATATCTTTATCCGGAATTTCTGCTGTTTCAAGATCTTTTTGCCCGTCGCGGCATACAGGCATTGATACTCGATCCGCAGCACTTGGAGTTTCGCGATGGCGTGCTATGGCACCGAGATCAAAAAGTGGATCTGGTCTACAACCGGCTTACCGATTTCGATTTTTCACAGCCGCAGCACGCCGCATTGCGTGCCGCTTACCTGGCCGATGCAGCGGTAATCACCCCTCATCCACGGGCGCATGCGCTGTACGCGAACAAGCGTAATCTGGTCGTATTGACCGATGCCGCCCTACTGCGCGGTTGGGGCCTTCCGGAAGATGCGATCGATACGCTGACCAGAGGTATTCCGCGTACCGTTCTGGTCAGCGCCGACAATGCCGAAGCGCTGTGGTCGCAACGTCGCCAATTGTTTTTCAAGCCGGCCAGCGGCTTTGGCAGCCGCGCCGTCTATCGCGGCGACAAGGTGACCAAGCGGGTTTGGGAAGAAATTCTGGCGGGGGATTACGTAGCGCAGACACTGGTATTGCCCAGCGCACGCAGACTGGCGCGGGAACAGGATTCGGTCGACCTCAAGCTGGACGTCCGCGCTTATGCGTATGATGGCGGCATCCAGTTGCTCGCGGCGCGCATGTATCAGGGACAAACCACCAACTTCAGAACCGAGGGCGGCGGATTTGCGCCCATCTATACCATTCCGAGTCCAGTATAGCGATACCTCCTAAACGGCATTGACCGTTCTCACTGATGGATCAATTCAAGCAAATTTCAACGTTCGTGGAAGTAGCGGCCCGAGGCAGCCTCTCAGCCGCCGCACGCGCGGAAGGCATCGCACCGGCGATGATCGGCCGCCGGCTCGATGCATTGGAGGCACGGCTGGGAGTGAAGCTGTTGCGGCGTACGACACGCAAGATCGTGCTGACCAATGAAGGCACCGCTTTCCTGGAAAACTGCCAACGCATTCTGGCTGATCTTGAAAATGCCGAATCGTCGGTGTCCGAGCGTAGCGCGAAGGCAAGCGGCCATCTGACGATATCCGCACCAGCGGGATTCGGCCGCCAGCATGTCGCGCCGCTGATGCCGTCATTCTTGTCTGATCATCGCGAAGTCACATTGACGCTGAACCTGAACGACCGTGTAGTGGATTTGATTGGCGAAGGCATTGATGTCGCGATCCGCATCGCTGATCTGACGGACTCCAGCCTGATCGGGCTCAAGCTCGCGGACAACAAGCGCGTGGTCGTCGCCGCTCCTTCCTATATCAAGCGTTACGGCATGCCCGCATCGCTTGACGACCTGGCCAAACATAACTGCCTGGCCATAAGCAGCGAAGGCAGTCAGCGCGGCTGGACCTTCCGCCAGAACGGCAGGAACGTTACGTTGAAAGTCACGGGTAACATGGTCTGCAACGACGGCGCAGTCCTGCACGATTGGGCCTTGTCAGGCAAAGGCTTGGCGTGGCGCTCGATGTGGGAGGTCGGAAACGAAATCGAATCGCGCAAGCTGGTGACGGTACTGGATGAATTCGCTTCTCCTGGCAACGACATCTATGCGGTCTTTGCGCAACGCCGGCATCTACCCTTGCGCGTTCGCGCGTTCGTCGATTTTCTGCGTCGGGCCTATGCGCAGCCGGACTACTGGCACAAATCGGCATAGGGGGCAGCCAAGTTGGCTGCTCCCCTGCCACACCACCCGGCATGCGGGTCCGCACCGGGCGGTTCGAGTAGTTGAGGTCAA
>MESE01000028.1 GCA_001770855.1 Burkholderiales bacterium RIFCSPLOWO2_02_FULL_57_36
GCCGGCGGCATCGACCGTCTTGCGGGTGGTGCCGGTGTCGGGGCTGACGATGGCGGTCTGGTTGCCCAGGCCATCGATCTGGTAGGTGGTGACCAGGGTGCGCGGGTCGGTCACCGACACCAGTTGGTCTTGGCCATCGTAGGCATAGCCGATGACGGGACGGGGTGCACCCGCGACAGGCGCCGGCTGCAGTTGTTGCTTGAGGCGGTTGAGCGCATCGTAGGATTGGGTGGTCACGCGTTGCAGCGGATCGGTGATTTGCGTGAGATTGCCGACCGCATCGTACTGGTACTGATAGGTGGTGTTTTGCTGGGCCAGCGCCAGACCCGGCAGCAGCGCAAGCAAGACCGCGCCGGCAAACGGGCGCAGCGTAAAAGAGGTGTGGCGCATGGCGGACGGCTCCCTGATCATTGTATTTTTATTCATTCTGTGGCGGCATCATTCCAGAAACCGTGCATAGCGTCAATCTCCTGTTTGTGGGAGAGGACGGCGGTCCCGTTGCGCGTTACGGTCCCGCGCCGGTGACGGCCTGCAGCCGGTTCAGGGCATCGTAGACGCGGGTCGTTTGCCTGGCCAATGCGCCGGACGGATCTGTCACCTGTTCACTGATCCGGTTGCCCATTGCATCGAGCGTGTAGCTGATGCGGTTGCCGAGACTGTCGTAGGTATCGGTCAAGCGATGCGCATCGTCATAATCGTAGCCGATCCACGACCCATCCGGCAGACTCACCTTCTTCAACTGGCCCACACCGTCGTACCCGTAGCTCGTCAATTCCGTGACACCATTGCCGGTGACGGTTCTGCTCTTCAGCCAGCCGCGGGGGTAATACGCCAGATCAGTGGTCAAGCCATTGGCATCGACAATTCTGCCGACCCGGCCATTGGCATCGTAGTGCGACAAGATCGTGATATGCCCGGCCGCATTGGTGATGGTCTGCAGGTTGCCAGTAGCGGCATCATACGCATAGCGGGTCGTGTCATCGAGATCGGTGCGCGGACCTTTTGCAGCCAACACCTGGCCGACGTCATTGTACGTATAGGCCCATGCCTTTGCTGAACCAACTGATGTTGCAGACAGGCCCTGGGCACCGGTCGCATCCGATGTAGCCTCTACGCTTTTATTCAACAGATTGCCTTTGGCATCGTATGTGTTCGTCGTAATACGCAACGGCTCGGCAATCTTTATCGGCAGGCGATAGGTCGGGTGCCATGCAGTCGTGATGGTTCTCGCTTGCGCAGTACCGAATCCTTCGGTACTGCTCATTTCCTGATTCCTTGCCAGGTCATACACATACGTTGTCTTGTTGCCATTGAAGTCGGTCTGACTGACAACGTTGCCATGAGCGTCATATATCCGGCTCTTGATAGGACCGCATTCGGCACATGGCTGATCGATGCCGGCATTCTTAGCAATGCCCAACACCTTTTGATAGGTGTAGCTGCGCACGGTCGTCTGCGGGTTCGCTAGGGTGCCCAAATAATGCGTCACCGTCGTAGTTGCATTGTCGGCATTCCATGCGCCATAAGCCAGCGTGGCTTTGCCCACGCCACCGGCCAGTTCGTTGGACGTGGTCCTGCCTTGGCAATCAAAGGTCCAGCTGCTATAGCGCACACCATTCTCGTCGACAATGCCGGTCAACTGGTTGAGCAGGCCGCCGAAGCCATTGCCAATAACAACGGTGTTGGCACAGGCCACGCCACCATTGATGTGCACCGCTTCATTGTAGAAGTAGGTCTTGCTCTTATGGTCCGGATAGGTAACTTTAGTCAGGTTGTTGGCTGAACACGCACGATTAGTAGTGCTGGCGGCAAGACAGCCACCAGATGGGCCATCGTACTCATATAAATAGAATTGATTGCTAGGATCAATGGCTTTGGTGATGCGGCCCCCGGGGTCATATTCGAATTGCAGCTGACGGCCCCAGTGATCGGTCACGCACAACAGGCGCCCGACGGGCAAGGCCGCGCCGGCCTGCACGTTGGAACAAGCCGGTGCATCGGCCGGACCACGGCCGACACGGGTGTCGTTGGTTGCGCCATTACTGTATGTCATGCGCTGCGTGGTGCCGGCACGGGTCGTGATCGACAGCAGCAAGCCAGTCGCGTCATAGCGCTCAGTGACATCGCCCCGGACTGATACATAGGTCCAGCCGATGATAGTAATACCGTCTGTGCCATAGCTTGCGGTGATGCGGTCGTTCACATCGGCATCACCAATCCACGCCGCACCGCTCTTGCTGAAGGTGTATTTCTTGCCGTCGGGGCGAACGATGGCGACACCATCGCGATTGGTACTGGACTTTGGCCCTTCACAAAAGATGGCACCGTTGTCTTGCCTGGTATAGCAACTCACCGGATATTGCGTAGGATCTGGGATACGGCTCAGCCTGCTGGAATCGTAGGAATGGGTCCACTGCGCGCCGAAGTTGCGGACCACACCGGCATCGGTGCTAAAGGGGCTACTGTTATAGGTGCGCGCAAACGATAGTTCGCCCGCTGCATAGTCACTCTCAACTTGCCAGTGGTTGCCAGTGCCCGGATTGATCGGGTCGGCAACGCATGGCTGAGGTTTTGGTGAGCAGCTAGCGCCATTATTACTTGGCTTGGCAGGGGGTGCCTTGTCCGTAGGTATAGGAATAACATCCCTGCACTGCTTTACATCTTCGTAATACTTTTGGCCGGCAGGGCAGACTTTGAGGCAATAATGTCGAAGATCGGTATGGTAGTCTATCTCCTTACTTCCATCGGAGCATAAAACATATGCGTTCGCTAGCTGATTGTTCGTAATTGAAAGTGCGCTTCCGTTCCCAGAAATAAAATAACCGTACTCGCAATAGCCACCCCCACCAGCCAAAGAGTGGCCAATAAACGGTTTAGTTTGCCCATTAGCGCTTGCCCAATAATCTGGGAACCCATTAAAAGTGTAAGTCGCATCACAATCATTTCCGCGCGATACACCCATGGCATGAACGCTGGATGACCCTAGCAAGAACGCAATGAAAACGTAGTTGAGAATGCGTTCGAGAACCACTAGATCGAGAGCAATTTTCCGTTGTACCGCCAATCGAATAACCGTGATAAAAACTTGTTTTATTTTATTATTGAAGCGCATCTAAACCTCTCTGATTTTGCCAATATGGTGCAACTTCAATATCGCCAATTGGCTTTGATATTCTTGTTTTAGTTGTACTGCTTATTTTTTAGCCAGTTGGTTGAAATGATCGATACAGCTGTCGATGCTTAGTGAAAAAAACATTTGAAAGGAATCATTTTTCGACTGCTACGCCAAGCGAACTAGCTTGATTTAAGCGAGAGCTAACAAAATCGCATCTTGTCACCTACAGATTCTTATAGGGTGACTGTAAATAGATGCCCACACCGTTTTCCCCTGATCAGTATATTTTTATTAATTATCGGTGCGGCATCATTCCAGAATATCTACCGAACGTCAATCTCCTGTTTGTGGGAGTAGCGACCTTGGAGCAAGGTCAGCGCACTGACATTCACAGCATGCGCGAACTACCGTCCACCGACCGGATCGACGTGATCATCAACCTTCCGGCGCGCGCATTCTGGGCTCGCGCTGGAGCGCGGCACGCAAAGCGGCGCTGCTTGAATGCCGAGTTCGCCTGATCGATAAACGCCTTGTTTTCCTGACTATCCCCGACTAATCTGGAGGTTGTGATTGCCTGGTAAATATGCACTGCCGGCGCAACGGATCTATTTCTTTCAGGAGAATGCCATGCCCTACGTTGACGGTTTCATTTTGCCGCTGCCCAAGAAAAATGTGGAAGCCTACCGTGAAATTGCAAGCAAATCCGGCGCGATCTGGCGCGAGCACGGCGCGCTGCAATTCCGCGAATGCATTGCCGACGACATAAAGCCCGGCAAGCTGACTTCGTTTCCGCAAAGCGTCAATCTCGAAGCCGATGAAACCGTCATTTTTTCCTGGATCGTGTATGAATCACGCGCCCACCGCGACGAGGTCAACGACAAAGTGATGAAGGACCCACGCATGGCCGACATGATGAATCCGGCTTCCATGCCGTTTGACGGAAAGCGCATGATCTATGGTGGATTTGAGGTATTGGTCGATCTTTAAGCCGGCACGGCGTGAAGCCGTGCCGGAGATGACATGCCGAACCCTTCGGAGGATCGCGGATTTATTTTTCCGCACAGATTTCCTTCGATACGGACGTCACTCGCCATTCACTTTATCTGGGTAATTTTCGCGCCAGGCGGGAGCGAACGGAGATGCGGGAGAATGGAGCGTCAGTGCCAAGCTGCCGCTTGCTAAGCTGACGCAGATTATTTCGATAATACGTCGACACCGGCACCAGCGAAATCACGTTGTCCGGATTCGCACTTTGGTCTTGGGTGCGCTCGATCTCCGCCGTCAGGTTCATCAGCGTTTCCATCCACGGATACAGGCTGAAACGTTTCGCCTGATTGCTCGCTTCAAGGTCCGCGATCACGCTCGGCGTCAGAACGCGCGGCATCATCTTGCTGCACACGCCGCCATGAAGCTGCGCACGCTTGCCGAGATAAGCCAGGGCGCACTTACGCTTGTGAGCAAGCAATCCGGAAGAAGTCCTGGGCACGTTGTCCACGTTGCGGCAGCGAGCGTTCTGGTATTGGTATTCATCCCAGTTCCCCTCGCGATTCCAAGCAGCGGCTTGGTTGAATGGCACAATCGAAGTGGCACAGCTTGTGTTTAATACGGTTGGCATACAACCTCCGGTTTTGATAACGTAGTTTGATCGGAACATGCGACGAGTACCTGTCTGGAACCTGCCGCACACCACAAATTCGGCTTGCGCCAGACTTATGATCCGGTGCTGCAGCGCTTTCAGACAATCTCTGCGAATAACCCGAAGTTACGCGGTTGACAGCCATGGAACTGTACGCCAGGACACACAACGGCAATGATTCACAATTTGTTGCAATTCGGCTAAATACGGTGGGGCTCGGCCGCGCTTTTCCGCGATATGAGCGTTGAACGCGATTTCAACGGCCTTTTCCCCGTGAATGCAATTATCGCTATTGGCATGAATGTTCTAACGTTTGACATGAAAGGCAGGCAACGGGTTGCCGGTGGCTTCCTCGGATGGAAGAATCAAACGGCATTCATCACTCGCTCTCGTTCGATGCTGGTGAGCACCTTTGGCGGCACGACAGGGGTTCCCCGATCCGAGACAAAGAACGGTGTGTGCTTGTAGCTGCCATCCAGGCGAGCGCGAATCAGCGAGACCAAAAACCGAAGAATCGAAACAAATGTGTTTATCGGCATCGACTTTGGCTTGCCCTTGGCATTCTTTGTGTTTACCCGCATGCGAACCGGACCGAAGGAGTTTTCCAAGGTTCTCGATGGATTCTCCAGGCAAGTGTGAACGAGTCCTACATGGGCAATTTTGAAGTCGCGCGAGGTGTTGCCGATTGGCGTATTGCAGCAACTCGCATACCAGCGGAGAAGTCCGTTCTCTGTGAGCGACATGCAAGCGAGGGCTTCGAAGCCCTGGGTAAAGGTGACGTACTTGGGAAGAATTGCGACAATGTCCGTTCCTCCCATCTCGTCCAGAATATCGTCGGTCGTTCCCAAGAAATGCGCAAAGGCTTGACAGTCTTTGCAATAGCACACGCCCCGGCACCCTTTTTCCGGGTGGCTGACGTAGCCTTTCAACATTCCGCACCGGCACTGCATTGGATGGTTCATGTCTGGAGCCCTCTCAACGTAGCGTGGCAAAGTCAGGTCGCCTAGCTGCTTGTAAATCGGCGCGTTTACGCATCGATATTTAATTAGGCGTTGGATTCCATAAAGAATTGAATAAGAACTTCGGAAGAGATGGCTGGTTCCTCTTCCAGTGGAAAGTGCCCAGTCGGGACCGATATGCTTTGAACGTTCACGGCCCATTTGTCCCAAATTCCTTTTGGATCAGAAGCTTTGGTGCCGCGGTATTCTTCACCCCAGACCACCAGCATGGGACAGGTGATTCTTCGGCCTGCATTGCGATCTGCGAGATCATGCTCTGCGTCCACACCTAATCCGGCGCGATAATCTTCGCATGCCGCAAGCACTGAACGCGGATTCTCAAAACATCGCCGATATTCATTCATTGCGACCGAAGAGATGCTCTTGTTACGCCCAACCCATGTCTCGATAAAGTGCTGAATATGGTCGCCAGCCGCCTTTTCGATCAACTCTTCTGGTACTGGATAAGGTTGAGCAAGAAAGAACCAATGGTACATACGGCAGGCACTTTGCGCATTGATGCGCTCAAGAGCTTCAGGTGTCGGAATGATATCCAACACGGCGAGCTTCTTCACCTTGTCCGGAAAATCAAATGCGATTCGATAAGCGACGCGACCGCCTCGGTCGTGCCCTGCGACAAAGAACGACGTGTACCCCAACTCATTCATGACTTCGACAATGTCTTTTGCCATGCTGCGTTTTGAGTAACCTTCATGGTCGACGTCGCGTTCAGGACCGATACTCCTGCCATAACCACGGAGGTCGGGGACAACTACGGTAAATTGTTCCGCGAGTATTGGCGCCACCAAATGCCATGCAAAATGCGTCTGTGGATAACCATGCAGCAGCACAAGCGGCGGGCCGCGCCCGCCAATGCGAGCATATATTTCAGCCTCTTTTAAACGGAAGCGTTTTTCTTCAAAGGAATTCAACATATCGAATTTAACGGCGCTGTAGAAACATGTATTTTGACGATTTTTTAGCGTTGAAAGTCATTGATTCTTATAGCAGTAAAAATCGCGCAATGTGGGTTTTGGAAATTTTTCTACATTACGGGGTAGTTACTCAGCCAAGAAGAAACTTTAGCCGTTCCTCGGCTTTTGATGGTGTGATTTCAAGAACCTCCGCGCTTACAACATTTTCCACGACAAACGGATCGTCGCTCACTCTGTTTTGAAGATCTGACAGCGAGGTATTGTGTGCCACAATCCCACCGCCCACATTAGGCTGAAGACTGCCAACCAACAAAAATACGCCGTCATCAAAACCGCGTTTGATCCATTCTTTATGGCCTTCCATGAATTGGCTGGCATGGCCTTTGTTGCCGGAAAATTTAAGAAGTACGATAAACATTGGATTTGTTCTCCTATCAACTTGGTTGGAATGGTACTCAGCCTGCATGCCGCCACGGCGAAACGCGTTTGCCTGCGCCACCGGCTGGATACAGCCGGCCATCGATCTGCTCTCTTGGGGTTCCTCCCGCCTTAGCGCCTCACGCGTTCGCCTGCCCCATGCTCGTCATGTGCATTGAGCGCGGCGCTTTCCACGCACGATCTCAGCCAGTCGCACATCTGTTTTACTTCCTGCTTGATGAATTTCTCATCGTGAAAGGCATTTGCCAGCGTCGCGACTCCCTGGCTGCGGGCGAGAAGATGCATCGCCAGCGCGTCAGCGTCTGTCTTGCGGCCGAGCAGCGTGAATTGCCTGCGCAACCAGGTCCGAAACAGCGTAAATAGCATGTTTGCCTCTGCTTGCGAGGCATGATTCAGTTTCGCAAGCTCAGTGCATAGCGTGCCAACCGGGCAGCCGTAACGTTTTATGTGGGCCCGGTTCGCGATCAGAATATGGATAAAACTCCGGATGCGATCCGCGGGTTGTTTCCCTTCGATTTCCCATTGCTCCAACATCTTCCGTGTATTAGCCAAACGTACCTCAATCACGGCAGCCAGAATCTCATCCTTGGATTTGAAGTGATAGTAAAAATTGCCGCGCGAGATCTGCACGGCATCCGCAATGTCCGAGAACGAAGTATGCTCGTAACCTTGCCGATAGAAAAACTGATCGGCAGCTTCCACAATGTGATCGCGGGTTGTCTTGTCGCTCATGAAAAATATCTCTCCTGCCAACCGCGCTTCACGCGTCAGGCTGCTTAAGGCCGCCGAACTGAATCGGCTCGAACAAATCTGCACACATGATGATCTCCTTCGGCTTGGCGCAGCAGGTGTGGGTCGAACCTCTTACATTTAAAATAGATTAGGACAATCGTCCTAATCTGTCAAGGATCAGACAGGACGTTCTCGCGGCGGGCGCGTTCGCCAGCAGCACGATTTTGAACAGAATCGCCGGATCATAGGCCGGGGAATGTTCTTTCGACGGACGGGGTAGGCGCCCTCATGAGGGAAGTGGTACGGACATGTGAAGGTCGGTAGAGCCTATGTCGTGGCCCAACTGTGTGAGCAGCGTAGTGATCTGGCCGCGATGATGAGTCTGATGATTGAACATGTGAACGACCCAGAACCCCTGAGTTACGGTGCGCGCCACACCGTCTTCAAAGTGCGTGTACTCCGAGGCGGCTTCCAGCCAATCAAGCTGCACGGACTTTGCCCACTGCGAGATTTTGGCGTCAGCGATACGTCGATTCTTGCTTAACTCACTGAAGTCTTCGTAGAGATCGCCTTCGCTTTCCGCAAAGACAGTGTTCTCCTTGAAGTTGGCCAGGAACATGAGGTCGCAGGACAAGATATGGTTGAGCGTGCTGTGAATTGAGTGGAAGAACGCGCGCTGGTCCTTCTTGCGGTCAATGTCGGAAAGGGTTGCACAGAGTGCATACATCTTCGCATTCATCCACGAGTTGTGGTCGGCCATCGTCGTGCAGTAGCGGCTGGTGATCATCGTGGAGTCCTTGGGGCGCCTAACGTTCAGACGACCGGATCAACGGCATCATTGTTGATGATGGGCCGATTGCCGAGTTAGGTGCAAAACCAGAAAAATCAGATCCAGCCATTTTTCACGAACTCGATAATATTGTATCGTCGGCTCTCCAACTGGTTAGCCCGCACGGCCGAAATGATCTTCGCAAGACCATCGGCATATGGTGCACGTCCAAATACTTTCGTTTCAAACGAGAGCCTCGTAGAAGAATCTTCAATAACGATTCGGTGATAGGCATGTCGCGCGAGGCATTCTTGAGGTATCTGCAAACGCCCTATTTGTTCTGCCGGATCTCTTACTGATCTAATTTCATCACGTTCCAGGCCAAGTGATTGAGCCAAGCTCACAGCGGTTCCGGGAATAGAAGTCTTTTCAGCCTGGTGGGACTCAGTCATCTCTATGCTGTGGTTTTTAAAGTAATGCCCACCGTCGTCCAAGAGT